>CAYOUV010000070.1:0-15714 GCA_964407265.1 uncultured Anaerolineaceae bacterium | reverse complement strand
AATCCGCGGCTGGTTCGGGCGCGGCCAGCAGGCTTTCGCCGCCGTAGGCTTGCTGCTTCTCGAACTTGAACTGCTGGGTGTACAGGCGGTAGTAGTGACCGCGCGCCCGCAGCAGTTCGGCGTGCGTGCCGAGCTCGGCGATGCGCCCGGCTTCGATCACCAGGATGCGGTCCGCGCGGCGAATGGTCGACAGCCGGTGGGCGATGATGAAAGTCGTACGACCCTGCATCAGGGCTTCCATGCCGCGCTGGATCAGGGCTTCGGTCAGCGTATCGACCGAGGAAGTCGCCTCGTCCATGATGAACAGCTCCGGCCTGGCCAGCACCGCGCGCGCCAGGCTGATCAACTGCTTCTGCCCGGTTGAGAGCAGGTTGCCGCCCTCGCCGACATTCTCGTCATAGCCCTTGGGCAGGCCCTGGATGAACTCGTGCGCCCCGGCTAGCTTGGCGGCGGCTTCGACCTCGGCCTGGTCGGCTTCCAGGCGTCCATAGCGGATGTTATCGCGCACGCTGCCGGAGAACAGGTGCGGGGTCTGCAATACGATGCCAATGCGCGCATGGATCGATTCGAGCGTGTAATCGGTGTAATCGCGCCCGTTGATGCGGATGCGACCGGCGCGCGGTTCGTAGAAGCGGCACAGCAGATTGACAATGGTCGACTTGCCGCCGCCGGTCGGCCCGACCAGGGCGATCATCTCGCCCGGCTTGACCTTAAGCGAGAAGTCGTTCAGCACCGGCTTGCGGTCCTCATAGTAAAAGTCCACGTGTTCGAATGCGATCTCGCCCAGCAGCGTCTCGGCCGGGATGGCTCCGGGGCGGTCTCGTACCTCAGGCGGGGTGTCGACCAGCTTGAAGATGCGTTCAGCCGAAGCGATCGCGTGCTGCATCTCGGCATAAACGCGGGCGATGTCCTGCACCGGCCACAGCATGAAGGTCAGGTATGAGACGAAGGCCTGGATGCCGCCGATGGTGATTAAACCGACAGTTTTCGTACCGGCTACAGCCAGCCCCCCCTGAGCCTGTAAGCCGCCGTACCAGACGATCAAGCCCAAGGTCACGGCCGCGATGATCTGTACCGTCGGCAGGAACAGGGCCGAGAGCCAGGCAGCGCGGTAGGAAGCGTGGTACATCGAGTCGGTCAGCTCCTGGAACTCGTCCAGGTTCTCATCCTCGCGTCCCAGCGCTTTGACCACGCGCACGCCGGAGATGTTCTCATTGTAGGCGCCGGTGATCTTGGAATTGGCCCGGCGCGACTTGCGGAATTCGACCAGGATCAGCTTGCGAAACCAGATGGCGACCAGCACCAATAGCGGTATGGCGGCAAAGACGATCAGCGCCAGCCGCCAGTTGATGATCAGCATGAAGACCGTCGAGGTGGTAATGTTCATCACCGCCCAGGTCACGTCCAGCACGCCCCAGGTGATCAGGTCGGATACGCGGCCCGAGTCGGAGGTGACGCGCGCCATCAGCCGCCCGACGGCGTTCTGCGAGTAATATGAGAGCGACAGGTCCTGCAGGTGCGTGAACATGCTCTTACGCAGATCGTACTGCACGCGTTCGCCCAGCACGCCGGCCAGGTAGATGAAACCAAAGACAAACCCGGACTGCAGCAACATGAACGTGCCGTAGATCATCGCCAGGCGCCATAGGGCTGAGACGTCTTTGGGGGTGATGCCCTGGTCGATGATCAGCTTGTTGATGTAGGTCAGGCTCGAGTCGATCACTGAGGTCAGCGCGATGGTCACCAGGAAACCGACCACCCAGCGCCAGTGAGGACGCATCAACCCGACGATGCGCCTGAAGATCGGCGCCGTCAGGGGGCTGGTGTATTCTTCTTCCTCGAGTTCGATCAATTCTTCAGACATATTTTGTTCTCCGCAGGGCAGTCCGGGCGGACTGCCCTGAAATTAATTCGCAATGGCGATCTCTTGGTCCAGTTCCTCATCAATGCGGGTCTGGATCTCGAAGATCTGGCGGTACATACCGTCCCGGCCCAGCAGCTCGTCGTGCGTGCCCTGCTGGACGATACGGCCCTTGTCCAACACCAGGATCAGGTCGGCGTTCATGACCGACTGGATGCGGTGGGCAATGATGAAGGTAGTGCGATTCTGCATCAGGCGATTGAGCGCCTCGCGGATCTCGGCCTCGGTCTCGGTGTCGACCGAGGAGGTCGAGTCGTCCAGGATCAGGATGCGCGGGTTCTTGAGCAGCGTGCGCGCAACTGCCACGCGCTGTTTTTGCCCCCCGGAAAGTGTCACGCCCTTTTCGCCGACCAGCGTGTTGTAACCATCCGGGAAGGACAGGATCACCTCATGCACAGCCGCCGCCTTGGCGGCCGCCTCGATCTCGTCTGGCGGCACCTGCCGGCCAACGCCGTAGGTGATGTTTTCGCGGATCGAGCGGGAGAACAGGAAAGGCTCCTGCTCGACGATGCCGATCTGTCCGCGCAGGTACTCGCGCGAGTAATCTTTCAATTCCACACCATCCAGTTTCAGGCTGCCGCCGGTGTAATCGTAAAAGCGCGGCAGCAGGTTGACCAGCGAGGTCTTGCCCGAGCCGGTCGAGCCGAGCAGGGCGATGGCCTGGCCGGGTTCGCAGCGGAAGGAAATATCCTCCAGCACGGACATTTCAGGGCTGTCCTCATATGCAAAGGAGATATTTTCAAAGACCAACTCGCCGCGTACCGGACCTGCAGGACGGATCTTGCCATCGGTCAGGGGTTCACGCTCCTGCTTGACGATCTCCATCAAACGGCTGTAGGAGACCAGGCCGGTGGAGGTCTGCACAATCAAGCGGCCCAGATTGCGCATTGGCCAGATCAACCAGACCACCAGCCCGGCATAAGCCAGGTAAGTCCCAATCGTGATCTGGCCGTTGATGGCCAGCGTGGCGGCAAAGACAAACCCGCCCAGCATCTGTAAGCCGCAGGCGATGTCCGAGAGCGGCCAGAAGAGCGAGTGCATTTGCAGCAGACGGCGGCCGCGCTGGAACTTTTCCCAGTTATCGCCTTCGAACTTGCCCTTTTCGTAATCCTGGCGGGCAAAGGCCTTGACCACGCGCACACCGGTCAGGTTTTCCTGCAGGGTGGTCGAGAGCACAGCTTCCTGCTCCTGGTACTCCTCGTAGCGCTTGGTAACCTTCTTGAAGAACCAGACCGAAACGACCAGGATGACCGGGATAACGATGATCGAGAACCAGGCCAGCCGGACATTCAAACTCAGCAGGGCCAGGAAGTTGATCACGAACAGCAGGATAATGCGTCCCACGCCGATGGCCTGCTCGTTGAAGAAACGACGCAATGCGTCCACGTCGGAGGTGCAGCGTTCGATCAAGTCGCCGGTGGAGGTTGTGCCGTGATAGCTGAAAGTCAGGCGCTGAATGTGGTCGAACAGGAAGTTGCGCAGGCGGCGAGTGACTCCCTCTGCCGTAAAGGCCGCCAGCCGCCCGGACAGGAAGGCAAATCCGCCTTCAAAGGCTGCCAACCCGACGAATCCCAGCGCAACCAGCAGCAGGGCGCGCGTCAAACCGCCAGCGACCCCCTGGCCGGTAAGTTCGGGGGACAATATCGAATCAATAAAGTAGCGCAACAGCAGGAAGGTAGCCGTCTTGGCGCTGGCCGAGATCGCCAGCGCGAGCGTGGCACCGGCATAAGGCAGGCGGTAACCACTCATCATGCGCCATAAACCGGTGATGCGGTTTTTCCGTTGCGCTTGCCGAAAGTCAAAGTAGGTTGGAGTGGGGGTGACAGTAGCCATTTCTTTCTCTTTCAATCAATAAGGGTAAAGGCAAAATAAAAAGCCACGGCGATCGAAGTGCACCGTGGCTTTGAGCAGGTAAAGGCGTAGCCTTAACAGGGTCCAGGCGCACTTCGAGGAGGTACATTGCTGGCAGCGAAACCAATGGTCAGATAATGCTTGTTCATCTTGAAGTGCAACCTCCTTTTCTTAGAATTTGCTTAAAAGCGGTAAAAGTTTATCATCCCGGGATTGATTCGTCAAGCCATTTTCAGGAATTTGGCAATGAATAGCCTGGGATCGTGCAAATGAGGGAGATTTCTCGCACAAATGCCAGGTCAATCGTTTATACTTGTTATCCCGCAAGATCAAATCCAGTATTTACTAAAGTCAGGCCATGCCACCTTCACCCAACATTCCCACGCCATCGAACCTCACCCGCGGCTATCCCATCGCCATCGCCTCTGCGGCAATCTTGTCTACCACTGCCATCTTCATCCGCTATCTGACACAAACCTACCAGCTGCCGGCTCTGGTGCTGGCCTTCTGGCGCGACCTGTTCGTGACCCTGACCCTCTTGGTCGGTTTTAGCCTGCTCGGCCCAAAGCTGCTACACGTCCACCGGAAACACCTGCTTTACCTGGTGGCGTACGGCCTGATCCTGGCTATGTTCAACTCCTTCTGGACTCTTTCAGTCGCCCTGAACGGTGCGGCTGTCTCGACCGTGCTGGCATACAGCTCAGCCGGCTTCACGGCTTTGCTGGGCTGGTGGTTATTAAAAGAACGCCTGGACTGGTCCAAATTGCTGGCGGTGGTGGCCAGCCTGGGCGGCTGCGTGCTGGTATCAGGAGCCCTGGATCCGTCCGCCTGGCAGACCAACCTGCTGGGGATCCTGGTCGGGACATTGTCCGGCCTGTGGTATGCGATCTACAGCCTGATGGGGCGTTCGGCCTCCCAGCGCGGCTTGAATCCCTGGACGACCCTGTTCTACATCTTCGGTTTCGCCGCAGCCTTCCTGCTTGCCTTCAATCTGCTGCCGGGAGGATTCTTGCCCGGGGCGGCCGCTCACCTGTCTGAACTCATGTGGCTGGGAAATTCATTCGCAGGATGGGGAATCCTGTTGCTGCTGGCGGCCGGACCAACCCTGGCTGGCTTCGGTCTCTACAACGTCAGCCTGGTGTATCTCCCCTCTAGCGTAGCCAACCTGATCGTCACACTCGAGCCGGCTTTTACGGCCGCGATCGCGTATGTCCTGCTTGGGGAACGCCTGAATGGGGTGCAGGTAGGAGGCAGCATCCTGATCCTGTCCGGCGTGATCTTCCTGCGCATTTACGAAGGCTGGTTGGCCAGCCAGTCCCGATCGGGACGAGTCGGGGTGATCACCTGACACAAATTGCAATTTATCAGTGCCTTACATCGAACCTGCGAAGTCTACACTCCGGGAAGAATTGTTATCCGATTTGGACTTCGCAGGTTCGCAACAATTTAAGGGACCATAATTCCTGATCCAGGCGTAGCGCTTGGGATGATAAACATCGGGCCCGGAATAAGCGCAGGCGTGGAGCCGGGTCTTGATCCTGAACCGCATGAGGCCAACGTCAGGTCACTGAAGACCTGTGAGTTAATATTATCGCCTTGATCGGGTTGGATCACGAACTGGTAATGCACCAGCGCCTGGTCGAACTTGGAATTGGCCAGTTGCGCCAGAGTATTTCCCTGTAGCGTAAGTGTGTACAACCCGTCTCCACTCGGGTTCATCGACAGACCCTCATTCCAGGGGGTAAATTGCTTGGTATTGAGGTCTTGCAACCGGTAGAAGAAGACCACCACTTTAATCCCATTTGGCTGCTGAGCGCGGACACTGACGGTCACCTGCCTGGGGCCGCAGCTTTGGGCTCCAAAATGGACCAGGTTGGGCGAAAGCCTAATCCCACTAAAGGGCCCGCTGGTAGAGTCGGACTGGACCGCAGGTAAGGCGGCCAGGTTGGCGCCGTGGCTCATATCCAGCACGCTCGGCGGGACCCAGCAGCCTTGCATAGCACCAGCCGGTGGGCTATTCCCGCTGTTCGTTGGCGGGGCGAAATCACGCGTTTCCAGCCCGTTCACTTCAACGTGGACCCAGGCCGAGTCCCCGCTACGCCCATCGGCGTAAACGTATTGTCCCGGCTGTAAGGCCAGCAGGCTGGCAGAGGTCGGGTCAGGATCCGACAGACAGTTGCTGGAGGTTAAAACCGGGTCCGGGGAGAATTTAAGCGGAGGGCGATAATACACCTTAGGCAGGTTAGCCAGGGCTGAATTACAACTGGAAAAACGCGTGGCCGCCGTTTGGCGGATCACCTGGGCTTGCTGAAATGTGAAGTGCTGCGGGTCACAGGCGAAATAGCTCATCATGTTGTGGCGATCGGGACTAAACGAATACGGGCCAATCTGGAAGGAGCCAGGCCCATTGCAGGGATCCCAGTGTTGGGTAAAGTAGTATTGGGTGCCGGGATCGGGAGGGGTGTCGCTCAAGCCATCGCCGTCGAAGGCAGCCGTCGAGCTGCCATGCGCGTTGATGTAATCCAGCATGATCTGGGTGGCTTCCTTGGATACGTTATCCGGTGCTACCGGCGGGACAGCATTGAAGAAATTACCACCACAGAATTTTGGATCCTGGCTGCAATAGAAATGATTATCCTCCCAGCCGGGGAAGGTGTGATACAGGCCAAAGAAATGTCCGGTCTCGTGAGCGAAGATCCATTCGTTTTGCACCCAATGCCAACTGCCATCGGCTTCTTCGCTGACGACGACGTAGGTGTTGAAATAGCCCGGCATGGCGACGAAATTAGTGGACGATCCCGAAGAGGGCGGAAAGGCAAACCCGTTCCCGGTAGGGTTAGCACCCGGCCCATGGCGGAAGAAAACCGTCAGCTTGCAGGGATATTTGGCCGCGAAGGCATTGGCTTCCTTCCAGCTGGTGCCATTAGATGAGAGATTGTTGAGGGCAGTGTCCTGGATGTCCATCCAGTCCGGACCGTTCTCGTCAGCGACAAAATCAAAATGGATCCCGGCATCCTGGTAGATCTGGTTGGCTTTCTGGACCCACATGAAGACCTCCGCCGGGTCGATATTTGCCTGTCGGCTGCCATCGTCATCCGAGACCCGGACCGCCAGGATCTCAACCGAAATTGTTGACAGTTTTGTTTGCTGGCTACTACTAATCGGCCCGCTGATGCCAGATGTGGCGGGTTGTAGTGGAGCGGGGGTAGACGTCGGAGGCGGGGAGGCCGGAGTCGGTGGCACTGGGGTGGGAAAGTTGCAACCAGTCACGATCAGCGCCAAAAATAGCAAGCCTGTAATCATTTTCATCCACTGGATCGGCTTACGCATTTTTAACCTCCTTTAACTCATCCCCGGAATGGGTGGAACGCAAAAAAGACCCGTCGGGGTTGGCGATCATTTCGTTACTCAATCCGTGGGCAATGCGGATTGGGCAGCACCAATAAACTTTAGCTGTCATCAAATTCCCCATGAAACAGATTCTCAATACGGCATATAAATCTGGAATTAATTATACAAAGCCCAGATGAAATTAGCATTAGACAATATTGACTATATTTATCGTAATTTGTACCACAAATAAACAATCCACCCCGGAGGTATCTCCGGGGTGGATTGAACAGGTTGGGGCAGGGGACATATCCTGCTAACCAGTAGTTGATTCGCCTAAAGTGGCCTTGATCTGGATGGTCTTACCTTTGCGCAGCACACCCAGCGTCACCTGGTCCCCAGGTTTGTAGTCGAAAAGGGTGTTGATATAGGAATGGTTAGCGTCCAACGAAGTGCCGTCGATACTGGTGATGATGTCACCTCGCTGCAAACCTGCCTGGCTGGCCGGACTACTGGCTGAGACGGTAGTGATATAGACTCCCCACTGAGTGGGCAGATTATAAGCTGCAGCAATGTCCGGCGTAATCGGTTGGAAGCGGATGCCCAGGTATGGACGCGCGAGGTGGCCATTTTGGATCAACTGTCCAGCCACGGCTGCAGCAGTATTGATCGGAATGGCAAAACCCAGTCCTTCAGCCACTGTCCCAGAGCCGGTATTGCGAACGATCAGGGTGTTGATACCGACCACCTGTCCAGCGAGATCGATCAACGGTCCGCCCGAGTTGCCCTGGTTAATGGCAGCGTCAGTCTGGATCAGGCCTTCGATCTGGTAGCCCTGTCCGCTGTCGATTGTCCGTCCCGTGGCGCTGATCACGCCTTCCGTAACCGTATTCTTGAAGTCGCCCAGGGGTGAACCGATCGCAATCGCAGTCTCACCGGGTTTGAGCACATCCGAATTTCCCAGGGTAGCGACCGCCGGCACCTGGCCGCCTGCTTTCAAGACGGCGATGTCCGAATAGCGGTCTGTGCCAACAATGGTGGCATTTTCCTGGGTTCCATTCGAGAGGATGACCTTGATCGTTTTGGTCCCCTCGACCACGTGATTATTGGTCAGGATGTAGCCCTGGTCCGAGATAAAGAATCCGCTGCCGCTGACGGTTTGAACGCCGGTCTGACCGAAAAAGGTCGTCTGGCCGGGTATGGTTCCAACCACGGTCACCACTGCCGGGCTGACTTTCTGCACCGATTGCGTGACGGTGGTTTCTATTTGCCTGGTGTTGAGCACCAGCGTTTGTGTCTGCCCGGCTTTACTGGCCGGAACAACCCGTACGATCGGATTGGTTGAAGCGGATGACTGGAAGCTTCCAATCGCGCGATAAGTTACCACCCCGCCAACCAGCATACCGGAAAATGCAGACACGCCAGCCAGGACGACTACCAATACGAGATAAAATATACGTTTTTTACTCATGCTAGCTCCTTACAAATCCAATTCTAAAACTGCAATATGAAACTACGATGAATAAAGCAAGGATTTATAGAACCAGCAGTCCAGGCCAGGCCCAGAAGTTACTTGTGATCCTGGTCAAATATTTCGTAGTACCCCTGGTCCAACTCGTCGTCTGACAGGTGTGCGTAGCGTTGGGTGACCGCTATGTTCGTATGACGCGCCAGCTCCTGGGCCAGCTTGAGATTGCCGGAGGCGCGCAGGACTGTTGTCACAAAATAATGCCGGAATGAATGCGGGGTGATCGTCCCGACAGCCTGTTCGCCCAGAGCCTGGCCAACGCGTTCGGCAACGATATTGCGGCCGGTTGCGGTAGATATTGGTTTGACTTTTTTCCCGGCGCCTTTATCGTGACGGGAAAAAAGCGGCAGGGAGGGCAGGGGACGTCCCGAGCTGCCATCCAAGGCGGCGCGGGCCGAAAGATAGTCCCGCAGTGCCCGCATCGAACGGCTCGAAAAGCGAACCACGGCTTGCTTGTCGCCTTTGCCGATGATCACAGCCCGTCCCTCGTTCCAATCGACATCTCCGCGTCGCAAGGCGCAGGCCTCGTGCACGCGCAAGCCGGTATCCGCCAGGGTGAGCAGGAAAGAGCGGTCCCTTAATGCGCGTAACTGTTCATTGTCGGACCCGAACGCCTGTTCCAGCATTTCTTTCGTGTAATTTAACACGCGCTCGATATCCTCCTTGGGGAACTGCGGCAGGCGGATCCCGGGGCGGCGCGCGCGCTGGCGGATAAGCAGGTGTAAACGGGGAAGATTGACGTTCGATAGGCGTTCAGCGGCCAGGAACTCATAAAATCCGGAAACAGCGGTCAAATACAGGCGTTCGCTGGTGGGGGCATAATCTTTGAGAGCCGAAGCCAACCAGACGATCGCATCTTCGCTTAGTCGACCGACAGGCGTTTTCGGCGGATCAAGATCGTTTTGCCTCAAAACTTCCAGGAAAATATTCATGGCATTGCGATAGGTACGCGCTGTATTTTCGCTGCGCGCCAGGCGGACGGAATCAAGATAAGTTTCTACGGAAGAGGTGATCGTGGGATCCATACCCACATTATAGGGATTTTTGCGCGCTTGTCAATGCTTACTATAATGATACTTATCAAAAGCAATAAGGAAAAATAAGGGGCTGACTTACATGTTGTTAGACGGGTATCCCCCCTCCCCTTAACGATTACGTGGCTGCTTTGATCAAGCAGCCACGTAATCCAGAATTGCCTACTAAAAATACTTTATCTTAATCCTTGGAAACCGCTCAGTGCAGTTAATATCCCCTGCCCCACTGGGAGCGTTTCTGTCCATGCCGCCGGCGGGCTTCAAGCCTTTTTTGGCGGCGTTCCTCAACCCGGCGCATCCACAGAAGTCCAAGCCAATAAGTGGTCAAAAACAAAGTAACCAGCAGCGTGCCTTTATACAGGATTTGCGTCAGCGGCAAGGCATAATCCGTACCGGCAAACATGCCGTGGAAGGTCACGCCGATATAAGCCAGCAGGCTCAAATAGTGTATTTTTCGAAAAGCACTCATCCCGATCCGGCTGCGCATATAAAAAGTGATCGTCACCAGCGCGGACATGTAAAAAGCAATTATCCCAATCCCCACCCAGAAATTGCGATATGGTGCGATAAATGGGATCAGGACTTGCCAGATACTGAACGGCAGGAAGCGGTCGAAGAGCAACACCACCACGTGCACCAGGGCAAATCCAAGCCCCAGCAGCGACAGGTGCTCGTGAAAATCATAGGTGAACATACGCTCCAGGAACGGGTCGAAGATCTTGCTGCTGACAGCCAATCCCCAGGCGGTTGAAAGCCACAACAGAAAATAAGCCAGCAAGCCGGATGCGCGGGTCACGTACCACCAGAGCTGGATGCTGTCGGTCGCAAACATCCTTTGAATCCATTGATTTGATCCGGTCTTGCTGACGAACAATACCAGCGCCGAAATGAACAGTCCAATCCCCAAAATCCCGACCACGGAAATGGTTTTCGAAATCGAGCGCCACAATTTTTTGGTCGAATGTAGGCTACTAGCCGACATAAAGATACTCCTTACTATTTGGCGAACCCCATATTTGCCCGCTCTCATCGACGGCAAGGTAAGCGATCTGGGGATTTTGGTCCGCGAACAGTTGTGCCTGCTCCGGCCCGGCGATCAGGATGGCCTTGGCAAAGGCCTCGGCCTCAGCCGCAGCCTGCGCAACCACTGTCACGCTCAACCAGGTTGAGTCCGCTGGCTCGCCGCTGCGCGGATCGATCAGGTGATGCCGAACCGCATCGCCCTGCGT
Source organism: uncultured Anaerolineaceae bacterium (assembly GCA_964407265.1). Classification (GTDB taxonomy): domain Bacteria; phylum Chloroflexota; class Anaerolineae; order Anaerolineales; family Villigracilaceae; genus CAYOUV01. The sequence continues at coordinate 4,821 of CAYOUV010000070.1, read as the reverse complement.
CCAAACGCGCTTGGCAACCGAGGACGTCGCCACAGCCCCCTGCCCCACCTGCAGCAGCGCCAGGTCGTTCTCCGGTGTGCGCGGATCCTCCAGCGCCACTTCCCAGACCGGCTGGGACTGGGGATGTCCGACCAGGAACATGTCACCCCCGGCGCTGACTCCGCAGGCGGACGCGTAACCCGACAACATCCGAGCAGCCTGTTCCGCGATCCAACCTTTTGCCAAACCGCCCAGGTCAATTTGCATGCCACGCGGAAGACGGATGGCCAACGTGGCCTGGTCTAATTGAACCTGCTCAAACGGAGATCGACCAACCTTGATAGCGCTAACCGGCTGAGGCTCCAGGTCGCGCCGACGCAACTCATCCATACTGCGGTCATAACCGGCACGGATCAGGTCCGGCAAAATAGAGGGGTCGAACAAACCCTCCGTCTTGTGATAATAAAGCTGCGCTTGTTCGACCAGCTCGAACAAATCCGGCGAAGTGCGATACCAATTCCCGGCTGAGCGGTTGAGCTGCGACAACTCGCTATCGGTGGAAAAGCGCGTAAAACGATGCTCGCAAGACTCGATATAAGCCTCAGCCGCCTGGAAACCTTCGGCGACCCGCTCAGGGTCACCTTCGGCTGCCAGCATGATGTCAGAGTTCATTGCGCGGAATTGGTGGATCTGCATTAAGAGCCGCCGGTGCGGAAGCGCGGAAAGAACGAGCTCGAGGGCACAAAGGACTGTGCCGGCTGAAAATTGCCATTTGCGTCAAATGAAGCGATTGGCGGCAGGGTTGGCAGCGGGGTCAGTTCGACCTGAGTAGCCTGTTGCGGTGGCTGGGGTTTGGGCGAATGTGCCAGCAGGATCCAGCCCCCCACAAAACCAGTCAGGCTGGTCATGGTAATCCACAGTCGTAAACTTGCCTTGAAGAATTTCATGGTTTTCGTCTCCTTACGCTAATTGCCGTTGCCCTGTGGAATGGTAATTCTGCCATCGCGGCCAATTTGGATGATGCCACGATTTTGCAGGGCAAACAGCAGCATTTGATATTGTTGGAGTTGTGCTTGATCCTGCTGAATCTGCTGGGCGGCGGTATTGAGCTGCTGCTGATATTGCTGCTCTCGCTGCTGGTACTGGTTGACCAGGTCCTGCATTTGCTGCAACTGTGCATCCTGGGCATTGGTGACTTGCGCGGTAGCTGTAATTTGTGCTGCCGAATTTGCCACCGGGACGCCGTTCTTGTTGAGCAGAGCGCTGGTTCCCACCAGCAACATTCCGGCACCCAGGCACATGGTGATCAACAGGGCAGCCAGGATGGCTGGGATTTGTTTTTTCATGTCTCTCCTCGCAATCTAATTGTTATTACGATTTGGAGTATAGCAAGTCAAAATGACAGGCAGATGACGGGAGAAAATGAATTTTGTCATCCTACAATCATCTTGCCATGCTAAAATCTATGCATGCGGAGGGATGCGTGCGCATTCTATTAGTAGAAGATAACCGTCGCCTGAGCGACTCACTGCGGCTCAGCCTGACCGATGATGGCTATGCCGTGGATGTAGCCTTTGACGGCCAGGAAGGCGAGGAACTGGCTGAATTGACCCCTTACGACATCATCATTCTGGATTTGATGCTGCCGATCAAGAATGGCTTTGATGTCTGTCGCTCGCTGCGCAATAACCGCCTGCGCACGCCGATCATCATGCTGACCGCCCGCGACGCGCTGGACGACCGCGTTGCCGGCCTGGACAGCGGTGCGGATGATTACCTGGTCAAGCCCTTTGAAATGGACGAATTGCGCGCCCGCATCCGCGCCTTGCTGCGCCGCGAAGCCGACGACAAGGGCAGCCTGCTGGTCATCGCCGATTTAACGCTCGATCCAGCCACGCATTTTGTGGAGCGCAATGGCCGGCGCATCGACCTGACCGCACGCGAATACTCCCTCTTGGAATACCTGATGCGTAATCCCAACCGTCTGATCACACGCCAAATGGCAGAAAACCACTTGTGGAGCTACGATGCGGTGGTCACCTCCAACGTCGTGGATGTCTATATCCGGCGCCTGCGACGCAAGATCGACGACTCCTTTGAGATCAAACTAATCGAGACCGTACGCGGGTCCGGCTACCGGATGCGCAGGCCGTGAATCGCTCATGATGGCCTGGTTGAAACGCTTTTTAGAGCGAGTGGATCTCCTGATCCACAGCATCCGTTTCCGGCTGGCGTTGTGGGTGGTATTGATTCTTGGGCTGGTGATGGCAGCCTTCAGCACCTTTATCTTCATCACCCAGGCACGCGAATTGCGTGCGGATGCTATCAACCGCCTGGAATCCAAATCAGACGGGTTGGATCACCTTTTGCACGATACGATCCGGCAGAGCCTGGCTAATCCGAATGCCCCTGCGTCCAATGATCCGCTCAACTTTTTAGTACAGGACGGTGATGTCGTCGCCCTGTTTGGCCCGGATGGAACAGTATTGCGTAATTGGGGTCCGATAGCCGTGCAGGACATCCCCAAGTTGGCAAAGGCCAGCCTTGGTCAAAACCAGGAAGGAATTTTCTTCGATCAGATTCCCTCCAGCGATACCAGCCATCCGTCGGCAGATTATGTCTTTATGGTGGCGCCGGTTTTGGTTGATAACAAGCTCAGCGGATTCTTCCTGATTGGCAGTCAGATCGATCCTGCTGGACGGTTGGACAGCCTGATGCTGCGCCTGATCCTGGGCGGCCTGGCTACCCTGGTTCTGGCGCTGGTTGGTGGATTCTGGCTGGCAGACCGCGCCATGCGCCCGGTTAAAACCATTACCCAGACCGCCCGTGAATTGAGCGAAACGGACTTAAGCCGCCGGCTGCACATTACGGGCAAGGATGAAATCGGGCAACTGGCAAGCACCTTTGATGAAATGCTTGTGCGCCTGGAGGCAGCTTTCGAACGCCAGCGTCGCTTCACGGCTGATGCCAGCCACGAGTTGCGCACCCCGCTGACCATCGTCAATTTGGAGACCAGCCGCGCCTTATCCGCGCCCCGTTCGCGCGAGGAATACCAGCGCGCAATGCAAGTCATCCACGCCGAGAACGATTTCATGGCGCGCCTGGTCAACGACCTGCTGACCCTGGCACGTATGGACGCCGGACAAGCCGTGCTTGCCAAAGAGCCTCTCGACCTGAGTGACGTGGCCCTGGAAGCGGTTGAACGCCTGGGTCCCCTGGCCTCCCGTCAGGGCGTGGAACTGAACGCCGGGGACCTGCCCGAAGTGCTCCTATTGGGTGACCGCCAATACCTGATTCAGATGCTGACCAACCTGATCGAAAACGCCCTTAAATATACGACCATTAGCCAGGACAGCGGGCTGAAGCGCGTGACAGTCGAAACCGGGGTTGAGCAAAATGGGGACTTTGGCTGGGTACGGGTCAGCGACACCGGCGCCGGTATCCCGCCCGAGCACCTGCCGCACTTGTTCGACCGCTTTTACCGGGTCGACGAGGCCCGTACGCGTGACCGGCCAGCCCAGGGGGAAAGGGACAGCCAACCCTCCGGAAGTGGGCTTGGACTGGCGATCGTACAGTGGATTGCGCGCTTACACGGCGGAAATGTTGAAGTCCAAAGTAAGCTGAAGCATGGATCCACATTTACCGTAACATTTCCACTGATTCGCCCATAACCCCTCCCCACGTAAAGACTGATGACGATTCCCGTCCCTGGAAGTTCTAAAACATCCAGGATTTAGCGGGGTACCTAACGGTAGAAAATTTCCGAATTGCTAAAAATACTTGACAATCAGAACATTAGTTCTATAATTAAGGCATGCAAGACATTGATCGCCTGAAAATCCTCTCAAACCAAATGTATCTGGAGCCGGATGGAGAGCACCGTCCGGACTGCTTCAGTCCTCAGGGAAGCCGGCGAGACGATGAAGTCTTCATCCACCCGGCTGTCCTGCCCAACGGAGGACGCATCAAGCTGCTCAAGACGCTGCTCTCGTCGGCCTGCGAGCGCGATTGTTTCTACTGTCCCTTCCGGGCCGGGCGCAATTTTCGGCGTGCGACCTTCAAACCGGATGAGTTCGCAAATTTATTCATCAATTTACACCAGCATGGCATCGCGGAAGGCATCTTTCTCAGCTCAGGTATTGCCGGTGGTGGGATGCGCACCCAGGACAAGCTGCTCGCCACGGCTGAGATCCTGCGCCGCAAGCTCGGCTATCGGGGCTACCTGCATCTCAAGATCATGCCCGGCGCAGAAAAAGCCCAGGTCGAAGGCGCCATGCTGCTGGCTGACCGGGTCTCGGTCAACCTGGAAGCACCCAACACCGAGCGCCTGGCACGCTTGGCCCCGCACAAACAATATTTGGAGGAATTGCTGCAACCGCTCAAATGGGTGGACGAAATCCGCCGCACCCAGTCGCCCCATCACGCCTGGAAGGGACGCTGGCCTTCCAGCGTAACCCAGTTCGTGGCCGGTGGCGCGGACGAATCCGACCTGGAATTACTGAGCACCGTTGCTTGGCTGCATCGCAATGTGCGCCTGAAGCGCGCCTACTTCTCGGCCTTTCACCCCATCGCGGACACGCCGCTGGAAGACAAGCCGGCCGTCGACCCGCTGCGCGAACATCGCCTGTACCAGGCTTCTTACCTGCTGCGTGATTATGGCTTCGATCTGGAGGAATTACCCTTCGCCAGTGATGGCAACCTGCCGTTGCCGGCCGATCCCAAGCTAGCCTGGGCAGAACTGCACTTACGCCAGCAGCCGCTTGAAATCAACCGGGCCGACAAAAACCAGTTGCTGCGCGTGCCAGGCATCGGATTCAAAGGCGCCGAAGCGATCCTGCGCGC
>CAYOUV010000069.1:1949-16197 GCA_964407265.1 uncultured Anaerolineaceae bacterium | reverse complement strand
TGCTGCTGCCATGGACCGGCTTTTACTGGGATGACTGGCCTTTCGCCTGGATCGCCCGCTTCCTCGGCCCCCAAGAATTCATTCCCGCCTTCAGCCACGTCCGTCCGTTCCTGGGACCGATCTTCCTGGCTACCACCAGCCTGCTGCCCGAAACGCCGCTGGCCTGGCAGGCCTTTGCGCTGCTGGTCCGTTTCGCGCTGGCGCTTTCCGCCTGGTGGGCCTTCAAAAATATCTGGCCGGAACAGCCTCGCCAAGCCTTGACTGCCGCGCTGCTTTTCCTGGTATATCCGGGTTACAGCCAGCACTGGGTAGCCTTCACCCACATCAACCAGGAATTGATCCCATTTTTCTTCTACCTGGTCTCCTTCGGCCTGACCGGGAAAGCGCTGCACGACCGTAAAGGCTTCATTCTATTCACCGCATTGGCAATGATCTTCCAAATTGCCGGCATCTTCCCGACCGAATACTTCCTGGCCCTGGAACCACTGCGCTTCCTGTTCATCTGGAGCATGCTTGCGGGACCGGTCGATAGCTTCAAATCTCGCCTCGCCCGCACAGTGAAAGACTGGCTGCCTTACCTGCTGGTCTGGATGGGGTACGCCATCTGGCTGTACAGTTACTACACTTCCGGTGCCTACAAGAATTACGGTCTCTCTGCCCCAGGGAATCTACAGGCTGCGGGCTGGGCCGCGCCGTTGCAAATCCTGAAAGCGGGGGGCGATGCCATCTCTAAAGCCGGGCTATACGCCTGGGTGCAAATCCTGCCGCTGGCTGCCAGGACCATTACCGCCCCATCCACCTGGGGAACGTTGGGGCTGATCCTGGCTGTATCTGGCTTGCTGGCATTTTATCTCTCGCGGCTTACCTTTCCAGTTGCGCAAAGCGGCTCACGGGCCTGGGGACAGCAGGCCATCCTGGTGGGGTTGATTGGCGTCCTGCTCGGTCGCATCCCGTCTTTTGCAGTGGGCCTGCCGCTGACCTTACAGTCCAGTTTTGACCGCTTCACGGTCTCGATGATGATCGGGGCCTGCTTGCTGGCTGCCGGTCTGATCGAGTGGTTGTTCGCGAGGAGCCGTTACCGCATTCTGGTTATCGCCATACTGGTAGCGCTGGGCGTCGGCCAGCAATTCTTCAACGCCAACTTATTCCGCCGCGACTGGGCGCGCCAGCAGGAAATCTACTGGCAATTCGCCTGGCGCATCCCGGCCCTGAAGCCCAATACGCTCTTGCTGACGAATTACGTCGGTATCGATTACGAGACCGACTTCTCGTTTACTGCAGCGCTCAACTGGATGTATGACCCGGACTTCAAACCACCGGAACTGCCTTTTGCGATGATGTACTCCCAGGAACGATTGGGAGGCAAATTGCCAGCCCTGGATCCAGGGTTAACCGTTTCATTACCCTACCGCACCGTAGCCTTTCATGGCTCCACCTCGCAAGCGATCGTCTTCTACGTTTCATCCACGAGTTGCCTGCGTGTGCTGGATCCGGTGTACGCAAATAAAGAATTATATGCGCGTTACCCGGACGCGCTCAAGCAGGCCATCGCTCTCTCCGACCCCAGCCTGATCCAGGCGAATGCGGCCACACCTACCCTGCCAGAAGCTGTTTTTGGGGCAGAACCTGCCCACACCTGGTGTTATTACTACGAAAGAGCCGAGCTGGCCCGCCAGCAAGGCCACTGGGACAAAGTCGCGAAACTCGGGGAACAGGTGCAGGCCCTGGGTTACAAACCGCAGGATCCCACCGAATGGCTGCCCTTTATTGAAGCTTACACTTATACAGGCAATTTACAGGAAGCTGAACGCCTTTCAAAACTGGCCTGGGATTCGAATATGGTTCCTCGAAAGGCGCTGTGCAGTTTGTGGAAACGGATAGCAAGCGACCGGGAAGATCAACCGCGTATCCAGGCCTTTTCCGAAAAACTTCAATCCGAATTCAGTTGTGGGGGGTAATGCAGCTCCCGATTCACAACAAAAAAAGTGGGCGATCCTACTGCCAGCTTGGGCAGGATCGCCCACTTGAACACTATGCCTTGATTTACAAGAAGACGCTTAATACCAATCGCGCAATTCTTCTTCCAGGGTTTCGATCATTTTCGTAAATCTATCCGGTTCGTCCTCCGGCTCGACCTCGAAGACAATCGTATTGAGTCGCTCAGCAATTCTGTGTTCGTCTTCCAGGGTTAAGTTTTGTTCCAGAAGAGGGAAGATCAGGTTTTTCAACCGCTCGAGATGTTGTCGAAAAGTGGATGTAAACTGGCTCACGGACCACGCAACCTCGGACCGCGCATTTTCATCCCCACTGTGCCAATGTTGCGCTGCAGCAAGCAGGGCTACCGCGGCAGTTTTAATTTTCTCTTGATCAGTTCGCACGAAACCAATCGGACCGTCGTCTGGTGGAAAGCCGCAAGTCTTCAGGGCATCGATCAGCAATTCCTCCTTGCGTAAAAATACCGTTTCGATATAGTCATGAATAAAGCCGTGGGCGTAGATAAAAAAACCTGGACGCCCAAAATTGCTGCTCCCCAGTACGACTGCACTGCCGCCGAGTACATTTAGAAATCGTTTGACGGTTTCCAGGTCGGTATTAAATCCTCTTTTTAGCCGCATAGTATTCCTGATTTGATAGGATTCACAGTTCTTTAAAGTATATCATGTCAAAAACCATCCGCAAAGCGTACTCGCGCGATGAAACCCGATATGTTAGCAGTCAACCGGGTAGAAACACAATCCGGCAGTTCCGGGACCGGTGTGTACCGCCAGCGCAGGGGAGAGTTCAGCCAGAATCGACTCGATCACCTCGACTTTATTTTCCACCAGTTGTTGTAGTTTTTCGACTTCATCGATCGCCCCGGCATGGACATAAGCGACCTTCGCCTTGCTCTTGCCCACCGCATCAGCCACAAACTCAGTCATCATATTGTATACCTGTATCCTGCTGCGCGCTTGCCCGAGAGCGACGATCACACCATCCTTCATGCCAATCAAGGGTTTGATGTTCAGGATCGAACCGACCAGACGCTGCGCTTTACCGATTCGACCGCCCATGTACAGGTATTTGAGCGTATCGGCAGTTTGCACCATTTGTGTGATCGGGATCATTCTATTCACGCGCGCCAGTACTTCGTCAAGGCTCAGACCTGCCAGTGCCAATCGGGCAGCTTCAATCGCTATCCAGCCCTGGCAAAGCGAAACATTCTGTGTATCGACCACTTCGATCTGTATATCGCGCATTTCATCGCAAATCATGGCTTGCGCCACAGAGGCAGCCTGATATGCGCCGCTGCCTTTAGAAGTCATATGGATGCTTAATATTTGACGGAAGCCTCGGGAAATTAAATCTTTGTACACCTCGACATAATCCCCCGGACCCGGACTGGCCGTGGTTGGCAAGAAAGTTGCAGACGAAAGCCAATCAAGAAATTCGTTGCGCTGGATCGTGACTAAATCGCGTAATACTTCCTGTCCCCGGTGGATATAATATGCAACTGTTTGGATATTCAATTCCTCAAGCAGCGGTTTGGGAATGCTGGCAGTACTATCTGTCACAACGGCAACAGCAGACATTGCGTGTCCTTTCACTAAATATCTGCCCCAATTGTACCCCTGTTCCTTTTCGCCAGAATCATTACAATGGTATTTAGGTCATTGACCCGCCTTCCGTATGCTTTATAATACCTTTATGGTAACCCTTTGCACGCGCTGTGTGTGCAAATCCCAATATTTCGGAGGCTTTTTCCGCCCCGACCACGACCCGCCTTATACTCCGGCCGTGACCCGTGTTGTTTTCCTTTAGTCGTTCCTAATCCAACAAAACCGGAGGAGAAATAAAATGCCCACCCCCTTTATTTCCAAACGCGCTTCTACTTACGCAGATGTACCCGATGAAAAATGGAATGACTGGCGCTGGCAGCTCAGCCACCGCCTGAACAGTGTTGATGAAATTGAAAAGGTATTACCGCTGTCGGATAGCGAACGAAAAGCTCTCAATTCCAGCGGATTGTTCCGAGTTGATATCACACCCTACTTTATTTCGCTGATCGACCCCGACGATCCAAACGACCCGGTACGCAAACAGGTCATCCCAACCGACACCGAGATGGTACCCTTCACCGCCATGATGGAGGATTCCCTGGCGGAGGACCGCCACTCTCCCGTGCCTGGGCTTGTTCACCGTTACCCGGATCGCGTGCTGATGCTGGTCACCACCCAGTGCGCATCCTACTGCCGCTACTGCACGCGGTCGCGCATCGTCGGTGACCCGGGACAAACCTTTTCGCGCCAGGAATTCGACATGCAGATCGAGTACCTTAAGCGCACACCCCAGGTGCGCGATGTTTTGCTTTCCGGTGGCGACCCACTGGTACTGGCACCCAAGATCCTGGAAGAGATCCTGGGGCGGCTGCGCGAAATCCCGCATATCGAGATCATTCGGATTGGATCACGCGTTCCGGTCTTCCTACCCATGCGCGTTACCCAGGAGCTGTGCGATATGCTCGCCAAGTATCATCCGTTATGGCTCAACATCCACGTCAATCACCCCAACGAGATCAGTCTGGAACTTTCCGAAGCCGCCGATCGCCTTACCAGGGCCGGTATCCCACTCGGCAACCAGTCTGTCCTGTTGGCCGGAGTCAACGACTGCCCGCACATCCAGCGCGATCTGGTACAGAAGCTGGTACGTATCCGCGTGCGGCCTTATTATCTGTACCAGTGCGACCTGGTCGAGGGTGCCGGCCACTTCCGCACACCCGTGGCCAAAGGCATCGAGATCATGGAAGCCTTGCGCGGACATACCTCAGGCTATGCCGTCCCGCAATACATCATCGATGCGCCCGGCGGCGGCGGTAAAATTCCTGTCATGCCAAATTACCTGATGAGCTACTCTGATCACAAAGTCATCGTGCGCAATTACGAAGGATATGTCACCACTTACGAAGAACCGACTGCATACACTCCGCACGATCCAAAAACCTGCAAGTATTGTCAGCACAAACGGCCCGAACCTGGCCAGGAGGGCCTTACCGGTTTACTTGATGGTGAAGAAATGTTCATCAAGCCCGAAGGCTTCGACTTGCTCCATGATCGCCATGGCATCCAACACCGTTTGAAGGATGGCAAGAAATGGGTGCCACTCGGCATTGGCCCGGGCGACTCAGAAGAATCCAAGGAATGATCTTCAAATAAGGAGAAAACAAGATGTTTGCATCGACAAAACCTCACCGTATTCTGCTTTTGCTCGGGTTGGCTGCCGTGTTAGTGACCGCGTGTGGTCCCCAGGCACCTGCTACGCCCAGCGCTGCCGAAGTTCAAAGCGCTGTACAAACCTCTGTGGCCATGACCATGGAGGCGCAGCAGGCACAGGCGCCACAGCCCACCGCCACACAGATTCCCACAGAAACACCGCTGCCGCCTACCGAAACCTCAGTTCCAACGCCCTTCCCGGTCTTCCCGACCCCAACACCTTATGTTATTGCACCGCCCTCCAGTGGAAGTGGCGGAAGCGGTGGAAGCGGATCAGCCGCTCCCAAGCCGTACCAGTGTCTGTGGGTCTCCCAAAGCCCCGCCGATTATTCGGTGCTGGTTCCCCGCCAATCCTTTGATATGCACTGGAAAATTCGCAATACCGGCACGAAGGCCTGGACCATGCCGGACGTTGATCTGGTTTTTGTCTCCGGCGTCCAGATGGCCACCAAGGGTAATACCTTCGACATTGCAAATAATGTGGGAGTAGGACACGCTATCGAATTCGTGCTCGACATGGAGGCTCCCAAGGATCCGGGCGTTTACAACTCAACCTGGGGCCTGAAGGTTGGCGGTGATACCTTCTGTATCTTCGACTTTGGGTTCTCAGTGAGAGAAAAATAATTCACCGCGCTACTTCAATATTAATTTAGAGGCCTGATAGGCAGGTAATAACCATGAACACAAACAAAAAGCACATTCATCGAATGCTCCTGGTGATTGCAATCGTAATGCTTAGTTGTACCTCGACGCTATCACCAGCCTTGCCTACCCAAGCGCCTGGTTCGATCGAGACGTACATCGCCATGACTTATGATGTCATTGCCACGCAGACGGCTGCTTTTCTCCCTTCGACCACGCCGACTGCTTCCCTGACCCCCCTTCCCTCAAACACCCCTACCGAAACACCGACGCTGACCCCCACGGTGATCTTCATCCTGGATACCGTCACATCCTCGCCCACCTTTACGCCGATACCGACGGATACTCCGGTCGAATCACCCACCCCGAAGAGCGGCGGTGGAACGGAAGAATATCAATGCGCGGTTATCTCCACTTCACCTGAGACAATCAAAGTCAAGAAGAGTTTTGACGGCAAATGGACAGTGAAGAACACCGGCACCAAAGATTGGGGTGCGGGTTCCGTGGATTACATTTACCTAAGCGGTGCAGAAATCCACGACCACGCGACATACGACCTCAAAACCTCCGTCAATGCGGGTGATACCGCCACCATCATCGTAGACATGACTGCCCCCAAAAAGGCGGGGTACTACACCACCACCTGGTCGCTGCGCACCGGCAATCTGGAATTCTGCCGGATGCCATTGACGATTTACGTCAGCAATTAGTTCGAATGATTAAACAGACCTGGGCAGATCTGAGATCTGCCCAGGTCTGTTTTAACGAGAGGTCAGGCACTAAGAGGCGGGCGGAATCGGCTGAACCGGGTCAACCGATTCTTCTGGTTTCTTGCGCAAGGTGACGAAACCGACCACAATCGGTATGGCAATGAAGATTACTGACAGGCACAAGGTTACAAATCCATAAGTGGACGGAAGTGTGCCGGCACCACTTACGCCATTGACCTCAGTCGTATAAGGCATTGTCCCGGTAGCTCCCCAAACTCCGAAAGCACACATGAACAAACCTGGACAGCCACATAACAAAGCTGTGGCAACCGTGGCGATAATGCCGATCGTTTTCTTTTCCATAGATTCTCCTCTAAAGATGTTTTAATTATGAACTAGATTCAGTATACAAGTTATAACCACGGGGCGCAAGCCCTTTGCGCCCCGTTTGTTCAACTTCGCAGCTTTGCCCCCAACTCATGTTCCAGGCGCCTGACAATCTTGTTGCGAATTGCAGCAGCTTCTTCATCAGTCAATGTACGGTCGGGTGCCTGATAGGTCAGGCTGTAGGCCAAAGACTTTTTCCCCTCACCGATCTGGGCCCCGCGATAGACGTCGAACAGGCGCACGCGGGCCAGGGTCTTCCCACCGGTCTGGCGGATCAAGCCATCCACTTGAGCCGCAGGAACGGCCTCGTCCACGATCACAGCAATGTCCTCCAGCACGGGCGGATAGGCCGGTACCGGTTCGACCTGGACCGCAGACTGCGCCTGGCGCAGCAGGTTTAGATCGAACTCGGCTGCCAGTACCGGCGCATCCCCAAACTCGAAGCGTTCCCGGACCAGGGGATGGATCTCGCCAAGGATGCCGATTTCCTGCCCTGCTACGCTGACCCGCGCACTCTTACCCGGATGGAACGCCGGATGTTCGGCAGGCGCATATTCCACGTTCGAAAGATGCAATCCTTGAATCAAGGCCTCCACCACGCCCTTAAGATCATAGAAATCCAGGTCGGGACCGGATTGCATGTCCCAAGAAAGGTCCTGGCGGCGGCCAGTCATGGCGATAGCCAGCTTGTGTACTTCGTCAGGTAAATCACCAGCCTCGGGCTCGAAAACCGGACCGATCTCGAAGAAGGCCAGCGAATCACGCAAACGCGCATTGCGTTCGACTACGTCCAAAACAGAGGCCAGCAAGCTGCGCCGCAGCACGCTTTTTTCGGGCGTGATCGGGTTAGCGATCCGCACGTAATCTCCGCTCAGGCCAAGACCCGCCTCGCGCTCCGGCGCTGTCAGGCGATAGTTGACAACCTCCTGCAGGCCTAAGGAAACCAGCAGGTCGCGCACGCGCTCATTCCATTCGTACTCAGGATTACCAATCTGGGGCGGCAATGGATCGGCCAGGTGCGTTTCGGGAATTTTGTCATAACCGTAGAGACGCGCGACTTCCTCGAGAATATCAGCCTGCCCAATCACACCTTCTCCGATGTCCATGCGGAAGGGCGGCGTGCGGACGATGACTTTATCGCCGTCAACCTGGCACTCGAATTCGATGCGCTCGAGCTGGGCGACGATCTCATCGACCGAGAGATCGATCCCGATCAGGCGCCTGGCATCCCGAGGCGTAATCTCGACCAGCGGGTCCTTGGGCGGCAGCGGATAATTGTCCACCAGACCGGGTGCGACCTGGCCGCCCGACCATTTTTGCATCCATTCCAGGCCGCGGCGCACGCCCTGCTCCGCCAGCGCCGGGTGGACGCCACGCGAGAAACGGTACGAGGCTTCCGACGGCAGGTTATGGGCATTGGCCGTACGGCGGATGTTGATAAAATTCCAGGCTGCGCCTTCCAGCAGGACATTGCGGGTCTCCTGCGTGACCTCAGATTCGGCACCGCCCATCACACCGGCAATCGACAGCGCTCCGGCCGAATCGCACACCAGGACATTGCTCGGTTGAAGCTGGCGAACCACGTCATCCAGTGTTGTCAGTTTTTCACCCGCTTTGGCCCTACGGGTGCTGATCGTGATGGGTTTCCCTTTGGCGCGTTTGACCAACACATCGTAGTCGAAGGCATGCAGCGGCTCGCCGATCTCAACCATGGCGTAATTGGTTGCATCCACGATGTTATTGATCGGGCGGATACCAGCCAGTTTGAGCCGACGCTGCACCCAATAAGGACTGGGAGCGATCTTGACCTCCCTGATCAAACCCAGCACGAAGCGCGGATTCAGCTCCGGGACTTCGATCTGGATCGAGACATTGCCTTCAACCGATTCGCCTTCGGTCGAAAACATGATCTCAGGCTTTTTCAGGGATTTGCCCGTCAAAGCTGCCAGTTCACGGGCGATGCCCAAAATATTGACATTACGCGCCATGTTGGGAAGAATATCGATACTCAAGACAGCATCCCCCATATAATCAGCCAGCGGTGTACCGACTGGAGCATCGTCATCCAGGATCATGATGCCCTCGTGCTCTTCAGAAATGCCCAACTCTTTCTCAGAGCAGACCATCGAGTCTGATTCGACACCGCGGATCTTGGTGCGCTTGAGGGTCATCAGCACCAGGCCCTCAGCGTGCCCATCATACAGGGTCGTGCCCTCCTTGGCGTAAGCCACCTTGATCGGTTTGGGCAGCGGACCTTTGCCCTTGTACTCGAACAAATTGGGCGCACCGGTCAGGACTGTATGCTGCAGTATGCCATCGAACAGATCGCACAACACCAGACGGTCCGCATTGGGATGTGGATTGACCTCGCGGATTTCGGCCACGACGATCCTCTCACGGTCCCATGTCAAACCGGTGGTTTTGAACTCGTGCAGGGCACTGGAATGCTGGTCCTGAGCCGCATCCTCGGGCATCGGCCAGCCAACGTAGTGGATCTCTTCCACCTCCAGGCCGGCCAGGGTCAAGCGGCGGGCGATCTCTTCGACGGAAAGATCGCTGATCTCAACAAAATCTTTAAGCCAGGAAACAGGTACCTTCATGCTGGCCTCCTAGAATTGTTCCAGGAAACGAATATCGTTTCCCCAGAAATAACGAATGTCATCAATTTGATAACGCAACAGCGCCTGGCGCTCAGGCCCCATGCCGAAGGCGAATCCGGTATATCGGCGTGGATCGTAGCCGCCGTTCTGCAACACGACCGGGTGCACCATGCCGCAGCCCAGGATTTCCAACCAGCCCGAACTCTTGCAGACCGCACAACCCTGGCCGCCGCACACGAAACATTCCACGTCCATTTCAGCAGACGGCTCGGTGAAGGGAAAATACTGGGCACGAAAGCGCGTACGTGCGTTTAGCCCGAACATGCGGCGCGCAAAATCGGAGAGCGTGCCTTTCAAATCGGAGAACGTGATGTTCTCGCCCACCGCCAGGCCTTCGACCTGGTTGAACTGGATCTCTGAACGGGCGGTCAACTGTTCGTAACGGAAGCACATACCGGGCAGCGCGATACGGATCGGCGGCGGGTTGTCCGGATTCTCAGCCGAGAATTTGCGCATGGCGTGGATCTGGCCCGGAGAAGTATGGGTCCGCAGCAAGATCGGATTATCGCCGCGCTCACCGGCTTCCACGAAAAATGTGTCCTGCATCTCGCGCGCCGGATGGTCTGGCGGAAAGTTCAGGTACTGGAAGTTATACTCATCGCTTTCGACCTCACGTGAGGTAAAGACCTGGAAGCCCATATCTGCCAGGATGCTCAGCACACGACGCATGATCTGCGTGGCTGGGTGCAGGCGCCCATGACGGAAGGTGCGTCCGGGCAGGGTTATATCCAGGTGTTCTTCTTCAAGTGACTTTGCCAGCGCAGCCTGTCTGATGGTTTCACTGCGCTCATTCAGAGCCGACTCGAGCGCCAGTTTGACCTGGTTGGCGCGCTGCCCCACTGCCGGGCGCTCTTCTTTGGAAAGCCCTCCCAGTCCGCTAAAAACTCCCATCAGCGCTGAACTGCGGCCCAGATGAGTCACCTTCCAAGACTGCAGATCATCTTCAGCATCAACCGACTTTAAAGCCTCGAGCGCTGCTTTTTGGATTTGATCAAGTTCTTCGAGCATAGGACCTCCGTGTTTCCTTGTATCCTTTACGGTTAATAAAAACACCTCCCGTCCACAATGGGACGGGAGGGAATTCCCGCGGTACCACCCAAATTAACCATCCATCAATTGCACTGAGGATTGGTCCACTTAGCGCCGACCAACATCGGCTCCCCCGATAACGTCGGGGGGACGGCCCAAACTACTAGGATTTCCATTCACTCGGGCGGCTCAGAAGGGAACTTCAGCCGGTTTCGGCCGGATGCGGGTTGCAGCCTTTGCCCGTCATCTCTCTGGCGGTTTTCACCAGCTTACTTTCCTTCGTCAATGCCTTTGTTGTATTAGGGTTTATTATCTGCAAAAAGAAGGATGTGTCAAGGGTGGTTCACTTAGCTGGCAGGTGACGGTCAAGCCAGCTAAAGATAAATTTGAAGACCTCGTCCTTCTCTGGCTCGTTATGAATCTCGTGATACAACCCGTCCCACAACTTGAGCACGCAATCGCCGGGCACCAATTCGGCGAATTCCTGGCTGCCGGATGGATAGCCCAGCGCGTCTTCGGCTCCGTGCATGATCAACAAAGGCACGCTAAATTCGGGAGCATGCGCAAAGGCATAAGCAATCGCCTGCAGCAGTTGTTTGCCCATACCGAATGAGAGCCGGTCGTGGACCAGTGGATCATCTACATAGGCCTGTACCACCCTGGAATCCCGCGAGATGGTCGTGGGATCCAGTCCACTGGCAATGGCCATGGTCGGTAAAACCGAACCGAACAACTTGGCCATCGCAACCTTCGCCTTTTGTTCCTCGAGCGCGTTGCGCAAACTGGCAGCGGTCGAGATGACGCCCGCCAGGTCGGCTTTGCGCCTGAGGGCATAGTTCAAAACCAGGATGCCGCCCAGGCTGTGGCCGTACAGGAAGACCGGCAGCCCCGGATAGCGCTGGCGGCTTTGCGCCAGGAACAGGTCGATATCCTGCATGAAATTTTCAAAGGCCGGGGTGTGCCCGCGCGGCCCGCCAGATTTGCCATGACCACGCAAGTCAAAACCGGTGAGGACAAAACCTGCTCCCGCAAAGGCTGCGCCAACGTGGGCGTAACGTCCGCTGTGCTCCCCCAGACCATGCACCAGGCACACCACGGCCTTGGGTTTGCCGTCCGGCTCCCAACCCTGCGCGAAGATATCCAGGCCGTCTTTCGATTTCCAGAATGTTTCAAATGTTTTCATTCCTTACTCCGACGAAAATAGAATCGTATGAATTTTACTCTTTGACCTGCCTCACCTCAAAACGACAGAAGGGATCATCCTTGGCAATGCAATCTGTCTCGATAATCTCGTACTCTTTTCCCGTGGCCCAGCGCACCGCTTCGCCAATCGAGCCAACATATAGATGGCAGATCGGCTGATCGCTGTGTCGCCCGTAGCAAATGGCGCAGGTTTCTTCGAGATAAGCGATGTGCTCACCACTCTCATCCAGCCAAGCCTTGACCTGCGGATTGGTCTTTTTGAGTGCACCGATCATGCTGTTCAAGATGAACTTGATGCGCTGTTGTTCCGGTAATAATTTCAATGCCGCCCCCGCAATTCCCAGCAAAGCCGATTGCTCATGGACGGCGTATTGAAAGGATGCCCGGCCGATGCGCCGTAACATACCGCGCCCGCCGCGCCCATAAAAATCTTCGATCGCCTGATTCAAGCTGGCATATTCGGAGGTTTGAATAGCCGGGTCCATATTATCGGGCGGCAGATTGTCAATATAACGCTCCAATCCGCTCGTGCGCAATACGACATGCAACCCATTGGCCCCCATCACCTCTTCAGCAGCAATCAGGGCTTGTCGCACCAGCGCATTGACGATGACAGCGTCCACTATGGCTATAGCATTCTCCTCACTCTGCTGGAACTTCTAAGGTAAAAACAGGGTAGTGTTCTCCTGTGCGCCGAAATCCCATCCGATCGTACAATGCCAGAGAAGTTTTATTGTCATCCTGTGTGTTGACGGTTAATCGCATCAGGCCGCGACGCAGCAATTCGGCGGTCAGATCCGCCACAAGCGCAGCCCCGATGCCTTTGCCCTGCATCTCGGGCCGAACGGCCAGCCGGGCCAGGTGCGCCCCAAAGGGGTTCTGGGTGCTGATCTGATATCCGATGATGCGCCCATCCATTTCAGCCAGAGTTGCAAATCCTGCCTGTGAAAAAGCCTTATTTAGCGCAGGCAATGAGTTTTGCCAGATCGGGCCAAACGCGATCTCATCGACCTCCGCTACGACCGGTAAATCCTGGACAGTCATCGAGCGAATAAAAATACCCGTCGGCTTTATGATTTGGGGAAGAGTCAGCCCATTCCACTCGAGCATGACAATTTCCTGCGTGCAATCAAAGCCTGAGGTTTGGACCAGATCGCGCAGCCAGTCATGCAGAGCAATCACAGCCACCGTTGCACCGCCAGCTCGACTCAGATCCTGCGAGGCAGTCTGCCAGAGTGCATCCCAGGTTTCCGGTAAAGAAAAATGCCCGGCATGCGCAAACAGGCGCACCCAGGCAATCCCAGGAGGGTCTTGAGGGCAAGCCAGGGCAGCTATTATTTGGCCATCGTTCTCAACAACCCAATAAAAAGGTGATCCCAGCCATTCAAGCGGAGTCCGCCAATCCAGATGCCGATGAACGTGTGTTTCAAAGAACATCAAATTGGCGATTTGTTGCTGATCTCTTGTGACCGCAGAACGAACCAGAAAATTTACATTTATCATTACATCTATCGAATAAAGAATCCAAGCAAACGTTTCAGCAGGCTGGGCTTTTTGGTGGCTCCCATGGATTCCAACATGGACATGGCGGAATCGCTGATTTTTCCGCGCTTGAGTTTGATTCCGGCAGCCGACTTCAGCACCAGTGAACGCATTTCACCGTCATCCGCATCCGCAAACAGGTTGGCAGAGCGTTCATAGGCCTCCAGTGCTTGATCTAGCTTTCCAAGCTTCTCCAAGGCGGAAGCCTGATTGCCAACGGCCATAGCCTGGCGGCGGACATCCTTCGCGCCAGCAAAAACCTGTTCGGTGCCGAAAACCGCATCCAGTGCTTCCTGTGCCTGATCCATTTGGAGCAAGGCCACACTTAAATTATTTTTCATCTCGGCCGCATTCAGGGAATCACCACCTACTTTGTAAAGTTCGGCCGCTTGTTTAAAGGCTGCGGCGGCAACAGAATAATCCCCTTCTTCAAATGCGCTCTTACCGTTTTTGGCAAGTACTTGTGGATCTGTTTCAGTCATACTTCCATCCTAATAAGTGATATTCAATAAACCTTCGGCCACCGAACGCAGCTTTTCCGCCGACATCTCGCTTAGATTACGTGCCAATTCCAAGTATGGACGATTGATGGGCTGGCAAACGAATTCCTGCAATTCGGGCGGTAAATTCGAAAATTCCCGAAGTGCCCGCTGATTGGCCATCCACTGTCCAACCGGGCCGCTTTGGTCGAAGAAGTTCTCCATGCTTCCCCCTAATTCGGAACACAGTACTTCCAGTTCCGGAACAGGAACAGAGCGTTCGCCCATCTCGTAAGCCCTGAGGCGGCTTTGCGGAATACCAGCCGTCTCTGCCAGGGCCTTCATAG
>CAYOUV010000069.1:0-1849 GCA_964407265.1 uncultured Anaerolineaceae bacterium | reverse complement strand
AGCGCTTCACCCCCACGGCACTCACCGACCACAATCCGGTCTGGTCGCATACGCAGTGCATTACGGACCAAATCTCGGACGGACATGCCGCCACTCCCATCCACGCTAGCAGGTTGGGTCTCCAAGCGCACTACGTGCTCCTGCTCCAATTGCAATTCGGCGGCATCCTCGATCGTAACAACGCGTTCGTCTTCCGGGATATTGGATGAGAGAATATTAAGCAAGGTTGTTTTGCCAGAGCCTGTTCCGCCTGAAATGACAATATTGAGTCGGGCCAAAACACAGGCGCGTAGAAAATTAGCCATTCCTTCGGTAATCGTTTTGTATTCAATCAACTGCTCGATCGTCAGTTTATCTTTGCGAAATTTGCGGATGGTTATCGAAGGTCCATCGATCGCGACTGGTGGAATTATTGCATTGACACGCGAACCATCGGGCAAACGCGCATCGACGGAAGGACTGTCCGGGTCGATGCGCCGGCCTAAAGGCAGAATAATCCGATCTATAATCCGCCGGACGTGATCGTCATCCTCGAAAGTTACAGGCGTCTTGACCAATTTTCCATCACGCTCAACATAAACTTTTTTCGCGCCGTTGACCATCACCTCACTAACAACCGGGTCATCCAGCAAAGATTGAATCGGTCCGTAGCCAAACAGTTCATCTTTGAGTTCGCGGAATAGCTGCTCGCGGATGCTTTCAGGAAGCTGCAAATGCGCGCGTTCGTAAATAACATTTAAATGTTTTCGAAGAAATTCATCCTGCTGTTCGATCTGAAGACCTTCAGTGTTCAATTCCCCCGAAATGGTTGTAATCAGGTAATGCTTTAATTTAAGTAAATCCGTGCCAGTCAGAACACTTTGGTTGGGCTGATTCATGTTAGCTACTCTTGGTCTTCGTCCTCAGGCATCACCCAGACGATTTGATTACGCCGTACAGCAATAAAAGGCGATTGGAAAAGCACCTGGCTTTCCGAACCCACGACCTCTACATCAGTCATGGCTATAAACAATTCGTCTCGATCCAGTTCATCTTTGATACGCTCGCCACGACGGACATGCATTCTCCCACGCAGCAATTGCAGCGTGGTCTGCACAACGACTTGTACAGGAACTTTGGAGACAATATCGGTGAAGATCTTCCCCTTGTCATCAAACTCGATCGTCATAAGCCGTCTCTCTCTCAAACAACACGTAAGCGTTCTGCAAGTTGAGCCATCTCGTCCGCTGCTTCCTTCATCACCATTGCAGCAGTATCGTTTGGGAACTTTTGGGCAATCGGCTGGTGCTGGTTATTCGCCAAAGCGAAATTGCCTCCCATATAAGGGATCATGTTGCGGATCTGGAGTCCGATCATTCCTTCGGCATCAGATTTGGTCATCCCTTCCAATCCAACGGCACGATTCAGGATGGGATAAATATTGGTAGATCCTATACCCATTGAATGCAAATAGTCCCAAAGAGTCTTCGTCAGTTCAACCGAGCTCAGATCTGTACCCAGAATCAGAGCCAGCAAGTCTGTCTGCTGGATAAGGGGAAGACTAATACGAGAGAGCGAGCGGCCAAAGTCGATGATCACGTAGTCAAATGCAGACTTAAGCGCCTCAATAATACCCTCAATTCGATCAACCTGCAGCTGAAGTGCCGCTTCTGGATCTGGCGAACCAGCCAGGAGCCTAAATCCCCACGAATCTAGAGCCGGCAGGCTATTGCGAAAGAAATCGATCGTGGTTTCTTCAACGGGCATGTCAGCCACATTTACCAGATTAAGATCGCCCTCATAACCCACAACCTGGGCAATGGAACCAATAGGCAAAACCAGGTCGACTACCACTAGCCTGGCTTCAGGC
>CAYOUV010000068.1:15404-16608 GCA_964407265.1 uncultured Anaerolineaceae bacterium | reverse complement strand
GTGGCAATGTGCACATCAGTGAACGGCTTGGGAGCGGAAAATATCGTCAGGAAGGCCATGGCTACTACGGTCTCTCGTCCACATCGGTCATTTTCTTGTGGTGCACGCTGGAGTTGATGGCTGCCAGATCCGGTTCGCGCTGGAGCAGTTCCAGCACATCCAGCCAGGAGAAGTTGCTCCGCTCGCCCAACCGGTTATAGACCTGACGGACGAAATCCAGATCTTCGGGGGTGTCCACCGTCCAGCGCATGCGGCCGTAATCGATGGGACTGTGCAGCTGGGCAATAGAGAATCCGCGCGGGGAAACGCCGGTAGCGAGCCCAGGGTGAACGCTTGATAAGGATACGCCCTCGTACAAAAATGGCAGGACGTGCTCGCGCTGGAAAGCTTGATCGGCCTCCCGCCAGGCCTGCTCGAGGGCGGCGAAGGTGCAGACTTCCACATCCAGACCGATCGGATAGCTGCGCGAGAAGGGCGGCGGCAGGCGGTTGGCGACAAAATCGTAACCGCCCTCGACCAGCGTCCTGACGGACTCGTCCACCAGAGTCGGATCGATCAACGGGCAATCCGCGGTGATGCGGACGATTATTTCC
Organism: uncultured Anaerolineaceae bacterium; assembly: GCA_964407265.1. Lineage (GTDB taxonomy): Bacteria > Chloroflexota > Anaerolineae > Anaerolineales > Villigracilaceae > CAYOUV01. The sequence continues at coordinate 16,015 of CAYOUV010000068.1, read as the reverse complement.
GCACAGTGCAATTTAGCCGCCCGATAGTACCGGTCGAGCACATCCTGCTCGCTGCCTCGATAACAGGGGACATCCAGCGCAGCGCAGAAGGCAGCTACGGCGTCGTCTGAGCCATCGCTGGTGGTCGCCACGATCACGGCATCCAGAGTCCGGGCGCGACGCGTCCGTTCGATGACGCGTCCCAACATCGGCTGCCCGGCAATCTCCAACAACACTTTACCGGGCAGGCGTGAGGAGCCCATGCGGGCCTGGATGATGGCTACTGTGCGCATGAGAACTTTATCTCAACGTCCTAACTCGTCAATCAGGAAATGACCGTTGATTGTCAGAGTTCTTTCCTTAAACCCATAGTGTTGAATCGTGGTCCAGATCTCTTGTCGGATTCCGGGCCCATCACACGGGGCAAAATGACCAGCGGGCAACCGGCCGCCGAAGTCGATCAGGAGGTAATCTTTCTTAGCCCGATATTCGACACTATTGATGGTCATATCACTATCCCAGAGAGCGTTGTACCAAACACCATATATCTTGGTATTAATACCCAGAAGCATGTTCAGGGCAACTTGCACATCGTACACCTTATCACCCGAGCGCAGGCGTTTTGAAATGAT
>CAYOUV010000068.1:10851-15304 GCA_964407265.1 uncultured Anaerolineaceae bacterium | reverse complement strand
GGGCAACTTGCACATCGTACACCTTATCACCCGAGCGCAGGCGTTTTGAAATGATTGGATCGACGCGGATATCGCCGCAGGCATCGGTCCGCCCCTTTTCAGGGTAGATGAGGTAGAAGACAATATTGTTTTTCATCATCTCACCAAAGGTCGGTGTTCTGGTCGCAGTTGGTTCTGGCGTGGAGGTTTCCGTCGGCCGCGGGGTGTTGGTAAGCGTATTCGTCATTGTCGCGCTGGGGCTAGGTGTGAAGGTGGCAATTGTAGGGGTTGGCGTAGATGTTATCCTGGATATTAGCGTTTGAGCCGGCCCAAACGTCGCCAACAAGAACACCAAGAAGCCGAAAACGAGGATGGCCGATATAACTTTTACGATCCGACTACCAAAGCTCGGGTAATTCAAGTTCAACCTTGGGGTTCGACCGGGGGCTCAACATCGGTGGATTGCTCCACTTCTGTCAGTAGCGATTTGTGTTCGTCCAGGGTTTTCTCTAGGGTATTGATCTGTTTGCGATGGCTTCTGAGTTCAAAGCTGTGTTTGATTGAGCCGGGAATCATCACCAGCACGCCAATCAAGACCCCGACTGCCACAGATAGCAAAATAAACAGGGCCAGCGAACCGTCCACATTGGTGCCGAAGAACGTCACCGTGACCAGTGCTGTATTTTGCAGGGCAAAGATGACAGCCACAATGGCAAATCCCAATGCCAGGATGAGAGTCAAGATAATCATACGAACCTCCTATTTTTGAAGAATGGCATAAGCCTCGAGTAATTTGGCAAAATTCTTTTGCCAGTCTGCGCGCTGTTCCGCAACCAGGCGCGCTCCACTTCCTATTTTAACCAGCTTATCGCGCGCGTCCATAGCTCTCAGGATTGAGTTCGCCAGCGCCTCGACATCGCCGTCCGGGAACAGCCAGCCGTTTTGGTCGTCGCTCACCCATTCCTTGTTGGCAGGAATATCGGACACCAGGCATGGCAATCCGCAGGCCAGGGCTTCCATCAGTGAGACGGACGAGCCATCCACATGCGAGGCTGAGATGAACATATCCGCCATTCGGTAATAGCGTGGCAGGTCCTGATTGCTGATGTAACCGGGAAATGTGACCTGTTCTGCTACGCCACCGCGCTCCAGAATGTGACGGATGGCCGCGCCCTGTGAACCGCCGCCCAACAGCAGCAGATTCACCTCCGGCCTGGATTGCGCCACCCGGACGAAAGCCCGGGCCAGGACGTCCACGCCGTAATTCGGCTCCCAGGAGCGATTGCAAAACAGGGTAAAGTCCTGGTCTGCGCCAAGGGGTTTCGCGCGCGGGTGCGGGGAAAAGTGCTCCAGGTCGACGCCCCAGGGAAATACGACGGTTCTCTCCGGGTCCATACCGTAGGCCACGGCCTTGTCGCGCGTGACCTGCGCATCGCTGGTGAAATAGGCACTGCGCTTCAACGTATAGCGCGTCGCAAAGCGCCACCAGGGCCCGCGCGCAACATCTTTCATCAAGTCAAAGCCCCATGACATAGTCAGGATCGGTCGGAAGCCGCTCAACACGGCGATGAAGGCGCAGGTCTGGATCGGGCCGGCATGGATCAGGTCAGGCTGGAGGCGGCGGATGACACGGCGTAAGCCCAGCACATACTTCAGCAAATCTCGCCAGCGGAAAATTTTCTTACCGCCCGCCCACTGCACCTGCTCAATCTTCGAAGGAACCGGCCGGTCTTCCATCTGCTGCGGTCCGCGCTGCAGGCGCACGTAATAGACCTGATGCTCACTATCGGACAAGGCCGACAGAAAGCGGTGGTCGTGCGGGGAGTAATCGAAAGAAAAATAGATGACTTTCATGCTTTCAGAAACGAGCCAACCACGAAGAACACACCGTGCGTGCCGCTCACACCGGCAAAGAGCGCAAAGAAAATTCCAACTTCGTACCTTTCGCGGTCAAGGATTTACGCGCCCAGGTCGGTCCAGCGTAATTCCCTGCCCAACGGGAGGTCCTGCAAGGCTTTGGTGCCGATCACCGCCTGGATCTGGTCCGGTTTGATTGCCCCGGGCGTGGCCGGTCGCAGCACGTCGATCATCTCGCGCGTGAAGGTTTCGCCAGCCTTGATGTCACGGGCGGCACGCAGGCAGCGGCGCTGGACCACGGCGGTGTCGCGTTCGTTTTCAGCGACAAACTTATCCGGGCTGCCCAGTGCGCGTTCCAGCAGGCGCGTCTCCTCGACCATCCTGGCCCAATTTTCCGGATTCATGGCAAATTTGTGATCGGGCCCTTCACGGTCATTGCTGTCCGTAAAATGACGTTCGATCACGCGCGCGCCCAGCGCCACCGCACCCACCACGGGAGCAATCGCATGGGTGTGATCCGACAGGCCCAGGATCACGTCAGGGAACATGCTGGCGTATGTCTTGAGCACGTTCAGGTGCAAATGGTCGTAGTTCTTGGGACTGGCAGTGTAATTGGTATTGCACTGCATCAGCACCAGTTGTTTGTTGATCTTGAGAATCGCGTGAACGGCCTTTTGCACTTCGCCAATCGTCGATGCGCCCGTGGCGACGAAGAACGGTTTACCCTTGCTGGCCATCCGCTCAAGCGCTTCGATCCAATCGATTTCACCAGAGCCAGCTTTGTAGACCGGAACATATTGATCCAGGAAATCAATCGCCTCAAAGTCATAAGGCGAGGAGAAATAGTCAATGCCAACCTCGTTGCATTCCTCCATGAGGGTCATGGTCCACTCGAAGGGAATGGAGGCAGCCCGATACACTTCGGTCACCGACTTTTTCCACGTTGCCTGATGGCTGACCTGGGCATTCATGTGCGAAAAGCCGTAATCCGAGACGATCTTGGGCGCGTCGAAGTTCTGGAACTTGGCTGCATCAGCGCCGGCTTCTTTCGCCAGGCGGATCAGCAGCTTGGCCCGCTCCAGGTCACCGTCGTGGTTGGCAGCGATATCGGCGATGAAATAAGTCGGGTGATTGGGGCCAATGGTGCGAGAGCCAATTCTGATGTCCATAAGTTCCTCCGTATTATTTTCCAATCATACCCAAATGGGTATTTTGAAAAGAATCTGAATATTTCAAGCCATAACCAAGCAGGCGGTCCAGGTTTGAGTGCCCGAGCAAAATGACACCCGCAAGTTGTAGGAGTGGATTGCCCAGAAAAAAGCCAAGTAGGTACAACCCAATCGAAAGCGCATGATGGTGAATAACGTTATAGACGACCGCACCGGCACGTGTCCCTGCCAGATACGCAAGCATGCTGAGATCGGGGATAAAAAATAGCACGGGATACCACCACCAGGCATAGCCCAATTGTGAAAACCAAAAAATAGATAACCCGAACAATGCCAATCCCTCGAGTTTTAATAGGGTTTTCATCTCACTCCTGTTGATAACCGCGCATTTTCTGTGGATAACCTTGTTGGGCCTGTGTATAAAACTTCTCGATTCCGGTGGAGACAGTGGGGATTTCGATGCCCAAATCTGTGGATAGCTTGTGGACAGACAAGCGTAAATTGTTAGAACGTTTGGCCTTCAAACCGGAGGCTGCGATGGATATTGGCTGGATTAAACTTTCATCGAATCCGAACTGACGCGCGATTTGCACGCCAAAGTCGAACTTGGTAAGCGCCTGCGACCCGACCAGGTGATACAGCCCCGACAGGCCTTGCTCCAGCATCCGCACCAGGATCCCCACCAGGTCCCCGACGAACAGCGGGCAAAACCAGACATCATTGAACCCATTGCATTTATTCCCGGCGGTCAGACAATTGACGAAATATTCCGAGAGCGAACGCGTCCCGGAGAGACTCCAGCCGAAAAAGTTGACGCGCGCCACCAGCGCGCCCCGGTCAGCAGCCATGACCGCTTCTTCACCTTCCAGCTTTGTGCGGGCATAGACGCCCAGCGGATTGGGGGTATCCTCTTCGGTGTAGACGCCATCTTTCGTCCCATCGAAAACAGCGTCGGTAGAGATATGGATCATTTTGATCCCGCGCATCGCACACGACCCGGCCAGTTCGCCGGGCAGTTTGCCGTTCAGGCGACGGGCAGCCTCCGGATCCAGTTCACAGGCATCGAGATCGGCCAGCGCCGCGCAGTGGATCACAGCTTCCGGGTGAGATTCATCCAGGATGGCCTCTATCGCACCATTTCCCAGCAGATCCATTTTGACCAATTGGAAAGGTACATTTCCCAGCTTGCTGCGGTCCACGCCAATGATCTCGTGAGTAGGGTGCATCAACAGACCCAAGTTCAACCCAAGCAGGCCGCTCGCACCAGTGACCAGAATGCGCATTTAGACTTCCAACTTGCCGGCAGCATCGAGCGCCTCGAATGGCGCAATAAACTCCTGGATGCCTTCCACGTCCAGCCACTCGGAATTGTTGTCGCTTGAATAGCGGAATCCGTCGTGGAGCAACTTGCCTTTGTGCTGCCACTGATAGCCAAACCACAACGCCTC
>CAYOUV010000068.1:0-10751 GCA_964407265.1 uncultured Anaerolineaceae bacterium | reverse complement strand
CACGCCCTGCTCCAGCGAGAGCCAGAACCGGGTCATGCGTTCGTCAGTGATGGTGACTTTGCCGCTGGCGCGCTGCTTCAAGAACAGCGGCACGACCGAACCGCGCGATCCGACCACATTGCCGTACCGCACACACGAATAGCGCGTGGCTCTTCCGCCAGCGTAAGCATTGGATTGGATGACCAGTTTTTCGGCGGCCAGTTTGGTGGCCCCATACAGGTTGATCGGGTTGACGGCCTTATCCGTGCTGAGCGCCAGCACCTTCTGCACACCGGCGTCCAGGGCCGCCTCGACCACGTTGGAGGTGCCGATGATGTTGGTCTTGATGGCTTCCATCGGATTGTACTCACAGGCCGGGACCTGCTTGAGTGCTGCGGCGTGGACGACCACATCTACCCCGTTCATGGCGCGCAGCAGGCGGTCGCGGTCGCGCACGTCGCCGATGAAATAGCGCAGGGATGGATGCGTAAATCCGGCCACGCGCATCTCGTGCTGCTTGAGTTCATCGCGGCTGAAGATGATGATCTTCTTCGGTTTTTTTTCTTCCAGCAGGATTTTAGTAAACTTCTTGCCAAACGAGCCCGTCCCACCGGTGATGAGAATTACTTTATCTTTCCAATTCATATCTGCTCCGTTTTTTGCAGAAATTAAGATTTCCTGCTTCACGATTTTCGAATCACAATCAGCGGATACTGACCATTCTCGCCAAAGAAACGCGGGAATTTATCTTCCAGACGATACAACCAGCGCAAAATGGCCGCTCCACCCAGCCTGGGGTGGATGAAGGTTCGCAGCAGGCGCGTGCTGGCCGAGCGCCAGCAGTTAATTTCGACTTGCATTCCCTCTCCCAGTTCGCGGCGCAGCCAGCGGGCGCTGGTCTTCTGCACGTAGGTTCCCTTACCCTCCCTGGGATGGGCGCGCGCCGGCTTGCCGCGCAGCACGCGCCGCAAGCGACGCGAAAAGACGACCAGGCTGTCCAGCCAGTTGGTTAGCGCCGGATGGGTCCAGCCGTTGACAACCGCGGCACTGCGGCCTGGCTTGAGCAATCGAAACAATTCGCTGTAAGCCCGCTTGTGCTCATCCACCGGCAAATGATGGATGGCGTGCAGCGAGACTATCCCATCGAAGGTTTCAGCCTTGAACGGCAGATTGGCCAGGTCGCCAACTACAAACAGACCGCGCTCCCCGATCCGCTGGCGGGCTTCCCTCAGGGCCTGGACCGAAATGTCCAGGCAGACGCGCTTCTGATACCCCTGGGAGTAAGTCAGATATTCGTCGTATTGCACGGGTCCCGACCCGGCGTCCAGCAGGTAGCGGCCTTCCCTGGCAATGCCCTGATTGATCCGCAGGCGAGTCTTGTGGATGTATTCGGCCGAGACCGGACGCAGGTCTTCATAGCGGGCATTCTGGTACAGTCCATCCTGTTCCTGCTGCCAGCCGATCTGGTCGTAAAATTCGCGTACCTGTTGTTTCGTGTCGGTCATAATTCCTTATTTGCCATTTACCAAATGATCGGCTCACCGGCCAGATGCTCGAATGTTTTACCAAATTCGGTGCGGCCTTCGGAGAGCACACGCTCAAGCGGCCAAATGTCCACATCCTTCCAGAAATGCATCAGCCGCCACGGGAAGGGCAGGGGATACTCGAAGAAAAAGCGGTAAGCATAATTCCAGGCCAGTGCGACCTGCTCACGCGCCAGGTGCCGGGCGGGCAAATTACTCAAAAGTTGGTTGAGCATTGCAAAATACTCATCCCACGAATTCGGGTCGAAGGTGAAACCGCGCCCGCGGAAATGGGTTTGGCCGCAGACCGCAACCGGCAGGCCGTGCATGGCCATTTCCAGGCCGGTAGTGGTCGTGTAGACCAGCCCCAGGCCGGTAATCTCCATCAGGTCGTAGGTGTTAACCTGCTCCAGCGGGCCGATCAGGTGGATGTGGGACGGGATCTCGGGCAGCGCCTCCTTGACGACATCGGCCATCGATGGTCCGTGCGTCAGCCGTTCGCCGGGATGAATGCGGATCACCAGCTGAACCTCGGGCTTGGTGGCAAAAAACCGGACGGTACCCGCGATCCAGTCTGCCATGCTCGCGGCAAACAGGTTGCGTCCCAGGGTCAGGCTGTCGCCCAGGACATTGGTCGCCAGCAGGACCACCGGACGCTCGTCCAGATCCAGCGCATGGCGGATCTGCTCACCGCCGACGCTGGCCACATCCTGCCACTTGCGGGACGATTTGCCAAAAGCGCGCGCTCCCATGCGGGCTTCTTCCAAGGCTTCGATCGTTTCGCGCTGTTTTTTTGTCAAAGGTTGACCGCTGCGCGCTGCCCAAAGCGCGTCCGTGTTCTGACGCATGACTTCGTCGTCCTGCGCAATCCAGACCTGTTCGCGCTGGTCGTTGAATTCGTAGGTCACGGTCGAGAGGCCCAGCTGGCGTGCCACACGGTAAACGGCTCCCAGCTCTGTGATCGTGCCGTTGGGGATTAAAACTACCTCCGGGCGCTGGAATTCCATCCAGGCCAAGGCGGTACGCGCCGCCTCCAGATTACGCTGTGTACGCAGGCGGAAGATCTCGGATTCCCGATCGACCTCTTCGACCTGCAGGGTGTACTGCGCATCGTAGGCCGAAACTGTTTCGATATCTTGCAGCAGCTGCTCGGGCAAATCTTTTTCAGGCTTGAGATCCAGCAGGGAGACGACCTGGATCAAATCGGCAGCCGGCTGGAGCACGCGCTGGGTGTAGAGATCCTGGCGGCGCAAATCGAAGGCATTGACCGGCTTGCGCCAGTCCGCGTAGGGCAGGTAGGCGACCGTGACCTCATGTCCCAGGCCGCGCAGGGCCAGCCCGATCATGACCGCCTGTTCGACCCAGTAATGCAGGGTGGCAAACAGCAGCAGGCGTTTCCCTTTGGGTGCTTTTTGGGCAAACGGACGTACCTGCGCGACTGCCTCGGGGAGATGGGCTGCCAGTTGCTCAAGATTGTAGCGCGTCTGCGGGCGGGACTGGCGCAGCAAGAAATACAGGTCTGCCGCGTAAGGCAGGCTGCCAAGCGAATTCTTGAGCAAATCCTTAGGACGGATGGCGTTCATCCGATTTGTTCGATCTCCCAGTCCAGAAGCGGGCGGATGGGACCCAGGCGCTGTTCGGGCCACTGCATGCCTGGCGCGCCGGTCGCATCAACGTTGAAGGCCAGGGCTTGCTCATCCTGGAAGTAGCGCCGTACACCAAAGGAGCTGGCGTTCACACCGATCGCATAGCGACCTTCGTTCAGGAAATCGGCCGGGATCCGGCAGCGACTGAGGTAACGTCCCGGGGTACGGGAGCTGAATTTCTCGAATTTTTCCGGGCTGTCGGTGTCAAAAGAGGTCAACACGAACTCACCGCGCACCGTGTTGAGATACAGTCCCACCCGCAGGCCGGTGATCGGCGCAGACAACTGGTATTCCATTTCGAGCATGGTCGGTTCGGTCGAGCGCAGCGTGTCGACCACCTTACCGCGCGGATCGCGCAGGCGCAGTGCGACCGGGCGGAACGGCCCAGCATTGGCCGGGATCTCGTCCTCGTCCCAGAAACGTTCGCCGGCACTGGCATGCCCGGACGAAAGGTAGTAATCCACTGCCTCGGCTGTGGGAGCACGTTTGGTCAGGCGTCCCTTCTCGATCACGATCGCTTCCTGGGTCAGGCGCAGGATGGCAGACATGTTGTGACTGACGAATAAGACGGTGCGTCCCTGCTGGGCGACGTCACCCATCTTGCCCAGGCATTTGCGTTGGAACTCGGCATCGCCGACTGCCAGCACTTCATCGACGACCAGGATTTCGGGCTCGAGGTGGGCCGCCACGGCAAAAGCCAACCGCAGGTACATGCCCGATGAATAGCGCTTGACCGGTGTGTCGATGAATTGTTCGACCTCCGAGAAGGCCACGATCTCATCGAATTTACTTTCGATCTCGCTGCGCTTCATACCCAGGACGGCCCCGTTGAGGTAAATGTTCTCGCGGCCGGTCAATTCGGGGTGGAAGCCGGTGCCCACTTCAAGCAGCGACCCAACCCGTCCGCGCAGGGTGATCTCCCCCTCGGTCGGTTCGGTCACGCGCGAGAGCACCTTGAGCAGGGTGCTCTTCCCGGCCCCGTTGCGGCCGATGATGCCGAGCACCTGTCCCTCCTGGACGTCGAACGAGACGTCACGCAGCGCCCAGATGTAGTTGGGGGTGTCCTTGGGAATATCCTTGCCCAAAGAACGGATGGCACGGATCGGAGCGCTCAAAGTGTCCATGATCTGGTCGCGCAGCATCCCGTAGCGAAATTTCTGCGGCGCGCTGCCGATGCGGTAACGCTTGCTGACGTGTTCAACACGGATGGCTGTGGTCATGGCTAGATCGTATCCGCGAAAGTGCGTTCCATATTACGGAAATAGAACAATCCGCTGACCAGCACCAACAGGGAAATACCTGCCGAAACTGCCAGGGTGGTCCCGGATGGGATTTGGGTGCCCAGCAGCGCCCAGCGGAATCCAGTCACCACGCCTGCCATCGGGTTGAGCGAATAGATCAACTGCCATTTATCGGAAATAACCTTGGCCGAGTAAGCTACCGGGGTGATGAACAGCCAGAAATTGGTCAGGAACGGCAAAGCATAGCCCACATCACGGTACTTGACGTTGATGGCCGAAAGCCATAATGCAACCCCCAGGGCAGTGATCAGAGCCAGCAACAGGAAGGCGGGCAAGGTCCAGATTGCAGTGGTCGGGACGATATGATAATAGAACATCATACCAATCAGGATCACAAAGGCAATCGCAAAATCCACCAGGCCAGCCATGACCGAGGCCAGCGGCAAAACCAGCCGCGGGAAATAAATCTTGGTGATCATATTGTTATTTGAAGTCAGCGAGCGGCTGGCCGAGTTGAGCGCCGTAGTGAACAATCCCCACGGCAACAGAGCCGTATACGAGAAAATCGGGTACGGGATACCGTCGGTTGGGAGTTTGGCTACACTCCCAAATATAAAGTTAAACACCAGCATGGTCATTACCGGCTGAATGACTGCCCAGGCTGCGCCCAGCATCGTCTGTTTGTAGCGCACCTTCAAATCGCGCCAGATCATAAAGAAAATCAGCTCGCGATAGACCCACAGGTCGCGTAAATTGAGCGCAGCTAATCCGCGCGACGGTCGAATGACCACCACCGGAACTTCCATCTTTTGGGTTACAGCAACTTCAGTCATGCAATCAGTTCTTTCGGTTCTGCCTGTACCACGCGATTGTGCGGCGCAAACCCTCTTCGAAGCCTACCTGGGCCTGCCAGCCGAAATAATCCTTGGCGCGCGTCACGTCCAGGCCTCGGCGCGGTTGACCATTAGGCTTGCTCGCGTCCCAGGTCAGCTTGCCTTCAAATCCAGTCAGGCCGGTGATCATCTCGGCCAGAGCCTTGATCGATATTTCGTGGCCTGACCCAAGATTGACCGGTTCCGGGCCATCATACTTTTCAGTCGCAGCCAGGATGCCTTCGGCAGCATCCTCCACGTACAGGAATTCGCGGGTCGGTGTGCCATCTCCCCAGACGACCAGTTCCTTATCGCCGCGTTCCTGGGCTTCGAAGGATTTACGAATCAAGGCCGGGATGACGTGCGAGGAAGCTGGGTTAAAATTGTCGCGCGGTCCATACAGGTTGACAGGCAGCAAATAGATGGCATTGAAGCCATACTGCTGGCGGTAAGCCTGCGCCTGGACGAGCAGCATCTTCTTCGCCAAACCATAAGGCGCATTGGTTTCTTCAGGATAGCCAATCCACAGGTCTTCTTCCTTGAAGGGCACAGGCGTAAACTTGGGATAAGCGCAGACTGTCCCGATGGCAGTGAACTTGCCGACCCCGCGCTGCCAGGCCTGGTGCATCAACTCCACCCCCATCATCAAGTTGTCGTAAAAGAATTCGGCCGGGTGCTCACGATTGGCCCCGATCCCGCCAACGTGGGCGGCCAAATGAATGACGACCATATTCTTCGGGTCAATGCCCGCGAGAAGGTCATCATACAGGCGTCGGACAGCCTCACGGTCGACCAGATTGTAGTCTTCGATGCGTGGGATAAAAATATCGGTCGCACCACGCTGCCGTAGTTTTTCGGTCACGAACGAACCGAGGAACCCGGCCCCTCCGGTCACGACCACACGTTTTGCTTGCCAGAAGTTTTCAGTCATGTCAGGTTTCCTTATTGGACGATAAATTGGGCATTGCGATAATGTTTATCTTGCGGATTGCGGATCAAGCCGGTCTGGATCGCGTTGAGCACTTCGCGTACACCGTCGTCGACGGTCAGCGTGGCTTTGAAACCCAGCTCGCGCCGGATCTTCTCAAACGAGACGGTGATGTCGCGCATATCCCCCCCAAAGGACATATCTTTGTAATGCACAAAAGTCTCCGGCAAGCGTTTGAGTACGAATCCAACGATTTCATCCTTGCTAAAATTACCATCTTCGGTTCCCAGGTTGTAAACCTGTCCGCGAACTTTCTTGTCAGAGGCATCCAATCCCAGAATGATGCCGCGCACCACATCTTGGACGTGCACGAATGAACGCGAATAACCACGCTGATAGATGATCAATTCGCGCTTGGCATATGCGTCCAGGGTGAACTGGTTGACAATCAAGTCAAAGCGTGTGCGCGGAGAAATACCATACAGGGTCGCAAACCGAAAAATCAGGGGGGCGCATTGCGCGTCTTTTTGCCCGAGCAAATATTCTTCAGCCGCAATTTTCGTTTCAGCGTATAGGGATTGGGGATTGAGCGGCGACTTCTCGGTCACTGGCTGACCATCGGACCGGCCATAATTGCTGTATGTGGAGGCAAACACGAAGCGTTCCATGCCCAGGCTGTCCGCCTGCTCGAAGACCATTTGCGTGGCCTCGACGTTATACTTCCAGGCCACCTGGCTGCCCACTGCCTGGCAGGCGGGAAAACCGACGATTGCTGCCAAATGAACCAATGCATCCGGTTTTGGCCAATCACGCGGCAGCGAGTCGCGGATCGCACGTGGTTCGGTCACGTCGGCCTTGACAAAACTGAAGCGCGGGTGCTGCAGGAAGCCCAACAAAGATTCGCCACCGAAAAGAAGCGAATCTATAACCGTCACCCGGTGACCGAGACGCAGCAAATCAGCCGCCAACAGCGAACCAATGAAACCAGCCCCTCCCGTGATCAGAATATGCCGGTCTCGACTCATGCCTCCACCTCCATGTGCAACAAAACTTTCAGGCCACGTACTTTGAGAACCGGAGCATCCCCATCCTGTTTAATTTCCAATCCCTGTTCGATACACGTCAACCGGCAGACATCGGCCACATCGCCCTCGCCATCGATGATGACGCTCTGATAACCCGCCAGACGGATCTTCTCAATCTGTTCTTTGACACGCTGACGCATATTGCGGTACAGCTTGAACTGCTGCTCCACGTAATCGACGGTCAGGCGCGTTCGAAGTGCGATCCCCTCCGGTGTAATGATGTAACGCAGCTTTTTGCGTTCGGCGCGTTTGATCTTCACATACCCTTTGGAGATCAGGCGCTTCAGGTGCCAGTTGACTGTCCCGACTGCCACACCAAGCTGGGTGGCCAGGGTTGCCTGGGTCACGTCCGGATCGTGTTCGATTTGTTCGAGGATGGCCATTTCGCGGCCAGTATCAGGAGAAGTTTCCATTAGAATTCCAAAATTCAGTTGCTGAATTATATATCAAAATTCAATCGTTGAATTTAAGGACAGTTTTCCGGTCCATCTTGTGGGATATAAATCGCTATGCTGTCCGCGGGAAAGGCCTGGCCTTCACGATAGTTACACAGGATGGGCTTGACCACGTAACGCACCCAGGCGTTGTTTTCCTCTCCCATGGTAAAACTGCTGTCCTGGTATTTAAATTTGAGCGGGTCGACAACAATCGCCGCAAAACGGTGGTGCCGCATATCGGATTCAAAGGAGAGCAGATAAGCTTTGTTTTGGGCCATAGCCATTTCCATCAATTCTTCGCGCTCGTATTCAGGGATCAATTGAGCCCCTTTGAGCATGTGCATGGAAATCAGATGGCGTTGTGTGATAAAGAGGATCTCCCCACCTTGTGCATTGACCTGGTTGACCCTTTGCTGAAGTGCAGCCAACGTCGCCTGGGCTTCTGAACGGTCGTAGGAAAAGAACCCAACCCTTATTCTCAGAATAGACCACAGGGGGGTAATTATAAGTAATGCGAGGATACTCCAATGTAGATTGATCGGTTTTACCACCCGATTGTTTTCCGGCACGTATCGCCTAAAGAACAGGTAAGCGAAGATAATCAGCAGACAAACCATGTAGGCATCCATGTTGTGTAAATTCGCTCCCCCCCCGATCTTTAGACTGACGATGATACCACCAGCGAGAAGCATCAACATAGCAGCTACAAGCAAACCAAGTCGCAGGGGATGCCACTCCACCCAACGCTGATAGCTGAGCACCCCAATTGCTATCCAAAATGGGAAGGAAAAGATCAGGATACCGAGCAACACGCCAAGATTGTAGGAAGCATTAGGCCAAAGACGATACCAAAGCAGGTCGGATGACAGGCTGGTGAAAAAAAAGCTCGTTGCCGAAATTCCCGAAAGGGCGATGTATACGCGTTCGGAGGCAAGGGCGACCACTGTACCACTCACGAGCCACAAAGCAGGTTTAGCCAAATAGCGCGAGATGGATTTGCCTCGATACGGCATTTCCAGTAAATATAAACTGGCAGCCAAAACACCTGGCATAGGATACCAATTTATCCGGCTGATACCGCACCAGATTGAGCTGAGCACCAATGCCAGCCAGATACGGCGCTCATCCTTTAGGTTAAATCCCCACAACATAATTAAGACGGGCACTGCTAGATGCAAGTAAAGCGGTCCGACAAAAAGATAAAGGAACACCCATAATCCAAAGCCCCACTTCAACACGCGATTCTGAATGTTGAGGCGCGAGATCAAGGCAGGGGAAATCAAGCCCAACAATAAAATCCGAATCGCCACTTGCCAAAAACGGTGAAACCAGAGGGGAGCATTGAAAAAATAAGGAGGAACAAGCAACAAGTGCAAACTGGGGTGTAGTATCGGCCAGGGAAATCTCTGCCCGTATATCCATTGCGAAAGGAACAATGATGGGTAATAAAATCGGCTGGTTTCGGACCAGCTCAAGGTAAAAGGATAATCCGTAATGACGGGAAGATAAGCAGCAACTCGATGAAGGCTTGCTTGAAGCAATATGGGGATCACAAATACCAACGACCAGGCCACGGGCTTCCAAAAAGTTTTCAGGGCCTGCGTGCCGGCGAGCGCAAATCCAAGGAACACCAGCAAACGAAAAGCATACTGGTCTCGCAATAGCGTGTTAAATACAGGGTTGATGTCCACAAAAAAGAAAACCGTTGTCATCACCAAAAAGAGTAATGTTCCCGGAAGAGGTTTTAAATGGACATGCTCACCGAATTCAAGTAAATTTACGATCCGGTCACACCAGGCAGTCCATGTCAAAGCAATCAATAGTAAACATAAAAAACCTACTAAAACCAGGGTTGCCAGGGCTGAAATCCAACTTTTACTTGCAAAAATATTGATGCCCATCATATGGGCATAGCCTGTTGCCTGCCAAATGGAACCAAACGCCAAAACGCCGATAATGAACAACAACAGCCGCCAAAAGGTTAATCGTGAGGGTAAAGTCATGATATATCCTGAATCGGAATTCAATTGTTCAAGATGTTACCTTCGTGAAAATTGGTGGTTCTACTCCGATAACGAGTGTCTTGAACTTAAAATAAATCAACAAGTTTTTCTAATATTACGTATCACCATCCATGTGGGCTATCGCTATCAGGTCACGCACTTCGAGCACTGGGGCATCTCCAACCCGGGTAATTTCCAATCCCTGTTCGATACACGTCAACCGGCGGACATCGGCCACTTCGCCCTCGCCATCGATGATAACGCTCTGATAACCCGCCAGACGGTTTCGGAGTGCGATCCCTTCCGGCGCGATGATGTAACGCAGCTTTTTGCGTTCGGCCTGTTCGATATGTTCGAGGATGGCCATTTCGCGGCCAGCATCAGGGGAATTTTCCATTAGAATTCCAAAATTCAATCACTGAATTATAACGCCAATGCCCCATCGGTCAAGGGACTGCCCTTTGCAAAACCAGACAACCCATATACAATTTTGACACAATGGAGATCCTGCCCACAACAACTACCGCAGAATCCTACCGCCATGCCCGCCAGTCGCACTGGAATCACATCGCGCAAAAACGCAGCGCCTGGCAGGGGTGGGGCGGAAGCTATCACCGCCGCCTGGAGGCGATCTACCGCTTTCTAATCAGCCCGGGCCAGCGTGTGCTGGAGATTGGCTGCGGGGAGGGAGATTTGCTGGCCAGCCTCCAGCCAGGCTACGGCCTGGGTGTGGACTTTGCCGAGGACATGGTCGAACGGGCGCGTCAACGCCATCCAGAATTGGACTTCCTGCAGGCCGACGCGCATGATCTTTCCGCGATTGAAGGCCCTTTTGACGTCATCCTTTTCTCCGACACGATCAACGACTTGTGGGACGTTCAGGCGACTTTCGAGCAAATTTCGCGTCTGTGCACATTTCGCACGCGTATCGTAATCAACTTTTACAGCCATCTTTGGGAATTGCCGCTGGGGATCGCTCAAAGACTCCAGCTTGCCAATCCACTGCTGCCGCAGAACTGGCTCACTGTACCCGATGT
>CAYOUV010000067.1:0-16833 GCA_964407265.1 uncultured Anaerolineaceae bacterium | reverse complement strand
TCGGCACTATACCGACAGTGCGCTTTGCACCTGTCGGCACTATACCGACAGTGCGCTTTGCACCTGTCGGCATTATAACCCGCCTCGGGCTATAATTGGTTCCATGCGGCGCATCCTTTTGGTCCTGTTGATCCTGATGGCGTTCCTGCCGGCCTGCAGCTCGCGAACCAATCCTCCCGGCCCGGCCCGGCTGTACGCCGTGCGCCTTTCCCCGCCGGCGCTGCTGCGCTTTTCGGCGGATTTGAAGACGGTCGAGGCCATGCAGCCCCTGGCGCTGCCGGCGGACTGCGGCTTGTGGAGCGTGAACGCCGCGCCGCGCGGGCGTTATCTGGCTGTGGAACTGAGCTGTCCCAGTGGCCCGGCGCTGATGCTGCTGGATACGAAGAGCGGCAAAACGCGCCCGCTGGCTGCGGAATCCGGGGGGACGGGACACTTCCTGGCCTGGGCCCCGGATGGCGCTTCGTTCTACGCCCGGGTCGACTCGCTGGGCGAAGCGCGGATCATGCAGGTGCGCGCTAGAGATGGGAAACTGAGCCAGATGCCGGTCAATAACCAGACTTATGACCTGGCCCCTGCCCCGGATGGCAGATCTTTCACTTTCAGCTTCACGCGCGGTTTGGGCTTTGGCAGCGAACTGTGGCTGGCCCGTGACGGAGGCCGCAGCACGACGCTGCTGCTCTCCCGGCCGGGGGAGATCATCACTTTTGCGCGCTGGTCGCCGGATGGGGACCAGATCGCCTTCATCCTGATGCCCGATTCGCAGACCCCTTTTCCGCCAGGCGAACTGTGGCTGATGAATGCCGACGGGAGCGAGGCCCGTTTTTTGGCAACGGCGGATGCGGGTCATGGTTACGCCCCGGCCTGGTCGCCCGATGGGACGCGGATCGCCTTCGTCTGGCGCGAGAACACCGACGACCTGGGCGTGACTCAAAGCGCGGGGAACCTGGTCAGCAATCTGTACGTCGTTGACGTAGAGACCAGTGCGCTGACGCCCATCACCCAGTTCGCAGGCGCGCTGGTCGAAGCGCCATTGTGGTCGCCGGACGGCGGCTACCTGGTTTTCGATGCACGCTTAGATGGTAAAATGGACCTGTGGGCGGTCGAGGGGAGCCGTGGCGAACCATTTCGGCTCGCTGAAGACAGTCCGCTGTGCTGTCCGGTCTGGGTGAGAGAGTGAGAACTGCATGTCGGCAAGATTCCGCTTTGTAAGCTTCATTTTGATAACCACCCTTTTGCTGGCTGCTTGTGCCCCGGGTCTGGCGACGCCTGCACCCGCTTCAGCGCAGCCAAGCGCGACTTTGGTAAAAACGGCCACGCTCCAGGCCACCCAGCCACCTCCTCAAAACATCATTCCCCCCTCACCGTCTGCAACCAGTATGCCGCTTCCCACCGCGACTTTGCCGCCGACCAGCTTCCCGGCCGGCCTGTGGGTCGGCGCGCCCACCTATCCCGGCGATTCGAAGCCAGGCATGTATTTTTCGGTCGATTTCGATCCGGCGGTCTGGGAATTGCAGGAAGACCCCTCCGGGCTGGTGGCGCTGGCCAACCAGCAAATTCTAGGCTGCGTGATGGCCACATCCGCCGGACGCGGATTGCCGCCCGGCCTGATCGTGGACCACGAATCGCGCACCATTGGCGCGCTGGATTTCGAAGTCAACCGCGTGTTCGACAGCGGCGGCAAGCTGCAATTTGTGACCTATCAGGGCGGTGACGTTAACGTCTATACATCCTTCGAGGTCAGGTTCCAGGACCAGCCGGAGGTATGCGTACAAGCCGCCGAAGGCCTGCTGGCGACCCTGGGCTCCATTCCGCAGCCGGCCGTCACCCCGACTGTGCTTCCACCTGTCGGGGCTTCCCCGACACCCTGAGTTTTGCTACCTGATGAGAATGCATTGAACAAATCCATCGCCAAGATTGCGCTCGTCGTTTTACTGCCGCTCGGCCTGCTGTCCGGTCTGATCGGGGGTCTGAGCCGCCCGGTCAGCGCGGTGCTGGCCCGGGCGCCAAATCCGGCGCCAGCGGAAGCTGTGGCAGCCTTCCTGTTCCCGCCCTACCCCGGCACGGCTTCCGAAGAATCCCTGTTCGATCACACCAGCCCGAACTATACCGATACCGACGTGCGCATGGTGGTCTACAACGGCGACGAGGCGCGCAAGTACTGCCCCAATCCTGCGCCTCCCGGCACGCCGCCTCCCGGCGGGACCTGTGACCTGGGTTATGGCATCTACTGGTCGTACTCCGCCGGCGACTGGATCGCTTACAACGGCCACGACGGCATTGATTTCGGTATCAACTACCGCCCGGTCTATGCCGCCGCCGACAGCGACCAGGTCATGTACGCCGGTTGGAACGACCCGCAGAATCACCGCTACGGCCTGGGCTTGTACGTGCGCCTGCACCACCCCAATGGTTACTCGACCTGGTACGGGCACATGAGCGCGCTGGCCGTGCAGTCCTGTTCCGGGGTTGGCTGCGCGGACCTGGCGCATGGCGAGATGATCGGCATCAGCGGTAACACCGGCAACTCGACTGGTCCGCACCTGCACCTGCGCGTGATGGACCCGATCGGGCGGCCGATCGACCCCTACGGCTGGACCGGCAGCGGCCTCGATCCCTGGCCTTACAACCAGGGGGAATCGCTGTGGGTGCAGTATCCCAGCCTGACGGTCTATTCCGGCACGCTCATCCTGCCGTCCGGCCCGGCATTGGATTATCCACCTCCAGTAAGCGGCGGCCTGATCGTGGACGACGGCGACAGCGCCTACACTGAATCCCCGCTGGAGTGCTGGAACGACATCAATACTGCGGCCGGGCAGGCGCAGAACAACGACATGCGCTACCACAAGCCCAGCACTTCCTCCACCTGCACCGCCCGCTGGAATCTGCCGTCCGGCTCCGAGAACGGCATGTATGCGGTCTATATCCGCATCCCGGCCGTGCATGCCACCAGCGAGGCGGCGGTCTATACCATCCAGCACGCCGGGCGGGCCGATCCGGTGGTCATCAACCAGGCAGTCTACCCAAATCGCTTTTACGTCACCGACGGCTGGGTCTATGTGGGTAAGTACAACTTCCTGGGCGCGGGCAACGAATACGTCTATTTGAGCAACAAAACGCAGGACGAATCCGGCAGTTTGAGCACGCTCGAAGTGGGTGTGGACGCGGTTAAATTCGTCTTCCTGGGGCAGATCACGCCCACACCGACCGGTCCGACTCCCACCCCGAGCCTGACCTCCACCCCAACCCAGACCGGCACGGCGACGCAGACATTTACGCCCAGCACCACGCCCAGCCCGACCAACACGCGTACGCCCAGCTCCACACCGGTTGTGCGCCCGACAGACACGCGCTGGCCAACGGCCACTCCGCCGTACACGCTGCTCTACGTCTATTTCGTGAATCGCTACCGCCTGGCGGCTGGGACGCCGCCCTACGAGGTGGTCGGCCTGCGCTACGCCAAATCGTCGGAAGACTTCCCGGCCTACGTGCTGGGGCAATACTTCAAGGGACCCGGTTATACCGAATACCTGCGCGGCTACTCGTCCGTTACCAACGGCTTCACCGGCTTCAACCAACTGCAAATCGAGAATGGCGTGGCCAGGGTCTACCTGACCGGCAAATGCCAATCGCCGGGTCCGTCATACTCCGTGGCGGACGCCATCAAATATAATTTACTGCGCTTCTCCCAGGTCCAGTTTGTCAAGATCTACGACGAAAATGGCTCGACGCAGAACCCGGATGGCCAGAGCGATTCGCTCCCGCTGTGCCTGGATCCATCCTTCATCCCGACCCCGACTGAAACCCCGACCACTACCCCGACCCGCACGCCCACCCCGACCCGCACCGTGCGTCCCACCGCCACGCGCTGGCCGACAGCCACCCCCGGCTACTACCGTTATACGCTGTACTTCGCCAACCGCTATCGCTATGCGGCCGGCACCCCGCCCTTCGAAGCCACCGGTACGCGCTACCTGCGCTCGTCGTTCGACCAGGCCAGCGCCATTCTGGACGAATACTTCAAGGGCCCCGGCGCGATCGAACGCCTGTGGGGTTACATCTCGCTTTACAACGGTTTCGACGGCTACAGCAACGTGGAAGTGGCCGACGGGGTCGCGCGTGTCTACCTGACCGGCGCCTGCCAGTACGAAGGCCGGGACTTCACCATCGCCGACCTGCTGGCCGAGAACCTGCGCCAGTTGCCGGACGTGCAGGTCGTCAAAGTTTACGACCAGGCCGGGACGACCGTCGATCCGGACGGCCCGAACGATTCGCGGCCGGTCTGCCTGTTGGGGCTCCCGACCGTCACCCCGACAGTCATCTCCCCCACGCCCAGCCTGACGCCTGTGCCGGTCATCACCTATACGTTGACGCCCGCTACCCCGATCACCCCGGAGACGCCTTCTGCGACTCCCTCGTTAACAGCCACACTCCCGCCCGGGGTCACTCCGACCGACACGCGCATCCCGACCCGCACCGTGCGCCCGACCGATACGCGCTGGCCGACCAATCCGCCGCGCCCGACTGATACACGCTGGCCGACGGCTACGCCGCCTTATACCAAACTCAGCGTTTACTTCACCGACCAGAACTGCCTGACCAGCGACTCGGCGCCCTGTGAAGTGGCCGTGGATCGCTGGGTCAAGTCGTCGTTCAATCTGCCGGTAGCGGTGCTGGACCAGTTCTTCAATGGGCCGGGAGCCAGCGAACGGAGGCGCGGCCTGATCGCGGTCACCAGTGGCTTCAGCGGTTATAGCCAGTTTGAATTTGCGGACGGCGTGGCACGGGTGTATTTGCGCGGCATCTGCAATTCCAACGGCGCGACTTACACCATTGCCAACCCGCTGATGGTCAACCTCAAGCAGTTCCAGGAGATCCAGTTCGTCAAGCTTTACGACGAGAACGGTGCGACCGAAAACCCGGACGGCCAGGGCGATTCGCTGCCGGCCTGCCTGCAGCCGTGAGATCCAGGGACGGACGCGTTTCCGTTCCTTTTATTTGCCAGGAGTATGTGATGAAATCCAAAGCCTTGCCAGGGACTATTGCCGTATTGCTGGCGCTGTCCCTTAGCTGCAGCCTGTTCATACCTGCTGCCCGACCGACCACACCGCCGCAAGCCCCACCAAGCGATGCGGACGTCCCTCAAGCGGCCACCCAGGCGCCGCCTGTATCGTCTGCGCCTGTTCCCCAGCCCATCGGGCTGGCGGCCCACAGTGGGGATAAACTCAACTTTTACGATCAGCAGGGGACGCAGCTATTCCAGAAGAACCTGCCTGCCTCGGCATTTTTGCAGCCCGACAACGCCCATCTGGCCGGCAACTACCTGGAAGGGCTGCCCGGTGTGCCGGTCATCTTTTATTCGATCGCCGACGAAGAATCGTTGATGCTGCTGAACGTCAACGGGCCGACGCAGATGCTGGCCAAGGTGCAGGCCTTTGCCGGTATGATCGGTGTACCCGGCTTGCCGATCTTTGCCTACGGCACGGTCGACCCGCAGGAATATACGCACAGTTCCCTGTTCGTCGGGACACTGGCGGTGCTGCCGACCAAGCCGGTTTTGACCCTCGATGACCCGGGTGGCTGGGCGATCAAACCGCTGGCGATCAAGGTCGAAAATTACCAGCCGGTCGGCATCTGGTACACCACCATCCCCTTCGGCATCGGCGGGGACATCGTCTTCGAGCCGCGGCGGGGACTGTATTTCCTCGATCTGGCCAGCAGCCAGTCGACCGAACTGCTGAGCCAGGACTACGCGCCCTCGACCCTGGCCGCGGACCGCATTTGGGTGGCCTATACGGATACCAGTGCTGCCCCGCTGACGATCTACAATTTTCAGACCGGCGACCGTTTCAGCTTCCCGCTGCTCTCAAGCAGCGAAGCGCGTGGGGCGGGAAACGCCCGCTTCTCGCCGGCCAGTCAGCACGTCGCCTGGATGGAGGGCAACGGCTGGATGATGGCCGAAGTTCCCAGTTTCATCGCTACGCTGCGTATTGCGAACACGGACGGCACGTTATTGAAAGATCTGCCGATGGACAACTTTTCGGATGCATCCGGATTGGGCGCTGTGACATGGGTTTCGCCGGCCGGCTGGCTGGACGATTCCAGCCTGGTGGTGCAGGTGCGCGGGGCGCAGTGGGACCAGGCCGCGCTGCTGCTGGTCTCCCTGCCGGATGGGAATTTGTCTTACCTGGCGCCGGGCGAGTTCATAGGCTTTTTGTATTGAGCCACGTGGGATGAGCCTGCGGCAGGGTGCTTCTTGCATCCTCACCGTCGGGGAAAAGACTCGCACCGACCAAAGCCTGGCTTTATGGCTGCGATAGATCGTACAAATACAGGTAAACCGATGTTCCTGGGACCCTGAATTCCCTGGTCAGCGACCCGATTTGATCCAGGCGTGCCAGGAGGTAATCCCTTTCGTTGAAGTCCCCCCGTTCGTAGACATGCGAAAATAAGAACCAGACCCGCTTGCGGCCAGTTAAGGCCTGCAGTTCAGCCTGGTACAGGGACGGCTGGTCGTGGTGGTCCTGCCCGATGAGGTAGTCCTGCGGCTGGAAACCGTAAGAGGGGGCGTAATATTCGAAGGCAGGGGCGGCATTGTAATACAGGTAGATCAGGTCGTCCGCTTTTCTGGCGCTGTACAGATAAGCCAGCGTTGGTTTGAGGTCCTCGCGCTGCTTGGGATGCAGCAGGTTGTCTGCGGCTCCTCCGATTGGCGCGTAGAACAGGAATCCGGCCAGCGCCAGCCCGATCCCGAGCGAGAGCCAACCGGGTTTGAACAGTCCGCGGATGGCCTGGATCCCCTCGCCCAGCAGGATATAGAGCAGCGGGGTCAGGAAAAGCACCATTCGCCCGGCGAAGGGGTAAACGTGAAAGCCGGAAGCGAACAGGGTGAAAACGAAGGGCAGGGACAGGATAGCGCCGTTGCTCCAGTTGCGCCGCCAGAGCGCGACCAGACCAACAGCCAGCAGCGGCAGGTTGAAAAGCAAAGGGGTCGCGAGTCCGCCAGGATTGCGAAACAGCCCGCGCGAGATGTTGATGAACCAATTGGGGTTTGTCCAGGGCGGGAGCGGCATGAATCCGTCAGCCCAGTAATCCAGCAGGAACTGGTTTCCGGTCAAATGCCGTAGCGAGAGCAGGTAGAGCGCCGCGAAGCTGGCGACCCACAGCGTCCCGACCAGGAGCAGGGGTTTGATCCCGCCCCATTTGGGCCCCCTGATTTGCTTTACCAGCAGGGTCGTGCCGAGGCCGGCCAGGACGAAGGCGGCCGGGTGCGAAAACCATAACGCCAGAGCGCCGCAGGCTCCCAACAGGAGAGCTTGTCTCCAGCGCAAGGCCTGATCTGGCAGGCGCAGGAAAAGCCACAACAGGAACAGCCCGACAGCCACGTCCAGCGCATACTGCTTGGCCTCGGAGGCGTAGTAGACCGGATCGCGACAGACGGCGAACAGGCCGAGCGCGATCCAGCCGGCCGGTCTTGGGAAACGCTGGACGATCAGGTACATAAGCAGCAGCGCGGCACAGCCGGCCAGGAAAGGCAGCAGGCGCAGGACGTAATCCTTGTTGCCCAGAATCTGGATCGCTGCTTTCTCACCCAGCAGGAATCCGATCGGGGCGCCCTGCGCGTAGTCAAGCGGCTGGAATAAACCTGCAAAGGAGCGCCGCACGACATTCAGGGCCAGCATGGCCTCGTCCAGCCACAGTGCGCGGATGTGCAAATACTGTGCGGTTCGCAAGATCAGGCCGGCCAGCACGATCCCCACCCCTGGCAGGTCCAGTCGGTCCGTCCGGCGGCGCAGGCGCTGCAGCATGAAATTTTTCCCTATCCGTCTATTTGGCTGAGTGCAGGCTGGCTTTCAGGTTTTGCAGGGCGGCCACAGGTGTGGGGTCGACGCCGTAGGCGATCGCCAGGTAAAAGGCCATGAAATCGCCGAAGTGCAGCGTGCTCCAGATGTGCGCCAGCGGTCCCTCGCCCTTTGCATCGATGAAGTCGGTGTTGAGACCTTCCAGCATGTAGGCCTGGCGGGTCAGGTCAGAGCGCAGGCGGTTGCGCGGATGGTCGGACGGCGCGCGCAGGAAGAGCGTCATTGTGCGCGGCATGAGCAGGTCTTCCGGGTTGAGCAGCCCGGCCAGCGTGTTGTGGTCCGCTTCGGGCAGGAACTCGAAATTGGCGGCCGCTTTGGCGACCTCGTTCAGTTGTCCCTTCCAGCGGCGGGCCACCGGTGCCAGCACGCCCGCGCCCATGACCGTTACCCAGCGTCCCATTAATTGCCCGGCCATACGCTTGGCGGGATTATCCGAGACAGGCGACTCAGCCCGCAGGTTTTTTTGCTGCTCCCGCATGGCATTGACAGCTGCGACCACTTCCGCGGACGGGTTGGGAATCAGCCTGAGGCGCGTCAGTGCCCCCAGCAGCAGTCCGAACGAAAAACCGACCGCGGCGCGCGGCTGGCCGGCATGCGTAAATTTCCAGACCGGTATGCCAGCCTGGGCGGCTTTTTCCTCCAGCTTGCCGCCGGTGCAGACCGCCAGGATACGACAGCCGTTCGCACTGGCGGCCTCGAAGGACGAGAGCGTCTCTTCGGTGTTCCCGGAATGCGATGAGCAGATTACCAGCGTCCCCGCATCTCGGGCGAAGGCCGGCAAATCGTAGTCGCGCTGGACGAAGATCGGGACGGAACAGGTTTGGGCGGCGTAGGCAGCTAAAAGGTCGGCTCCGATCGCCGAACCGCCCATGCCGGCGATCACCACCTGGCGGACGTCTTTCCACTCCGGCAGCGGTTGCTTTTGCGATAATTGCCAGGCGGATTGCAGTTGGTCTGGCAGGGAATCGATTTCGGCCAGCATGTTCTGCTGGTCGATTTTGTGCAGGCGTTCGATATCGTCTAGATTCATGTGCCCATTATACAACTTTGGGTTTGTCTCAGACCTGTCTGGGAGGCTGGAATCTGGACAATTCCTCGTTGTAAAGGCGTTTGCTCTGCGCTATGATATAAGTGGTGGTAGTGCCGTTTGGCACATTGTTTTGGGTGGTTTTTTAGAAGTACAGGGCTGTCGCCTTCGATGTGTTGACCTTTTCGCACATCGTTTCGATGAGGAGAGTGAAATGATTTGGCGCAGGCTTCTGACCGCAGCGATGTTGGGGGTCATGCTGTTTACCCAGTCCGTTCCGCGGGCCGTTGCGGCCAGTTATTGCAATGCGGCCCAATATGTTTCTGATTTGACCATTCCCGATGGCGCCTTTGTAGCACCCGGTGAAGCGTTTACCAAAACCTGGCGTTTTCGGAACGTCGGCACCTGCACCTGGACCACAGCCTACACGCTCAGGTTCCAAAGCGGCAGCCAGATGAGCGCGCCCGCCTCGGTCAATTTGCCGGTGGACGTCCCGCCGGGCCAGATGGTGGACATATCGGTTAATATGGTTGCACCGACTGCCAACGGGCACTACCGGGGATACTGGAAATTTGCCAATGCCAGCGGTACTAGCTTTGGCATCGGCTCCAGCGCCAGTTCCGCGTTTTGGGTGGACATCAATGTAGTCGAGAACAGTGAAGTGGCCTTCGATTTTGTGGCTTACGCGCCTTACGCCCAATGGAAAAGCGGCGCGGGTCCGCTGCCCTTCCCGGGCACCAGCGGGGATAGTCGCGGCTATGCCCAGGTAGTGGATCACCCGCACCTGGAAAGTGACGCTTTTGATACCCTGCCCGGTTTGCTGACCGTGCCGCAGAATAAGTACAACGGTTATCTCCAGGCGACGTACCCGGAATATATGGTCCAAAAGGGTGACCACCTGCAAACACTGGTCAACTGCGAGTTTGGCGCGACGAACTGTTACGTCACTTTCCGCATCGATTACATGAATTCCAACGGCTGGGTCAGGACGCTCTGGTCGTGGAAGGAAATGAACGACGGGCGCTTCTACCGCGCCGATATTGACCTGAGTTCGCTGGCCGGGCAAAAGTATCGCTTTATCTTCATGATGCTGTCCACTGGGTATGCCAGTGGAGACCGGGCGTTATGGGGCTCGCCGCGCATTGTCCATACTGGCAGTGCGGCCAACCCGGTGCCACCTACTCCAACACCTCTCCCGCCATTGACTCCTACCCCGACGCCATTCGATACGCCGATCCCCACCATCCCGGCGGCCGGCTGTGATCGGGCCTCATTCGTCTCTGATGTGACCGTCTCGGATGGGACGCAATTTGCGCCGGGAGCGGCTTTTACCAAGACCTGGCGGCTGAAGAACTCCGGCTGGTGTCCCTGGACGACGAGTTACAGCCTGCAGTTTTACAATGGCGAACAGATGGGCGCGCAAACGTCGATCAATCTGCCCTGGACCGTCTGGCCGGGCCAGTCGGTCAATCTGACGGTTGACATGGTGGCTCCGACCACAGGCGGCGAGCATCGCGCTGAGTGGGTTTTGCGCAACACCTCCGGCAAATTGTTCGGAATCGGGCAAAACGCGGCCTCTCCTTTCTGGGTGACGATCAACGTCGCGGGCTGGCCTTTTAGCAATACAGGTTATGATTTCATCGCCAATGCCTGTGCCGCTGAGTGGCGCAGCAGTGCCGGTCTGCAGCCCTGCCCAGGTACTGACGGAGACCCGAATGGATTCGTTTTAAAACTGGATGCGCCCAGGCTGGAGGACGGTTCGACCAGTTCCGTGCCTGCCCTGCTAACCATGCCGCAGTACAAATACAACGGCTATCTGATGGGCACTTTCCCGACCTTTACCGTGCAGCCCGGCGACCGTTTCCAGGCCACCGTCGGCTGCGAATACGGTGCCAGTTGCTATGTGACCTACCGCCTGGATTACAAGACCCCCAGTGGCTGGACCAGGACTTTTTGGACCTGGCGTGAAATGAATGAAGGCCGCTCCCACAACGTTGACGTGGATTTGAGCCCGCTGGCCGGGCAAAGCGTACGCTTCGTGCTGACCATGCTGTCGACGGGTTACGCCAAGGGGGACCGCGCGCTTTGGACCGGAGCCCGCATCTATCGCGTGGGCGGCGGCCCCCCCACCGCGACGCCCACCCCGGCCCTCTCGCCTGGAACGGTGATCCCAACTCCCAACATTGATAAGCTGTTCATGCTGGACACCTCCAATGGTTGGGCGATCGGTGATCCTTACCTGCTGCGCACGACCGATGGCGGCCTGACCTGGTACGACGTCAGCATGCTGGGGGGTGGTCCTTTGATTACGAACGGCTACTTCCCCACCGCCGACAAAGGCTGGGTGATTACCGACCTGCCCGGTACCGATGTAGGGTCGCTCTTCCGCACAGTGGACGGCGGGCACAGCTGGACGCGTTTCGATGTGCCCTTCCTGGAAGGTTACATCCAGTTCCTGGACGATATGAATGGCTTTGTGCTGTCCGGACAGCCGTCCGGCATGAACAAACAAGCCGTGACTCTCTACCAGACCAGTGACGGCGGCGCGACCTGGACCCGCAAATTCACCAACAATCCACTTGACCCCAGCGCGAGTGACGATATCCCGTTCGGCGGGCACAAGAACGGCATGGCTTTCCACGACACCCTGCACGGTTGGGTCGGCGGGGATTACCCGTCCGATGGGTTCATCTATCTCTACGCCACTTCTGACGGCGGAGTGACCTGGACCCAGCAATCGCTGGACTTGCCCGCTGGATATGAGTCGGCCTACATCAATATCGAGGCGCCTATCTTCTTCCCCGGCTCCAACAGTGCGGTCCTGCCGGTTTCGATGGGCCTCAGCGGTGGCAAGGACCTGTTCATCTACGTCAGCCAAGACGGCGGCGCGACCTGGACCCGCTCAGCCGGATTCGCCCACCAGGGTGAACTCTACTTTACTGATTTCTACGGTGCGGCGACAGGCTTCACCTGGGATTGGGCTGGCTTGTTCCACGTTACGCACAATCGGGGTGATACCTGGACCGATGTAACTCCCAATGTGGCCCTCGGCGATGATCTGCGCGGCGTGGACTTCGTTACGCCCTTTGTTGGCTGGGCCTTCCAGATCCATGGTTACAATTCCACCTCGCTCTACAAGACGACCGACGGTGGTTACAGCTGGACCCTGCTTTACGACAATACGCCGGCTCCCACAGTGACGCCCACCCCCACCAATACGCCGACGATCACGCCCTCACCGACTCCGATCACTTCCGACTGGTTGACCTACACCAACACATCCAACGGTTTTGAGTTCAAATACCCGCCCCAGGCTCAGATTTCCAGTCAGAGCACCACTTCCCTGTTGATGACACTGCCCATTGTACCGGGCACCAACCTGGTCGAAAAATACCTGGACCTGCGCGTGCAGGAAGGCGTGACGACCTGTTACCATCCAATTGTCGGACCTCCCAGCAACCCGGAGACGGTCGTCTTCAATGGGGTGACCTTTACCAAGGGAACGGGCACGGATCAGGGTGCGGGCCAGATCCGCACCTGGGCGGATTACTCGACCGTCAAGGACAATAACTGCATCAGCCTGCTGTTCGTGCTGCACGCCAGCAACCCGGATAATTACTATCCCACCCCGATCCCGCTCTACGACCAGGCCGCCGAATCGGCCGTCTTTGCGCAGATGATGAACACCTTCCAGCTGCTGGCGCCGACGCCAACGCCGACACCGGTATCCTTGATCGGACCCTATGCCGTCGTGCGCGTCGCAGTTGGCGACGTATTGAACATCCGCTCGGCGGCCGGAGCCAGCAACCCCGTGGTGGGCTCCTTCGCGTATGACGCGACGGATGTGATGCGTAGCGGTCCGACTCAACTGGCAGAAGGCTACATCTGGGCCGAGGTTCAGAATCCGGGAGGCGGGACCGGTTGGGTCAACACCTATTTCCTGACCGAATATGTCACGCACGCGGATTTCTGCGCCGACTCGCGCATCCTGCCCAAGATCGACCAGTTGCGGCAGGCGATGAACCTGTCCGACGGCAGCCAGTTCGCCGCGCTGGTTAACGCGCTGCATGGCGTCGATGTCCGTCTGTGGGCCTATCAGGCACCGGTCAACTTCACGCCGGCCACGGCTGCCAATGTTTTCACCAGCACGCAAACCTACAACTGGGGTAGCGGTCCCAGCGGAAACCCGGATGTCGGCACGTTTGCCGATATCATCCAGCCAAAATTGCTGGATGTGCTGAACGCGGGCAACATGGAAACCTATTGCGATGACCTGACCAATGTCTATCCGCTTTCTACCCCGTGGCCCTATCCCAACATCCGCTACTACAACCTGTACAAGCCGGCTACAGCGGGCACCGAGTTTGATTACCGCACCTGGCTGGTGGGTTTCGAGTACATCGATAACCAGCCCTACCTGTATGCAATGGTGACCATCGTCTGGGAACCGTAGCAGGCTCAATAAATAAAAAAACAGGAGCGAAGATCTTCGCTCCTGTTTTGATTCTAACCGGTTGCACTTAAACGGCGGATGATTCCGGTATTTCTTCGGTGCCTTCTTTGCCGTAGTAGATGTCCAATCCCAGATAAAGCAACTGGGAGACACCGCGTGCGAGCGTGAAGTAGAAGACGCCAAAGATTGGCTTGGATAGGATGCCGACATAAGCCATTAATTGGCTCATGAAAGCCGGCGGAAGGTTGATCGGCCAATTGGTTATGATGGAATAGATGTCGTTGGTGAAGTTGAGTAGATAAATGACAAGCACGGTCCAGGCCATGATGTTGGCCCAGAAGGCGACGCGCAGCACGACATTTTCGCTATGTAAGGACATTGATTGGCTCTCGGATTGAGACATGTTTTCTCCAGTATAAGTTGGGATTATTGAGTGGTGCACTTTCGACGAATGCGGGCTGATCGAAGGTTCGCCAAGTATAACCGATTATGACGGCCTTCTGCGATGGATGGGACAGTATTTTAGGTCCGGTTTCGCTGCACTGGGTTAAGAGAATCGCCTTTTATGCCCTGCTGCAGGCTGTCTTGATTGAGATTTGAAAAATTTTCTCAATGCCTGAACAGCGACTGCTTGTCCTCAAGCAGGGCGTGATGCTCGAAGATCAGGACCGGGATACGATCTTGTTTATTTCGTCGGTGCAGTGTAATCCCAGAAGAGGGTCCAGACATGTCTGCCTTCGCCAGGTCCGGCGAACTCACGCATGGTCGTGTACCCTGCTCCTTCCGGCGAGAAGTTTTTGTCGAGGTAGAACACCTCACCCTTGCCGTCCGCTCCGGTGTGAGTCCTCAATCCGAGAGAGGGCGTGTTGAACGGCACTTCACCGACGTCGGGGCAGGTCATGGTCCCCTGGTAAGGCCCCCAATCTTCCATGATTGTCAGGTATACGACCCCGTTTTGGCAGAGGCCGACCGCGCTGGGAGACACGTTGCCACCGCCCTCCAGCGTGCAGGGGCCCATCACGCCGTTCATTGTGAAGGGAATTTGTGTGCCCTCGACGGCCTGGATGCTGCCATCCGGCATGACCATCAAATTAAGCAGTCCATCCTGCAGATCATGGTTGATTTCAGCCCCTTCATGATTGATTTTAATGTTGGCCGAAAATTTCAACAGCATCGAATCGCCTGCTTTGGGACAGGCAGCCAGATCCAGCTGATTGGAATTGTCAGGCTTTGGTGCGGGTGACTCCCCGGTTGTAAAGTTCAAGTTGCAGCTGGCCATGAATAGGGCCAGAAACAGGAATGCCGTTACCCCCAGTGTGTATGCTTTGCGAGTCATTTTTTCCTCCTTTCCCCTCGGTGGACATCATCCCTCGCTTGGTTGTCATTTGTCTACACTAAATCCCACTAATATTCATATCACATTTTGGGCGATTTTCAAGTACCCTGGTTTTTTTTGAATGCCCTAAGCGTTGTAAGATACGCAAATTGAATCAGGGCTTGATTGCTCCGGTGGCGATATAAGTCTGGAGGTACTCGCCGATGACCAAATCGTCGTGCGTGTCCTCGTACAGATCGATGAGCTGGAAGCCGGCCTCCAGTTGCCCGCCCAGCAGATCGGTCAGCGTGCGGCTGTTTCCGGGTTTTATAAGGAAACGGTTTTAATTGAATATTGATCAAGGGAGATTTATTCTCCCCAGAGAGATTAGCGGGGTGTCAGATCGTAGAGATACAAATAAACGGATGTACCAGGGATAATAAATATTTTCTTCTTATTGCCAATTTGATCGAGATGATCAAGGAAGGCTGCTTTTTCGTCAATACCCTTGTTTTCAAAAAGATGCGAGAACAATACCCAGACGCGCTTCTGGCCAATGAACCGGTCAATTTCATCTAGGTAATGCTGAAAGGGGACATCATACCCCGTTCCGGCAATGAAATCAGCTTCTTTGAAACCATAATGGGCAGCGTAGAAGCGAAAGGCTGGCACACCGCCGGGGTAGACATAGATTACATCGCCGGTTTTGCGGTTTTGGGCAAGAAAGGCCATTGCAGGTCGGATATCCTCTGATTTTTTAGGCTTCGCAAAGTTCTCCCAGCCAAAGGCGGCAGGTTGGAAAAGCAAACCCCCTGCCAGTGATACGCCTACGATCCAACCCATTGAAGGAAGTTTGACCCGCCCAAATAGTTTGCGGACACTTTCGATGCCTTCACCGATTCCTAGTGCAAAGCCGGGCATGAGGAACAAGATCATGCGTGCCCCAAAGGGATATTTGTGAATGGTTGAAGCTATCAGCGTTAGCAGGATCGAGACGATGAAAGTCAGGCTCCACTGCCAGTGTCTGTGGAAAAGAACTGCCAATCCAAGGATAAACAGGATCAGTATGGCATTATGCGGTTCGGCCAATCCTAAAGGGTTGTGGAATAAGCCACTAAATGTGCCCTTGAACCACAACCAGTTACTCCATGGCGGCATAGGCATGAAATATTCAGCCCAGAAATTGGTCAGCGCATAGTTCTTTGCCAACCCGCGAAATTGGATAAAATACAAGATAGTGAAGTTCGTGCCCCAGAACAACCCTGTTCCGAGAGTGTAAATCAATCGCTGGCGATCTCGGGTGTGGAAGTATTTGAACAACAATACAAGCCCAATGCCACCTAATGTAAACAACACGGGGTGCGAAAACCACAGCGCTGCTGATCCGCCTATGGCTAAGATAACAAAATCCCACTGATTTGGCTCGCTGTCAAAAAAATGAAAGGCTAGCAAGTAAAGCGCCAGTGTGAGTGCCATATCTGATGAGTATTGTTTGGCTTCTACGGCATATGACACCAGGCGATAACTGGCAGTGAACACGCCTAACAAAAATGCCAACCCAAGCGGACCCGTCAGGCGTCTTCCCCAGCAGTATAGCAACACCAGTGCGAAGCAACTTGCCAGAAATGGGATCAGCCGGAAGGCATACTCGCTTTTCCCGAACAGACTGACAACCAGCTTCAGGGCCATCAGGAAACCTAGTGGTGCGCCTTGGTCGTAGCCAAGCGGTTTCAACAATCCACTGAATGAGCGATTGATGATATTTAGCGCCAGCATGGCCTCGTCCAACCACAAGGCACGGTTGAATAGATATTGCCGCAGACGTGCCAGGATTCCCAGCAAAATCAGCCCAGCAAACAAGGCCCGCCAAGCCAATTCCTGCCAGCGAGAGTGTGTTACCTTCATGCTAAATTGCCTATCTTGAGCGCTCTGGTGGCGATATAGGTCTGGAGGTACTCGCCGATGACCAAATCGTCGTGCGTATCCTCGTACAGATCGACAAGCTGGAAGCCGGCCTCCAGTTGCCCGCCCAGCAGGTCAGTCAGGGTGTGGCTGTGCTCCAGCGGCCAGCCCTTGACCATCATTTTCTCGCATTCGATCGGGTCATCCGCATCGGCGTAGGGAAGCTTGTGCACCACCTCCAGGATGCCCTGGTCGGCTTTGTCGAAGTCGAAGATGT
>CAYOUV010000066.1:0-16957 GCA_964407265.1 uncultured Anaerolineaceae bacterium | reverse complement strand
CTCTCTGTCCTAAGCAACCTATCCCCTACCTTTTCCTGGAGGAGCCCATGATACCCACACTTCCTTTTGGACGAACCGGTCACAGCAGCACCCGCACGATCTTTGGCGCAGCCGCATTTTCGGATACCCCGCAAAATGAGGTCGACGCCACAATGGAGCTGCTCCTGCAGAACGGAGTCAACCATGTCGACGTTGCCGCCAGCTACGGTCAAGCCGAGCGGCTTCTGGGCGATTGGATTCGGCGGCACGGCAAGCCCTTCTTTCTGGCGACGAAAACCGACCAGCGCACAAAAGGGGCCGCCTACGATCAAATCCGCCGCTCGCTGGACCTGCTGCATGTCGACCAGGTGGATATGATCCAGCTGCATGCCCTGCACGAGGAACCCGACTGGTCGACGGCCTTCGGCCCGGATGGCGTCATCGAGGCGGTCGTCCAGGCCCGTGATGAGGGACTGGCGCGCTTCATCGGCGTCACCGGTCATGGTGTGCCCGTGCCCGAATTCCATTTGCGCTCGCTCGAAAAATTCGATTTTGATGCCGTGCTTTTGCCCTACAACCACGTCATGATGGGTAACCCGCGCTATGCGGAAAATTTCAACAAACTTCTGGCCGTCTGCCAGCAGCGAGAGATCGCCGTGCAGACCATCAAAGGCATCACTCGTTCCCCCTGGAATGACGTCCGGCAGGACCGGACCACCTGGTATCGTCCGCTGGAAGAACAGGCCGATATCGATCTTGCCATCCATTGGATTTTGGGAAACCCGCAGGTATTTATCAATACCGCCGGGGATATCCACATCCTGCCGCGCGTCCTGGACGCCGCCCAGCGGTTTGAAACCCGCCCCGCGGATGCACAAATGAATGAACTAACGCAGCGCCTCGAAATGGAACCGCTCTTTGTCTAAAGATGTAATGGGAAAGTGGGTCGGGCTTTAGGCCTGACAGGTCAGGGACCGGCGGGTCAGTAACCCGCTCTACGGCATCTGAAAAAGTTTGCCCCCTTTCGCAGACTGGTGGAATTGGCCGGCGCGCAGGCTGTATAATTAAGGTATTGTATCTGACTTTACGAGGAGAATTCCATGCGCCAGTCCGTACTGACTGACCAGCAGGCCCAATTCCTGCGCGAAGAGAAACAAGCCCTGGCCGGGATGCAGCTCGCGCTGGCCGGGCTTGACCTGCCGCGTGAAGCCCTGGACAGCCTGCAAAAGGCCATCCTGCAGCTGGACGAACTCTTCCTGATCGTCATCGCGGGCGAGTTCAACGCCGGCAAGAGCGCCCTGATCAATGCTCTGCTCGGCCAGAAAGTCCTGGCCGAAGGTGCCACGCCCACCACCTCGCGCGTCACGCTGGTCAAGTGGGGCGAGAAACCCGCCGAACAGGTAGTTGACGAGAACTTCAGTATCTACAGCTACCCGCTGCCGCTGCTGAAGGAACTGAACATCGTCGATACTCCCGGTACGAATGCCATTATCCGCCGCCACGAACGGCTGACCGATGAATTTGTCCCACGCAGCGACCTGGTCCTGTTCGTTACCTCGGCCGACCATCCCCTGACCGAGAGCGAGCGCCAGTTCCTGGAACGCATTCTTACCTGGGGCAAGAAAATCGTCTTTGTGCTGAACAAGGTCGACATCTTCGAGGACGAGGCGGCTCTTGGGGAAGTCCGCGACTTTATCCTGAAGCATACCGCCGCGCTGCTTGGCGATCAGCCCCAGCTTTTTCCGGTTTCCGCCAAATTGGGCCAGCGGGCGCTCTCAGAGCCGGATCCCGCTGAACGTGCCCGCCTGCGAGGTCTCAGCCGCCTGGACGACCTGGAGCAGTTCATCAGCGCCACCCTTGACGATACGGCCCAACTGGAACTCAAATTCAATAACCCCCTGGGCGTGGCCGCGCACCTGATCGACCAGACCGGGGAGAGCCTGTCCGCGCAATCTGAGGCCTTGAACGAAGACAAGGTGACTGCCGACTCGCTCGAAACGGTCATCACGGAATACGAACGTGAGTTGGACAGCGAACTGCCGCCGCGTTTGGCGGAGGTCGAGAATATCCTGCACCGGCTCGAAGGACGCGGCCTGGATTTCTTCGACAGCACCCTGCGTCTGACCAACGTGCAGAACCTGATGCGCGGCGACAAGGTCCGGGCGCAGTTTGAGAAACAAGTCCTGGCGGATGTTCCCCAGCAGATCGAAGAACAGGTCCAGCGCCTGATCGACTGGCTGGTGCAGAAGGACCTGCACGAATGGCAGCAGGTCATGAGCTACCTGCAGCGCCGCCGGGCGCAGAACCTGGACCACCTGGTTGGAGAAGGCTATGGTCCGCGCGAAGCACGCCGGCGTGAACTGATCGACTCGGTCGGCAAGAGCGTCCAGAGTATCGTCAACAGCTACGACCGCGACAAAGAAGCCAGCGAACTGGCGGCCAGCGTCGAAGCCGCCGTGGCGCAGACTGCCCTATTGGAAGTCGGCGCGGTTGGCCTGGGAACGCTGGTCTCGATCGCCGTGCTTTCCTCGACCATGGACATCACCGGCATCCTGGCTGCCAGCACCCTGGCCATTCTGGGCTTCTTTGTGATCCCTTTCAAACGCAAACAGGCCAAGGACAAATTCAAAGAAAAAATGATCTCGCTGCGCACCACGCTGCTGGAGGCGCTGACTGCACAATTCAACAACGAGCGCGACAGCGTCATTACGCGCCTTAAAGACGGGGTCACCCCTTATACGCGCTATGTGCACAGTGAGCGTGAGCGCATCGACTCGGCCCAAGCCGGCCTGTCCGAATTGCGGGCCAGCCTGTCCGCGCTGCGCGCGCGCATCCAGGTGGTATTGGGGAAATAATCTATTTCTTAGGAGTCTGGTGGTATGAAGATTGCAGATAAGGTCTTTTTGGTCCCCGGCGTGGTTGCCAATCCCTATATTATCGTGGACGCGGACGGGTTGACCCTGATCGACGCCGGCCTGCCGCGCAGCGAGAAGAAGATCCTGGCTTACGTTGCCAGCCTGGGCAAGTCCCCCGGTGACGTCAAGCGCATCATCCTGACCCATTCCGACCTGGACCACGTCGGCGGACTGGCCGCACTGGTCAAGGCGACGGGTGCGCGTACCTACGCCAGCCAGATCGAGGCCCAGGCCATCGCGGCCGGGAAACCCTCACGGCAGATCAATCGGTCCGGATTTTCATTGCGGCGGCTGCTGATGGGATTGCTGCGTCCTTTTTTCAAAACCACACCTTTCCAGGTGGACGAAATCCTGGCGGACGGCCAGGTCCTGCCGATGCTGGGTGGATTACGCGTGGTGGCCACCCCGGGGCACACGCCCGGTCACATTTCCCTGTATGCACCGGTTGCGCGGGTGCTGTTCTGCGGCGACTCGATGGTGGCCGATACCAGCGGCATCCAGGGTTCACGCCCCGCCGTGACCTGGGACGCCGCCCGGGCCAGAGATTCGGTCCGCAAGCAGGCCGAACTCGGCGCGCGCATCGTCTGCTCCGGTCACGGGCCGGTCGTGCTGGACGCAGCCGGGAAATTCCCGGCAGAATAATCCCAACGGAATTTATCCAAACCAATAACTTAAACAGGAATATCCATGCAACCCGCCCACGACGAAGCCCGCAAACCGGTTGGGTACCTGGACCTGGTGCGCAAGAACCGCAATTTCCGGTTTTTGTGGACCGGTCAGGTCATCAGCCTGCTGGGGGATTGGTTCGACCTGATCGCCTCGGCGGCGCTTATTTCGCAGTTGACCCGTTCCGGCGTGGCAGTCGGGGGCCTGTTCGTGATCCGCATGCTGGCGCCCTTCCTGGTCAGCCCCCTGGCTGGCGTGCTGGCCGATCGCTACAACCGCAAGCGGCTGCTGGTCGTGGCTGACCTCCTGCGCGGGATCGTCGTGCTGGGCTTCCTGCTGGTGCGCACCCCGGGGCAGGCCTGGCTGCTGTACGTCATCACCGCCTTCCAAATGGGCATCAGCGGGTTTTTCTTCCCGGCGCGCAACGCCATCATTCCAGACATCGTCTCTCGGGCGGAATTGGGTGCGGCCAATGCCATCAGCACCACCACCTGGTCGGTGATGCTTTCATTAGGCGCAGCTGTCGGTGGACTGGTAGCCGGGCAGTGGGGCGTCTACCCGGCTTTCATCGTCGACTCGGTCTCCTTCTTCTGTTCGGCCTATTTTATCTCTCAAGTGCAATACCCTCGTGCGTGGGACCGGCTGGCCGGGACTGCAGGGGGCGAACGCCAGGTCGCGGCGGCCTTCCGCCAGTACGTGGATGGACTGAAATACCTGCGGGACCACCGGGATATCTTCGCCATCACCCTGCATAAATCGGCCGTTTCCCTGCTGGTTGGCGGTGCCTTCCAGGTGATCCAGGTAGCCCTGGCCGAAAGAGTCTTCGTGATCGGTAAGAGCGGCGGCACCAGCCTGGGCCTGCTGTACGCCTTTGCCGGGATTGGAACCGGCCTGGGGCCGATCCTGGCGCGTGTCTTCACCGGCGACCGCGACCGACCCTTACGGCATGCCCTGACCATCTCCTATGCCATCGGGGTGCTCGGCCTGGCGTTGACCGCTCCTCTGGCAGGCTTCGCCCTGGTGCTGCTGGGCACCTTCGTCCGTTCGCTGGGCAGCGGTATCAACTGGACCTTTTCGACTCAACTGCTGCTGGAGTGGGTCCCGGACAAGGTCCGCGGTCGGGTCTTTTCCAGCGAGTTTGCCATGTTCACTTTGTCCAATGCTGTCAGTTCGGCAGTTGGCGGCTGGCTGCTGGATTCCACCGGCCTGGGGATCAGCGGCATCATCTGGTGGATGGCGGCCCTGATGGTGGTTCCGGGCTTGCTTTGGTTCGCCTGGACCCTGTTTGGGAAATCCGGTCCCGGCAGGCTCGGCGACGGAAATGTGTCATCCGGCCTCTGAACAAAGCCCGGCTGCGGCTATTAAATAAAAAGAAGTCTTTTTTCAGAAATGAGTGTTATTTTAGGTAGATAACACTCGTTTTTCTTATCGAGGAGGGTAATATGACCGGTCCGGACCCGTCGAAAGTAACCGCCGACTTGCAGGATCCACAGGCCAGTAAAAGGCTGGCTGCCGTGCGTGCGTTGGAAGACCAGCCTAACCTGGCGCCGGCGCTGCTCATGACCCTCGAGCAGCTGATTCTGCACGATCGCAGCCAGGCAGTCCGCCAGGCGGCACTGCGGGTGCTGGGATCCCCGTCAGGTTTTCAAGCCTACCAGGAAATTGCGCCATTTACGGAGAATGCCCGAAAAATCTTCCTAAAGGAAATTTCCCGCTGGGCGACCGATGGTTTGCTGTCTCCATCTCAGCTCGAAATCCTGAAGCGACGCTATGCGACTGACCCGACATGGATACCTAAATCTGGGCCCGCTGCGCCTCCCGCGCCCGACAAGCCCGTGCCACCTGTTGCGGCCCGACCGAAAAAATCTGAGCCGGTTTCGCTCTCTAACATCCTGCTCAACGAGACCACCATTAAAATTGCCTTGTACCTGGGCGCCTTCCTGGTCGTTGCTGCGGCATTCGTACTTGGCAGCCTGGTCGAGGTTACCCGACTGCCGATCTTGATCCTGACCAGCTTGCTGTTCTTCAGCAGCGCGTTCGGGCTCGTCCGCCGCCTGCCGTTGGCCAGTTTTGTGTTGTTCCTGGTGGCTACGTTCATGCTGCCCATCTTTTCAGGGGTGCTCTTCTCCACGCTGCATGTGGGTCCCCCGTTATCCCGCTTATTGTGGTGCCTGACTTTACTGGTTATTGGACTGATTGCGGTCGGTGGTACTTTTATATATAAATCCCGCTTTTTCAGCATTCTGGCCTTGCTTTCCTTCGACGTCTCAATCGGCTTTCTAACCGCCTGGATGCACTCGAATATCCACGTATTCGCCTTGTTAAGTGGTTTGCTGGCTTTGCTGGCCATCCTGGCATCCCGGTTGCTGCGCCGCTGGCAGGGAAACAAGCTCTTCACGCTTCTGTTCGTCCTGAGCCAGATTCAAATCAACGGGCTTTTGGGGGTTTCATTCCTGGTCACAGTGGTCCAATTAGCGGACCAATCCATTGAGCCGAGCACCTGGCTGGTCATTGCCGGGCTGTGGCTGGTGGCTGTCATTTGCCAGGTGCTCAGCGACTGGGTTACGGCCGATCCGCTCGATGAAAAACTAAAATTTCCGCTCTTTCCACTCCTGGCCGTGCTGACCCTGATCCCAATTCCGCTGTATTTCTCTGGCGTTTTTGCGCCGGAATTCTGGCAGGTGATGACCGTCGCTTGGGGCTGGGCCTTGGTCCTGACCCTGGGCGGGGAAGGCCTGATCTGGATGGTTTCCGGACGGGCCAAACGATACGGCTATCTGCTGATCGGAGCGGGAGGGGCGCTTTTCATCATTTCCACTTTCGGCTTGTGGATCGACGATCGTCCGCTCACGATCGGTCTGCTGGCCGGGACCTGGATTCTCTACACGCTGATGAATATTCGCCAGGTACGCTGGCCCGTCTGGAGTGGCGCCCTGGCTGCCGTTGGACTGACATGGTTTGCAGCCTTTTCTTTGACTTCCCTGGCCGATCTCGACCCACTGGAAATCTGGGTTCCGCTGACCCTGTCGCTGACCTATTTGGCTGTCTCGTTGACGGCTCGCCACGCATTCAAAGCCCGCAAACGCTGGTGGCTGCCAGCGCTGGTTGCCGGGGGGCTGATCGGCCTGGGGACCCTGTTGCAGGCCCAGGCGGTGGGATTCGATGCACCAACCCAGGCGGCGGGGATCTTCGCCACGTATGCCGCAGTTTTCGTCCTGTACGCCCTGCTGGAACGAGTCCCGACCCTGTTGTTCGGAACACTGGCCCTCTTACCGGTCAGTCTGTATTTTGGATTGGAGGCGCTGGGGATCAGCGTAAAACTGCCCGCTTTCCTGGTCCTGACCGGGGTATGGTACTTTGTCGCCGGTCTCACCTTTCGGGATCGCGATCGTCCCAAGAGCTGGTCGCGGATTCTCGGGTTGGGCGGCCTGGTGCTGCAGCACGTTGCCCTGATCTGGATTCATTCCTCCGGCGACGGCAGCCTGGCCTTTGGGGCTTACGCCTTTTTCGCGCTGGTCTTTGCCCTGCTGGAAGGCCGGCCGAATTATATCTATTTGACTACACTGCTCGG
The DNA here is from genome assembly GCA_964407265.1 of uncultured Anaerolineaceae bacterium. Classification (GTDB taxonomy): domain Bacteria; phylum Chloroflexota; class Anaerolineae; order Anaerolineales; family Villigracilaceae; genus CAYOUV01. The sequence continues at coordinate 9,826 of CAYOUV010000066.1, read as the reverse complement.
GCTGCCGGCGGCCTTGGGCCTCGGTCTGCTGCACCTGGACTGGAGCCATTGGGCCTTGTACTTCGTCGGGTTGACCGGCATCTACTACGCCCTGACCATTTTGCTGCGCCGCTCCGAACGTACCCAGGCCTGGGCTGCGCCGTGGCTGTGGAGCGCTGTGATCCTGCAGCATTTGACCCTGCTGACCGGTTGGAACGCCGGGGACGGCAGCCTCGCCTTCCTGGCCTACGCCTTCTTCGCCTGGGTTTACTCGGTCTTGCGCCGTCGGCCCGCTTTTGGTTACGGCGCTCTGATCGCGCTGCCGGTCTCGCTTGGGTTGGCCCTCCATTACTTCGAGCTCGATTTCTGGGTGCTGCCCTACATCGGACTGGCGCTGGCCTATTACCTGCCTGGCCTGCTGTTGGTCTTATCCAAACGGGACACGCCTTGGGGTGGCATGCTCAACCAAAGCGGACTGGTGCTGGCCCTTGTGGCCTCGCTGACCGTTCCCTTCGAGGGCAAGATTTTTTCAGTGATTGGGATTGCCATCGCCGCCCTGATGTTTACTTTCGAAGCCTTCCGGCGCAAAAACGTCTGGCTGGGCTTTCCAGCCAATCTGTTGTACTTCCTGGCGTACGCCCTGGCGCTGTATAAACTCGATGTAAGCGAGCCGCAGTTCTTCACCATCTTCGCTGCCTTATTGGGTATCATCATGCACTACCTGCTGCTGCGCCGCGAGCACAACACCGCTGCCCTGATCACCGGGATCCTGGTGCAGTTGATCCTGCTCAGTACCACACTGGTCCAAATGATCGCCACCGACCGGTTGGTGTTTTTCTTCGTACTGTTCTTCCAGTCGCTGGTGATCCTGGTTTACGGGCTGGTCATCCGCTCGCGCAGTTTTGTGATCGGTCCAATCGTCTTCGTTGTGTTGGGTGTGATCAGCGCAGCCTTTTCGGTTTTGTCGGGACTGCCCATCGTTCTGCTGACCGGCTGTACCGGGATCACCCTGCTTGTATTGGGCGTTCTGGCCTTGATCCTGCGCGAACGTCTGGTAGCGGCCTTACAACGACTCGGCGACTGGAATCCCTGATTCAGGAATGACAATCACGACAATCTGCTACAATACAAGCGCAGTTATCCACCCGGCTTAGGAGGCTACAAAATGAGTAAAGACGACGATCTGCGCGAAATGCTCGACCAGGCTGCCCAGGAAATTTCAGAGGCGCAGAGCAACCCGCGCACCTGGCTTTCGTGGCTGGTCTACCTGCTGGGGCAACTGGAGGAGCAGTCTACTAATTCCAGCACAGCCAACCGCGAATCCTTCATGGAGATGCTGGCCGCCCTGCAGGATGCGATCAGGAACCGCAAGCGCACTGGCGGCTGGAACTAGGTGCATCTTCATTTTGTCCACGCTTGCCTGAAATCATCCGGTTTTTGGGAGAAAGACCTTCTGGTTCGGGTCGTGAGAAGATGAATTGAAATTAAAGCAGAAGATCTTATTTCTGCCCGGCATTCTGATTGCACTTGCCCTGGCATGTAATTTACCCACCCCCACTCGAAGCCTCCCGGTAGAGGCCGGTGCCACGCTGACATCCATGGCCAGCCTCCAGTCAGCGGTGCCGAATCCGCCAGAGATCCTGCAGGATCTGCCCATTACAGCGACTTTGACGCCCACAAGCACCCCTACTCCTGCCCCTAATATTCCCATGGTCAGCGTTAGCCTGGATACGAACTGCCGCACTGGGCCGGGTATGGCCTATGATTATCTCGACGGTTTGCGGGTTGGTGAGAAGGCTGAAGTCGTTGGGAAATACACCGCCGTCGCTCCTGGTTACTGGATTATCAAAAAAGGCGCGATCACCTGCTGGTTGTGGGGTCAATATGCAACGGTGGATGGTGACGTATCTGGCTTACCGGAAATTGTGCCGCCGCCATCGCCCACTCCCTCACCGACAGCTACCGCAACGGCTACTCCTACCACCCCGCCGCTCGTTGGGGACTTATCCATTGTTAAAATATATATGACCACCAAGTATGAGATTGTGGCGCAAATCAGGACCAACCCGATTGGCAGTTTGAGTGGTAATTTCCAATACAAAGTCTTTGCCAATGGGTCTCAGGTGGCGCAGGGGACTTGTGCGGTCCCCACAGGCGACATCGCCTGCTACACTGGTTATAAAGTTGTTGGATCAAAGACCATCCGGATTGAGATCGATACAAATAACAGCATTCAAGAAATTGATGAAAGCAACAACTTCTTTATCGAGACATGTTCCCAGTCCCCGTTTGTTTGTGCTTAATTTGAAAAGTGTACAGATAAGGACGGCCGTCGTCGGGCTGCCGTCCTTATCTGTAATCGAAGATGCCATGCGGTAAAAAAACTCGGGCTGAGGAATTTACTGAGCAGGGTTGGTACCCGCGGGGTATAGGTTATCGGGCAAAAAATTTGTATAATAAGATATAAATCATCCTATTTTATTCGTACCGCAGCCCAGGAAAACCTGTTCTATGAACCCAGTTCGAAAACCGGGGGGCCTGGCAGATTGTTTCAAAGGAGTAAAAGTATGTCTCGAAGAATTTTCATAATTTTTCTCAGCTTGTGCCTGGCGGTCCTGGCCTGCAACTTGCCGGGAACGAATGTCACGGGTGGTTCGCAAGCCAGCACGCCGTCAGCGGCGACAGCCACCTTCACGCCCCAAGTCGCCGTACCTTCGGTGACCCCACCATCACCGACGGCCACGGCTACGACCGCGGTGCAGTCCGCCTCCCCTACAGCTACTTCCGGGGTACCCTGCAATCTGGCTGAATTTGTCACCGACGTCTCTGTTCCAGACGGCACCCCAATCATGTTTAATAAGACCTTCAGCAAGACCTGGCGCTTGAAAAATGTCGGTAGTTGTACCTGGACTTCGGGCTATCAACTGGTTTTCGATAGTGGGGACCAGATGAGCGGACCGGCTTCCCAACCTTTGACCAACGGCTCGGTAACCCCTGGTCAAACCTTGGATATCACCGTCAACTTAAAAGCGCCTGGTTCAGCTGGCACTTATCACGGCAATTGGAAGATCCGCGAGCCGGGCGGCGAATTGTTCGGGTTATCCGCTGGTCCATTCTGGGTCGAAATCAAGGCTGTCGCCAATTACCAGGTTTCCATTCCGAATTGGCCGAATTTCAGGGCCGGGGATAAGGGCGCGGAAGTATCCGCCATTCAATACCTGTTGAAGTATCACGGTAAAAACCTGACCGTTGATGGGGTGTTCGGTCCGCAGACGACAGCCGCAGTCAAGTCTTTCCAGAGCGGGAATGGATTGAGCTCAGACGGCGTTGTTGGTCCAAACACCTGGAGTGCCTTGATCCAGGGCGCGCAGGTTGGCCATGGCAAGAAAGGGGATGCCGTACGAGCTGCGCAAACGCTGCTCAACAAATTCGGAGCGTCCTTGAATGTGGACGGCAACTTTGGTCCGCAAACCGTTGCTGCGGTCAAGGACTTCCAATCCGGGCACGGCCTGGCAGCGGACGGCATTGTCGGGCCACAGACCTGGCAGGCGCTGGTCGGATATTAATCGCAAACAAAAACCCCTCAGCTTTTAGGCTGAGGGGTTGGATATCAATTGGTTTAAGCGTTGTGCAGCGCGCGTGCGAAATCGGAGCCGCTCGGTTCCTGAAAGACGCGCAGGTCGAAAAACCCTGCCGTTGCCAGCAAGTGATCGAATATCTCGGCCTGGATGCGCTCGTATTCGAGCCAGGCTGTGGTCTTGGTAAAAACGTAGATTTCGATCGGCAATCCGGTCGGGCTGGGATCCAACTCGCGTACCAGGAAGTCCAGGCCGTCGGTATGGATTCCGGGGTGGTTTCTCAGATAGGCTTCCAGGTAGGCGCGAAAGACTTCCACGTTGGTGACCTGCGGGCCATCCAAGGGCGAATCCATCCTGCTGTCGTTCCCGTGCTGGTATCGCTCAATATTTTTACGGCGCTCGGTAATGTAATCTGTCGTCAAGTCGATTTTTTGATAGCGGGATAGCATTTTGGAGTCGCAGAATTTGATGCTGGTCTGGTCGATATGGATGGCGCGCTTGATGCGCCGACCGCCGCTTTCCTGCATACCGCGCCAGTTCTTGTAAGCCACATCGACCATCTTGTAGGTGGGTATAACAGAGATCGTCTTATCCCAATTCTGGATTTTGACGTTGTACAGGCTGATGTTGAGCACGTCCCCGTCAGCGTCGTATTCTGGCACTTCCACCCAGTCGCCTTCCTTGATCAGGTCGTTGGTCGTGATCTGGACGCTGGCAATGACTGACAGGATCGTGTCATGGAAGACGAACAGCAGCACCGCGGTCAGCGCCCCCAGGCCACCCAGCAGCAGCAGCGGGGATTCTCCGGTGATCAGCGATACGCTCAGGATGACGCCAACCATCAGGACCAGGATCTTGACGATGTCCAGGTAACCCTGAATGCTGACGCCCCGAAAGCTGGTGCTGCTCTCGTAGATTTGGTTGAGCGCATCGAGCAAGCCGTTGAGTGTCAACGCTGAGATCCACAAGACGAAGAATAGTGCAACTTGTTGGATCACATCCTGGTAAGCGGGAGCCAGGTAAGCAAAGGAGTAAAGGACGATGAAGGGTGCCAGCCAGGCAGCCCGATAAGGGCGAATACCGGCGGTGATGATGTCATCGGATTTGTTCTTGGTGTGCCGGGCCAGCGAGGTCAGGCCCCGCCCAAAGATCAGGCGCGCCAGCAGGTAAACGATCACGATTAGCAGTACGCCCCCGCCCAGGGCAAGGTAGGGGTTTTGGGCGATCCAGTTTTGGATGGTTGTCACGTCCATGATTATCTCGCTGTCAAGTAAAAGGGATATATGTACTCAATTTTATCAGATAATTTGATTTTGGAAACAAGAAAAATGCCCGACGGAAGTCCTGTCGGGCATGGATGGAAACACGCGGATTTATTCTACCGTGACGCTTTTCGCCAGATTACGCGGCTGGTCTACGTCCAGTCCGCGCAGGGCCGCGATATGATACGCCAACAGCTGCAGCGGCAGAACTGTGATGACCGGGGAGAGCATCCAGGGTGTTTCCGGGGTCCACAGCACCAGATCGGCCATGTTTGCGATCAGTTCATCGCCATCACTGGCTAAGGCCACGACCAGGCCGCCGCGCGCTTTGGCTTGCTGGATCTGGCTGATCATCTTTTCGTGCCAGGGGTCTTTGGGCACCAGGCAGACGACCGGCATGTTTTCATCGATCAGGGCGATTGGGCCGTGCTTCATCTCGCCGGCCGGATACCCTTCAGCGTGAATGTAGGAGATTTCCTTGAGTTTCAAAGCGCCTTCGTAGGCAATCGGCATATTAATGCCGCGCCCGAGGTACAGGCAGCCCTGAATATCCTTCAAGGTTTGGGCAACCTTCTCGACCTCTGGCTCCCGTTCCAGCGTCCGACCGGCCAGGTCTGGTATCAGGCGCAAATCGGCGACCAGTGCCCGGCGGGTTTTCTCGTCGAGCACGCCACGCAGGTCGGCCAGCAAGATGGCCAGCATGTACTGGTCCACCAAAGGGGCGGTAAAAGCTTTGGTCGAGGCCACACCGATTTCGGGCCCGGTTTGCATCGAGATGTATCCGTCCGCGATGCGCATAGCCTGTGAGCCGATGGCATTGACGATGCTCCATAGGGTCGCACCTTTGCGGCGGCCCTCTTCCATGGCGGCTAACGTGTCGGCGGTCTCACCGGATTGGCTGATGGCCAACACGACGGTGTTCTCGTCCACAATCGGGTCGCTGTAACGGAATTCGGAGCCAATGACGACTTCGGTGGGTATGCGGGCGATCTTTTCGATTAAAAATTTGCCGACCATGCCAGCATAAGCAGCAGTGCCGCAGGCGGTGATGTAGATCTTCTGGATGCGCCCGGCCAGTTCTGGGGTCAGGTTGAGTTCGGGCAGGCGAATGCGCCCGTTTTCGAAGTCAACCCGGCCAGCCAGGGTATCGGTCAGCGAACGCACCTGCTCGTGAATTTCCTTCTGCATGAAATGACGGTACGCTCCCTTTTCGGCTGCGACCGGATCCCAGGAAATTGTCTGCGGCTGGAATTCAATCGGCTGGCCGTCCAGGGTCTCGATTCTGGCACCCCCTTGCGTAATGACAGCCATCTGGTGTGACTCAAGGAAGACAACCTGGCGTGTATGTTCCAGGATGGCCGGAATGTCGGAGGCGGCGAACATCTCGTTTTCGCCAAATCCTATCACTATCCCACCCGCGTTGCCGATGCGAGCTGTGACAATTTTATCCGGCTCTTTGGACGACATCAGCACGACCACGTTGGCGCCTTCGATGCGTTGAAAGGTCTGGCGGGCTGCTTCGACCAGGTCCAGACCGCTGGCTTGGAAATGTTCGACCAGGTGGACGATGGTTTCGGTATCTGTCTCCGAGTTGAAAGTGACGCCCTCGGCTGAGAGCTCGTCGCGCAGTTCCAGAAAATTTTCGACGATGCCATTGTGGACGACGACCACTTCACCGGTGGCGCCGAGGTGAGGATGGGCGTTGCGGGCATTTGGGGCACCATGTGTCGCCCAGCGGGTGTGCCCGATCCCGAGCGTGCCGCTGAGGGGGGATTGAGCCACCAACTCGATCAGACGCGCGAGCTTACCCGCGTCCCGCCGGACCTCGATCTTGCCATCCTGCAGGACGGCAATCCCGGCCGAGTCATAGCCACGGTATTCAAGACGTTTGAGACCATTGAGGATGATCGGCGTGGCATCTCGCGCGCCGATGTATCCAACGATTCCGCACATAGGGGAGTTCCCTCCGAATTTATAGTTTTCGAGCACAGAAAACTACCGCTAGCTATGCGGAAATTTCTGCACCGATTTTTGGCCACTACCTGCATTTTTGTCCACACGGTTACCCGCGGGCATTGTTGCAGATTTTGAATTTGGAGGGAAAGATGATCGGGAGGTGGTGCTCCCGGAGGGCTTCCGCTGATCCTTCGATTTTCTCCCGGTTGAGCCGGGATTGGCCCCAGCTCGCACTGGGGAACCCTCATCCTCGTCATCCCACGCCGGGTCCCTTCCCGCCGTTGGAGCATGCGCTGTCTCTCCCAAAATACCTGTTTGTTGGACCTCCTGAGTAATAGAATGCTGGGATTATACTGTAAAAACCGGCCGCCCAAAAAGATAGGCAGCCGGTTTTGGCTTACGTTGTTACCCCTTGGTGTGAGTAGACTAGCATTCGAAGCAGGCAGTGTTCGTCGGGGATGGTGTCGGTGTGTGAGTGTTTGGTTGCGTTGGTGACGGTGTCCAGGTCGGAGGCCGCGTCGGGGTCTTGGACGGCGTCAGGGTCTTGGTTGGCGTATTGGTCGGCGTCCGAGTATTGGTCGGCGTCGGGGTCTTGGACGGTGTTGGCGTCTTGGACGGCGTCGGGGTCTTGGACGGAGTCGGGGTGTTGGACGGCGTATAGGTCGGCAGCGGGGTATTGCTTGGCGTTGGCGTCGGGACGAAGAGATTACTCGAAACCACGCAGCCTCCGAGGGTTAGCTGGACGCTGAAGTTGCCGTAGATCGGGTTGGCGTTATTGAAATCAACGTACCAGGTGTACCTCGTGCCATTTCCTGGGAAGCTGCAGCCACCTCCCGAACAAGTGGCCGAGGACGGCGAACTGTAATCATTGGAGCCGTCGTATGTGTAGCTGTTCCAGTTCCAGTAATTCAGATACTCGCTGGAATTGTTCTCCGACCAGGTCACGTACGAATAAGTCAGCGGCATATCGATTGGGTTGTCATTCCTGACCCTGGCGTAAAGTTTATCCCCGGAAGTGTATATGGAATACAAACTGAGCAAGGTGCAATCCGGCGTGGGGGTGAGGGTTGGGGTCGGGGTCTTGGAAGGTGTCAGCGTAATCGTCGGGGTCGGGGTCGGTGGATTGTTGATATTAAAGGTCTTGGTGGTGATGGCTGTTGAGGAGCATGAGCCATAGCTGATCGCCTCGGCTTGCAGGGTATAGGTGCCATTGATCAGGGCGTCCCATTCTGAAGTGGGCATCCACGAGCAGGGATGGTCCCCGCCAAATCCACAATAAGCAACAAGGGATTCGCTTTGATAATGGATCTGGTTCCCGTTTGGATCGAAAAGCGTGAAGTGAACCTGAAAGATCCCATCGCCGTTGTTTGTGCCGATATTTGGATCATAGGCTACCGCCTCAAAATCCGTCTGACTCCGGTCGGTAATTTCAACCCCATCCGCTCCCGGACTGATGATATCTACAAATAACGGTGCACAGGTGGGTGTCGGTGAGGGCAGGGGTGTTGCTGTAAAAGTAGCGGTTGGCAGAGGTGTATTGGTCGGAACGGTCGGAACGGCAAAAGTCGGCTGGATATTGATCAGGCGCGACACGCGGAACTGTTCCACGATGCCTTCGCGGTAAGCGGCCAAGTGAACCACCGGACCCAGGCCTTTCAACAAAGGAATAATGTAGGCAAAGTTATAGTCGACCGAAACCACTACGCGTTGTCCGGGAGCTCCCGGATCTTCCTCGGGTGTACAGTCGCTGTAGCGCGGCCCACCCATTTCTGGCAGCACGAATATTTCTCCGGGTTTATTGGAGCAGATCGTGATCTTGTAATAATACTCATCGGTTTGCGCGAGAGCCTCGCTGTATGGGAAGCCAATCGTCAGCCTGCGGACTTCATCCTTGATGGATGGTATGCGGGCTTTATCGATTTCATCAGCTTTTCCGTCGCCAGCGCAGGCTTCTGTTCCAGCATCCGGGCCATCGACACAATAGGCCGGATTGTATTCTCCGGTCGTGGCATAACGTACGCCGACACGCGCCACATTTTCAACGACGATCCAGGAGTAAAACAAGCGTGAAAATTCGATGATGCCGAACAAGAGGAAGAGCAGAATCGGCAGTACCAATGCAAATTCCACCATACTCTGGGCACGAGCCCGACTTTTCGTCCGATCACGTTGGTTAGAGGTTTTTATGTTCATGATCTTTTCCAATCGTTATGACTAGTGCGTGAGGCGCGTGGCGATGTTTTCGGCAATATCTCTGAAGATCGCCCGCAGTTGAGCGGTGGATGGCGCATAGTAATATTGGCCGTGGTTGGCAGTGGGTCCGCCGGAATCCAGGGCTGCGTATTGCAGGAGTTTCTCGGCGGCATCCGCATCGCCAACCGGGGCGTGCTGTACCAAATCGCCCAAACCGATCGCAAACAGTACGGCCCCCTGTCCGGTATCCGGGCTGGTCACAAAATCTGCCATGTCGCGGGCATAATCTTCTGCATCGAAGTTCAGGTCGCCGTTGGCGTGGCGTGTGGCGGCCGAGGCGTCGCGGCAAAACGGTTGAACCCAATCGGCTGACGGACAATATCCGTATGGGAAGCTTGGAAGATCTGCGTTGGTCGCGTTAGCGGGCCCGCCAGCCAGCAGGATGACGACCCATAAGGAATCTTCGCGTACCGGGGTGGCGGCAGCAAATTCATTGCCTGCCATGCCCAGGCCTCCGCCGATATTACTGGAACCGCAGGAGGACGGATCACCTGTTTGGCGATACAGCGGACATTCAAGTCCCAGGTAGTTTCCGCTGCCATCATAGTTTAAGCACGATCCGGCAGCCGTGTCACAGGCAGGTGGTTGGTAGACCGTCAAAGCGTCGATCGCATTGATGGTTGCAGTTTCATCTGCCAGCAAAGATTGGTCCAGGTGTGCGTTTCGATCAAAGGTGACGACCGCCACCCGGTCGTAAGGGAAGTACAACCGCTGCACGAATTCCTTTGCCACATCCTTGACCTGTTCGAATGGCTGGCAGGTATGTGCCGGGTTGCAAACGCTGGGATCGGTCGGGTT
>CAYOUV010000065.1:9765-17160 GCA_964407265.1 uncultured Anaerolineaceae bacterium | reverse complement strand
TGATCGGCGGATCCGCAGGTGACACTCTCATCGGTGATGATAACAATAACCTGCTGGACGGCGGACCAGGCGACGACTTCCTGTTTGGCCTGGGCGGCGATGATATTTTATACGCCGGAAGCGGATTCAATTATTTGGACGGTGGACCCGGATACGATACGGGTTATTATCTCGAAGGGCATTATTACGACAATACCTATATCTCCATCGAGAATCTACAAATCATTTTGCTACCTGTAATTGCTGGCCAGGGAGCCGGTGGAAAGTTAATCGCCGGTTATATCCTGGTTATCCCGGTCGAGAGCGAAGAAGAAGTCGGCATCACTTGCGGCGAAGGCTGCCTGGCAGTCGTGCTGATCCTGCCCAACAATAACTATGTCAACTTTGGCCTGGGCAAGGGAACGACCGCCAGCCTGACAATCTTTGACGAAATCCAGCTGCCCGGGCAACTGCCCGCTGGCGATACCCTGATCTCGGCCATGAACGTCAGCCTGTTCCGTTACGGAGAGCCGGTCGAGAAGACTCTCTCCTCCATGGCCGTCTCCTTCGTAGTGCCCGAATCCTGGTTGGGATATGATCTGGCGATCTACTTCTGGGATGAGACAGCGAATAATGGTCAGGGCGCCTGGGTGGAAGTCCCGGCTCAGTGGGCACCCGCCTGGTTATCTGACGGACTTCTACGTTATCAGGCCTTCGTGCACAAGACTGGCACATACATTTTGATGGTCCGCAATCCCTCCAACTAATCTGTTCAAAAGCATAGACAAAAAATGGGTCGACCTGCGTCGACCCATTTTTGTTCCCTGTTATTATCTGTCTTAGAAGGAAGCTTTAGAGAAAAGCATTGGCATAATTGTTATTCCGGTTCAATTTTCGTGCTCAGGCTGACACGGCCCCGTTTAGGATCAATCTTGAGAATTTTTACAGTAATTTCATCACCGGAGTTTAATTCCGTTTCTGGAGAACTTTCCACTTCTGTGGACAATTCGCTGATGTGTACAAGCCCGGTGATGTTTTCGGTTAGCTTTACGAATATGCCAAAGTCCCGTTCGGCCTCGACTATCCCGTCAATAAGATCGCCCGGTTGGAATTGTTCGGCGAATAACTCTAAGGGGTTGGGGATTAAAGCCTTGCGGTTCAGGCTGACTCGTCCGCGTTCGATATCTACAGATTCGATCAATACTTCGACCTCATCTCCGGATTGAAGTAAGTCAGATGGATGATCAATTTCGTCCCATGCAAGACGCGAAATATGTATCAATCCGTCCAGTCCGCCCAGGTCAACAAATACGCCAAAATCGACCACGTTTGTCACTCGACCTGAGATTACCTCACCTGGTTGCAATTCCTGAAGCCGTTCCTTGCGACGAGAATCGCCAGCTGTTCGGGCAGATAGGATCAGACGTTTGTTTGGTTGGTTGACCTCAATCACCTTCAAGGCTAATAAAGTCCCCAGCATTTCGGATTTTATAGTTCGCATCTCTTCCCTGCTCATCCCACGAGGCAGGTCGGGAACCAGCGATTTGGGGACGAAGCCCGTGAGTCTGCCAAATTCTACTAGCAGCCCGCCCTTGTTGTACCCGACTACTTTGAGTTCGAGCATGTCCCCACTGGCAAGATATGCCTCAGCCCTATCCCAATCCTGTTGTTCCAGACCTCTTTCAATGGATACCAACAGTTCGTCATCGAAATTGGATGTGTTGGTCACAAAGACAGGAAACTGGTCCCCAATCGAAATATCTTGGAGAATAGAATCATCCAGGTGGGATAGTTCTTTGCCTGGAACGATTGCATCCCGCTTGGCACCGACGTCCAGGATTAATGCTTCCTCGGTCATTTCGAGTACTTTCCCTTGAACAATCTGGCCTCGTTTTAGGTGCGCGTTCTCAAAAGCATCAAGCAATTCTGAAAAGTTATGCTTTGTTTGATCAAATTTGGTTTCTGTAAAAATAAGATTTCTCCCTTTGGATTAAATTAGCTATATACAAATTAAGTGTTTAAATGTTTACAAGGTTACTGCATCTTGCCTGGGCTTGCTACGACTTTTTTGCAAGAATTGATCTAATTTTTGTCGCGCTTCCTGAATTTTGATCCCTTTGGTCAAGGACCATTCCTTTAAGAAGCGCTTGATTATTGCGTCGAAAGCATCCTGCTCGGTCATATTCAGCCCCTTTTTGAATTGACGTGCATTCAAATCCCGCACTAATTCCATGTCCGTACTTAAATCACCGTCTAAAATAACCTCACGGATGCGTTTTCGTCTGCTTTTATAATTTGACGACATTTTTTGGGGCTTTTTTTGTAGAATCTTTATTGCGTTCCGAATATGTTTTGGACTTGCAATCGGACGCACGCGTCTGTTGTCAGCATTAACAGTTGGCAGCCAGAAGACACCATCATCAGTACGCACGCGGTAACAAAGACGTTTTGCTCCGCCAATTGGCCGTCTTTCGATTTTTTTAACCTGCCCTACACCGTAAATCAGGTGGACGATATATTCCCCAACTTCATACGTTTGATCGGTATCGCTCATATTATCTCCTTTTGGTAAGATTTATAATTGTTTGATGTCCTTTTAGGCTGGCACTTGTTGTCGTTGGCATTCAATGCACAATGCTGCATAAGGCAAGACTTCGAGACGATCGGATAGGATCGCTTTTCCGCAATTTGTGCATAGGCCATATGAGCCATTCTCTATGCGTTGCAAGGCTTGATTTACCTGGTCCAATTGGTCTTCCAATCGCTCCATCAATGAATTTCGACGTCCTCGATAAGTGTAATCTGAAGCTAAGTCGGCCCGATCAGGATTCGCCACATATGTGGCCTCAATTTTTTGCTTCTCATTTTTAATCTGCTCTTTGAGCTTTTCTTTTTTATTCGTCAGTCTCTTTTTCATATCGACATTATCATTCTGGGTTTTCATTTCTAAACTCCTAAAACAAACTAATCTTTTGTTACCGAGACAAAAATCCTTTTTGTTATTCTTGAATTGCTCATAGACACCTGGTCTCCGTCGGGCATATCAGCCAGCCTCGAAAGATTTAACTTTTACCCAGTGGTCGATAGCGGCACTGAGATGGGCTCCAAAGAGTGTGATCGTGGCCATGATAAATATTAAAAATAACAATGCGACAATAGTACCCAGTGATCCGTAAACCAATTGATACTTTCCCCAACCGCTTCGTAAATACCAGCTAAAACCGGATGTGGCGACTTTCCATGCAATCGAGGCAGTAAATCCACCCAGAAGTGAAGCGCTCCATCGAACATTAGTGGATGGGACCCAGCGGTATAGCGCCAGAAAAAGCAGGAATATTGTCAGCCAGGATCCTGTACTAGAAATGGCCTTCCATAAAGCTGCGGTGATCGGAGATAGGTTGCCAAGGTTCACGAGCGGTAAAACCCAATTTAAGGTCAGGGAAATTAACAGCAACCCACCCAGGCTCATGACCATCCCTAAACCGACCAGACGTTTTTCGAGGAAATTGCGCCGAGACCCTTGGGGCCAAGCCAGGTTAATATTATAGGCCAGGTTGGTAAAGAAGCCAGAAGCTGACCAAAGTAAAGACAAGCTGCCGATAAGTCCCACCGCTCCACGCACAGCGAGGACCTGGCGTAAGTTTTCAGAAATCAGCTGGTCTGAAACTGGGAGAAATTGCCGTACTATTTGAATGATGTTATGAAAAACCAGCTGCTGATCTAAAAAATAACTGCTTCCAGCGATGATGACAAGTAATAATGGAAACAATGAAAAAAAAGCATAATATGCCAGGCCTGCGGCGGATTGGGAAGCGCGGGCATCCGAGTATGTTGCCAGGGTGTATTTAAGAATATCGAGACACCCCACGCAGATTCGGTTAACTTTTTGATAAAAGTCCCCTAATCGCTTTTGGTTCAAATACTGGCCTCACTCGTAGCAAGGACATAACTTCGATTGGATTCAATAATGTGAATCAAATCCTTTAAAGTTAAATCGAAGATATCTTCTTCATGACTTTCTAGCCACTTCGTTTTTACTTGGCTCCCGTCGCTGGAGACAGCCATGAAGCGAACCTCAGGATGATTGCTAATGCAGGCATCCACCCAATCTGGTAAGCATTTGTTTGACGGCAGTGACATAATGACCCACTCGGCTTCGAATTTATTAATCGCAGAAGGTAAATTCTCGTAATCATTAATTTCATGCACTATTTCAAAGTTATCTGTCTTGAGCAGGACGCGATTGAGCATCTCGCGCAACAGGCGTGATGAGTTTGCAAGAATGATGCGTTTTCCCGACATAATAGATGCTACTTCCCAATATTTTATTGATTACACAAAATTAGGATAACACTTGGTGAACTGGAACGCCATGTGCAAAGTTATAACGACAGGGTATATATTTGGATATAAACTAAAACTTCCTGCCTGATTGCAGGGTAAATTTCCGCAGACGATGTTCGTGGAAAAATTTGTGCATTTCCCCCAACAATCAAAGAATTTCTTATTTGTCAATTAATGCCAGGTAAGCTGCGGCTTCTCCCCGGCTACTTACGTTAAGTTTGTCAAGGATGTTGTGGACGTGATTTTTAACCGTCCCAACCTCAATGATAAGGTTATCTGCGATCTGTTGATTGGTCAGACCGTTGCCGATTAATTCTAATACCTCAAGTTCGCGCGGAGTTAGGCCAGCCGAATCCGTCACGCTGTTTTCGACATTTGAAAATAGTTGCGCTAAATCGGAAAGGCGCTCTATCATGGCCGCAGCGATTTCAGGCGAGACGAATACCTTACCTGCTTGTACGGCGTGGACAGTTTCAATCAAATCGTTAAGCGAATCGTCCTTCAATACATATCCAGCGGCTCCGGCTTCAACAAAGCGAAGGATGCGTTTTTTTTCCTCAGTTAATCCAAGCGCTAGAACTTTAGTGGACGGTGCTAATTCGGTAATGGCGCCAGTCAGTTTTAATGCTCCGTGGTCCGGCAGCCGCGTGCTAACCAGAGCAACATCAACTTCTTTTTCCTTTATGATTTTCAATGCGTCGTCTATGTCCGTAACAGCAGCAACCACCGAAATGTTCGGTTCATCTTCCAGAGCTGTAGCGATCACATTTCCCATCAACCGGAATTCGTTGACGAGTAATAACTTGACAGGCTGCGCAGTTTTTTTGGGCATGGCTCTCCAAGAGAAATTATAAGTCAAAAGGATATAACTCGTCTATTTAACCTCGTTTCACTTTGATCTATTTGAATTAAACCAACCCTGCATATCAGAAAGGAATGCATTTGGAAATCGTGTCAGAATTCCCTTCAATCAACGATACCAAAGTAACGCTATTAAATCGTCGTTTTATGTGTTTGAAGTCGAAACAGTAGAAAAACGATTTCTGCGCTTAGGATAAATATCCTTTTTGCGCGGCAATTGCGATGGCAGCAGCGCGGGAATCCACCCCTAGTTTGTTGTAGATACTGGCCAAATGTGCCTTGACCGTTCGCTCGGAGATGCCCAGACGGGCGGCGACTTCTTTGCTGCGCTCTCCGCTGGCAACAGCCTCGAGTACTTCCTGTTCGCGCTCGGTCAGGGCAATGGATGTCGTGGTTTCAGACGTGGATTGGGTTACAGTTCCAGCGTGTGAGATCACCCGCGCCATGATCTCCGGCTTGAGCAGGGTCTCGCCGCGCGCCGCAGCACGGACGGTGTCGAATAAGGCAGCGCGGTCGGTATCTTTGAGCAGATAACCGCGCGCGCCGGCCTGCAGACCGCGCAGCATCAGGTCGTCTTCGTTGAAGGTGGTCAGGATGACGACGGCAATTTCTGGTTGTGAAACGCGTAGCTTTTCGATCGCAGTCAATCCGTCCATGCCGGGCATGCGCAGGTCCATCAGCACCACGTCAGGGGCCAGGTCAGCGCACAGGTGCAGGGCTTCGGCCCCGTCGGAAGCTTCGCCCACGACATTAAAATCGTCTTCGGTTTCGAAGATCAGGCGCAGTCCCTGGCGAATGATGAGATGGTCGTCGGCGATCAGAATTTTGATCATAGGGGGATCTTGATTTTCAAAGTCGTGCCTACACTGGTTTCACTGTGGATATCGAAACTGCCTTTGGCCAACCGGATGCGTTCCCGGATCCCGAGCAGGCCGTAATGTCCGGAAGGGATCTCACTCGCATCAAAACCCTGGCCATCGTCCTGAATTGTGATCGACAGGCTCTTCCTCTTCTGATCTACAACCCTGACCTCGATCCCTGCTCGCTGCGCCTGGGCGTGACGGGCGATGTTGGTCAGTCCCTCGGCCACGGCACGAATTAGCGTCTCTCTGACGGTATCCGGCAGCGATTTAATCGGATCCGCACGGTAGTCACAGGGGATGCCGGTCGCGCTGGTGAACCGGGAGATTTCAAGGCGCAGGGCTGAGTCCAGATCATCTGCGGAAGAATTGCGCAAATCATCGATGGCGGCTCGCGCATCGGACAGGGTGGCGCGCGCCTGGAGCATGGTGTTACCAACGATGGTTTTAGCTTTCTCAGGGCGGTTGCTGCCGAGATGCGCTTCGATGGCTTCGAGCTGCAGAATGATGCCCGCCAGCCCCTGCGAGAGCGTGTCATGCAGTTCACGCGCCATGCGCTGGCGTTCGTTGGCGATGGTCAGGTCTTCGACCTGTGCGGCGTATTCGGAGAGTTGGCGATTGGCGGTTTCGAGTTTGGCAGCCAGTATCTGTGCCTGCTCACGCGCCTCATGCTGACGCATGTAGAGGGCAACGTAGATGACGACAAAAATCGTCATCGGGATGATGGTCCACAAAACCTTAATGGACGAAGCCCAGCCGGAAAACTGCATCAGACTGACCACCAATAAGACCAAATAAAAAACACCCGCCAACAAGCCCCGGCGTGTCAGCCCAAAAAGACCAACGGCCTGACCGATTAGAGCCATAAACAGGGCAAAAGCCATTTCGAAATTCCTGGCAAACATTGAAATTACAAGCGCCAGCACGCCCTGAATGACAATATACCAGAGCAATTTGGATGGGTGCGCGGCGATCTTTCCCATTTGCCAGTGCAGGATAATGTGGATGAAGGTCAATAAGCTGAATGGGAGCAGCGTTCCCAGTTGTCGCGTGGCCGGTTCGTTATATAGCGTAATGGCATACATGCCAGCAACGACCAGTGTCATGAACCACATTAACAAAACCGGGTCTCGCTCTACATTGGAAAATTCGGGGGAGGAGTTGAAAGGCATGGTAATACCATTTTATTACAGAATGACGGGTTCGCCATTGTCCATGCGGACAGTGTACAAAAGAACAGTGCTCGTTTTCCCGAAAGCACAATTGCAGCGGGGATTGGCAATCCGTATACTGGGGGCAGATAAACAAAAGGAGAAATCATGAACAAGAACCTGCTCGATACCATCTTCAA
>CAYOUV010000065.1:0-9665 GCA_964407265.1 uncultured Anaerolineaceae bacterium | reverse complement strand
GCAGATAAACAAAAGGAGAAATCATGAACAAGAACCTGCTCGATACCATCTTCAAAGCTGTTGCGCTGGGCATGGGTGTGGCGGTCATCGTTTTGAATACGCTCGGTTCGCTGAGCGTGGATACGGCCATGACCTTGCTGGGCATCGGATTGACTGCGCTGGCGATCGCCGGGTTGCAGAAGAGCTAATGCCTTCACCCACCTTTTGAGGAGGGCTGGAGAGGGGAATAGGCAGAAAAGGAAAATTATGAACGCAATCGAAGTTAAAAATCTCAAGAAATCATTTGGTGATTTAGTGGCTGTGCAGGGTGTGGACCTTGCCGTACAAAAAGGCGAGATCTTGAGCCTGCTTGGGCCGAACGGGGCGGGAAAATCCACGACCATTTCGATGCTCGCCGGGCTGCTGTCTCCCAGTGATGGTGAAGCCTCCATCATGGGTCATTCGGTTGCAAAAGAACCGGAAGCCGCCAAAGCCAGCCTCGGTGTTGTCCCGCAGGATATTGCTCTGTACCCGGACCTGTCAGCGCGCGAGAACCTGGTCTTCTGGGGCAAAATGTATGGACTGCGCGGCGCGGCGCTAAAAACCCGTGTCGATCAAGTGCTCGAAACCATCGGCTTGACCGAGCGCCAGAAGGATCGTGTTGGCAAGTTTTCAGGCGGCATGAAGCGACGGGTCAATATCGGCGCGGCGCTGTTGCACAAACCGGACGTGGTCATCATGGATGAACCGACCGTCGGGATCGATCCGCAGTCCCGCCGCCACATTCTCGATAATGTCAAGGAACTCAATCGTCAGGGCATGACCGTGCTTTACACTACCCACTATATGGAAGAAGCCGCCGAGCTTTCTGATCACATTGCCATCATGGATCAGGGCAAGGTGATCGCCTACGGTACACACGACGAATTGATCAGGCTGGTCGGCGAACAGACTCGCATCGACCTGACCCTTAACGCTGAATCAGCCACGATTTTCGATGCCTGGCGCTCGGTGGCGGGTGTTTCCCGTATGGATGCCACTGACGGCACAGTCACGGTGCTGGTGGATGACAGCAACCAGGTCCTGCCTGCCCTGTTCGAAGCTGCTGCCCGGGCCAATGTGCGTATCACCTCGGTCGATATCCAGGAACCCAATCTTGAAACTGTGTTCCTGCATCTGACCGGACGAGCATTGCGAGATTGACATGAAAATTTTGGATATTGCCTTCAAAGACCTGATTCGTTCCTTCCGCAGCGCGTTTGCGGTGGGGATGATGATCATTGCTCCGCTGGGATTGATCGGATTGATTTACTTCGCTTTCGGCGGCGCATCTGGCGGGACTTCAGACCTGCCGGCCGTGAACGTTGGCGTGGTCAATGCCGACAGGCTTCCCGTAGAGGCCCCGCTCGACAGGCCGCTGGGAGATGAAATCCGCAGTATGTTCTTCGACGAAAGCGTTGCCTCATGGATTACCGCCAGCGATTATGCTGATGAAGCCTCTGCCCGGACGGCCGTAGATAAGCAGGAAATCGGGGTAGCGATCATCATCCCACGGGATTTTACTGGGCATTTCCTGGCTGGAGAAACCGACTCGCAGGTGCTCATCATCAGCGATCCCACGCTGACGATCGCCCCGCAGGTGGCAGAGAACATGGTCACCGCCATGTTGGACGGTGTGAGTGGTGGCAGTATCGCCATCCAAACGATCATCGAGCGCCAGCAGGCCAATGGGCAACAACCTGACCCGGCCCAAACCCCGGCGCTGATCGACCGCTATGCCACCTGGTATGCCAACTTCCAGCGGGATATGTTCCACAATCCTGCCCGGGCGGCACTGACTCTGGCTGCGGCGGCGGCCGAAGGGACGTCTGAAAATCCGATCCAGAAGATGCTGGGGATCATGATGGCCGGTCAGATGGTCTTTTTCTCTTTTTTCACCGGGGCCTTTTCAATGATGTCTATTTTGCGTGAAGATGAAGAAGGCACGCTGGCACGCTTGTTCACCATGCCGGTCAGGCGCGCCTCGATTTTAGCCGGCAAATTTCTGGCGGTGTTTTTGTCTGTGGTAGTACAAGGGATCGTTTTGATTATCGCGGCTCATTTCGCTTTCGGCATAAACTGGGGCGAACCGCTGGCTGTGGCCTTGGCACTGATTGGGCAGGTGATCGCTGCCACCGGGCTGGGTGTGCTGCTGATCTCCTTTGTCAAGGAATCAAAGCAGGGCGGCCCTGTGCTGGGTGGTGGGTTGACGGCGCTGGGTATGTTGGGCGGCTTGTTCACCGCTAATATCTCCATGCCTAAAGCTTTTACGATGCTAGCAAATTTCACACCGCAGGGTTGGGTTATCAAAAGCTGGGGCATCGTCTTGGGCGGACAGCCTGTATCTGATCTGTTGCTTCCATTTGCCGTGATAACGGCTATGGGAATCGTGATGTTCGTACTTGGTGCAATCATGTTCCGAAAGCGATATGCGTGAATTGGAGAATTGATTATGAGAATCCTTGATTTAGCCATCAAAGACTTATCGCAAATTTTGCGAGATAAGCGCTCCTTCCTGTTCCTGGTAGCTATGCCAATTGCCTTTACGTTGTTCATGGGTTTTGCTTACCGAAGCGGCGAGAACGGTAAGCCACAAGATCCACGCATGCCCCTGGCCTGGGTGGAAGAGACTCCGGCTAGCGCGTTGAGCGAATTGCTTTATACCCGCCTGGAAGAGTCGGATACGCTGAAACCTGTCCAAATGGATAAAGCCGAAGCACTGACAGCATTGCAGAAAGGGGATGTGGATGGGGTGCTGGTCATTCCGTCCGGATTTGGCGAACAAGCCCAGGTTGGGAAAGTTCCACAGGTTAAATTGATCGCCGATGCAGCGTCCACGAAAGGGCAATCGCTCTTTCAACTGCTGCGAGTTCCCATATCCCAATTGATGAGCGCAGTAGAAATTTCGCAGATGAGCGTGGACGCGGTTGGCAATTCCAACGAATTTGCTCCAGCGCTCGAACTGGCCTGGAAAAAGTGGGGAATGGACAACGCCGGCAGCCTGGTCCGGATGGAGCAGGCAGTGGCACAGAAATCCAAAAGCTGGTTCGGCGATAATCCCTACAACCAATCTTCGCCCGGCATACTGGTGCAGTTTGCAATTATGGGACTGGTGACCTCGGCCCAAATCCTGGCGCAGGAACGTAAGAGCCGCACATTGCAGCGTTTGATGACGACT
This sequence comes from uncultured Anaerolineaceae bacterium, assembly GCA_964407265.1. GTDB lineage: Bacteria > Chloroflexota > Anaerolineae > Anaerolineales > Villigracilaceae > CAYOUV01. The sequence continues at coordinate 6,469 of CAYOUV010000065.1, read as the reverse complement.
GCCATGAAACCCTGGGAAGTACTGGTCGGCCACTTGATGGGAATGTTCGCCATCGTCTTTTTGCAGATTGCGATGCTGGTCATATTTGGGCAGTTAGTGCTGGGTGTCGACTACCTGCGCGTGCCGATGGGCACATTATTGGTATTGGTGGCATTAGGATTGTGGGTCTCCAGCATGGGCTTGCTGATCGGCCTATTGGCCAAGGGAGATGATCAGGTAACCATGTACTCGATGATCGCCATGTTCGGCTTTTCGGCGCTGGGTGGGGCATGGTTTCCGCTGGAAATGGCCGGAGGAATATTCGCAGCGATTGGAAAAGCACTACCCTCCGCCTGGGCGATCACCGGTTTACAGAACATCCTGATCCGCGGCCTGAGCCTGGATTCAGCCTGGCTTCCAGTCGGCGTGCTGCTGGTTTATGCACTGGGCTTCTTCATTCTGGCGGTCTGGCGTTTTGGAACGATGGAAATATAATTTCTAAATCTAGCCGGGCTTTTCCTCATACGAGAGAGGCCTGGCTCATTACGCAAAGCGATCCGTTATTTGATGATTCGGACAGTTGGTCCGAAATCGGGATATCGTTGTTGGTTGACCCCGCAAAGATTAGTTTTGTTATCTGTCTTGGAAATTGCTGTTTTCAGACTTGATGACCTCTTAATAACTGACCATTGGTGCCCGTCGGATATATTTTCCTTCGATCAACTCGTTCACGATAAAGTCAGCAGCATCTGCGCGGGAAATCCGTGTACCTGAATCTTTACCGATATACCCGACGCGGTAAATCCCGGTGTGTTCGCCATCTACCAAACGTGGAAAGCGGACAATGGTCCAATCCAGATCCGAAGCGCGGATTAGCTCCACGTTGGCTGCGGAATCGCGCAAGACCGCGCCGGCTAGCAGTGTGAGAAGCCCTTTCATCAGATGGTCCATCAACTTGGGTTGGTCTTCGGGATCCCGTACTCCGGCCCCGGTGGTGGAGATCAGACGCTGGATTTTGTGATTGTGCATCGCAGCCACGATATTTCTGGCTGCTGTTTCCATCACGCCTGCATCGGTTGTATTGTCTGGCATGGATGATCTTGTCGGTCCCAGTGCGCTGATGACAGCTTCCTGACCGGCAATGGCTTGGTCCACAGTTGAGACATCCAAGGCATCTCCTTGGAAAATCGTCAGAGCTGGATGCTGAAAGCTGGTTTTTGTTGGGTTGCGCACAAAGGCAGTGACATGCTGACCGACATCGAGTGCCTGTTGCACAATTTTAGTACCAGTTCTGCCAGATGCGCCGAAAACGACGATATTCATTTTTTTCTCCGCTTTGCATGTGTTGATGTACCACTTACGCTAGGGGAACACGAGTATGAAAACCGGTGCTTAATAAGATCTTCCAACATTACCAACCGGGTGAATAGTTACCTGCAGGCTGGAAAGTTCTCTAGTAGCCAGATGTAAGATTGGTAATTTTCGTCGCTCGTGCATCATGCGCCCGTCGCAGCGAGATTTCCGGAATCGATTCGGTCACAGTTCATTCAGAATATCAAGTATCATCCTAAATCGTTATAAGCGGTTATTCCACTTTGTGAACCAGGGATACTCAGTTGGGGATTATAATGCCAACTCCATCAGCTGCCAGCCGCTTTTGCAGGTTTGCAGCACAATGGTAATTGCGCGTAACCACATTGTAGGTGTAATCAAGGTTCCAATGCTGTGTCTCTGAAAATTCCCCCTCTGCTTAAACATCCATAGGGTTAATAATAAAGTCGATGCTTGAAATGTGAACTACAATTAGGATCGTATCGATCAGAGCAAGGTCAGGGTTTAACCTGTTGAATTGATGATGCCAGTCTTTTTTTGGGTGCAATCTAGGCTTGAGGTGTCGTAATTGATCGTACGGATTGTCTCGATGCATTTTATTAAGGGATGCGCCATGATAGATCAGACATATCGAAGGCTGGCTAAATTGTCGGATGCCTTTCTTCGGGGAGGAACCTGCTGGATGATGAGAATTTATCAAAGAAAGGCCCGGCTGTCTTCATTGCCAATCATATTGGCTCACTTAGGCCGATTGGTGCGGTCTGCTCCATTCCACTGCGCTTGTATCCCTGGATCATTGCGGATACGATTGATCCGGTGATTACTGCTGAATACGTGTGTGGATTTTATCGAAGAAGAATTGCATCTGCCAATGCCTTTTAGTTTATGGCTGTCGAAAGTTTTTACCAAAATAGCGATCCCGTTATTGAACGCGATTGGCGTCATTCCCGTTCCACTCGATTATCAAGACCAGTGCCGAACCCTGGAGACTAGTTTGCAATTATTGCTCGAAGACAACCTCCACAATATGAATCTTGATATCACTATGGCCCGGCACATGGGTATCCCATCACTGCACTGACACATGCGTAAATCTAATCAAGCATTTTTAAATGGCGTTCGCGCCGAATTCCCCCTTTTGATTGGTGTTTTCCCGTTTGGCATGATATACGGTGTATTGGCTTTGAATGCCGGACTTTCCAAAGCTGCCTCACAAGCCATGTCATCGATGGTCTTCGCTGGTTCCTCCCAATTTATCGCTGCACAGTTGATTCACGAATCGGTGCCCGGGTTGGTGATCGTGCTGACCATCGCTGTGGTAAACCTGCGTCATTTGCTCTACAGTGCTTCTGTCGCCCCTTACCTCAAAAACCTGCCAATGAGTTGGAAACACGTTTTAGCCTATCTACTGACGGACGAAACCTATGCTGTGACCATTATCAATTATGAGACCAACGCTGAAAATCCAAACGGGCACTGGTTCTTCCTTGGAGCAGGCTTGGCTTTATGGACTACCTGGCAGGTCAGCACGGCGGCTGGGATTGTGCTGGGAACAGCCTTGCCCCGTAACTGGCCGCTGGATTTTGCCCTCCCCTTGACTTTCATTGCCCTGGTCATGCCAGCCCTCAAAGACCGTCCAGCAGTGGCCGCTGCGCTATCTGCCGGAGCCGTGGCCTTGCTGGCTTACAATTTGCCATATAAGCTTGGTCTGATCATTGCGGCATTATTTGGTATCCTGATCGGGATGTTGTTGGAGAGCCGTCGTTGAACATTTGGCTGGTGATGCTTCTGGGTGGCCTGCTGACATTTGGGATGCGGCTATCATTTATTTATCTCTTTGGCCGCTTTAATATGCCTCCAGTGGTTCGCAGAGCGCTTCGCTTTGTCCCACCGGCGGTGCTGTCGGCAATCATCGTCCCTGAGCTTTTGCTGCCAGGAGGAAAATTCGACCTGTCTTTCGGAAATTATCGTATGCTGGCCGGATTGGCTGCCATTCTGGTTGCCTGGAAGACCAGGAGTGCCCTGTTGACCATCTTGACTGGGATGGCTGTATTATTGTTGCTCGAATTCACTTTCTAGGAAGGGAAACAATGGCTGAGAAGAAGCATTTGATCACCGCAGAAGACCTGTACCGCCTTCAGGTTCTTTCGGACGTGCGACTCGCGCCGGATAGCCAACACGTCATCTACACTTTACAACGGGTGGACCGCAAATCCGAGAAGAAATATTCCAATCTATGGGTTGTTCCGACCAATGGCGGATCTCCCCAGCAATTCACGCAGGGCGATCAGCGTGACCTGTTACCGCGCTGGTCGCCGGACGGAAAGCAGATTGTCTTCCTTTCCAACCGCAATAGCAATACCAAGCCACCTCAAGTCTACCTGATCCCGTTTGACAGGGGTGAAGCCCGCCCTCTGGCTGATCTGGATGGTGAAATTTCCAGCCTGGATTGGTCGCCAGATGGACGCAAGCTGCTATGCCGTATCCGCAAACTCGATCCGGACGCCATTGAGCGTCAAAAAGACCAGGAAAAGAAGGAGCTTGGGGTCATCGCGCGCCACTACAATCGCCTCTTTTACAAACTCGATGAATATGGATACCTGCCTCATGAACGCTGGCATCTGTGGTTGGTGGACACGCGCACCGCTCGCACCAAACAGTTGACCGACCACCCGATCTGGGATGAGCGTGACCCGGCCTGGTCGCCGGATGGCAAGTCGATCGTTTTTGTTTCGAATCACAGCGATGATCCCGACCAAAATCCGGATGCCGATGACCTTTTCATCATTCCGGCAACCGGTGGAGAACCCGTGCGGATCGAACTTCCCCTGGGAGAAAAATCCAAACCTGCGTTTTCCCCGGACGGAAAGTGGATTGCATACTATGCCCAGAAGGGAGAAGCGAACTGGTATCAGAATCTCGGTTTGTGGGTCATTCCAGTCGATGGCTCCAAAGTTGCAAAAAATTTAACCGCTCGATACGATTTGCATGTCTCCCCCAACGTGATCAACGACCTTGGGACCCCGGAAGCGATCCGACCGATTTGGTCGAACGATGGGAAGTCGATCTATTTCCCAGCGGTATACCATGGCAGCTCTCTGCTCAAGAATATCTCCCTGGACGGTAAAATCTTGCAGGATGTGATCGGTGAAGGAGGCGCAATCCTCTCATACGGATTCGATAAGGCGCAAAATAAGGTTGCTTATCACTACGGTCGCATGGATGACCCGGGACAGGTGTACGTACGCGAACTTGCCTCCGGTACTACCCGCCATCTGACGCGCCTTAATCGCGACGTGCTGGATAAATTAGATCTGGGAAAAATTGAGGAAGTCAGGTTCAAAGGGCCGGATGGAAATGATCTACAGGGTTGGATCATCAAACCGCCCGGCTTTAACGCGCGCAGAAAATACCCTTCCATCCTGGAAATACACGGAGGGCCATTGACGCAGTATGGCAAGCTTTTTATGCACGAATTTTATTATTTGGCAGCTAATGGTTATGTGGTCTATTTCTCTAATCCGCGCGGTGGGCGCGGTTACGGCGAGAAGCATGCCAAGGCCATTTGGGGTGGTTGGGGTGGTGTCGATTATGCTGATTTGATGGCTTGGACCGACTATATTTCCGCGCTGCCGTACATCGATACAAAACGCATGGGTGTAACCGGCGGGTCTTATGGTGGTTATATGACTGTCTGGATTATCGGGCATACTGATCGATTCAAAGCAGCGGTCTCTCAGCGCTGCGTCAGCAATTTAATTAGCATGTGGGGCTCGAGTGATTTCAACTGGATCTTCCAGCAGGAATTGGAGGTCGGTGCGCCGTTCGAAGGTGGTAATCTGAAAAAATTCTGGGATCACTCGCCGATAAAATACATTGCGAATGCCAGGACTCCCACATTGGTCATCCACAGCGAAAACGACCATCGTTGCCCGATTGAACAGAGTGAGCAGGTATTCGTGGCCCTCAAACGCTTGAAGGTGGATACTGAGTTTGTGCGTTTCCCCGCTGAATTCCATGGACTCTCACGTACCGGTCGCACTGATCGGCGTGTTGCGCGCCTCAATCACATCCTCCGATGGTTTGACAGATATCTCAAATAATAATAATCAGCCTGCTCGTTAGAGCAGGCTGAAATTAATTTAGCAGGATTTATGACAAAGTTACCTGGACCTGGTTGCCACCAGCCCGTTTGGCGCGGCTTAAGGCTTCATCTGCTTGCTGTATCAATAAATCGAGCAATTCTATCGAGGCGCTGACCCGATATACAGATGCAATCCCAGCACTAACTTGCACATCGACGTGCTGTCCTTCGCCGGCTGCAACATCAACCGTTCGGACGCCGTTCAGGATTCGCTCTGCAATCTTTTCGGCGTCATTTCCCACTACACCGGGTAATATGACCATGAATTCGTCGCCAGACCAGCGCCCAACTTCATCGTAGGGGCGATTCTTTTCGCAAATGCTCTCGGCAACTGCCTTGATAACTTCGTCCCCGATATTACGACCATACTGTTTGTTGATTGCTTTAAAGTTGTCAATGTCAATGGCAATCAGGCTGATCGACGAGGAAATTCGTCTCGCGCGTTCGAGTTCACCGTGGGCGTATTTATAAAACGCACGGCTGTTCATCAAGCCAGTCAGCCCATCATAAACACCATGATGTTCGAACTCGTCACGCGTCTTGGATAAATCCTGTTCCAGAGCCAAAATGCGTTCACCCAACCCGACCCGGACTTTTAATTCCTGAGGAGAGATCGGTCTGGGAAGATAGTCATTCGCTCCAGCTTTCATAACTGCTGCAATTTCCGAATCCTGGCCTTTATTTGCAATGACGATAATATATGTCGAAGAGGCAAATTTAGCGGAACGTATCCGCTCAATTAAACCCTTTGTTCCCCGGTCTTTTACCGGCCAGTCCAGGATTGCCAGTCGGGTTTGCCCGCCATCCAAGAAATCCCAGGCGATTTCAGTATTATCAACCACGACCACTTCGTGTCCATTGTGTTCTAAAACCTGCTTGATGATCGAATAGTCAGCAATGTCTTGGCAAAGGACCAGAATTCTCATACGTACACTCCCATATCATTATAGGCTGAAAACATGAAATTGTGCATTGTTGAAAACCGCAAAGAAAACTGAGGCGGAGGCGGAGGCG
>CAYOUV010000064.1:0-17683 GCA_964407265.1 uncultured Anaerolineaceae bacterium | reverse complement strand
CGATGCCGATGATGGCACCTTTGACGAGTCGGGGGGAAATGGGAGATGGGGACATGGCAGGTTCGCCTCCAAGATCTATAAAGTTCCGGCTTCCATGGTGGCTGTGACCCTGGAACAATCCGGTGCAATAGTCAAGCCGGTCATGGATGAACTGTGGCGGCCGCCGGCGTGCCGCCTGGCGGTAGCGGCGTTCAGCTGAACCACGAAATCGGTCAGAAGGTCCCGGTTTTCAAGGTTTCTGAGCGCTTGTTCAGCCGCGGCCGGATTGGCACCCGAGGCCCGGGTGCTGGGCGTATCAGCATTCAAGCGATTGACGTTGGCCACGTATTGGGCGATGGTGTTCTGGAACGCCTGCCGGGTATCGACGTCGTGTTCGGCCTCCCCGCGCCGGATATAGGATTCCAGGGCGGCGTCGTTCGGGCGGCCGTCCACGTGGATGCTGACGTTCCCCGTACCAGTACTGCAGGCCGCTTCCCAGGAGTATTTGGCCGCGGCCTGGGCGCGGGTCACGCTAAAGTTCCAGGGGCCGTTCGTGAAAATGTCCATGCGCGTGTGGCCGGTGACGTCCAGACCATGGCTGAACCAGGCGTAGGTCGCGGCGCCCTCGGTGCGGGTCTGGACAGGTGGGCGCGGGGTGGCGCTCTCGACCTCATGGTTGCTGTGGACCTCGGTGCCGTTGATGAACTGGGTGGTCAGCCCGCCGGGGGGATCGATCAGCGGGGTGGAGTTGAAGTAGACCTCGGCGGCGTTGCGCCGGTTGACGACGGATGGCAGCCAGCGGGCGTGCCCCATGCCTGCCAACAACCCGCCATATTTAATTTCAGCGTCCGACGGACCGACCCGGTTGCCGAACTCGTCCACCCCGCCAGGTGGCAGCCCAGCCGTGTGGCGGTACTCTTCGATCAGCGGCGCGTGGATCGGGTCCCGCTCTCCGAGCGGGATGCCCTGGGCCAGCAGGGTAATGCGCTGTGCTGACAGTCTTCTCCCTGGCCCGAGGAAGGGCCGGGGGGCGAACTGTTTCTCGCCAGTCTTCGTGTTCGTCAGGAAGGTATGCATCATCCAATTAGTTCCGTCAGGCACGGGTTCATTGTCCCTGTGGAGAAAAGAAAATCGGTAGGAAGGCCAAATTGAGGCTGTAGGGCTTTGACCGCTACAGGGGAGTCCTCCGTCACTTCGGTAGCAGGAAGATATGCCTGTCTCATCAGATACTCCGACCGGTCAGCCACCGACCGGCAAGATTTTCATCCAAACGGCTTCGAATCCGACTTCGCCGGCTTTGTCGACGATGGTTTTGGTGTAACCGAGCGATTCGAGGTATGCCATCCATTTTTCATTGACCACGGTGTGTACGATCACCTGGGCTTCCTTGACTCCGGCCTCCTTGGCGGCCTGGACAGCGGCCTGTTCAAGGGCGACCTGCATCACCCGGCCTTCACCGGCTACCCGGCCGACATTCTCAATGAACGTGTATTCCACCGCCAGGGAGCTGCCTTTGCGAGAGACGACCACCTCACCGAACCGTACTCCCTCGGCGACCAGCTCTCCCACCCGGCCGCCTTTAGCCAGGATCTCAGCCAGCTTCCTGGCTAGCCGGGCGACGATGCTCTCCGAGGCCTCGGCGGCCGCGGCAGCCGGTGCGGCTGGGGTGGAGACACCGCGGGCCAGGCCACCAGCCGGGAGCAGGCTGTAGATTTCCAGGACATGCTTGATTGCGGTGAACACCTTCACGCCGCCTTTGGAGGTCGCGTCCATCAGTTTTTCGTACTCGGCCTCCGATTCTTGGAGCATCTGGCAGACGATCGGGGCCGTGCGAGTGTTGACCTGGGTGGGCACGATGCGCTGGCTTTTCGGCTCGACCTTGAAGGTGACCGTGCGGGTAAGCTGGTCCAGGACTTCCCTGTACTTTGTCCCGGCTGGCGGATGGATTTCGGTGCCGCGCGGAATGTACTTATAAACCCCGGGCTCGTGAGTATCCACGCTGATGTGGGTGGTACGGGCGGTATGGTAGTCGACCCCTTCGAACGGATTCTTGACGTAGGGCGGGACGAGTCCCAGTTCGAGCTTGCTGCCGTCGTCATAGAAGATGTGGGCCTCCTGGGCGGCGTAATACTCCATTTTCGTGATGTGGTTGTCCATATACTTGTCGTCGGCCATGATCTCCGCTGCCGAGCGCTTGAGCGGGTCGACCGCACCACCTGCCTGGGACGTTGATTGCTTGGGCGCGGGGGTGGCTTCCTGCTTGCATTTCGACCGGTCTGCCGGTTTTTCGCCGGGTTTAACCTTCAGGTAATCGGCCTCGGTCAGCAGGGCCACGTTTGAGCAGGCGCCCAGTCCGGCTCCGTCAAGGGCGGCCTGGTGCAGCTTGGCGATGCGCTGCGGGTCGCCAAGGTTCTTCAACATCTGGTGTATGATGGCCGTGGACTCGCCGTTCAGGTGCAGGGCGGCCGTGTACCAGTCGGGCGGGTTCTGGTTCATGGCTTTGACGTAGGTTTTTAAGCTGCGCTGGATCACTCCGGCAGGGGAGGCTGAGGCGCCTTGCTGGATGACATGGGTCAATTCATGGGCCAGCAGCCGCCTCCCGCCTGGGCTGGAGGGGGCATAACGGCCGGAGTCGAAGACCACCTCTCGGCCGACGGTGTAGGCGTCTGCACCCAGAGCCCGGGCCGATTCGGCCGCCAGTCCGTTGGTGTGGACCCGCACCTGGCTGAAGTCGTGTCCGAAGTGCCGGCTCATGTGCTCTCGGGTGGCGACGTCCAGCGGCTCTCCCGGCGACCGGAGGGTTGCCTGCACGCTGGCGGGCACCTCCGCCGCCGGAGCGGCTCCGTCCCGGTTGACTCGCATCGGAGCCGCCAGCCCGGGAGTGGCCGGACGCCCGGCCATGACACTCTCGGCCATGCGTTCGGCTTCCTGTTCCCACACATCCCCCGGCTGGTTGACCGCCAACCTTGCCTGTAGCCGGGCTAGCTGGTGGGCGCCCAGTTTTCGGCGGTGCTCTTCGCGCTCATCGGGGAGACCCGGAGTCCCGCCACAGGCACATTTGCGCTGAAGCGAAAGGTGGCTGCCTGGCGCAGGTGTGAATTGGGAGCGGATGTGTGCTTTATATTCCATCATCACAGTTGGGTCCTCTAAAACTGGTGCCCTTCTTGAAAATAATAGCGCGGGGTTTCGTTGGGGAGGCGGACGCTGGCGCCTGGCAGGCGCTCATCGTAGATGAACTCTTTTCCACTCCGATCGCGGTACACGCGTCGGATTATGGCTCCCGGTTCGACCGCCTCCGTGGGGCTCAGGCGATGGATCAGCCGCGGGTTGCTGACCGCCTCCGGAGGCACGACCACATCCATGCTCGTGTCCACCGGGTGGCAGGGGATGATCGCTGAGTGACGATCTTGGCCAATCCTTGTCGCTTCGACAATAAAGTGAGCGTACGTCCAGTCCAAACCCATCATCTCGCTCGACGAATGGGTAAAATCATCAAGAATTGAAGAATCTCCATCCTCCATTCCGACCGAACGACCCGCAGCGGTTAATATTAGTCCGATTTGATTGGCTGGCGCTGGTGTCCGTCGAAAGAACTCTGGGCACCAAGGTACATCAGTGTCGGTTACTTCGCCAAGATAGCCTTGGGAACAGAGACTGGAGGCGCTGTCAAGACAGCGAACGGTCAGAGTAGGCAAGGCGGCTTCTATCCTCCTCAAATTGGCCGTGATTTGCCGGATGTCGGATACCGAGGGGCAATGGAACCATTGGTCGAGCAGCAGCAGCGTCCGCGAGGACGGCCTGGCTAGTTCCTGCAAGGCTGCTCCCGCAGCCTGGATTGCCCTGGCCTGCGCCTGGTCGATGACTGCATCCGGGTTACTTACCCCGGTTACAGTGGGGGTGCAATTCGGGTGGGTGGTCCGCATCAGCCGGGGAGAAGTGCTCGGTGAGGATGCGCTCGAGAGAAGCGAGTCTGCTGCCCTCTCGGCCATTGGGGAACGAACCACCCGTTCAGCCATCCCGTCGGCTTCCCGTTCGCTGGCATCCCCAGGCGCGCTGACTTCGAGCTTGGCGTTCAACCGCGTCGGACCTGTGCCCTGCTGGACGACGTGCGTCAATTCGTGGGCCAGCAGTCTCTGCCCGGCTAGTGAGGCCGGGGCATATTGCCCGACATCGAAGACCAGGTGTGAACCCACTGTATAGGCCAGCGCCTGCACCGCACGCGCCGACTCGGCTGCCCGGGAATCCGTATGTACCCGCACCCGGCTGAAATCGTGTCCGAAGCGCGGCTCCATGAAAGCGCGCGTAGCGGCGTCCAGCGTCTGCCCCGGGGAGTTCAGGACCTCGTGCACGCTTGTTGGCACTTCATTGTCTGGCTGGGGTCGCCTCGCCCGTCGTTGCAGCATACCGGAATGCTTCCTGTGGCACTCCTCGCATTCGTCGGATGGACCGGGCGCTCCGCCGCAGGCGCACTTGCGCTGCAGGATGGGCGCAGTACTCACGCTCGCCTTTGGCAGTGTTCGAAGGCTGTTTGCATATCCAGTTGCTGCTATCATCCGGTTAGCTTTTTCTCCGAAGTTTTCTGCAAAATCTTTTCCACAACGCCTCTTTTTCTCATGGATTAGGACCCCTGCCGCTCCCGGGGGATGCGCCTGCGGCTGGTTTCGCGCTCTGGCACTTGCGTTTGGTCAGGACCAATTCGCGGTTGGGTCCTACGCATGCGTAGTCATACCAACATAACGGCCGGTCAGGCGGCGGGTACATGCTGTTGATCGGGGCTACGCTGACGATGATGACGTCCTTAAGTACGATCACGCGGATCGGCGTGCCATCGCTGAAGTGGGCCGTGCAGGCGTATGCGCGGTTTGCATTAAAAAGGTCACACTCGATCTTCTCGACTCCGCCTCGATTTCCCTTCAATTCCGTCTGCACGTAGTGCTCGGCTGCCCGCTTGGTCATACTTTCGTGATCGGAAAACCAGCCGGCGCACATGTCATCCGTCGTCGATTTCGACCCGACTGTTGGTGAGGCAGGTACCTCCAGTGCTCTCTGCAGGGAAATCGCGGTTGGTCCGCTGCCCGGGACCAGCCAGGTAGTCTGCCCCAGATATCTGGCGGCAGCATTGGCTTGATGTTCAGGCGCCCCGTTTGGCGCAGTCACACGCAGTGGTGTGCCGGGTCGATAAGATTGGCCGCCTTGCTGCAGAACATGAACCAGTTCGTGGGTCAGCAGTCTGCGTCCCTGCGGAGTGGATGGCGCATATTGCCCTGCTCCGAAGACTATGTCCTTCCCAACGGTGTATGCCAGCGCACTTACTGCCCGCGCCGATTCAGACGCCCGTGTGTCGTTGTGTATGCGAACCCGACTGAAGTCATGCCCCAGGCGGTTTTCGAAGAACTTCCGTGTGGAAGCGTCCAGCGGCTGGCCAGTCGATTGCAGCGTTTCACCTATAACGGATGGCGCTTCTTGCAAACCGTCACTGCTTTCGGATACCCTGCGCTGGACGACGCCGCACGCCTGCCCCCCGGCCTTGTGAGAAAAGGGAGACAGCATGACATCCGCAGCGACGCGATCGGCTTCCTGTTCAAAGACATCCCCGGGCTGGTTCACGTGCAACTTCGCCTGGAGTACGCCGGAATTCATGTGGGCTGTCTTGGCTGGTATATGCTGGCTTGGGTATCGAGCTAATTCTTTCATGAGTGTTTTGAACTTTCTAATTTAAGGTCGTCTTGTCCGCTGCTGGTTCACAATGGGCTCAAACGGGTGGGCAAAGGTGGGGACTGTTGAGCCGCAAGCGAGTTGGCCTTGGGGGTAATGGTCTGCCTCATTTCAGCGTACCCCCCAGAATTCGGTTTTGTAGTTATAGGCCAGGCGCGCGTACGAACGGGACTGGCTTGCTGAGACGCCGGGCATGTGCATGGCCAGGCCGGAATACATTTCCACGGTGCGGTCGTAGAGCGTGCCCAGCCTGAAAAACTGCGGACAGATGGTAATATTGCCGGCCGGCGTCGCTGCTGTCACAGGCGCACTTGTTGGGGCAGGCGCGGTGGGCGAGCTTGCCGCCGTGGTCGATGAGCCACCCGCGGGACCCGTTGTCCCGGATGGAGATGCGGGGCTACTTCCCGCGGCAGTCGGTTGCGGCAACGGACCTCCGCCGGATGGCGAGGCAGCCCGTGTCAGAGTCCAGTTTACCGAGCGTGTCGTGGAGCAGTGCCGGGCAGACATGCAGCGGATGTCGTAGAACTCTTTGAACCAGCCGTCCATGGCGCGGTAGCGATCATAGATTCCCGCAATCGTTGCGGGGTCAGAGCGCCCGAAATGAGCGTTGATGTAGGGTGACATGGCTGCCGTGTTGTTGACATTACCGTAGGTCTGGGCGGTCCCGAACATCGCGTAAGTGTTCCAGCGCTGCGCCCAGGCCAGCGCCTCACGGATCAAACGTTCACGGCGTGGAGTGCAACCGGCTATCTGATCAGGGTGTTCAGGTCCGAGCGCTGGTGCGCGACCGTTCATCTCGAGAATGAAATCGGTAATCGACTGCGCGTTGGCAAGCGCCTGCTGGGTAGAAAGGATCAGGATGACCCGCTCGCGCTGGTAGGCGCGGTCGTCTGTGGCAAAGCTGGAGGCGTGCGACGATTCGTGGATCAGGATCTCTTCTTGACGGGTATTGTATTTTGGATTCGTAAAGAAGGTCGGACAGATGGTGACGCGCTGCTGACTGCGGCTGGCATTGGCCGGCGACCCGGTGTGACAGGTGGGCTCGTCCATCGTCCCGCACAGGAAGGAGGCCGTGCCCGAAGGAGCCAGCGCCTCCAGGAAAACGCGGATGGCATCCACGCGCGCGCGGACGTCGGTTGCCGTTTGCACGGAATGGTTGTTGCCGAAATAGCGGTCGAGCGCGGTGGCTACAACTGGTTCACTGGATTGATTTTGAATATATCTGTCGAGGCGGGCGAGCGCGCCGTTTGGCCCGACGATCAACTGATGCGCAGCAGAGCGAACGCTCTCGATGTCCGAAGCTTGCCTGGTTGCGCAAGCCGTTGGTTGGGTTGCGCTGGGTGTGCAAGTGCGCGTAGAAGCAGTCGTCCCGCGCTGCATTTCAACCACACGCCAGAAGCGGTAATCATATTTCCCGGTGCTGCACCCCAGGTTGTGCTGACGCCTGACCGTGCGAGGCGGTTGGAATCCTTCGCGCACGAGTACGTTCTGCACGGCGTCGAGACGGCGGTCGATCAGCGGAGTATTGACCGAGGCACCGCCCTCCTCCGAAGCAAAACCATACAAGCTGATCTCCTGATCGTTGGCAGTCAGGGCTTCATGAGCCTTGTTCTCGACCTTGGCTTCCTCGGCCGAGTCGAGCGCACTTTCAGGCGGGTTATCGGTTGGGGAGGGCCGGCCCAGATCGAAATAGACGAAATTAGGTTCGCTGCCGCGTCCTTCATGAAGCCCTTCGACCCGGAACGATGCAGCCTGACGCTGGATGAGAGGTTGTGTACTTCCTTGTTGCACGGTGTGAGCCAACTCATGTGCCAGCAGCCTCTGACCAGCGTGAGTGTGCGGCGCGAACTGACCCGGACCGAAAACCACATCCTTCCCAACCGTATAGGCCAGGGCATTCACCTCACGCGCAGATTGGGCGGCTTGCTGGTCGTTGTGTAACCGTACGTGGCGAAAGTCATATCCCAGCCGCGCTTCCATCAATGTGCGGGTCTGTGGATCGAGCGGTTGGCCTGGTCTGTGGACGGCATCGTACACGCTGGCAGGGACTTTGCTAAAACCAGCGATTTGTCCAGGCTGAACCCGTAGCGTGGTTGCCGGATCAAATGACCTGACGCGTGAAGGAGATCCGGCGATGGCCGCCTCAGCCATGCGATCGGCTTCCTGTTCCCAGCGATCCCCGGGTTGGCTGACAGCCAGCTTGGCTTGGAGCCCGCTCACCAGACGTTTCTTGCGGCACTCTGTGCACTCGCCGGAGGGACCCGGGGTACTGCCGCAGGCACAGGTGCGCTGCAAAATACCGCTGGCAAACTGGGAAACGGGCACAACCGATCTGCGCTGCTGCGCTTTGAGATCGGTGCTGGTCTTGACCGGGGCGGCTTTGGCGGCTGCTTGGGCTTTCATTAGGGCTTTCCTTTGTCGGTCTGGTTCAGGCTGGTGTGGATTGCCTGGCCTACCTGCGCCCCCACCGCGGCAGGATCGGCATTAGGCGCCAACGCCACCCGCCCGGCGTCGAGAACGGGCCGGTCCGTGCTCTGGCGCAGGAACGGCTGCTTGCCCGCATCTGCCAGCAGGCGTTGGATTTCCTGCGATAACGCCTCGCCGATGGCGTAGCGGTCGGCGCGTGGGAAGCCGTGCAGCACCAGCTCGTCGATCTGTACCTCGATCGCGCGCGGGGTAGCGGAAAGCTTGCGCAGGCTGGCCGCGCGTTGCGCCCGCCTCACTCCCAGCCTCCGATTTCCGCCGCGGTCAGCGGTTTCTCCAATTTGGCAAATTCGGCGCGCGCGGCCTGCAGCAGGTGCGACATGCGCACCGGCTGGCCGGCGTCGGCTGCCAGGAAGGCGGCGTACAGCGCGATGTTGCGGATGTTACCGCCGGTGACGTTCAACCTGGCCAGCCTGGAGATGTCCAGGTCTTCTGTCGGGGTCTGCTCCGGGAAAATGCGCCGCCAGATCTCGGCCCGCAGGACCTCGTCGGGGAAGGGGAACTGGATCACGAAGCGGATGCGCCGCAGGAAGGCCTGGTCGAGCGCGTCCCGCATGTTGGTGGTCAGGATCGCCAGCCCGCGGTAGGCTTCCATGCGCTGCAGCAGGTAGCTGATCTCGACATTGGCGTAGCGGTCGTGGCTGTCCTTGACCTCGCTGCGCTTGCCGAACAGCGCGTCAGCCTCGTCGAAGAGCAGGATGGTGCTGCTTCCCTCGGCTGCGTCGAACACGCGCCGCAGGTTCTTCTCGGTCTCGCCGATGTACTTGCTGATGACCTGGCTCAGGTCGATGCGGTACAGCTCCAGGCGCAGTTCGTCGGCCAACACCTCGGCCGCCATGGTCTTGCCTGTGCCGCTGACCCCGGCGAACAGGGCGCTGATGCCCAACCCCCGCGCGGATTTGCTGGCAAAGCCCCAGGTCTCATAGACCTTCAGGCGCTGGCGGATCTGCCGGGCGATGTCGTGCAGGATCGTGGATTGGGCTTCCGGCAGCACCAGGTCGTCCCAACTGGCGCGCGGTTCGATGCGCTGAGCCAGCTCCCCCAGGCGCGGGTTGACGTGGTTGCTGCAGGCTTTCCATAAGGACAGGCCCAACTGCCCGGGCGTACTCTCTGAAACGCGCAGCGTCTCGTCCGCGATGCGCTGGATGCTCAGGCTGTCCAGGCTGAAGTGCGAGACCAACGCTTCCACGTGCCCGTTGAGCTGGGCAACCGCCGGGCCGAGCGCGCTCTGCCATAACTGCTGCTGTTCGCTGGTGGTCGGTTTGCCGACCTCGAAGGTGATCAGGGGTTTGACTCCCATCGGGCGGCGCTCCAGGCTGCAAACGATCAGCGGATAATCGGCTGCTTCGATCCAACGCTGGATCGAAGCGTTTTGATTCGGGTCGAGTTCGCCCAGGTCGTCGCAATCCAAGAGCAGCCCGCTGACTCCCAATACGGCCTCCCGTTCCCACAAGCGGCGCAGCGATTCGTTCTCGAAGGGATTGCTGGGAATGGCGTAGGCCGGCAGCAGGTTCAGGTTCATGCCCAGGCGGGCACAGGCCGCAGCGGCAATGTTGCGCTTGCCCGCCACCTCGCTCCCGCACAATTGGATCACCGGCAGCTGGCTCTGGCTGCTGCGCTGCGACCAGAGCGCCGCAATATGCCCCGCAATTTGGTCATGCGAGGGCACCAGCTCTCCATTGAGTGCAACCGGCTTGGTGTACCCAACCAGGCGTTCGTCCAGATAAGAGGTGCCGGTCAGGTAATGCAGGATGCGCTCGTCAATGCGCAGCGGATTATGGGTCGAGCCGCTGCCATTCCCCGCCTCGATCAGCCGCCAGTAGCGCAGCGGTCCGGCCGGGGAAAGCGCGCTCCAGTGCGAATCGGGGAAGAGTGCCAGCGCCAGGCTGAAGGTTGGAAAGGGCTTGACGGGGTCGTTCTGCGCGGCAGCACACAGGGCCGGGAAGCGCGAGTCCAGCTCGAGCCCTGCACACAGCAATAAGACTTCCCGCTCGAAGGGCGACAGGCTGAACAGGTTGCACAACGTGACCAGCGCCGGCGGGGCTGGCTGGTGCGCATCGCTGAAATCCGGCAAATCCGCATTTACGGCCTGCTCGGTTGAATTCTGGCCGTTCGCGTGACTCTCCAGGCGGGCACGCACGCCTTCCAGCGCAGCCGACAGGTACTGCTGGTTGAGGTCGAACCAGTTCAGGGAGGTCACATTGTCAATCATCAGATGGTCACCAGGGGGCCGACGTATTTCGGGTCGCCCGGGTCGGGGCCCGGGTCAAGCAGGCTTTCGGCGCCGTCGACCTGGACGCGCAGCAGGTAAGTCCCAGCAGCCACGCTTTTGACCGGTGCATTCACCAGCGTGATTGGGTCAGGCGGAGGCGCGGGTAGTTTTATCTCGAAGCGGTAGGCCCGCGCCGGCCGGTTGGAGGGCGGGTTGAATTCATTCAGCAGGACCACCAGGCGTTGGTCCAACCCGATCTTGGGGTCGAGGGTCAGCGCGATAGTGGCATCGCGGTAGGTGACCGTGTCGATCACGGTCGAGGCGTCGATCGTTACCGCGCCGGGTGTGACCGTGGGACGCAGGACAAAGGCCGCCACGTTCGACTCGAAGCCCTGGTGCGGCGTCTCGGGCGTACCCATGTTCAGGTATTGGATCACCTGGACGCCCTGTACCCCGGCTCGCAGCGTGTCGACCGGGAAGGTCGGCGTCGAGAGCGGCACCTTGATGCGCCCGGTGGACAGGTCGCTGGGGTTGACCTCGTTCCCGCCGACCCGCGCAGTCGTAGGCCCCTCCGCTTGCAAAAGCCGGCCGTCCAGCACCAGGATGTCCCCGGCCACGATCGGCTGGTTGGCTTCGACCGGATCGGTGGGCAACTTCTGCGAAAGGACCTGGTCGATCACCGGCTGGCCGATGGGGCGCACGTAGACATTGCGCTTGTAGACCGGCAAGGCCGGGCCGGGAGCCTGGGTCCCGTCGATGAAGATGACCGAAGCCTGCAGGGCGATCGAGAGGTTGTAGGTGGTCTGGAAGAAGACCGACCACAGCTTTGAGAACTCCTCCAGCGAGAGCGGCATCAGCGAAAACTTGATCGATTCGACTTCGCCCTCCAGGTTGTTGTTGGCCAGCGCCCCAAAGGTGGCGTCCTTGATCATGTCCTTGGTCAGGATCGGTTCGGCCGCCATGCGGCGCAGCAGGGCGCCGAAGACGCGCTGCGGTTCGAGCGCGCTATCATCGCCGTAACAGGTCAGCAGGTAGTACAAGTCGTAAGCCGAGCGGACACCCTGCACCAGCGTTCCGTCGCTGTCGCGGTTGGGCAGGCTGGCATTGCGCCAGTGGGGATTGGGCAGGATCTGGTAGGGGTAAATTCCCACGAAGGCGTTCGGGTGGCCGGTCGGATGGCCGGAGGTAATATCGGAAGACGGCCGCAGCACCAACGCCTCGGCGCCGGGGAAACCGGCTTCGCGGGCCCCTTCCTGGACCTGCTGGCGCAGGGCTTCGGTGACAGTGGCAATCGTCAAATAATTGCTCATCGCTTGCCCTCATTTCGTTGGCGCAAGTAATCATTGAGCGTTAATTTCGGCCCGTGGGGCGGCGGCGCGGGTCGCGCCGCTTGCACTGGCTGTGGGGCACTGACCGCGCGCACCTCGATCCGCCCGATGTGGATGCGGACGTTCGCATCCTGGGGGCTTTCCACTTGCGACGCGGATTCGGACTGGTGCAGCACTTGCGGGATGGAGGCCGGGGCGGACAGAGCTTTCGGCTCGGACGGCTGGAGCGGGACGAGGGCCACCCGCGGGCGGATGATCCGCTCGACGGGATTTTCACCCAGGGCCGGTTCTTCCGCTCTTTGGGCCCGCCGGCTCGGACTCCCCGTGGCCTCTTCGCCGGGACTGGAAGCCGGTTCAGGCTGTGAGTCTTGACCTGCGGGCTCCGGGACTGCCGCTGCGGTTTTGGGGATGGATTGTTCTCTGACGACCACTTCCCGCTCGAAGCGGGTCTGGATGGTGCGCTCAGGGGGGACCGCGAGCGGTTCGGGCAGGGACGGCTCTGGTGGGGCAGGCGGTTCGCGCTCAGGGATGGGCCTGCGCGTTGGGGTCGGCTCATCCGGTAGGAGAGGCGAGCGCTGTTTCCGCTGCTGCGGTTCGGGAGGAAGGTCAGGCTCATGGCCCGGGTGGGGGGCCAGCGCTGAGACTGTCCTCTCGGCCGGCGGCGCCAAACCCGGCGCACCGCTCAGTTCTGCGCCCTTTGGGGGCTCGAACAGCGACGGCAGGCGGGGCTGCAGGACCGGTCCGCCGGTCGGGTCCGGTTGCAGGCTGCGTGCAGCTAGGTTGCTGAGAAATTCGCTCATAGTCCGATCAGTTCCAGGTAGCGCTGGCGCCGCCAGGCGCTCATCGCCAGGATGTCCGCTTCGCGCCAGCCGTAGGCCGAAGCCAGGGAGTGCACTTCGCGCATCAGGCGCAGCGACCAGGCGTTTATCTCGCTCCAGAAGTAGCTGACGATATCGAAAAGGATCTGCCAGTTGTGCCCGCAGGCCGGACAGGTGGCGGCCAGGCTCAGGTCTGCAAGCGGCTCCGCCTGCCCCATGCGGCCGGTCAGAGCCTGCAGTACCGCAGGAGGTAGGTCGGCTACCCGAACATCTTTCCCTTTATGCCGGGCTGCAAGCAGGCAGGCTGCGAGCAGTTGTTCCTGGGCAAGGGAGATATCCCGCAGCGCTGCCAGGTCAATCGCGGTCGGCAGGCGGAAGGTCAGTTCGTAGGCATCGATTTCGAAGGAGGTCGCGCTGTTTTCTGGCTCGTTTGCCTCGGGATCAGGCAGCAAGGAGTCCGCTGGCAGCAGTTCTCCCGCCTCGAAGGCCAGTTCCAGTTGTTCCTGGCAGGCCGGGCAGGTCGCCCGGCCTGTGAGATGTGTGCCGAAGGTCAAAGCGCGCAGATGCAGCAGGCAGGCGTCGCGCTGGCCGACGGTCAACTGGCCCAGCCTGGTGTGCGGGACCCGCGGGAAGGCAGCCGCCAGGATCACCAGCGCCTGTTCAGCCGGCATCCGGCCTACACCTTCCTCCCAGATGCCCAGTAATTCGGAAGCCGAAAACGGGCGCATCATTCAGGTCAGGCGGGTTCGGTGAAGCTTGGTTCGCTTGGTTCGGCGACCTCGTAATCGCGTTCCCAGCCCTCGTTTTCCAGCTTGATGTTCTGGATGGCGACGGCATTGGCATTGGCGTCCAGGTCGGGCATGGCCTGAAATTCGGAGACCCAGCAGCGGTAGACCTTATAGGCGATCGCCAGCTGCCCGGCCTCGTTGTAAAGCTCGATGATGATGTCCTTGCGAAAGTCTTTGAGCGAGGCTTCCGCACCCAGCCCGGAGCCGAAGTTCCAGACTTTGTTGGCCCACTGTTCGAATTCCTTATCGTGGGTCACGCCGCGTTCGAGCGTGATGGCCTCGTACTCGGTCCGTCCCGGCGACTTGCGGCTGGTGCTGGGATCACCGCCTTCGCGATGCTTGACCACCTCGGTGGTGCGCTTCAGTCCGCCGACTTTGCTGACGCCGGCGACGTATTTACCGTCCCATTTGACGCGGAATTTGAAATTTTTATAGGGGTCGAAACGTTGTGGATTCACACTGAACTGTGCCATGTCGGTCTCCTTAAGCCTGGATCTGTCCGGCGATCTGCTGGATCTGGATGATCACGAATTCTGCCGGTTTGAGCGGGGCGAAGCCGACCAGGATATTGACCACGCCGCGGTTGATGTCATCCTGCGTGGTGGTCTCCTTGTCGCATTTGACGAAATAAGCCTCGCGCGGCGAGGTGCCCTGGAAGGCGCCCTGGCGGAAGAGGGTGTGCATGAAGGCGCCCACATTCAGGCGGATCTGCGCCCAGAGCGGCTCGTCGTTGGGCTCGAAGACCACCCACTGCGTGCCGCGAAACAGGCTTTCCTCGATGAAGAGCGCCGTGCGACGTACCGGGATGTACTTCCATTCCGAGGTCATCTGGTCTGCCCCGCGCAAGGTTCGCGCGCCCCATACGACCGTCCCGTACACCCGAAGCAGGCGGATGCAGTTGACGCCCTTGGGATTGAGCGTGCCATTCTCGAGGTCTGTCAGGTTGTACTCAACCCCTTGCGCTGCCAGCGTTGCTTCCGTACCGGCCGGCGCCTTCCAGACGCCTCGTGCGCTATCGGTGCGGGCATAAAGACCGGCCACCATACCGCTGGGAGCTGTCAATCTCGGTTTGCCGTTGTTCAAGGGATCGGCAATCTTCACCCAGGGAAAATATACGGCGGCATGATCGGACTTTGGAAGCGAAGTGCCTGCAATCAGGGTGTCCATCGCATCGGGTGTATCCACATTGCTGGGGGCATCGACGATCAGGAATGCGCGTCGCGCGAGGCAATAAGCGACCGAGTCTGCCAGAATCCCAGCATCACTGACACCTGGGAGGCAGAGAATGTTAAAAAGGTCCACGCTCTCGAGCGCGTAGATGCCGGTGCGGTTCGCTTGACTGCCAATGTAGGATGTGTAGGCGTTGAGCGCGGTCACTGGGGTCTCGCTTCCGCTTTCGAGGAAAACGTCGGGTGTGGCAGGCGTCTCCGTTGGTCGTAAGGCCGCTTCAGCTTCGATCTCGTCACCGCCGTTCAAAACTCCCAATTTGAGGCGGACCGAAAGGTCGTTCTGGGTGCCGGGCAGGACCACCACTTTGGAATTCTCGCCGGCGACCCCGGAAGTCATTTCGATACGTTTTCCGCTCCCATCCTTGACGCAAGTAAACCCGCCGTAACCGGGATTGGAAGATACCTGCGTCTTGATGGCATTGCACAGCGACGTCAGCCTGGCCGAATTGGTCCCGCCGGAGGCGTCCCCTGAAGTGAGCTGGACGCTGACGGGAGCCAGGCCGTTTTGCATAACCTGGAAACGGCTGTGTCCTGCGTCGATCAAGTTAGCCACGTTTACGAGTGTCCCGCTGCTGTCGCCGGAATTGGTCAGGTAACCGCTGAGGCTTTTTCCCTTTCCCAGCGCCGCCAGGACAGCCGATGAAGCGACCCGCGTTAGCTTGACCAGGTTCGAGCTTCCGTTGACGACTGATTCAGCGAAACGCGGATTGTATTTACTCATCGAGAGATTCGGGAATGACTCGCTGACGGAGATTGCCGGGGCGTCGGGATCGGTGAAGCTGAGGCTCAGCTTAAAGGAATTTTCTGATCCTTCGTAATCGATCCCTACCTTGATAAAGTTCCCCGATAAACCCTGATCCAGGGCGTCGATCTTCAGGACATCCTCCGGGATCGAATCTTGCAGCGTTTTGGTTGCTGTGGTGGATGATCCGGCGAGCCGTACCACCCAGGCTTCGCTGCCGCCGTTAATGAAGAATTGGCGTACGGCGTAGCTCATTTCCGAATCGGCGGACAACCCACCGAAACGTCGCTCGTAATCGGCGTAACTCAGGACATGTACGGCCCGATTGATCGGGCCGCGTTTCCCGGTTCCCACAAAGGCCGTAACCGAAGTACTGACCCCGGTGATGGTCCGTACTCCGCTGGAGATTTCCTCGATATAGACGCCTGGATAATTAGGGGTGACAGGCATGACATACCTCCTTTGGTAGTTGACGAGAAAATATGACGGTTTTTCTTTCTGACCAGCCAGTACCAAGTGCATCACCACCGCATGGGAACAGCCGCGGCTTCCCCTGGATGGGCTTGATCCATATGGTAGTTGCGCCTGCACGCTATGTGATGAATCTGGCAGACTTGCGGACTAGCGCGTGTTCTTCAGACCCAGGCGAGTCTGGATGATCCGGGGAATCTCCATTAGATCCCTGAAGTAATTCTGCTCTCCGTTGCTCAGGTAGACGATACGACCGTGCCAGGTGGTCTGTTCTGGCACGGGTTCGATTTCCTCCAACCAGATGCGAACGATGAAGGAGTGGATTTCGGACTTGCTATCGTATTCATCGGACCATTCATTCAATGGGTCAACACTCCTGCCTGTGGTCTGCAAGGATGTTCATGAACACATTATGGCTGCCGGCAATCTGCAGGCGCGTCTCCGGGACGTCTCTGTTGCGTCTCTTTGGGTGAATAAAAAAAGAACCGTGCAGCCCGATGGCTCAGCACGGTTGTATTGGTTTGCGCTTGCGCCTTCAGCTACTCAGGTCGATGTGTGAATGGATTGAGTCGATCTCCTGCTGGATCTGGGCCTGGATGTGAGTCAGCGTGGTGGCAAATTCATTCAAACGCTTGGCCGTGTCTTCAAGCGACGGGCCCTCCGGCCAATCATTCTTTTCGAGAGTTCGCAAGGTTGGACGATGCAGGCGGTCGGAGCGGATTTGCTCGGACAACTGGATGGTACGATCGGATGGGCCAACGCCCAGTTCATCCCGCAGGGCTACTACACAGCGCTGGTACTGACGCAAAGCCTGGGTGCGGTCGCCAGCTTGGAAATAGAGCCGCATCATCATGCGGTGGGCGCGCTCGTAGGCGCGGTCATGCTGCAGCAGGCGTTCGCCGTAAGCCAGACCGGTCTCATAGTCCTGGTGCGCCTCGCAATATTGCACCAGCTTGTTGAGCAGCAGCAGATACATGGTCTGGTAGCGCTCGCGTTCGGCCAGGCACCAGTCTTGATAACAGCCTTGGAGCAGATCGCCGGCGTATAGGTCGACCCCCATTTGGAGTTGGGCGAAGTGCTCCGGATTGAGTTGGCTTGCGCGTTGGTTCTTTAGGCTTAGGAAGGTTTGCTCGAAGACGGCCACGTCCAACCACCAGGCCTGGGATGGGGCGAGTTGAATCCACTCCAGCTCACAGCGCAGGTCGGCTGCAGCGGGTGGGCATTGTTCGGTGAGGGCGGTTTTGAGCCTCCAGAGCGTCTGGCGTAGATTTTTCTTGGACTTTTCAGGCGGCAGGTTTCCCCATAGGATTTCTGCCAGGCTTTCGCGTCCGTGCGGACGATCTCGAAAGACCAACAAATAACTTAAAAGTTCTCTTACTCTTTGACCTTCGAATCCCTCGCTTTGATGTGCATCCTGAATGACTCGGAATCTTCCGAAGAGGGCCACCTTGAGTCCAGCCATACTTACCTCCTGAGGACCTAGGCACCCTGAATACGTTTTCAGGGAAACAATAATTAGATAGATTATATCTTAATTGTATTGCCGCTGTCTATTGGGACACTGGTACTACCAGCCCGGGCAGGGTAATAAATTTCCTGCTCTAAGGGGTTGAAAGCACGGAGATTGACCGGCATTTCGAGCGATGCGGAATGCGATAGGCTATGGGGAACTCATCCAGTCTGGTCACGAGAGTCAATGAGCCAAGCTGCATAGCTCCCGATTTGCGTTAAAGCAAAGACGGCCCATTTCATTAGTGCTATATTTCACATGTAAATGTAAAAACGAGGATACTTACATGCCAAAAAAACGGGATTGCCTGATTTTCATGATCATAATATTTGTATTCTTCCTGACCGCCTGCGAAAGGAAGAATACGGTCTGTCCCCCAGATGAAGGAACGCTTCAACCTGCCCTGC
>CAYOUV010000063.1:0-17748 GCA_964407265.1 uncultured Anaerolineaceae bacterium | reverse complement strand
GCCCTTTGTGGTCACCGTGCTGGTGATCGTGGGAGTGCCGTTGATCCAGGTGATTATGGGATAGTAAGCACGAGAAAGTATGTGAAAGAAAATATGCTCGCTCTGTATTATCCACTTAGCAATGGTGACTCAAATTATTGGTGGCTTATTGCCCAAATAAG
Source organism: uncultured Anaerolineaceae bacterium (assembly GCA_964407265.1). GTDB lineage: Bacteria > Chloroflexota > Anaerolineae > Anaerolineales > Villigracilaceae > CAYOUV01. The sequence continues at coordinate 17,587 of CAYOUV010000063.1, read as the reverse complement.
TTGATATATTGGGTTTTAGCTGACTGCATAGGAATAAAGCGTGGCCACGAAGACATTCATGAAGAAAATGTGATTGAATAGCCACACTCTTACTTATATTTACCAAACCCATTCCAAGGCAAAATGATATTACTAGAATCTTTAAGAATTTTGGTAATCGATTCCGCATCCCAATATACGACATAAATAATGTTAATATCGGGACCTACATAATAGGAAGTATCGTTTTGTGTGGGCAGTGACAGGAAAGCACTGATCTTATCGTAATAAAGAATCATTTGAGCGGTGGGATGTTCTATTGTGCCGTCTTCTAGAATTTCTACAAATTCCGGATTGCCATATTTCGCAACCACATCTTTAATTAGCATTTGCTGTGATGGACCAAAACCTATAGATTCAACAACATCTGCTCCCTTGCGAAAAATGATGTCAATTCTGGTCCAATAATTGGCGCCATCTTGATGGCAGCTAATCCCAGCTCCAAGGCTAGCATTTTCATTCGACGCTTGACAGGAATGATAAATATTCCGATCTTCCAAAGTTTGTATTACTTCTGCCTTTTTTGTTTCGCCTGGCACGATGTTCCAAAAACAAGGAGGACCACATATTTTTCCTGATAAAAGTCCCCCATCACCAATTTGAATTGCATCATTCGACGGCGCCTCGACTGTTCCGGAACCCGAGGTTTTTAAAGCCTCGATGGCTGCTGTAGGTTTAATCTTTACACAAGAGACAATAGATATCAGCAGGCAACAGCAGAGCATAATGCATTTTGTTAGCGATTTACTAAGAATAACTGTTGTCATGGTTTCCAACTCCATCACTTCACAAGTCCCTTAACATACCTCCATCGAGGTGTTTTTGTATAATCCTCGTAATACAAAAGTGTTGCCTCTGTGCCCTTGCAGACGAGGAAAAATCTACTTCATCCAACCAAGCACAACAACTCGGTCGGCAATTTTCACGGCGGCGTGATGCTCAAGATCAACAATAACAGTACTTGTCTGTAAATCGCTGTTAACAGGACTTATAGCTAATTGGCCGCCGTCTGGAGACCATATCGTAGACGTGCCTCCATCTGTGGTGGATTTGCAATAATTTGTAATTTCGCCCGTGCTTATGTTTACCACAGCGAGCTGTGAATCATCGCTGTTATCGAATTGCATCCAAAAAGCCACCTGCTGTCCATCAGGCGACCAAGTATAGTGAAACTCTTCAGCCTTATATTCTGTTGTTAAATAGGTTAGGCGCTGAGTTTCCCCGACCTGGTTCATGGTGATTAAGTCGTTTCCACCTATATATGGTAAACCATCATCAATGTTGAAATGAGTATTGTTTTCACTATCGGTAAATTTTATGGGCACACTAGTGATGAAACGCGTGCCATCTGGTGACCACCAAGGAGTACCCAGTTCATCTATTCCATACACATGCCGTACTTCGCGGGAATGTAATACATCCCACAGGACAAGCTCTCCTCCAAATGCCGGATAAACAATATATTGGAGTGTGGGATCGGGGACTATTCTACTTAAGTAATAACCCTGCCACTGAAAAGCCGGGGGAAAGAAATAGTTGATATCAGGGTATTCGGGCAATAGTTCTTGCTTCGCGCCAGTGAGGATGTTTAGCACAATCAGCGAATCGAGAACCAACGGCCCGTCTTTTTCTGTCCTGCGACTACTGATGGCTAAATGCATATTGTCCAACCATTGGGCCGGCATCAATCGCTGCTGAGGATCAGAAATACTCTTAAGTTTATTCCCGCGTTCATCTGCAATAATCATGTCACCCTGTATCTGATTATATGCCAGCTTGCTTCTATCCGGTGATATTGCCACCTCAAAAGCATCTGGCAATATAGTTTTATTGCTCGTCTTTAGATTCAGAAGAAAAACCGGGCCATCAATCTCATATGCTACCAGAGTTCCATCGAGCAGGGGCTCCTTGGTGACATCGCCAGCAACGTCAATACAATTGATTGTTAGACGACTGGGACGAGCTGTAGCGGTTGGGATTGGTGTCTCTGTCTTTGTAACTGGCAACGCCGGCGTTGCCGGGCTAGTCTGGCTCGTGGCAATTGGACTTTGAGGTCCCGAACAGTTAGTGATTGTCACCATAAGCACCAGAAGCAATAATTTGTAAACAAACTTACAGATGTGGATTTGGCGATTCATACTACCTACGGTTCACTTTTTTTCAAGCTTTTAAGAGGCGCTAGCGGACTGAGGGACATGTTTGATCGAGCCAGTTGTGGATGATCCAGTCCACGTAAATGCAACCAGAATAGATCTCCCATGGGTTGGGGTCGTTAGGAGGGTTTTTCGCAAAAAATAGACTCGGGGCTGCACGTAGAAGCTTTCTTGCTAAGTCATTCCTTCCCTGTTGAGAATAAGTAGACGGATTTGCCCAGCCGCATGGGGGCAACGAAAAGTCTAGCGAAGTGGACGTCGAAGGCTCTCAAACGTTAAAGAACGAGGCTCTCACCTGCACTGCACCAAACGCACATCGTCCCGGCGTCCTTCGGGAGAGAGGCATATAACCCAGCCATCAGGGATTGCGCCATCCCCCCTCAATCCTCCGCGATCACGATCAGCTTGTCTTCGGGGGAAAATGTAACCAGTTCCGACTTTTTCGGATTGGTATGCACGCCATACGACCTGGCCGCATCCCCGGCCTCGCGCACCAGGCGGTAACCGAAGGCCGTCTGTCCACGCCGCCCGGCAGCCTCGACCAGCGTGTAGAAGTTGACCGGCCGGCCGGTCTCGATATACTCGCCAATTGGTTTGAGATAGATTTCCGAACCTTCCGCATCGAAGATATCATCGAAAACGGCATACAGGTCAGCATCTTCGGAAAGCTGCGACATCATCAAGCTGACCAGGTGGGCGCTGACGATGAAATCGTCCACGTGGGCTACTTCGGCCAGTTGACGGTTGCGCAGGTCGAGCATTTCGCTGACGATCGAGAAGGGCGTCGCGTCCGTCTCGGCAATATCGCGCAGGTGCAGCAGCGTGACCAGCGTTTTGGCGTCCGCTTCCTGCACCTCCAGGCCGGTATAACTCAAGACGATCATGTGATCGTATTCGTCAGCTTTGAGACTTTCGAGCAGGCGCCGACTGGTGGTGTCGCCGGGCAGGAAGGTCACCTTTTGGTTGGGCATGCGCTCACGACATTCCTTGAGTTCGCGCTTGACCTGGTGATCGTCCACGTCAGCCACAACCATAACGCGCGAGCCCCTGGCCACGTAATGGTCCAACTCGCGGATGATGATCGCCGCGCATTCGTTCCAGCCCAGGATCATGGTCTTTTCCGGGGTCAGGCTGCGTTTCCGGCCGTTCGCGCGGATGGCGCTCGCATCGATCGGGATCTCGGCCAGACCTGAGACATGAATCGTATCGTCGTCGGCCGAGAGCGCGAACAGTTTGTCTCCCGCCGCGAGCAGCGTATCCATCGGCGGGTTCATGCGGATTGTCCCATCCGCTGTTTCAAGCCCCATGACGCACGAATCTTCGTAAGCCAGCAGGGCTTCAGCATAAGTTTTGCCAACCAGGGTCGGCTCGAACGAGAAGTACAGCTCGTCGCCGCCAAAGTTGAGCAGCTCTGTGTAAACCACTGACAGACCGGATTGGCGCGAGGTCTGCGCAACGACTCGGGCGATCAGGTCGCCGCTCAGGACTGCCTGGACCCTGTCATTTCCGCCGATCATCTCGACCACATCCCGGTTCTTCTGGTCATGGATCTGCGTGACGATGTGGTAGGGCTCGGGGTGCCGCTTGGGATTGTTGGTGATCGCCAGCACGGTTTTGATGACATACGCATCCGGATCCCCCTTCTCCGGCGGCAGGACAATGATCGATTTGGCTGTATGCGGGCTGGCAATTTCCAGGTCGGTCAGGTCGATCGGGTTTCCCGAGCGGACGATGATCCTGGTACTACCGATCTGCGGCACGCGATCGCGGATCTCATCTTCCATTTCAATTTTATCTTTATTGGCCAGGATCACAATGCGGGCCTTATCCTGGTTCTCGTTGGCGGCCATCAATTCAGACAGGATGGTAAAGACCTGCGCTGACCAGCCCAGGATAACCGTATGGCCATTTTCAAGCACTTTCGAACGGCCTTTCTGAAGCTGCTCCAGGCGCTGGTCCAACCCGCTGGATAACACACCGATCAGGGCGCTGACGATGAAGATGCCGCCGACCGTGACCACCAGCATCACCAGACGGAAGCCCCAGCCCTGGTCGCCGCCCATCGTGCCGGGGTCAAGCGTGCGCATCAGGCTGTCCCAAAAAGCCTCGATGAAGGGCATGGGGGCAGCGCTGCCTTCCGGCGCAAGCAGCATTCCTCCCAGACGGATGATAAAAGCCGCCAGCAGGACCATGACCAGGGAAAGCGCCGCAAGCCCCGCGATCAATGCGGGTGTGCCGCGCGACATCAGGTTATCAAAGGAATATTGCAAACGCTGGCGAAGGGTCGGTCTGATTTTCATGCAAGCACTCCTGTAAACGATACTAATCAATTATAGAGAGAAATCGCCCAATTGCAACCTAAATTTGACCAACCCACTGATATTGCCTATACTTAATGAGCTCGTCTAAATTCACCAAAATAAAGGAGCACTGTGATGACAAACAGATTGACCTGGTACGGACATGCGACCCTCGGTTTGGAAACTGACGGCCACAGACTCCTGATCGATCCTTTCTTCAGCGGCAACCCGGCGGCACCCATCTCGGCCGACAAGGTCGAGGCAGACTATATCCTGGTCAGCCACGGGCACGGCGATCACGTCGGCGACGGCGTCGAAATCGCCAAGCGCACCGGGGCCACCGTGATCAGCAACTTCGAGATTGCCGCCTGGTTCGAGACCAAGGGCGTCGAGAAGGTCCACGGGCAGCACCTGGGCGGCGGATTCAAATATCCCTTCGGTTATCTCAAACTGACGCTGGCCCTGCACGGCTCGCAGCTCCCCGACGGGTCGAACGGCGGCAACCCGGCTGGTTTTCTGCTGACGACCAATGACGGCAAGAAAGTCTACCTGGCGCAGGACACGGGCCTGTTCGGGGACATGAAACTGATCGGGGAAGAGGGCATCGACCTGGCTGTGATCCCGATCGGCGACAACTTCACCATGGGGCCGGACGACGCGCTGCGCGCCGTCAAACTGATCCAGCCCAAATTTGTCATCCCAATCCACTACAACACCTTCGAACTGATCGCGCAGGATGGCCAGGCCTGGGCTGCACGGGTCGAAAAGGAAACCGGCGCCAAGGTAAGCGTGCTCAAGCCGGGAGGCAGCTTCAGCTTCTAGGCGGCGGTTAAGCCTTTCGTAAGATTCGCCGGGTAAAATTGCGGTGGCACGGAGGTTCTGAGGCTGTGTCACCGTTTGATATAATTCGGACCTGAAAGGTAAGCGCATGTTTTCATTTGAAGGCCCCAACCGACGAGAAGAAGAAGAACGCGTCCGCCAGGATGGCCGGCTGCCCCCGGGCCAGGCGTTGACCCTGAAATTCCCCGTGCTGCATTATGGCCCGGTCCCATCCTTCAATCCGGCCACATGGGATTTCCGGATCTGGGGCGAGGTCGAAGAAGAGCGTGGCTGGACCTGGGATGAGTTCAATCAGCTGCCGCGCACAAAAATCCTGATGGATATCCATTGCGTGACCCGCTGGTCCAAATTCGACACGGAGTGGGAAGGCGTCGCGGTCAGGACGCTGGTCGAAGAGGGCCTGATCAAGCTTAAACCAACCGCCACGCACGTGATGCAGCACGCCGAGTACGGCTTCACGGTCAACCTGCCGCTGGAAGTTGTGCTGCAGGAAAACTTCCTGCTGGCCACCCACTTGAACGGCGAAGAGATCACCTCCGAACACGGCTACCCGCTGCGTGGTGTGGTGGGTTACATCCCGGACAAGGGAGAATTATCCACGCCGTATTTCTGGAAGGGAGCCAAATGGCTGCGCTCGCTGGAATTCATGCCAAGCGACCGACTCGGATTTTGGGAACAGGCTGGCTACCATAACCAGGCCGATGTTTGGAAAGAAGAACGATTCGGTTAAATGGCAAACGGGCGGGATTTACTGAACTGCACCCCCTTCGTTGGTTGTGTCCAACTTTGGGGGTGCAGTTTTTTTTGAGCAAATTTACCCGCCCGTTTTTTGATTTACAGTGGTTGGGCCCTAATAACGCAACAACCCGCCGATCCCGATCTCTTCAAGCTCCCGGTTGTTGCGCACAATTTCCACATCACCGCCGGCCTGCATCACGCGATGGACAGCCATCTCGACCGCATCGTTGATCTGGTTAAACTGCTTTCCGCAAAATGGGCAAACGTCCATGACCTGCGTGGTGATATATCCGCACCCGTCACAGGTGTACCCTTTGGCACGGTAGCCCTCCTTGACGATCAGGGTCTGGACGCGTCCCTCATGCACGGCGCCCAGCGTATCATCCAGCCGGACAACACCCTCCCCACCTTTTGCCGCTGCCGTGACCATCTGCTCGACCAGGCGCTTCTCGCGCTGCTCTTCAGCCTGATGGCCAATTTTCATCGCCCGTTCGAGCACTTCGGTATGCTTTTCGGTCATGCTCATTGGGAAGGTCCCAACGATCAGGCTCTGCCAGGCTTTGGGCAATGCGCTGCGGAAATGCGCAATATTGTCATCCGTACCGCCGATCAAGACCCGGCGCACGTGATTGGATTCAAAGAATTTAACAGCAAACTCAACTGCATCCTTCATATTGCTGTCAACCATCTGCTCGGTATGGCGGGTTCGCCCTGCAATTCCGCCCAGACGTCCCCGCAAACTGGAAGAGCTGTCACGCTTGGACTGGCGAATCTCATCCCCCAGGATACCTTCTTGCTCTTTCAATTTACCCAAATGGAACAGGAAGAAACGGGCCCCCTGTTTATCGACCAGTACAACCCCGTAACCGCCATAAGCATCCAGTAAATCAGCCAGCGGCTTGACATACGGGTGATCACCAACAAACACACGACTGCGTATCGGAACGGCAAGTGGAAAAGCCTGGAAATAATCTTGCGCTGCACAAGAGAACATGGCTACGCTGCGCCCGGTCCATTCGCGTTCATGTTCAAAGTATTTCAAGATTGCGGCCTCGTCTTCGGGTAGATCAACCTCCTTAAGCAGTGTGCGAAGCTGTAGTTTGAATTCGTCCGGTTTGTTCTCGACGATGTCGGTATTCAAATACACACTCAACACCGGATCGGGGCTTGCGTAGTTAAGCAGTTCCCGCAAAGCACTGTCCGTCAACATAGTTATCTCCTTTTCTGGTAAAACCCGGCAAAGCAATGCCAGGCACCGTAACTTGGCCGACCAAGACTGCCAGAGCCTTAACTATTTTGGCACATCACCTCCTGTCTTATCATTATGACAGAAAAATTTTATGGGCGCTTACCCAATGTAAGCTGGATGTCAACCTTCTGGTCGCCGCGCAAGACAGTCAACGTTACCGTATCACCCGGCATTTTGTTATTGATCAGATATTTCAACAACTCATTGAAATGAAGGATCTTCTGGCCGTCGATGGCCACGATTAAATCGCCTCCTGCCGGAAGCCCATTGATACCGCTAGGCTGGTCTCCCGCCTTAACCCCGGCTTTATCAGCGGGACTACCATTGGTCACACTCAAAACATAAGCGCCGGTGTTACTTTTTAGATTCAGCGCCTGGATCTCAGCCAGACCGAGATCGTCCACCGAAGTGATGCCCATGTAGGGATAATCGTATTTCCCGTCCTTGATCAAAACTGGAACCACGCGTTTGACAATGTTGATCGAGATTGCAAACCCGATCCCGGAGTTGAGTGGTTCCCCTGTATCGGTGTAATTTGTTGTCCGAATGGCGCGGTTAATGCCAATCACATTCCCCTGGAGATCGAACAAGGGACCGCCAGAGTTGCCCGGATTGATGGCTGCATCGGTCTGGATGACATCGCCTGCCGTGAAGAATCCGCCGGTGTTCGCGCTGCGCTGGGAATCAAGCGTGCGACCCAGGGCTGAAATGATGCCGCTGGTCATCGTCCCGCTCAGGCCGAAGGGATTGCCGATGGCCACCACGGTCTGCCCAACCTGGAGCTGATTTGAGTCCCCCAGGGTCAGCGGGAAAAGCTGATCGGCAGGCACATCCACTTTTACCACAGCGATGTCAGAGTCCAGGTCAGTGCCGACCACCGTTCCAAAAGTCTTAAGTCCGGAAGTGAAGTCCACCTCCACTTGGGTTGCGCCTTCCACGACGTGGAAATTGGTAATGATATGACCAGCATTGTCGAAGACAAATCCGGAACCGAGGGCACTGCCCTGATCGGTCACTACGCGGATGGCGACCACGCCGGGTGTGACCTGCTGGTACATCGCGACCAGCAAATCCTGCTGTTGCGACAGATTACTGGCGGGGGGAAGAGTAATTGGGGATTGAACTGCTGTAGCTACAGCCACAGGGGATGGAGGCGCGGCTACAGGAGTTACGCCAGCCAACTGGCAAGCCATCGCCGAAAAAACAAGCACCGATAAAATAATCCAGAGACGCTTCATGTTTCCTTCTCCTTAAATAGGTCATACCAACAAAACGCGCTTCGCTATTTTTTCTGCGCGACTTGCTCAATCAATTTTTTCTGTTCACTGGTCAATTGTTTAGGGATCTTGACTTTAACACGCACGAATAAATCGCCCTTATTCTGCGGACTTTTGAGATGCGGCATACCGCGTCCCGCCAGGCGGAAAACTTGCTCGGGCTGTGTCCCGGCAGGAATGGTTAGCACGACCTTGCCATTCATGGTTTCGACTTGGGTTTCGCCACCCAGCATGGCGGTAAAGGCGTCGATCGTGGCGGTTGTGTGCAGATTATTCCCTTTCCGCTCAAAGCGCGGATCGTTAGCAACCTCGATCAGCAGATACAGGTCGGACCCGCCTGGGCCTCCGCTGGACACACGCACCTTGGATCCGGTGCGAACCCCGGCCGGGATCTTGACTTCCATGCGGCGGCTGTCGGTCTTGAGCTGGCGCGAAGTGCCATGGAAGGCCTCATCCAGCGAGATCGTAACCGGCTGTTGGTAAGCTGGAGCGACGCGCTGGCGAGGGGCGCCCTCTACTCCACCCATGCCGCCAAAAATCGAGCGGAAGAATTCCGAGAAACCGCCGCCACCGCCAAACAGATCTCCAATATCGCCATATTCGACGTGGACGCCGCCCGGTGCTGCCCCACTACCGGCAAACCAATCGTTCCAATTGAAGTCGCCGGGAGCGCCGCGCTGCTGCCAGTTGGAATAGGAGTCACCCAAGTGGTCGTAACGAGCGCGCTTGTCCTTGTCACTTAAAACCTGGTATGCCTCATTGATTTCCTTGAAGCGCTCTTCCGCCTTCGCATCACCCGGGTTGCGATCGGGATGGTATTTCATCGCCAGCTTGCGGTAGGTGCGTCTGATATCTTCCTGGCTGGCATTGCGCTCAACGCCGAGTATCTTGTAATAATCTTTATATTCCATATTTATATTCTACTGTTTCTCACATTTATTCTTGAATTACTTTTATTCAAATCCTTACTTATTCTGGATCTTGGTTTACTTATTAATGCAGCACTCTGTAATTCTTGCATAGCAGGGTGGGAGAGTCAAGCACGCAGCGGCGGGTCTAATATAACTCTAACCTAACGGTGTGAACAAATTTCCTGTATATTAATCCAATATTTCTTTCAAAACATCGCAGATTGAGGCGATCCATGAAATCCATTTGTGTTTATTGTGGTTCCTCGGACGATGTTCACCCAGACTATCTTACTGCCGCCCGCCAGTTAGGCGCCAGGCTGGCAGAACGCGGCATGCGTGTCGTCTATGGTGGAGGAAAAACCGGCTTGATGGGTGCCCTCGCGTAGCACCTTCGGCGCTCGCGACGAACGGTGGCCGACGGTGCGCTGGAGCAGGCATTACCAGCCTGGAAGTACGGCCCGGCCTTCACCAGCATAAGGCGCGCATGTACGAATTAGCACAGGGATTCATTACATTGCCGGGTGGATTTGGCACCTTCGATGAGCTTTTCGAGACCCTGGCCTGGGCACAAATCGGCGAACATAGCAAACCGGTCGAGGCGGTCAAACGCTGGCTGCGGCAAGCCTAAACCGGTGAGCAAATTCGCCTGCCTTTTCATTTGATGCTAAAACCAATTTCCTGCTGCGCCCGGTTCCCGGCCTGGTCGTAAGCCATCACGCGCAGGGAATGCTTTCCGACTGAGGCCTCCCAGACGGCAGTAAAGGGGGAGGTCATCAGCGTTGTAACCAGCTTCCCATCCACATAAAATTCAACTTTTGCCAGAGCCAGATTGTCGCTGGCCTGCACCTGAATGGCAAGCTGACGATTCAGGCTGTATTCCAGCGTCTGGTCATTCTGCGGAAAGAGTACCTTTAGCTGCGGGGCTTCATTATCCACCGTGACCTGGATGGTCGCCACATCCACGCGCTGGTTTTTGTGAACTAACAGCAATTGCACGGCGTACAGGCCGTTCAAGCCGGTGGTATCCCAGGTCGCCAGCGCGCCATCCTGAACGGGCTGAGGCACATCCTGGCCGACTTGCAGCCAACCTTTGGGGTTCAATCCCTGTCCAACCTGCACGCGATAGTAATCCAGGTCATCGGCCGAGGCTGTGCCTTTGATTTCCAACTTTCCTCGCACGTCCGAAAACATGGACGGGGCGCTGATGTGCGCGTTCGGCAGGGATTCGGGCGACTGGATGGCATCGTAGGCGTCCGGCGGGGTCGGAAGTCCGGCCGATTCGGCCCAGCTTTTTGCCTCCGGCGGTACGACCATGTAGACTTTATCTTCCACCAGTTGCGGAGGAGTGAAAACCGTCGCCAGGTAACCCGTCTCGCGATTGATCTGATAGGTGCGGAACAGATTATCCGCCTGAACCGGCTCGTTACCCTGCAAAAACACCTCGTTGACCGTGATCGGGCAGGCCGAAGTGGGCAGCAAACCGGACGGGTCGCAAACATTCATGACGCTCACGCCAGGAGGAATTGACCAATCGTCCGGCGGCAGGTCGCGGCTGGCGTATTGGATCAATGCATGCCACATACCAGCTGCCAGGCGGGGCGACAGGCCTTCCTCAGCCGTGCCCATCCAGACCGTGACCACGCGTTGCGGGGTATATCCCACCGCCCAGGTATCCCGGCCGGAAACGGACTGGCCCAGCTTGACCCCTGCCGGGCGGCCGACCTCCAGCGCGTTGGGCGATCCCAGACTCGGCCAGCGGGCCGTCTCGTCGCTCAGCACATTGTTCATCAAATAAGCCAGTTGCGGGGTGACCACCGCACGCGTTTGCGGGGTGCTCCAGTCGAGCCAGGAGGAGTGGTCGACACCCTGCACGCGCAACACACCGACCGGTTGAAAGGCTTCACCCCCCAAAGCCTGCCCGGCCATCGAGCCGCCGGTCGCGAAGACACTGTAAGCCCCGGCCAAGCTCAACGGGCTCAGGGGTGTTTCCCCACTCACGAAATCGGTATCCGGCCCGAGGTCCAGGCCGAACGAGCGTACCGTGCGCCAGACGTTGGCCGCTCCCATCTGCTCCAGCACCTGCTCGGCCGGAACCAGGTAATCATTGTCCAGCGCGATGCGCAGCCGCACCGGGCCGTGGTAGGTGCCATCCGGGTTGTGGACCTCTACCAGGCCGGGGATGTCCCAGCTGAGTGAGGCCGGACTGAGACCACGCGTGAAGCCGGTCAGGTAAACGAACGGCGTCAGGAGAGACCCGGCGGGATGCGTGCCAAGGTATGCTGCCTGGCCCCCCTGAGGGATTTCCCCAACAGCCGCCAGCACCTGTCCGCTGCGCGGATCGAGTACGAGCGCGTTGGTTGAGAGATCGTTGAGGGGCTGGTCGAGCGGCAAGGTTGGCAACAGGCGTGCTGCCTGACAGGCTCCGCCGTCCCCGGCAGTGACATCCTTGAAATCGCCCCGGCTGTGATTCAATTGGGTTTGCACGGCGCAGGCGGTCTGAATTTGCAATTCGTAGTCGAGCGTTGTGGTGATGGTCAATCCACCGCGTTCGATCCGCCCTCGGTTGAGAACCTGGTCCAACTGGGTCAGTACGAGGTTGGTAAACGACGGGGACAGGTCATTTCGGGCCGAACCAGACGGCATCGGAGAGACACTGCCGGGATTGTCGGCCTGCTCTTGTGAGATCAGCCCCAGTGCACGCATGACCTGGACGGTCTCCTGTCCGCGCTGGTACGCGGCTTGAGGCGCATCCAGCGGATTGAGTGCCGGGGCCTGGCTGGTCGCTGCCAGGGTGGCCGCTTCGGACAGATTGAGCTCGGCTGCCGGTTTGCCAAAGTAGAACCTGGCGGCTGCATCCACGCCGAAAGCATAGTGACCGTAGTTGGCGCTGTTCAGATACCACTCCAACACCTGCGTACGCCCGAATTCGGCTGTGATCTGGGCTGCCAATATCCGTTCACGAACTGCACGCCGCAAAGTCGGCGGTTCGTCCCAGAGCAGCAGGTCTGTGACCAGGCGCTGCGCCAGCGTTGGGTGCGAATCTGGATTATTCCAGCCATCCAGTGCATAGCCCGGCTCCCTCCAGAAACCCGGGTCACTCACCAGGACGGTCGCATCCGCCAGGGATTGGGGTAAATGCTGCGGGTTATGGGAACTGAGGGGAATATAGCGCCGCGGCGTGTCCTGCGGCGAGAGAGTAGCCAGCAGGTGCTGGCCGGTTCGGTCGTAGAGGCGCGTCGGCTGAAGCAGCAATCCATCAGGCGGATTGAGCAAGGTTGGAAGCAAATCGACCGAGGGCAGATCGCGCGTCAGGTTGGCATATGCCAGCGCCAGAGACAGGATCAGCAGGCCACCCAGGAGCGAAGCCAGCATCCCGCAGCCCAGGCCGCTCAAGCGGAAAAGGTGGCCTGCGCGCTTTTGATTGCCAAGGCGGCGCTCACGCCGACGACGGACGATGGAGACAAGACTCATAGGAGAATTGTACAACGAGTTGGGCGATTATCTAATGCGACAGCGAACGGAAACCGTACTGGAATGTTTCGCCGCGCATTTCGGTCCAGCGTTTTACAAAGGGGACACACGGAAAAGCCTGGTAACCACACTGCCGAAACTCCTTGGCGCAGAAGAGTGTTTGAAGATCAAGCTGGCAGGTTTGCGCATGTGAGGGTAGATAATCCGCCGGGAGAACCAGGCGCTCGCTCAAAGTACCTGGATCAAACGAATTGAACAGCACAATACCGACAAATACGGCTACCAGGCAAGCGGTCATTGCAGGGACCCAGACGCGTTCCGCGCTAACCCGATTCCCAAAAGCTGCCACGTATGGCAAAAATGCCAACAAAAGCGCTCCGAGGATAAATCCATACCCAAAGCGAAAAGCGGGCGCCGTCAAGAACCAAAAAAGCAATCCAAGATAAGCAACGAACCAGACAGCAAGATAAGATCCTAATTTTCGATTCAAGAGATTCAACTTATTTCTTAGAAACCATAACCCGGGAAGTGTCAGCGGGGTTAAGAGCGCCAGGGCAAAGATAATGCGTTGATTAACAGTTTGTATAACCCACCAACCAGGAACCCAGGCAAACCCGCCTCCCGGTAATTGTGCGTTAACACCACGCGCGAAATAACGAATGGTCTGGCTTTGTTCCAGTACAACAGAATAAGGCACGCGCCAATCAAAACCGAATACCAGCGGTTGCGGGACCGGGAAGATCAGATAACCCGAGAGAACAACATTTCTAAACAACCATGGAGAGAGCAGCAGGAAACCAAGCCCCACCAGGCGCAGCGCCCAACCGAATCGTCGCGCGCGCCAGCCAATTACAAGCACTCCTGCACTAAAGAGCAGGAGAGGTAAGGCAGATATTTTGATGGTAAAGGCAAAAAGCGGGGCAACGAAGAGCAACACAATGCGCTCATCCATTTGGAAATCATCATCCTCCAACATTTCCAAACACAAAGCCACCATCATCCAGATGATCAATATGACCGGGAAATCAGTCCCTGGCGAAGATAATTCTGATCCCATGGTATATAAACCCAACGGCAGAAGCGCAACTCTAACCCAATTGCCCAACCGAAAATCTCTTTTTAGAAGTTTATCCAAGCCAGCAATGGAGTATACGGAGAACGCCAGAAAAAAAGCGCTGCCTGCCAGATGAAAGGAGCGGCCACCCAGAAAAGCAAAACCAAAGAGCGCATTGAGCAATAACCAGGAGGAATTGAACGCCAAACGGGGATTTAGATTTCCAAGACCCGGCACGACCCGATAGGTTTCAATCCAGCGGATTGTCTGGGCGTGATAAATAGCGGTGTCGGGATTCGTTGGTGCATGGGTTGCATTTTCGAGCACCACCAGGATCGTCAAGCCGAGCACAAACCAGGAAAAAACACTCCAGTCTGGTAATCGGAGCTTAAGAGGGCTTTTTTTTCTAAAAAGGATAGCAAACGCACCAACCAGCAAGATCGAATTGGCGAGAAGACCGATTTTGGTCATCAAAGATAAAAAAGAGCCAATTGTGGTGATGGAAATCAAACCCGCCAGGATGACCAGCGGAAATTCCTGTTTCCCGTGCCGCAGATTTAGCCAACCAGCCAAACCATCCAGGAAAACCCTGCCATACAGGTAAGACAGGCAAAAGATATAAATCCAGATGAAGATCATTGCCAACATTTCACAACCCTGTTTTACTGGTCTTCAATGCCCAGCAAATCTTCCAACCAGCCCAAAAATTTGCGTGTTTCGCCGTGGGGGACACGACCCTGCACCGCGCTGGTCTGGCCGTTGATCAGCAGCGGAATATCCTGCCCATCATAGCGAAAGGTCGTTGTCCACAGGGGCAGCAGTACAAGTTTGAATGACTCAATCGCCAGGTTGGCCGATGACATGCGCAGGTTGGTGATTGGAGCCAGGTCTGCGGCAATGATCGGTTTATAGCGTTGATAAGCACGGCTGCGGGCGTCAAGCGAAGCGTCTGCCATCGGGATATCGTACACCTCCGCCATCCAGTCCGCCAGGTAGCGCGCATCGTAAGCCTGAAGCGCTTCCAGCCGATAAGTTGGCAGCAGGGACTCGAGCGAGCGCGCCAGCTTGCGACTGGCCGGGACTGGCAAATCATCCACCGAAACGGCATAGCGATCAGCGACATGCCGCACCTGATTGGCCCGCTGGCCAAACTGTCGCTCCTGCTCGACCATATCCCCGCTGTAATCGATCCCGCCGCCAATGTCGAAGGTCCAGACCGGCACATACAGCCCGCGGGGAATCTCTACTTTGTCCTGAGGCGGAATCTTGTGATTTTCAACCCATGCCACCAGAATTTCGGCCGCCCGGTGCTGGCTGAAGGCATGTGGGATGATCCCTTCCGGCTCGATCAATTCACGCGTTTCGTCCAGTTTGACCACGTGGGGCGAGTTGCAATACGCACAGGTGGCCGACATGACATCCGGCGGCAGCACAAACTCCGACCCGCAACCGTGACAGTGAAAGACCTGGACTGCAACCGGCTTGCGATGCCCGCGGGCGGTCGCCATGGCGACGTAAAAATCCTGTTCTTCGGCTTGGGAAGGTTTCGTCCCCAGTGCTTCGCGCCGGGTGCAGTACTCGCAAACCAGCGAATGCCCGTCCGGGGCGTAGACCATACGTCCACCGCACTTGGGGCATACGAATCGCTCGGCGTCAACGCTGGTCAGATGATCTGGCGCCGGCGGGAGCGCATCCGGGTTGACGATCTCGTCCTGCTTGAGCTTGCCGTCCAGGACCGCCAGCGCACGGCGGGCGCGGGCATGCATCAGATCGTTGGCCAGCGCGTTTTCCAGCATTTTGCGCTTTTCCCCCGCCTTTTGGGTGGTAGTACTCATCCAGTACCAGGCTTCAGCCCTCAGGTCATGATCGCTGGCTGCGTAAATCGCGCGGTCCAGGTAATTGCGGGCCAAATTGATTTCCCCCGCTTTGGCTTCGATGATGCCGCTTTTTAGCAAACTGGCGGCGTATTCGTCATCAAACATCATGCTTTCCGGCGGACAATCGCGTCGGTCATGCGTGCCACCCGTACCATCATCTCCACATCATGCACGCGCACGATATCCGCGCCGCGCGTGATACCCACTGCAACAGCCGCAGCGGTCCCTTCGACGCGCTGACCGGGTGGCAGATCGAGGCTGTAACCGATGAAGGATTTCCGGGAGGGGCCCAAAAGCAGCGGATAGCCGAGCGCGCGGAGCTCATCCAAGCGGTCGATCAACTCCAGGTTCTGGGAGACAGTCTTACCGAAGCCGAGGCCGGGATCCAGGATCAGGCATTCGTCGGCTACCCCGGCCTGGTGGGCGAGTGAGACCGAATGCAGCAATTCACGCTTGACGTCTTCCAGCAAATCCTCATATTCGGCCCCAACATAAGCCTGGCCCAAGCGCTCACGGACTTCCACGTTGGCCGGGTTGCTGCGGTTATGCATCAGGATGACCGGAGCCTGATGGCGGCTGGCGACTGCAGCCAGTTCCGGGTCGGCGCGCAAGCCCCAGACGTCGTTGACCAGGTGCGCGCCCGCCTTGAGGGCTTCTTCCGCAACCACAGCTTTGTAAGTATCGACCGAAATCAACACCTCCGGCAGCTTGCCCGCCAGCATACGAATGACCGGGACGACACGTCCCAGTTCATCCTCGGTTTTGACCGGATCTGACCCAGGGCGGGTCGACTCGCCACCGACATCGAGGATATCGACCCCGGCAGCCATGAAGCGGCGGGCCTGCACCAAAGCCATCTCGAGCGGATCGCCCATGGCCAGCAGACCGTCACCGGAGAAACTGTCCGGCGTGACATTAAGGATGCCCATCACATATGTGCGGGCACCCCAGGTGAGTGTGTGTCTTCCAATTTTAAGTGAATCAGACTTCATGGGATCTGGTCGAGCGGACGGCTGATCCAGGCTTCAGCCTGGTCGAAGTCGGTAAATATTTTTATGGCTGCGGCGGTCTCCGCCAGAGCCAGGGCCGCGATTTTGCGGATCGCTTCGGCTGCACCTTCATTGGCCACCACAACCGCCAGGCGGATGTTGCGCGCCGCCGGGTCACTGTTGGCCTCGATGGCCGCACGGATTGCCTTTTCGGAAATATTTTCCACATGGCGCAGATCATACAGGTTGCGCGTACGGCGGTCAGAGCCGAGCAGGTGCTCGAAAGCAAATTCGCGCCAGTGTTCAAGAGTCTTTTCCGAAAGATCGGTAAAAGTCAGGTTCATGCCGCCATCCTCGCGGCGGACAACGGTATAGCCGATCCCGGGCGTGGGTTCCCAATTCAGCGGTTTCACTTCGGTCATGGTCGCACCTCCTGTTGGACTATTAAGAATTATAACCGACCTATTTCATTTAGAAATCAAATCCAGCCAGAAGCCATCAATCTAAGTATTGCGAGATGCCAGCGCTGTCGTTCGTCGCCAGCATCTCGCGGACCGTCTGGCCCAGCACCGGGTGCCGTAAGTCCGGGGCCAGGTCCGCCAGCGGGACCAGCACGAAAGCCCGTTCATGCAGGCGCGGGTGGGGGATGCTCAGGCTGGATTCGTCCAGGACCAGGTCGTCGTAGAACA
>CAYOUV010000062.1:0-17894 GCA_964407265.1 uncultured Anaerolineaceae bacterium | reverse complement strand
GAAAGGAAGAATACGGTCTGTCCCCCAGATGAAGGAACGCTTCAACCTGCCCTGCAACTTGCTGATTTGATTAAAATGACGCCCGATCCACTCTCACCTTCTGGACCCATTCAGGTTGAAATTCGGGGCAAACTGATGAAGGTTGACAAGTTAGTGGATTATCCCTTGTGCAATGATAACTGGAGCGGGACAGTATACGTCAGCTGTGATGCCCGGGTCGCGGAAGCAGAACTGGACGCAGAGGCCAATCCCCTCTTCCTCAAGGGATGTGATCTGAACATTGCGCCCAATACAGTGGTTTATGTTGCTGCTCACAATGATGCAGCTTATTACAAAGGCTGTTCCTGCCACACCGGGGAAGGTCCGAACCCATAAGCCTTGGATAAATTATGAAGGACCTGCCCGGGAATACCCGCCTGGTCTCAAAAAACCGGTAGAAAAGAATCGTTTGAACGATTTGCGTTAAGGCAAAGCAATAAAGAACAATTCGTGCTAATTTTCACATAAAGAACCCTTCAACGCGGGTCCACACTTGGAGATGCGATCGGTTGTATTTGTCCAAGAAAACATCAACTGGCAAAAGGAGAATGATCATGGAACGAAACGAAAAGCTCGGCGGTTACATCACTCTATTCAGCGGCCTGATGGGCATCATCGGGCATTTTATCCTTTTCTTAAGCTGGTATGTCAGGGGCATGTCTGCTGAATCGGCAGAACCCGGCTGCGAGATCCTGTTGAAGTACATCAACCCTGCCATGGCAGACCTCGGCATTGTGGGTGGTGTGATCTTCCTGGTGAGCGCTTATGGATTCTTCAATAAAAAAAATTGGGCCTTCCTGCTATCGGTGATCGCTATCGTGCTATCCCTGCAAGGAGCCTGGTTCATCAACGTGCCCTTCATGGCGGCCGGCCTGCCCCCCGTCTACTTTTTTCTCTTCTGGCCCTTCCTGCTCATCTATTTCATCCTGATGAGGTCAGTTGGAAAATTGAGCTGGAGCCGCACACTGGTCGGTTTACTGGCAGGCATGGCCTGGGTCTTCTGCCTGATGAATGGGATCGCCAGCCTGAGCCGCATTATAACCATCGGCGCTCCGTTCTTCTCCCTGGTGCAGCGCATGCATTGGATCGCCATGTTGGGCTGGGGAATCGTCACGGTTTCAGTCTTGATGGGCGCCAAAGAATGGACCTGGGTGACTGGATTTACCGCAGGACTTTTGGAAGTGGTGGTAGGTTTTCCACTGGCTTTCGTCACCGCCCAGGAATTGGGACGCTTTTCGCTGTTCGCGCTGGCACCGATCTGTTGTCTGATCCTGATTGTGATCATGCTCTGGCCCGGAGGTCTCTGGCAGCGCTGGACCGGCTCAGAATAACTAACGGGTAACGGAAAAGAAACAATTTTCCTGGTTCCCCACATGCGTGTCCTGTTTCCTGCCCTGCTTTTTCATCTCGGAAGCGGGGCAGTTGACCCTGCCCGATCGGGTCCAACGTCTGGACCAATCCTCCGATTCGGCAATGGGCTGGTTCCTGGAGGAAACCCTAATGGGTCTGCTGCGCTAACTGGCGTGGCTGTGAGCGGCCTTGACCGGCTAGAAGTCCTTGGGTGATTTACCCACCATACCTCACAATTTAACATTAGGCAAAGACTACCAGAACGATTTGTGATATTCTAGACAAAGACACATACCGACCAGTTTTACACTCTCTAGGTGGAGGTGTTCTTCATGCAGGCCATTTTAAAGCGGATTCACTATCTCTTTGGCTCTACCAAAGGACTGATCCTGGTGGCGATTGCCATGATCGCCATTGTCACGGCCGTGTGGGGGATGTTGTCGGGTCCCATGGCGGAAATGGGTGTGCGCGATATAGTAGTCAAACTTCTTCACATGGACCTGCAACAAGCCGAGCGCGAGGGCCGTATCATCATCCTCTACCATTCGATCGCCATGGCTGTCGTTGCGATCGAAACTTACATGCTTACCAGCCTGTTGAAGATGAAAGCGTTCTTCAAGCTGGCCGTACGCGTGCTGATCACCGTTGGCTATATGTTGACCATGATCTTTGGCCTGATCTTCGCCTACTTTGGCCACAACTGGGCTTTCCATGGACTGTATATCACAGGCCTGGCGCTGATCTTCTTCGCGGGCGTGCTGTTGTGCGTGGCGCTCTGGCCGTGGAACAAGGAATACTACCTCACTGATAAAGATTATGCCCACACGAAAAAGGGCGTGGACGTGGAGCGGATGGCTTTCTTCGCAACAGCCCTGACTACGGTCATTTCAGCCTTTTTCGGCGCTGTTCCCGGCTCGTTCTTCGGCAATGGTTTTGAAGTCTTCCTGGCGGAGAACGTCATTCGCCTGCCCGAAAAGACCACCATGCAATATTCCATTATTGGGCACCTGCACATCATGCTGGCCTTGATCGCCATCATGATCACGCTCATCATCGGTCGCTGGCTCAATTTCAAAGGTATCCTGCACAAGATCGCCATGCCGCTCATGATCCTTGGCACCATTGTGCTCAACCTGGGCGTGTGGGGCGTAGCTACACCGCTGGAGCCGATCGCCCATATGATCATCTACGTCGGCGCGACTCCCTCCATGTTGGCGGCGCTGCTCCTGCTCATCTGGAGTTGGAACAAACTCATAAAGGATGGCATCGCCCAAATCAAGAAACCAAATCTCGGCGACCGGCTGCGCGCCCTCCTGCACGACCCGCTCAAGTTTGGCCCTACCTGGCAGATGCTCTTTATGAACTTCACCACCAGCGGCATCGGCATCTTCATGGCTGTCCGCCTGGATGAGATTTTCCGCGTCTGGCCGGCGCGTGAGGAACGCATCGAGCTGACCGGCCACTGGCACGCCCTTTCGGCCATCATCGCCACCATCATCCTGCTCTATTACGGCGACATGCTTGGTCTGAAAGGCAAAATTCGCCAGTGGTACGGCTGGGGCATCATCGTCTTATCGGATATTGCCTTGGCCGGCGTCACCGTCTTCGAAATGAAACGGCTCTTCATTACAGAGGCAGTCCAGCAGCCGCTGGTCAATCTGTTGATGTATGCGATCGACTTCGGTCTGGGGATGTTGCTGGTGCTGCTCGCGGTCGTCATGGTCTGGCGGTTGATCGACCTGTTCAGGCATAAGGGGCGCTGGACGGAAGAAGTGGATCGTGAACTCGCACAGGAGGTGATGAAATGAAGCGTTTCATCCCGACCCTGATCCTGCTGACCGTATTACTGGCTGCCTGCGCGCCTGTGGATTTAAACGCTGCGATGCCCACCTTCGACACCGGTATTGATCCGAACGCCTGGACGCAGATCCCCGCCGGAGAGTTTTCCTTCGGCCAGCACGAAGACATCGTTTCCACCGGCGCTTACCAGATCATGCTCACCGACGTCACGACCGCGCAGTACGCAGACTATCTCAACCAGGCCCTGGCTGCCGGTTCCGTCAGGCTTGACGGCGACCGGATCGTCGGATACTATCCTGGCGACACTTTCCATGCTGTCAAGCACGAGGAGCGCATCGACCCGGGCGACTGGCTGTTTGTCCCCCTGAACGACCCGTCCCAGCGCCTCACCTATGACGGCAAGGTCTTCACTGTCCAGCCCGGGTACGAAAACCACCCGATGACGATGGTCACCTGGTTCGGCGCCTGGGGTTACTGCGGATACACTGGCTGGCGTCTGCCGACCGAAGTCGAATGGGAGAAAGCCGCACGCGGTACGGACACGCGTCCCTTCCCGTGGGGCTGGGAGATTGCCCGCGAGAATGCCAATTTCTATGCCAGCCGCGACCCGTTTGAGAATATGAGTACCTTTGGCTCGCGCACCAGCCCGGTCGGTTTTTACAACGGCAAAACATACGGCGATTACCAGACGCTTGACTCTGCCTCGCCGTACGGCCTGTACGATATGGCAGGCAATGTCTGGCAGTGGACCGGCAACGTATACGAAGGCATGCACTATCGCTTCATGCGCGGCGGCTCGAAGGATACCTACGACATGGACTTGCGCGTCTGGGTGCGCAACAACGCCACACCGACTTATTTCAGCCCGGGCGTCGGGTTCCGGTGTGTAAGATGAATCTCGCTAAGGGCAGGCAGTCAAGCCTGCCTCTGGTCATCACTTTATAAAGAAAACTTATGAAAACCATGCTTACTAAACTTCGCTTGTACTGGCCGCTGATCAAGAGTCTGCAAACCGGCTTGCTGCTGGCTACCGGACTGGCCGGCTATATGACCGCACGTTGTCCGGTCTTCAATATCCCGACTATTTTGGCGTTGACCGGCAGTCTGTTCCTGGCGATCAGCGGCAGCACCATTCTGAACATGTGGTATGACCGCGATATCGACTGCCAGATGAAGCGCACCCAAAACCGTCCCCTGGCAGGGGGCAAGATCGGCCAGTTGGAAGCCCTGCGCCTGGGACTGGTGCTCTCCTTGCTGGGTGTGGCCTGGTCAGTGGCGCTCCATCCGCTCTATGGGCTGATCGTCTTCGCCGGATTGTTCTTTGACGTAGTGATCTACACCATCTGGCTCAAGCGCCGCACCGCCTGGAGTATCGTTTGGGGCGGCATCTCGGGCGGCATGCCGATCCTGGCGGGACGCGCCCTGGGTCTGGGCGGCGTCGATTGGGTCGGGGTTGCGCTGTCCTTCTCGGTCCTGTTCTGGATCCCGACCCACATCATGACTTTTTCCATGAAATATCATCAGGACTACAAAACCGCTGGCGTGCCGACTTTCCCGTCCGCTTACGGCTTCTCTGCCACCAGGGCAACCATTGCCTTTTCCAGCATCCTCGCGGCTTTGATGATCGGGATTGCCGCATACGGCATTGGCATGACCTGGGGCTACCTGCGGGTGCTGGCCGTGCTTTCGGCCGGTCTGCTCGGGCTGGCCGTCAGCAGCCTGTTCAAGCCCTCGGAGCGGGTGAATTTCGGCTTGTTCAAGTACGCCTCGTTATATATGCTGTCATCGATGTTGCTGATGGTGTTCTATGGCTTATAAACCGATATCCTGGCGTAAATACAAGCCCGGCACCCCTAAATTGTGGTTGTATCTTGCGGCGGGTCTGGTCTGGATGGCTGTGGGGATCATGCTGATCGGATTTGCCTCACGCTGGCTGAGCCCCATTTCTTTCCCGGCCTGGATTTTGTACGCAACCTCCGGGATCGGACTGGCAGGTGGCATTTACTGGTTCGGTTTCTCGAAACTCGCCAAAAAGAATATTGGTCGGATTTTCTCCCTGCCAGAGGGGCGTATCTGCCTGTTTGCCTTTCAGGAATGGAAAAGTTATCCGCTGGTCATTTTCATGGTTGCGCTGGGAATCTATTTGAGGATCTACGCTCCCATCCCCAAGCCTTTGCTGGCTGTCCTATATCTGGGTATCGGCGGTGGGCTGGCCTTGTCCAGCCTGCATTATTTTTTGAAAGCCATCCAATAGGGGGAACGTCCGGCAACGCAATCCACTGAAGGCCGCCAGCACGCTCTCCAGCGAACGATCCAGCAGGGTGCAGTAGCGCTGCGTGTCCAGCAGGCGCGGATCGAGCTCGCCGGGCAGGTCCCAGGCGCGCACGCCGCACCGGTCGCGGGTGTAAACGAAGCGCATGAACTGGCCTGGGGCCACATTCTCCCCGGCTGCCTGCAGCTGCGCCGCCGCCCGTGCCGAGGGCGAGGGGGTTTTGTAGGCTTCCACCGCCCGGCTCAATTTCTGAGTTACCAGCAGGTGCTCCGGCGGCACGCGGCCGTTTCTCAGGTCGCGTTTGGCCTGTGCGATCAGTGCCTGTGCCTCGGGCAAAAACTCTGACACCTGGTCCAGTGTCCCGGCCTGCGCCAGGCAGTTCAGCACGGCCAGCTGCGTTTGGCTGACCCAGGGCGGGGTGTCATGGCGGCGGGCCTCGATGCCCCGGTACTTGACGGACCCGTCCTGGAAGACGCCCAGGTAGCGATTGGGCACCGGCACGCGGCTGTCCCGGCGGGAAGGCAGGAAAGATACCCAGCGGAAGACGCCCTCCAGGGCGATCGAGATGCCGGTCTGGTCCCGAATGGCCTGCAGCAGCGGGGCGAAGTCCCGCGCCTCGCGCAGACCCTCCTGCCGTATGAACAGGCTGTCGACGTACATGTGCAGCACCTCGAAGCCCAGGTCTTCGGCGACTTCCTTGGCTTGCAGCATCAACTCCCGGCTGATGGCGGTGACGGCCTCGTGCGACTCGATTTTGCCGAAGCGGGCGTTCTTGTACCCCAAATACCCGAAACAGACCACCAGCAGCCATTTGAGCGCCGCGGCGCGCGCCTTGAGCGGTTTGACGCGGCAGTCGCGCGGATCCAATTCCCGCAGCAGCTCTTTGAGCTTCAGGCGTTTCTCCAGCAGCGGGCGCAGGGTCTGCGGCACCAGGCCTGGGGGCGCGTCTGCCTGCCCCGTTGTCTCCGGGGAGATGTTGTGCCTGACCATGATCGACGGGTACATCGAGGCAAAGTCGATCTCAGCTACGTCGCGATGCAGACCGATGATGGGCTGGTAGACCAATCCGCCTTTGTCGGCCCGGATCAGTTCGGCCAGCGATTTGCGGCCCTCGGCCTGCTGCTTGACGACCGGCACCAGCACGCCGGTGCGCAGGGCGGTCAGCATCTGCATGGCGGTGATGCCGGCCCCCGGCGACTTGCGGGCCATCTCCTGCACGCCGATCCCGGTCACGCGCGTCTGCTCCAGCACGCCCTGCAGGGCGTACTCGCTGAACAGCATGGCGTTGCGGCGGTCGATGTGCCAGCGGCCGAACAGGTGGGCCTGCGCGCCGCGGTGGATCACCTGGCCGTAAGCGAAGTAGCTGTCCGCTTTGCGCGTCAGCACCTCGCGCTGCGGATCCCGGTTGGGGTTGAGCGGCAGGCCGCTCTCCCGGCACCAGATCTGTAACTGTGGGAAAAGCCAGGTGTCGCCGTAATCTGTCAGGATCAGGTCGGGGTCATAGCGCCCCAGCAGGGCGCGCAGGCCGGTCAGCAGGGCGCGCCGGGGTTCGAGCGCCAGCTCGTAGGCTGCCCGGTCGTGCCGGACCTGCAGCCGGCGCGGCGTGCGGTGGGCCGGGTCCACGTCCGGGCTGAGACACAGGATCCGCAGCGGCAGGGGCGGCGGATCGATCTCCCAGGGCGAATCCAGGGCTTTGATCTCGGACACCTGCCCCCCCTGCTCCCTGACCCGGCAGCGACCGAGCAAATGCACTCCCGTGCGGGCGGTGAAGCGCAGGCTGATGGGGATGTCGGCGTCGTAGTAATCCAGGCCGGGGAATTGCGCGGACAGTTCCCGGAAGACGCCCGCGATGCGCGCCGGTCCGGGGACGGTCACGGCCAGCAGGTCGCGTTCGCCCGTGAACAGGTCGCGGCGGCGGGTGCGGGCCAGCGTTACGTCCCTGCCCTGCAGGAAGCGCCAGGCCCGGCGCAGCGTGGAGAAGTCGCCGGCAGCGTAGAAGGTGATCGGGAATGCCATGTGCAGCTGCAGGCGTGCCCGCGAGTCGTCCGCCAGCAGCCAGAGTGAAATGCCGCCTGCCAGGGCGGCGTAGAGGTCCAGCAGCCAGCCGGTATGCTCATGCATGTCGCTGCTTGTATTGGTCCATTTCCTGGCGCAGGACCGCGATCTGCTTGGCCTGTTCCAGCAGGATGGCCAGCAGTGCGCTCTCGAAGGGCAGCAGGGCGTCCGTCTGGCTGATAGCGGAAATGTGCCGGCGGGCGGCCGCCAACAGACCGTCCAGGACATACTGGTCACTGCGGCGCAAAGTGCGCCGGAAGCCGGTCAGCAGGGACTCGGTCTCGGCCAGTTGCTGGGTGATGGTGGGAAGTGTGCGGCCCATGATGGTCAGAAGAGATATGCTTGAGAAGCCGGCGGTGCAGGCGGCTTAAAGGTGAAGAGTCGGTCGGCGCGAGCGCAGACCTGCTCGACCAGGCCGGCGCGCCCCTCGACCAGCGGGGGCGCCAGGGTCACCACGACCGGGGCGATGCGGCACAGCCGTTCCAGCTGCTGGGAGCAAGCCTCCAGCAGCCTGTAGGCTTCGGGGAGGGGGACGTGCTCGTCGTAGAAGCTGGCCAGCAGGTCCAGGATCAGATAGGGCTGGCGCAGGGCGGGGGTGTCCTGCAGCAGCGCCAGCATCTGGTAGCAGGTGAAGGCGCGCCGGATGGACAGGCGCCGGGCGGCCGTGTTCAGGTCGACTGTCCCCCGGCGCAGCAGTTGCGCCACCCGATAAGCCTGGAAGCGGTTGCCGCCGTCCAGCACGCTGACCGGTCCGCGCAGGGCCAGCTGGGCGGCCAGCATGGCCGACTCGTCGCGCGCTGCGTGCGGGGCGTAGATCACCAGCTGTGTGCCGGTTTGTAAAGCGGGAAGGAGGTCCATGCTTACAAGATAGGCCAAAGCCGGCCATCAAAAAATCCCCTGACGGGGGATTTTTGGGGGGATTTACGGACTAACCCCAGGGGGGGAACCAGATGTGGGGCTGGCCGGCGCGCTTCCGTCCCTACATCTGGGGGTCATTCCCGCCAGGCGCTGAAATCCCAGCCAGCCAGCGACACGCGCAGGTCGGCCTTGCTGTGCAGGTCGAATTTGCGCAGGGTATTGGCCACGTGGGTCTTGACCGTTTCGACCGAAATATCCAGGTGGCTGGCCATCTGGCGGTTGGTGTATCCCAGGCAAGTCAGGGCGGTTATATCGCGTTCGCGCGGCGTCAGGTTTTCCCAGGCGTTCCAGAAGAGGCCCTGGGCATAATACGCATCCAGGCCGGAAGCGAAGACCGCTTCGGCCAGTTCGTCTTCAGGCTGGCCGGCGTGACGGGCCAGGGTCGAGAGACTGGTTTGCAGACCCCGGCTGAGCTCCAGCGGATGGGAGCTGGGAGCCTGGCGCAGGCCGAGCCAGTGGGACAGGCGCTGCCAGAGGAACATGGTATGTTTATTATACCAGAACATGCGTTCTAATTACAATCCCCCCTTTGGCCCGGCGGAAAAACCGAAACAGCCCAAACATGGACCAAATGCAGGGCTTCCCGGACGTGGATGACTGCGCGAGGCGCAGTTTAACTGTTACGGAGCGCGATCGGTTTCAAGTAGGAATCGAGCAGGGCATCCATCCCTTCGAACGACTCGCACACGAAGAACATCGGGTTGAAGGCGTAGACCGTCTTGGGGATCTGGGCGATCACCTCGACATCGAACGGGGCCAGGATCACTTCGCCGCCCAAATACCCCTCGCGGGGGATGCCCAGCTCCTCGTACAGCCCCCGGACCACGTTCCAGCCCTGTTCCTGGGATGACATCTGTCCCTGTTGGTGCACCTGATTGATCCCGCTGATGATGTGCTCGACCTGCTCTTTGTGGGCCAGGAAATGCTCCTGCAGCTGTGCAAAGACATGCCCGCTGTAATCCAGGACGTTGTCTCGGCCGAGCCGGTAGAACTCCATGATGGTATTGGCCAGTTCGCTGCGGCCGGAGATGATCCCGGCGCCAAACACCTTGAGGCGATTGTTTTCCATCACCAGGCCAAACTCGGTGCTGTACCAGGCCAGACGTTTGATCACTTCCTTCTCCGCCTGGGTCGCTTTGTGGTAGGCCGGGGCAAATTTATCCTCGATGTGCGCATAGAAGTCCATGGTCAGGTAGGGCAGGTGGCCAAAGATGTCGTGGAACATGTCCGGTTCCGGTGTGAACTCCATCTGGTCGCGGGTGCGCAGGTAATCGGTGATCAGGAATATGCGCTGCCCAAACTTGTCGTACCAGTCATCAGCCAGGGTGTAGCGGACAGCCGTGCGCTCGATGCGCCAGCCGGTGCGGGGTTGGATACGTTCGTTGAGATGAGCCACCGTTGGGATGCGCTGTGGATCGAGCCCCAGCCGTGTCAGCCCATTCAGATATTCCTGACAGATGTGCTCCAGCAAATAAGGTTGGTGGATTCCGGCGAACAGATCCGCCCAGACCGCATGTTGTTCGGCGGAGAAGACGATTTCCTGGTTTTCGACTGTGT
This sequence comes from uncultured Anaerolineaceae bacterium, assembly GCA_964407265.1. Taxonomy (GTDB): domain Bacteria; phylum Chloroflexota; class Anaerolineae; order Anaerolineales; family Villigracilaceae; genus CAYOUV01. The sequence continues at coordinate 7,903 of CAYOUV010000062.1, read as the reverse complement.
ATTCGCGCGCTGGATCCAGGTGTTGCTCGGCGATATCACCAGTGTAGCGCGGCGGATTTTGATTCTCAGTCATCTTTTGGCACCTTTCTCAACCCAGTAAGTTAGTGGCAGCACTCATCAAGCCATGGCTTGGCGGGATTTACGGCGATGAACTTTGCATTTCATAGAGATATTATCACCTCCAAAAATGGAAGTCAAGAAGTGGATAAAGAAAGTCCACTTTGAAGCTTCGATTGATGTGGGTATGTGTAGATGATAAAATTCCTATCGATGAAAGAAGAATCTCTGAGCGGAAAGGTTGTGTTGATCACCGGAGCCGCGCGCCGTGTGGGACGCTTGTTTGCGCTGGGGTGCGCTCAGGCCGGTGCGGATGTCATCATCCATCACGGGCATTCTCCTGAACAGGCCGCCGAAACGCGGGACGCGATTCGCGCGCTGGGGCGCCGTGCCTGGGTGGTCGCTGCGGACCTGGCCCAACCGGTCGAGGCGGCTGCGCTCATCACCCGGGCCAATCAATTCGCCCCGCTCTACGCGCTGGTCAACAGCGCCGCTATCTTTGAGCCGCTCTCCCTGCCTGAAACGACCCTCCCCGCCTGGGACCGCCACCTGATGGTCAACCTGACGGCGCCCTTCCTGCTCAGCCAGGCCTTTGCGGAGCAGCTCCCGGAAGGCGCACAAGGCCGCATCGTCAACATCCTGGATTGGCGCGCCCTGCGTCCCGGCGCGGACCATTTCCCCTACACGGTCAGCAAGGCTGCCCTGGCAACCCTGACCAGCTCGCTGGCCGTCGCGCTGGCACCGCGCATCACGGTCAACGGGTTGGCGCTGGGGGCTGTGCTCCCGCCCGCAGACGGCGGGGCCAGCCCGGAGGTGATTCAAAAAGTCCCGCTCGGGCGCTGGAGCGAAACACAGGAAGTCCAGGAAGCCCTGGTCTTTTTGCTGGCCGGCGCATCCTACGTCACGGGCGAGGTCGTCCACGTGGATGGCGGGCGGCACCTGGTTTAGGAGCGATGATGGACAAAGTCTTTATTAAGGATCTGGTCGCGCGCGGCATTATCGGCGTCAACGACTGGGAGCGCGAGAAACCGCAGGATATCCTGATCAACATCACGGTTTTCACCGATACCCGCCCGGCAGCCAGCAGCGATGACCTGGCGGATTGCGTCGACTACCGAGCGCTGGCTAAAAAGGTCCAGGCCCACGCGGAGACGGCGGCGCGCCTGACAGTCGAGGCGCTGGCCAACGACCTGGCCGCCCTTTGTTTAGATGAAAGCGGTGTGCAGCGGGTGATTGTGCGGGTGGAGAAACCGGGAGCGGTGCGCTTCTCCGGCTCGGTGGGAGTGGAGATCGAACGCAGCCGCGATGCCTGAGCTCCACGAAGCTTACCTGAACCTCGGCTCCAACATCGCACCCGAGTACAACCTGCCGCAGGCCGTCCGCCTGCTGCGCGCGCACGGACAGGTGCAGGCCAGCTCGAACGCCTGGGAATCGCACGCCTTCGGGTCCAATGGGCCAGATTTCCTGAACGCCTGCATTTTGTTCAAGACTCCCCTGTCAGCGCGCGAATTGAAGGAACAGGTCATCCGGCCGATCGAAGCCGCCCTGGGACGTATCCGCACTGCGGACAAATATGCCCCGCGCAGCATCGACATCGACATCATCCTGTTCGACGAGGAGCCGTTCGGGGGGGAGTTCTGGTCGAACGCATTTGTGGTCGTACCGCTGGCGGAACTGCTGCCGGATTTCCAGCACCCATCCAATTACGAGACCCTGGCGCAGGTGGCCGAACACATGCGCCGCCAGACCTGGATTGAGGCGCGCCCGGAAGTTTTGAGCTCGGTTTGATGGGGGAAGATGCCGGTAAAGCCGCTGGATTGTCAGATCTGCAGCGGACTGGAACCGCGGCTGATGTTTTCCAGGAACTCCTGGCGAGTCATGGCATTTTTGCGGAAACCGCCGTGCATGGCGGAGGTGGTCATGCGCGCGTCCTTCTTTTTGATGCCGCGCATCATCATGCACAGGTGCAAGCCCTCCACTACCACCGCCACGCCATGCGGATGCAGCAGGTCGCTGAGAAAGTCGGCGATCTGGCGCGTCATGCGTTCCTGGACCTGCAGACGGCGGGCATACATATCCACAATGCGTGGGATCTTTGACAGGCCGAGTACCTTGCCGTCGGGGATATAGGCCACGTGAACGCGGCCCATGAAGGGCAGCAGGTGATGTTCGCACAAGCTGTAGAACTCGATATCGCGCACGATCACCATCTCGTCGTAGGAGACGTTGAAAAGCGCACCGTTGACAATTTTAACCGGATCGGCGTTGTAACCGCTCAATAGCTCAGTGTACATGCGCCCGACGCGCTGGGGGGTGTTTTTCAGTCCCTGGCGTTCGGGATTTTCCCCAAAGGCGCGCAGCATGGCCTGGATGGCAGTTTCCACGGCCGGGCTGTCGATCCCGCTGTCGCTTACCTGCTGCTCGCTCAGGTCGTCGTCAAAATCAATTGGTTCCATATAATTTATCCGTCTTGGCAGCCATAATGAAGTCGTTTTGATGCAGTCCCTGGATCTTGTGCGTCCACCAGTTGACCGTCACGCGGCCGTATTCGGTCACGATCAAGGGATGGTGTCCCTCTATTTCAGCCAGCGTTCCGATCTTGTTCGTAAAGGCCAGGGCTTCGACGAAGTCCTGGAGCTTGAAGACCCGCTCGAGCCGCTTGACCTGTCCCACTTCCCTGACCTGCCATTCCGGCACCTGCGGCTGGAACTCAGCGATTTGCTGATCGGTCAAAACCGGCTGGTCGCCGCGGCAGGCTACACATTTCATTTGATATAAATCAGTCATCCTCTTACCTTTTCCATTGTATTGGCATTGCAAAGCAAGCCTTTGTGAGGGAGATTATAATCCCCCGCGGCGCCGTTAGGGGCGGACCTGCCCGCTTCGGACCCGGTTCCCGGCGGGTTGCTTGCGCCAACAGGTGCACACTCCCGCTCTGGACGGTGCTTGGGTGAAAACCCAAGCAGGTCAGACAATTTTAAGGGTCTACTTCTTCTCTTTGGCGAAGTAGTTATCCAGAAACTCCAGGAAAACGCGCACGACCTGCGGATCGAAGTGTTTCCCGGATTCGGAGCGGATATGGTCGAGCGCTTTCTTGCTGGTCCAGGCTTTTCGATATGGACGGTCGGAGTTCAGGGCGTCCCATACGTCTACCACGGCGAAGACGCGCGCCGCCAACGGGATTTGTTCACCTTTCAGTCCGCGCGGGTAACCCGTGCCGTCCCATCTTTCGTGATGGCAATAAGGGATATCCAGGGCCGGACGCAGGTAGGAAATCGAGGAAAGCATGTTGTAGGCAAATAGCGGATGTTTGCGCATGATGACCCATTCCTCGTCAGAAAGCGGACCGGGCTTGTTCAAAATACTGTCTGGTACACCCATTTTGCCAATATCGTGAAGCAGCGTTCCCCGTCGGATATGCACTAGGTTGGTCTCGGATATGTCCAATCTCCGCGCCACCTGGATGGTCATTTCTGCGACACGCTGGGTGTGGCCTTCGGTATCTGCATCACGCAGGTCGAGTACCTTTGACCAGCCTTCAATGGTGGCATCGTACGCCAGCTCCAGTTCCAGCTTCGAACGCTGCAAGTCTTCGAACAACCTGGCATCTTCGATGGCGATCGCTGCCTGCCCAGCCAGAGTTTCCAGGAAACGCAGCCATTCTTCATTGGGGTCGAGAGGCGCACGGTTGAAAATTTCCAGAACACCCTTGATTTCCCCTTTGGTGATCAGGGGCACGGCATAATAGGTAATGAAATTTTCACCAGACAACAACTCGGGCTTGGAATTATCCGCTTGTTGCGTTCGAAGATCAGCTACACTGACCATGCGCCGCTCCAGGGCAGCACGCCCGGCCAGGCTATCGCCCAGCCGCAGGCGCAGGTGAGCCTGCGTTGTTGACCAGAAGCCACGCCCGGCACCGTGTTCCAATATCTGCGTGTGTGGATTGTAAAGCAGAATGTTGGCAGCATCCACTTTTAATTGCGTGACGATGTGGTCGAGCAAAATGTTCAGGGTCAGACGCAGATCGAACACGGAGCTGATCGCCATGTCTATCGAGCGCAGGGCGGCCAGACGTCGTACTTGTTGTTCGGTCTGTTCGTGCAGTCCGGCACGGCGGAATGCGTTGCCGGCAATCTCGGAGATGGTGGTCAGTAGATTGGCTTCCTCTTGTCCCAGCTGACGCGGCAATTGCACCGAGACGAAAAGGACGCCGATGGTTTCCTGTTCGGTGTGGATCGGAACGCAGATGCCGCCCCAGCCGGCGGGAATCTGGGGCAGGGCAGCTTTGCGGGTGAGCGCATCCTTGACGAATTCGGGAGAAATGTGTGCATTGTCAGTTTGGAACACATGACCGGCAATCCCTTCTCTTGTTGTAATCTTCACATCCTTGAGTTGGGTGAACCAGCCGCGGGCGGCAGACCGGAAAATTTTGTTGCCGGGAAGGTCGTAGAGCCAGATGACACCCGTGTCGGTTCCCAGCATATTCAGGGTCTCATCAAGCAGGCGTGGCAGCATTTCATCCAGCGTCTGGGCACCCCGAAGAGCGGTCGAGATGCGGTTGATCGCTTCCAGTTCTGCCAAGCGATGTTCGATCTCCTGCTCAGCACGCCTGCGTTCGGTAATGTCGCGTGCCACCCAGATGACCGAATTGGTTGAGAGCGGCGATATGAGCGCCGAAAACCAGAGCACCTTTTTTCTGACTGGCAGGCTGTATTCCACATTAGTCAGTTCTTGCGTTTTCAGGGCCTGACGGATGGCTTTGAGGCATAATTCGGCCTGTTCGGGTGGTAAAACTTCCGCAACGGTCTTGCCGAGCATTTCATCTGGGGTTATGTAGAGGTTGATCGGGTTGGTGGGTGCGATCTCGAGGTAGCGGCCATCTGAATCGTAGACGATGATGGCATCCGTCATGGCGGCGAACAAGGCGCGTAATTTGTTCTCAGACTGGCGCAGGCTTTCCTCTGCCTGTTTGCGCTCGGTGATGTCTCTGGTGACGCTGATGATATGAGGCGTGCCGTTCAGGTCAATTATGGCTGCAGACATGAGGCCATATGTGATGTCCCCATTTTTCATACGAAAAGGTGCCTCGAGATTTTGGACTTCCCCGCTCTGCTTGAGACCAGCCACTAACCGGCTTCTGTCTTCCGGGTTATTCCAGATATTGATCTCGAGCGAGGTTTTGCCGATAACATCATCTTCGGAATAACCTGTGATTTGGGTAAATCCATTGTTGATAGAAATATACATCCCATCCTCGAGACGATTAATGTTGATCGAATCCGGACTTGTATAGAAGGCTTTCTTAAATTTTTCTTCGCTTTCGCGCAATTTTTCTTCAGCCTGCTTGCGCTCGGTGATATCGCGCGAGATGACAAGCACGGCATTTACCTTTCCGTATGCAGTTTTAATCGGCGACAGCCAGGTGCCCAGCCAGATTGTGTGGCCCTGGAATACACTCGGCGCTTCTGTGTAGAAGGATTCTCCGTATTGGAAGACTTTCTGCAAATTCGCTCGTTGACGCTTGGCAATTTCAGGTGGGAAGATTTCAGCAATACTTTTCCCAATCAGTTCGTGCGGTAATTTGCCAAGTTGCTCGGCTGCAAACTGGTTAGTATATTTGATCTGGCTTTCATGATCCACGACGATGATCATCTCATGGGCGGCTTCGGCCAGCGAGCGATAACGCGCCTCGCTTTCCTGCAGGGCCACTTCAGCCCGCTTGCGCTCGGTGATGTCGGTGATCGTGCCTACATAGCCGACGATCTTGCCGCTGGAATCTCTTTCCGGTACAGCCTGGCCCATCACCCAAGCCAGCGTGCCATCGGGCCGCAGAAAACGGTATTCCGTCACCGATGTGCTCTGATCCTGGGTGGTCTGCCGCCAACCCGCGGCCAGGGCGTCGCGATCCTCGGGATGCACAACCGAAAGCCAGCCGTTGCCCAGGGCTTGGGCGGTCGCCAACCCGGAAATCTCGCACCAGCGCGGATTGACATAGGTTGTCTTTCCCTGCAGATCGGTTCTGAAGATACCCACCTGGGATATTTCAGTCAGGGTTTGGTAACGGTGTTCACTCTCGCGCAGGGCTTCTTGGGCCCGCTTGCGCTCGGTTAATTCCAGCTTGAGACTTTCCATCTGGCGAGTATTTATGACAGCAATGGCGGCATGGTTGGCAAAGAAGGACAGCAGTTCCAGGTTGGCCTGGGTGAAGCGCGTATCTCCCTCGGAGCGCAAGACGTGGATCACGCCGATTACCTGACCTTGCCAGAGCATGGGTGCTGAAATCAAGCGCTCGAAGGGTTTTTCCTCACTATAAACAACTGCACTACCGGACCAGGTGCGATAATCGTCGACAATCAGCGGTTCTCCGGTTTGGGCTACCAAACCAGCCGCACCCTCGCCATATTTAAGCACGGTGCCCGTATAGTCTTTGGTTGTGTTGTAACTCACCACACAGTGTGCTTCCTGCCTTTCCGGGTCGCACAGATACAGGCCGCCACTATCTGCATCCAGGAGGTCGGCAGCGCGTTCAACGATCGTGCTGAGCAGGTTGGACAACACGTGTGGGGCTGTGATCTCAAGTACGTTAGCCTGTAGCGATTGAAGTTCTTTAGCCCGCTGGTTGAGAGCTTCTTCCGCACGTTTGCGCTCGGTCACGTCGCGTGCAATCAGCACGATCCTTGTGACTTGCGGGTCATCCAGCAGATTGTCCAGCATGCCCTCGAAGTTACGCCACTGTCCGTTTTTGTGATGGAGTCGCACTTGCATGAAAGAACCGGTTGGTGCCTGCGGGTGTTCGATGCGGTGCTGGAAGGCTTCCAGCGCGGTGGGCAGGTCATCCGGGTGAATGAATTTGGCGATATTTTTCCCCTGCATCTGTTTGGTTGAATGTCCGAGCCTGTGTTTGGCGGCCGGGTTGACGTAGCGGATGGTACCGTCCGCATCCAGTACGGCGATCACATCCGAAACATTTTCGACGATGCTGTTGAAAGGCCCTTGAGTCGATTCTTTCATGGTACACCTCGTTTTTATCATAACCGGATTATTAACATACACATAGGTTAATTGCGTTACCATTACGATCATCAAAGTGTAGAACCCAATCATCGAAGCCCTTATATTTGATGTCCCCGTTCAGGCCGGGCGTATAAGTCCAGTACATTTGTCTAGGCAAAGGTGATGATTATCTATTGCAGTACGCGGCAGGGGTCTCTATAATGATAATTAGCCGGATAGAGTCTACAGGTTGTTTGAACCAGCAGTTTGAAAGATCCGGACAAGATTCGACTGGCTTTGGAAAAGACGGGAGACTATGGAGGCCGGTTGTCTGATATCAGCGGGCAGGCGCAGCCTGCCTTATTCCTCGAACTGGAGCGCTGTAGTGCGATGATTCTCTGTGCGCCTCTCCCGTTACCAAACCGGTCTGCGCTGGACCACCCTGCCGTAAGCAGGTCCTGATATTTTGATGGTCAAACAGATTCGTCCTATCGATAAATCGCAGGTGCTGGCGCTCGAAGAAGGCGCCGGCTATACCTGCTTTTCCTGCGCTGAGAGAAGTGAGGGAATTTGGCGGCTGGTCGGTTACGACGAGTTCGGTGAGTTGTGGATCTGCCAGGATTGCTGGGAGGCTGCCCCCGACCTGTCCGGATCTGAGTGAGATAATTGATTTTCCCCCGCAAGCCGTTGCCGACTTGATTGTGTTTAAATACCTGCTTTTGCCTGACAAATAACTCGATTTCTTTCGGTAAATCCACTTGGCTTGCACAAACCTGTATCCAGGGAATCAAAAGAACCTCCAGTAAATGGAGGCTCTTTTTACCCCAAATATGGGGGGCGTAAGGTGATT
>CAYOUV010000061.1:5187-18318 GCA_964407265.1 uncultured Anaerolineaceae bacterium | reverse complement strand
AATCCTGATCGAGCGCGGATAAGCGTTTATGTTGCGACTCGAGAAGCTTCTCAACCTTCGCTGGGGTGCTTTAGCGATTGCTTTACTGGTCAGCGCTCCACTGGTTTTCTGGAATGCGGTTCGATATTCGTTGCCGATCGGTTATGCCGGCATGTATACCCTGATGTCTGAGCAAATCGCGCAAAATGGATTCCAGTTGCCCATGCAAGTGCCATTTTATGGTCCTGGTGGTATACCGTTTGCCTACCCGCCGTTGGGGTTATACCTGTTTGCGCTGGCTATCAAGCTTACTGGTGCGACTTTCACTTACTTGCGTTTCATGCCAGCTGTTTTCAGCCTGTTGGCACTCGTCCCCCTATTTTTATTGACAAATGAACTAACAGATTCTATTCTGGCCGCTGCTGTGGCGGTTCTCCTGGCATCAGCCGCCTCTAACTTGAATATCTCGCACATATGGGCTGGAGGAGTTGTGCGCGCGCCAGCGTTTGGGTTAAGTCTGGTTTCGATATTTTTCTTTGTTCGGGTGGTTAAAAAATTTAAATGGCGAGATGTGATCCTCGCTGGATTATTTTTTGGCGCCACAGTACTGACTCATTTGACATATGCGCTCTTTACCGCAGTGTGGATTGCAGTTTGGACTTTATTAAACCCGCGTTTGAAAAGTTGGATCTCGGCTGCTTTGGTGGCTGTGATCGGAACTTTTGTGGCAATGCCGTGGGTGGGTATAATTCTGGCTCGCTATGGTTGGGGCGTCTTTACAGGTGCATTGGATTCGCATGGGAGTGTTGGAATTGTCTCAAACGGGACAAAGGTTACATCGATCCTGCCTCATATAATTGGGAACTTGGTTAATGCATTTCACGATCCGCTGTTTGCTTTTCTGGTTGGTCTGGGGATCCTGGTTCTTCTGGTCAAGAAAAAGCTTAATTTGGTGATCGTGTTGTTTGCAATGGCATTATTCCTCGGGGAGGCCGAACGCTTTCTAGCGACGATTGGTTCCATTTTGGGTGGAATCGGATTGACTGGAACAGTTGAATTATTTCACACAAAGTTGAAAAAGTTGGACAGGTATATGGATATTTTAGTTTCAACCCTGGTTGTGTTAGTCCTGTCTACCTTTATCTGGCTGGACGGTTTGGCGGCGGTAAGAATTTTCTCTCCGCAGATCAAAGCTTCTACCTTTGAAATGACACGCTATTTGAGACCCTACTCACCAGTTAAAGCAACCTACCTGGCTCTTTTACCTCAGGATGAAGCTGAATGGCTGCCATACCTGATGCGCCGTCAACCAGTGATAGCACAATGGGGGAGTGAATGGTTAGGTAATTATGATCAGCAAACCAAGTTAATGCTTCAGGCACGGAGTTGCCAAAAGTCCCAGGATCTCGTTTGTGTGGAGAATTTCATTGAATCGCTTGGTCAATCTCCATATTATTTGATTAGTCTCAGAACAGATAGACGCTTAATGGACGCTTTGACAGCTGAGGGGGGATGGAAGTTGATTTATCAAAATGATCGTTACCTAGTCTGGTCTTATCTCATTAAGTCTGGATCTTAGGACCCGTTTAGCGATCTTTTTTGAATTCTCCTTGCCGGATAACCCGGAAAATTTCTTTAGCCGATTATCTAATTACAATCATTCTGAGGAAGGTAGTTAAACCATTCCTCAGAATGTGGTATCTACCGGTGATTCGAAATACAATGAAATCATAACTACTCTACTTGTTTGACCTCGTTGGAGCTTTTCCCTTGAGACGATCGATTCTGGCATTGTTAAGCCTGGCTTTGCTGACCGGTTGTGCTGGTCTGCGTTCTATGTTCTCGCGGTTCCTCCCCCCTACAGCCTTGGCACCTACCTCCGTTCCGGGTTTTACTGCGGATGAAGTTGCTACGATAAGTTCACTTACCAATATCGACGGTCACCCGCTCTACACTATGCGTTATATGGGAGATTACCACGGCCGTAGCGCAGCTTTCGACTTGCAGCCTTCGGTCGACTCGGCCTCGGTTTGGGCCTGTTCTCTCTTTGCAGCTTTGGCTGATCCCCGCGCCATGCTCTACGGCCGTAACTTCGACTGGCGCTTCAGTCCAGCCGTGCTGCTCTTCACCGCTGCGCCTGGTGCCTACGCTTCGGTCTCGATGGTGGACATCGAATACCTGGGCTTCACGGAAGAAGACGCCCGCTACCTGGCAGATGCACCGCTGCAGGCGCGTGAAGCATTACTTGATGCGCCATTCCTTCCCTTTGATGGTATGAACGAAAAAGGACTGGTGGTCGGAATGGCGGCAGTGCCTTCCGGCAACATGTCTCCTGACCCGGGTAAGCCGAGCATCGATTCGCTGACCGTGATCCGCGAGATGCTCGACCGCGCGGCCACGGTCGAGCAGGCGGTCGCGATCATGCAAAGCTACAATATCGACATGGGCGCTGGGCCATCGATCCATTACCTGATTGCCGATGCGAGCGGGAGCGCCGTGTTGGTCGAATACTATCAAGGGGAAATGGTTGTCATTCCCAACCAGGCTCCCTGGCAGGCAGCCACCAATTTCCTGGAGGCTTCTGGCCTCAGCGACCCAGAAGGGACAAATGGGCGTTACAACCGACTGGTCGCAGGCTTGACCGAATCCGGAGGCAGCCTGTCCTCAACTGAGGCCATGGAATTATTGGCCGATGTTTCTCAGGATATCACGCAATGGTCGGTCGTCTATCAACCTCGGACTGGAACAATCCATGTGGTGCTGGACAGACACTTCGGCCAGGTTTACACTTTTCAGCTCGAGGAATAAACGGAATTAGCGGCGTCCAACCAACATATATCCCCCATCTAAATTAATGATTTGGCCGCGCAGCATGCTGGCGGCCGGCGAGCAAAGGAAAGCCACTACCCCGGCCACATCCTCAGGTGTGACCAGCCGTCCGGCGGGTGTTCCGGCAGCCAGGCTTTCCATCAAACCGTCCTCGTCCATGGCGTCGAAATGCTGCAAGGCATCGGTTGCAACCACGCCGGGAGAAACCGCGTTAACCACGATGTTGTGCGGCGCGAGTTCGACCGCCAAATAGCGCGTCAGCGATTCGAGCGCGGCTTTGCTGGCCCCGACCACGATATAGTCCGGCAGGACATAGACCGAACCGGGGCTGGTTAGGCTGACGATCTGCCCACCGCCGCGTTTTTCCATCAAGGGCACGGCGCGTTGGGCTGCAAAGAGCAGCGCGCGGGCGTTGATATTCATCGTCCAGTCCCAGCCTTTGGGCTTTTGCTGCATGGCCGGTCGGTTGTAACCCGAGGCGGCGTTGTGAACGAAGATATCTAATCCGCCGAATTCGGCTTCGATCGTATCGAACAGACTGGTGATCCCCTCCAGTTCGCCGATGTCTGCCTTGACCAGCAGAGCACGACGGCCAAGTTTTTCGATCTCGGCCGCAGTTTCCTCAGCGGGAGCGCGATTGCGGAAGAAGTTGACGACCACGTCGGCGCCATTGCATGCGAAGTGCAGAGCGATGGCGCGACCGATGCCACGTCCGGAGCCAGTCACCAGGGCGATCTTGTTGGCAAAGGGTAAAGTGTCCATAATGTATTGGGTGGAAAACTCAATCGAAGTAGATATTCAAGTCTGAGCAATCAAAGCGGTTGCCGCAGTTCGGACAGATGATCTTGCAGTTCAATTCGTACATGGTATGCCCGCAGCGGTCGCATAAGTAGATCCGTTCAGGTTGGACCGTTGGTCGTTTCTGTGGATCAGGTTGGGGTTTGGGCAGGGTCATGCCCACCTCACTGGTTTTAGCAGGGAGCGGTCGAATTCGGCCAATCGATCCGGCCCCAGGCGCCGGACTTCGGCGATAACCGCTTCCAATTCGCGGCGCAGGTTCCCGATCTGGATCCCACGACAAACCTCCGGCCAGGGCGTGATCCATTTTTGCACCCGCTTGTAAACCTTGACGGCTCCACGATAATTGTCCCGCGTGATGTGCAGGTAAACGACTGCGGTTTGCAGGATGGCGCGGTAGAGTTCGCGGGCTGCCCCGGGCTCCGCCTTCCAGGCTTCTTCCAGGTGTTCGTGCGCCAACCAGTATTCCCCGGTATTGAACAATTCCATGCCTTGGATGGCTTCAGGGTGGATAGATCCCTGGCAATCCGATCGGTTGACAGTTAATTCGGACATCTTTGGCGAGTATATCACAGCCGGGAGACCCTCCAGGAGGGTCGTTTAAGACCCCTCTGCGGGGTAGGCAATTGTTTCTGCGCAGCCTGTATACTATTGGGAGACAGGATTGTACTGATCTTTGTAATGGTAAAATGGCCTGAAGAATGAAACTCCCAACCGTGAACGGAAAGACCAAGCGTTATCTAATCCTTGCCGTGGCTATTCTGGGTCTTGCAACCCTTTTTCTGCTGGCGGCCGGGTTGTCAACGGTTAATTTTAAACCTGCCGAGCATTATGTGATGCCTGGGGAAACGCAAGCACCGGCCGGAGTGAACAATGCCCTGAGAGAAATATCGTCAATGTCGCTGGGCGAGGCGATCATGCTGGTCGGCGGATCGGTCATTTTGATCATCTTATTCTTGTCACTTCTCTCTCCGGAAGCACGCAAACGCCTGCTCAAAGCCATGCTTCGCTACGGGTTGACTGCTTACGCAATTTATTGGGCAGTGACCAAATTTCACCCGATGGGAGCCTTGGAACTCGACCAGCTGGCGCAGCAGGGACAGCAAACTGCACAGGACTTTGGGACCATCCCGACTTTTACCCCGCCGGTCATCCCGCCCTGGTTGACGTATGCCGTCAGTTTGCTTATCTTCCTGTTCCTTGGCGGGATCGGCTATCTGGTCTGGCATTTCCTGCGCCCGCCTCAGCGCGAACTGCGGAATCTGGCCCGTATCACCCGCTCAGCTTTGGACGATCTGTCTGCCGGGCGGGATTGGGAGGATACGGTTATCCAATGTTATGCCCGGATGAGCGCGGCTGTCAGCCGGCAGCGCGGACTCAGTCGCCAGCGGGCCATGACGCCCAATGAGTTTGCCCTGCATCTGGTGCAGGCGGGTTTGCCGGCCGATCCAGTACGCCGGTTAACGCGTTTGTTTGAGCGGGCACGCTATGGCGGGCGTCAATCCAGTACGGACGAGGCCAACGAGGCGATTGCCTGTCTCTCCTCGATTGTACAGGCTGTGGAGGGGTAACGATGACCCGCCGTCGCTGGTTTCTCCTGGGGGCTTTTTTGCTGGTTGCAGCTGTAATGGCTTATTTTTTACAAGATTTCATCCAGGCTTTGTTCCTGGCACCCATCACCTACCTGTGGTGGATCATTACCCTGTTCTATCATGCCGTTGCGCAGTTGATCTTTTGGGTTCTGGTGGTCGTGGTCGTGACCTTGATGGCTTTCGGCAGCTTGTACGGCCGCTTTCGCCCGCACAAGCGCTCGGAGCAGGAATATCTTCCCAAACGCGGACCGGTCGAGACAGTAGCCTGGCATCTCTTGCGCACCAAACAAGGCACTTATTTCAAATGGTTGGTGGCACATCGGTTGGCCGAATTGGCGCGGACGATCCTGATCCAACGCGAGGGGAAAGGAGCCTTTCCGAATGGTACTCTCAAGGGACGGGACTGGAATCCGCCTGAGGAAGTGAAAGCCTACCTTGAATCCGGATTGAACCGATCGTTTGCCGACTATCCCCGCCGCGGCAGATTTTCCCGCCTCCCGCAAACTCCTTTCGATATTGATATTGCCCAGGTGATTGAATATCTAGAATCCCAGATGGAGACAAAAAATTGATTACTGACATCCACGAAGTGTCCAGATTGAGCAAATCGGTCGTCTCGGAATTAGAGAGGGCCGTGATCGGTAAGCGCGACTTGTTGGAAATGATCATGGCTTCAGCTCTGGCCGGTGGTCATGTGTTGCTGGAAGATTTCCCTGGTCTGGGCAAAACCCTGATCGCGCGCAGTTTCGCCAGGGTGCTGGGGTTGGAATTCAAACGCATCCAGTTCACCCCGGATCTATTGCCGGGTGATATTACTGGCGGCTACATTTTCAATCGGACGGAAAACCGCTTTGAACTGCGCAAGGGACCGGTCTTCGCCAATATCATCTTAGCTGACGAGATCAACCGTGCCTCGCCCAAGACGCAATCCGCTTTACTGGAGGCCATGCAGGAGGGGCAGGTGACCCTGGAAGGCGAGAGTATGCGCCTTCCAGACCCTTTCCTGGTGTTGGCAACCCAAAATCCGATTGAATACGAGGGCACCTTCCCGCTGCCCGAGGCACAACTGGATCGCTTTATGATCAAGCTGGCGGTTGGCTACCCGAGTGTCGACGAGGAAAAAGAAATCCTGCGCCGCCGCCGAGAGCGCAAACAGGATGAAGTCGAGTTGCGGCAGATCACCAATGCTGAACAATTGCTGGAAATGCGGCAGGTTGTTGAGGGTGTGCACGTTCATGCTGATTTGGAGGATTACATTAGTCGCGTGGTGCATGAAACGCGACTCGACCGCCGTGTAGCGGTTGGCGCCAGCCCGCGTGGATCGCTTGCCTTTTTAAAAATGGCACGTGCGCGCGCTGCGATTGATGGTCGCGAGTTTATCATCCCGGATGACGTCAAGCACTTTGCCATGCCGGTCTTGGGCCATCGCCTGATACTGCAGCCTGAATACTGGATGGCACGCAAGGTCAATGAAGATGTCATTAATGATGTCTTCGCCAAGGTCCCTGTTCCGGTCGTGGATTAGCGCATGCGGCGTTCGCTCCTGTTGGGGTTGCTGATTTACGGACTGATCTTGTCCGGGCTGATTATGTTGCGAGGGGAGCTGCTGGCTTTGTCCCTCCCCCTGGTGCTCTACTTATTAGGCGGTCTGTTGCGCGCTCCGCACGAGATCGAACTGAAAGTTGAGCGTACGCTCGACGCCGAGCGCATCGGACCGGACGAACCGGTCGCTGTGACGATCAAAATAACCAATGTCGGTCGCTCACTGGAAGAAGTATTGATCGAAGACAATCTGTCGCCGCAATTGAAAATTCAGGACGGTTCCGCGCGTCACCTGCTGCGCCTGCCAAAAGGAAAAATTGCAAGCTGGACCTACAAAGTCAGCGGCCCGCGCGGCTATTACTCCTTTCCCTCGATCCATGTCGTCTCAAGTGACCACCTGGGTCTGGTCGGTCGCGAACAGACTATTTCCACGCCCGGGCAGTTGTTTATTCTCCCACCAGTGATACGCCTGCGGCATATAGCCATTCGTCCGCGGCGGACACGTGTCTATTCTGGAAGTATTCCAGCGCGGATGGGTGGTCCCGGCGTAGAATTCTTCGGCGTACGGGAATACCAGACTGGTGATTCCCCACGCTGGATCAATTGGCGTGCCTCGGCACATCACTCCACAGCTTTGTTTTCGAACGAATTTGAACAGGAACGCGTGGCCGATGTCGGTATTGTCCTGGACGGGCGCATCCGCACCAACCTCTTCGGCAATGGTCAATCCCTTTTCGAACATTCGGTGACCGCAACCGCGGCCTTGGCCGATGCCTTCCTGGCACAGGGCAACCGCGTGAGCCTGCTCCAGTACGGCCAGTTCTTGCAGTGGACGCTGCCCGGTTATGGCAAGCTCCAACGCGAGCGCATTCTGCAGGCATTGGCACATGCCGAGACAGGTGGAAGCCAGATCTTCTCTGATCTTAGTTACATTCCTACCCAAATGTTCCCGGCCCACTCACAGGTGGTTCTGGTCAGCCCTCTGCACGAGGATGATCTGGATATGCTGATCCAACTTCGCGCGCGGGGTTATCAAGTGCTGGTGATCAGCCCGGATCCGGTGGCTTTCGAACTTTCGGGTTTACCGATGGACAAAAATAGCGCATTGGCTGCCCGCATCGTCCGCATGGAACGTGACCTGCTCCTGCAGCGTTTACAACGTGCCGGTATTCAATTATTGAACTGGGATGTGTCCAAGCCCTTCGACAAGGTGGTTCAGGGTCATTTGGGGAGACCACCTGCCTGGATGCGCGCAGTGGGAGGCATTCTATGAGCCGCATAGCCTTGTTCGGAAGCCTCGTCCTGGGCATTGGAGCATTGACTTTGAGTTTCTTTGAGGGTGGATATGTGATGATCGCGCAAGCATTGGGGGGCTTTGGCTTGCTGTGGGTGGTGAGCCAATGGCGTCACTGGACCTGGTTTTCAGCCCTGGGCCTGGTCGTCAGCGTGATTGCCGGCGCTGGTGGATTGTGGCTGGGGCTGCCAATGGGATGGATGATCGTGGGCACCTTGGGCGGTTTGTTGACTTGGGATCTGACCGAATTCACCCGCCGTTTGCGCTTCGCTGCCCCCTCGGATGAGGTGAGCACTCTCGAAAGAGCGCATCTGGCCCGCTTGACCATCATTGCAACGTTGGGAGTTTTTATTGGTACCGCAGCCATGCTGGTTCAATTTCAACTTACTTTCGAGTGGGCAGTCTTGCTGGTCTTGGTGGCAGCCTTGGGGATCACGCAACTGGTGGCCTGGTTGCGACGTGGCGGGGAATGATCCATAAAGAGACATTCAAACAAAAGCCCCCTTCTGAGGAAGGGGGCTTGTCACTTGACCCGGCTATTTAGTAATCTGTGACGAAAGAGTCAAGTTTGGTGGGGGCGGGCAAAAATGAGAAATAATCCTCTGCCCCGGCTTGGTCACCACTGGCTATGATGGGCTGCTGGGATGTATGGTGACCTTTGCCCGTTCAGGCTTCGATGTGGGGTATAAAAACGGGCTCTCAAATTGTGGAAAGAAGGGGTGTGCGAAGAAGTGTGATGTTCAACCCGTTCTTCTTTCCAAATCGATTATATGATTAAACGACCCCGTTGTACCTTTCATTTCTGAGATGCAGATTACAATCCTGCAAGCCAGGCATCGGTCTCATCCGGTGAGCTGAAATGCAAAATCGTTAAGTGCTCATTTTCCGGCATGGCGAACAACTGTGGATACTCACGCTTCCGTCTCCAATAGGTTTTAAACAACCATCTGAAGAGCGACTCGTCCGACCAGAGTTTGAGATGTGGAAGAAAGCGCTCGGTATTCGTATTCCACAGCAGCTCACGCTTCCATGTTCGGCGGATGGTACGCTTGAGCAACTGCCAGAATACCGTTGCGAGCGGGTAGTCGATCCAGATGATAGCCTGCGCGCGGGGCCACATGATTGAGCGTACGCGGCTGTAATTGCCGGCGACCACCCAACGCTCCCCGCGCGTGGCCGCATCCACTTTTGCAGCGAATTCTTCGTCCGGGGTGCCGACCCAATTTGGCAGCCAGAACAGGGCGTCCAATTCGACATAATCCAGCCGGAGTTTCTCAGCCAGCCGCTCGGCCAGCGTGGATTTACCCGAACCGGTCACGCCGACCACGATCAGACGGCGGTAGGGGAATGGTCTGGGCATGTGTTTCCTTTCACAGTTTGGCAGGCGGAGTATTATAATGCGGTTTGAAAAGAAATAATAAGAGCGAAGGCACAAGTCACAGCTTTGTTCCCTTCGTCCATTAATCCCACCCCTTGAGGCTTCCATGTTTGATCTGCCTGATGACCAAATCCTATCCACCTCGAAAGAACATGTTTTCTGGACCTGGTCGGCCCAGGGAAAAGTGAATCCTATCCCAGTGCAGCGTGCCAAAGGGGTGTATTTTTGGGACATCGATGACAAGCGTTATCTTGATCTCAACTCGATGACCATGTGTGTCAACATCGGCCACGGGGATGAGCGGGTGATCGAAGCCATGGTCGCGCAAGCGCGCCAGTTGCCTTACGCCGCGCCAGGGATGACGACCAGGGTCCGTGCGCTGGCCAGCAAGCTGGTGGCTGAGATTTCTCCCGGCGGGCAGTTGACCAAGGTATTGTTCACACTGGGCGGTGCGGATGCCAATGAGAACGCCATCAAACTGGCACGTGCTTACACGGGTAGACCCAAAATTCTGACCCGCTACCGCTCCTACCATGGTGCGACGGCCGGCGCGATGGCCGCCACCGGGGATCCACGCCGCCAGATGTGGGAGCCGCTGCTGATGCCCGGGGTGGTGCATTTCCTGGATCCTTATCGTTATCGTTCGACCTTTCACCGAACAAACCCGGACATTTCCGAAGCGGAGTTCACGCGAGATTACCTCAATCACCTGGAAGAGATCATCCAGTATGAAGGGCCGGAGACCGTTGCGGCAGTTTTAATGGAGAGTGTGACGGGTACGAACGGCATCCTGATCCCGCCGGAAGGCTATATGCAGGGCGTGAGAGCGCTGTGCGATAAGTACGGGATTGTCATGATAGCCGATGAGGTGATGAGCGGTTTTGGTCGCACGGGAAAATGGTTTGCAGTCGACCACTGGAAAGTGGTGCCGGATATCATGACCATGGCCAAAGGCTTGACCTCAGCCTACGCACCACTGGGCGCGGTAGCCATGAAGCCGGAAATCGCTGCCAGGTTTGACGAGCAGGTCTATGAAGGCGGCCTGACATATACGGCACATCCCGTCTCACTGGCAGCCGCAATTGCCAACATACAGGTCATGAAACAGGATCAAATTGTCGAGCACGCAGCGGCCATGGGTCCGGTTTTGAAGCGTTTGCTGACCGATCTGGGCGAGGCGCACCCCTCGGTCGGGGAGGTCCGCTCGATTGGGTTGTTTGGCATCTTGGAGCTGGTCAAGGATCGTCAGACCAGGGAACCCATGACTCCCTGGAACAGCTCTTCACCAGAGATGACAGCGCTTCGTAAGTATTGCCTGGAACACGGCGTCTTTCTGTATACACACTGGCATACGGTGTTGATTATTCCACCGCTCATCATCAATCAGGAACAAATGGCGGAAGGATTCAAGGTGCTGGATGAGGCCCTGGAAATCATGGATCGGGCAGTGCATAAGTAGTTTTTCCTGGCTGTCGCCCTGCAACTTTTTCGCTTCGTCTGCATCTGATAAAATGGCCATATCCCTTATGACCTCTTGCTCTTAAGAGCAATGCAATCTTCAATAAAGGAGTAAGAACGATGAGCGATAGTAAAACGATACAGCCGCTGGGCTTGCGTGTGTTGGTGCGCCCGGTCGAACAGGAAGCCAAGACCTCCAGCGGCTTGCTGCTGCCTGAAACGGCGAAGGAAAAGCCCCAGATTGGTGATGTCATTGCCATCGGCGACGATGAAGAGATTAATGTCAAGGTCGGACAGAAGGTGCTTTTTCCGAAATACACCGGCACCGAGATCAAGCTGGATGGTGTGGAACATATCATCATGGACGCCACCGACCTGTTAGCAATTGTTAAAAACTGATCAAGAAATACGTACACTGCGCAAAAATTATTGCGTTGTGTGCCTCTCTGGTGAAATGGAGGCTGAATGGTTGAATTGAATTTGACAAGTGTATCCGGGACAGCGACTGGCGGGGACAAGACGCCGGTCAAGGTTTTGGTGCTTGGTTCCGGGCCGGCCGGATTCTCGGCTGCGCTGTACGCGGCGCGGGCCGAGCTGGAGCCGGTCGTGCTGACTGGCATGGAACTCGGCGGCCAGGCTGCCCTGACGTACACCATCGAGAATTATCCCGGTTTCCCTGAGGGCGTTGGCGGCAGTCAACTGGGCGAACTGTTCCAGAAGCAGGCCGAACATTTCGGCGCGAAAGTGGAATTCGACACAGCGCACGAAGTCGATTTGTCCAAGCGGCCCTTCCTGGTCAAGACTGACAATGCTGAATACCTGGCCGAATCCCTGATCATTACGACCGGTGCCAGCTCGAATCACCTGAACATTCCCGGCGAGAAAGAGCTGACGGGGCGGGGCGTTTCCTATTGCGCCACCTGCGACGGCTGGTTCTTCAAGGATAAGAAGGTGATCGTGGTCGGCGGTGGTGACAGCGCCCTGGAAGAGGGATTGTTCCTGACCCGTTACGCCAGTTCGGTGACGATCATCCACCGCAGAGAAGAACTGCGTGCCGGCGCGATTTTGCAGAACCGTGCCATGTCGAATGAAAAACTTGGATTTATCTGGAACACGGTCGTGACTGAAGTAATCGGTGATGAAAAAGTCGAAGCGGTACGCCTGAAAGACGTCAACACTGGCGAGGAGCGTCTTATGGAAACCGATGGCATCTTCATCTTCATCGGTCACACCCCGAATACGCAGATGTTTAAGAGCCAGTTGGAAATGGATTCACTCGGTTACCTGAAGACCAATATGCAGATGGAAACCAGCGTTCCCGGCGTGTTTGCAGCCGGGGAGGCAGCCGATCCGCATTTCCGCCAGGTCGTGACTTCGGCCGGCATGGGAGCAGCAGCAGCCATTCAGGCCACGCGCTTCCTCGAATCTCAAGGTGAAACTGCGGAGGTACAGGGTGGATAACCCCTACCTCGGTTTTTGAGTCGCAAAAAAGGAGACTTTCGCTGCTTTCCGCAGAGGAGTCTCTTTTTTTATTCGATTAGTAACAAATACAACCGTGTAAATTATGACAAAATGAACTGTCTGGCTGTATTAGAATGGGATAGAATCCTGCATTATCATTGATATCTTGGAGGAAAGATGACCAATAAAATCTCGATTATCGGTGCCGGGATGACTGGCTCCACAACGGCTCACTGGTTGGCGGAACGTGAAATCGCCGATATTGTGCTGGTTGACATTGTTGAAGGGATGCCCCAGGGCAAAGCGCTCGATATGTTCGAGGCCATGCCCATCGTTGGCAAGGACGTCAAGATCACCGGTTCAAACGGTTACGAGGACACCAAGGATTCGGACATCGTCGTTATCACGGCCGGCCTGCCCCGCAAACCCGGCATGAGCCGCGAAGACTTGCTGGCAGCCAACACAGAAATCGTTGGCAAGGCGGTCGAAGGTTCGCTCAAGTACTCTCCCAATGCGATATTTATCGTCTTGACCAACCCGCTGGATACCATGGCTTACCTGACCATGAAAACTGGCAAACTGCCAGCGGAGCGCGTGATCGGCCAGGCCGGCATCCTCGATTCGGCGCGTATGCGCGCCTTTGTCGCTTTGGAGACCGGTGTCAGCGTTGAGAACATCAATTGTTACGTGCTGGGTGGTCACGGGGATTCGATGGTTCCGTTGACCCGCCACTCGAACGTTGCTGGCGTACCGCTGCGCGATTACATTGAAGCCGGCAAGCTGGAAGCGATCGTCAACCG
>CAYOUV010000061.1:0-5087 GCA_964407265.1 uncultured Anaerolineaceae bacterium | reverse complement strand
GCGTACCGCTGCGCGATTACATTGAAGCCGGCAAGCTGGAAGCGATCGTCAACCGCACCCGCAAGGGCGGTGGGGAGATCGTGGGTTTGCTCAAAACCGGTTCGGCCTTTTATGCGCCTGCCGCGGCGATTGCCCAGATGGCAGAAGCCATCCTGAAGGATAAGAAGCTGGTCGTCCCTTGCGCAGCCTATATGCAGGGTGAATACGGCCTGAATGATATCTTCTTCGGCGTGCCGGTCATGCTGGGGCGCAAGGGCATTGAAAAGATCATCGAATATGATCTGGATGCTGATGAAAAAGCAGCCCTCGACAAGTCTGCTGCGGCGGTGATCGAGAGCACCAAGGAACTCAAGAACATCGTAAAACTTTAGGTTTATTGGGTATCAATTCAAGGGCGCAGAATACTCTGCGCCCTATATCTTGGAGGATAATAATGATTTTGCACGACAAGATTGCGGCACAACTCCCCGCATTGCGCGAGCGAGTGACCAAACTGGTAAAGGATCACGGAGAAGTAGTTGTCGGTGATGTAACGGTTGCCCAGGTTTATGGTGGCATGCGTTCCGTTAAAAGCCTGGTGACGGACATTTCTTTTGTTGACCCCGCGGAGGGCATCCGTTTTCGCGGCATGACCATCCCCGAAGTGCTGGCAGCGCTCCCCAAACCCGACGGGGCGCAGATGCCTTACGTTGGCGGCCTGTATTATTTGTTGATTGTCGGTGAGGTCCCAACCAAGGAACAAGCCCAGGCAGTCGAAGCAGAGTGGGCCAGGCATGCGGAAGTCCCTGAATACGTCTACAAGACCCTGCGCGCCATGCCCGCCGAAACCCATCCCATGACTCTTTTCTCGCAGGGCGTATTGGCCTTGCAGAACGGTTCATACTTCGCCAGGAAGTATCACGAAGGGATGCATAAGGACGAATACTGGGAAGCGGCCCTGGATGATGTCATGTCCCTGACTGCCAAGCTGCCGATGATCGCGGCCTTTATATACCACCTGAAATACAAGGATGGCAAGGAACCCAAGTGGGATCCGAAGCTGGACTATGGTGCGAATTTTGCATCCATGATGATGGTAGAAGACCAAGAGGGTTACGCCGACCTGGCCCGTCTGTATTTCATCATCCATTCTGATCACGAATCCGGAAATGCCTCAGCGCATGCAACCCATCTGGCAGGTTCGACTCTCTCAGACATCTACTACGCCTTCTCGGCTGGCCTGAACGCCCTGGCCGGTCCTTTGCATGGATTGGCCAACCAGGAGTGTTTGGGCTGGCTGATCGGTGTGCGCGACATGTTTGGCGGCGTGCCGACCAAAGAGCAGCTGCGTAAATATGCCTGGGACACGCTCGATAGCGGACAGGTCATCCCGGGTTACGGCCATGCCGTCCTGCGGGTTCCCGATCCGCGCTTCACAGCACAGATGAAGTTCGCCAAGGCGCGTTTTGCTGATGATACCCTGGTCCGGATCGCGGACATGGTCTTCGAGATCGTACCGCAGGTGCTCAAGGAACAGGGCAAGGCCAAGAACCCGGCTCCCAACGTGGACGCCATCTCGGGTACGCTGCAGTACTATTACGGCATAAAGGAATTCGACTTCTATACCGTAATGTTTGGGGTCGGCCGTGCGCTGGGCGTCAGCGCCAATTACGTCTGGGCGCGTGCGCTTGGGCAGCCGATCGAACGCCCCAAGTCTTTGACGACCAAAATGTTGGAAGATATCGCAGCCGGGAAGTAAGGCTGGGGTAAACCCAAAAAACAATTGTGACCCGTCCTGATTTCAAGGACGGGTCATTTTTTAACTCGTAATTCAAGGGCCATACCCTGGCTAGGAGGCTGCCTCCGCAGCCGGCTGGGGTTTGGCCCAGCGCTGCATTGCCAGAAAACCCATTGCAGTGACCGAACCAATCAGCAGACAGGCGTACCACAGAAAATTGGGATTGAAGTTGTCCATGATCATGCCGGCCAGGTAGGGTCCAATAGCGTAGGAGATGCCCCAGGAATAGCCGAAAATTGCCATGTAGCGGCCGCGCATATGTTCGGGGGAAAACTTGGCTACAATCGCCTGGCTGGTGGGCGAGGCAATCATCTCGCCAATGGTCAGAATGGCCATCGCCAGGGCGAACATGGCGAAGCTGGAAACGAATCCATACAGGCCGAAGCCGATCCCGTAGAGCAGTGTCCCGATGGCCATCATGGTGAAGGGCTTGTACTTTTCGATACGCCGCGTGATCCAGAACTGGAACAGGACCACCATGGTCGCGTTCAGGCTGATGAGCGAGCCATACCCGGCCTCAGGAATACCGTGCCAATCGCGCAGGAAGACGCCCAGGGTGGTATTGAAATTCATATAGACCAGGGAAATCAGGATATTGAGAAGTGCAAAAAGCATGAAAGGCGAATCTCGCAGGGCTTTGCCATATCCGCCAAAGGAGGCTGCCACGCTTTCCTGTTCCTCGCCCGGTTGGAGCTCCGGTTTGGTTTCGGGAATTGCGATAAACACGATCGAAGCCGTGATCAGACTGATGACTGCGTCCGCAATGAACAGCGCCAGGTAGGAGCGGGAAGCGATGATGCCACCAATGATCGGACCGATCGCCACCGAAAGATTGAATGCCACGCGGATGATCCCATAACCCTGGGCGCGCTTCTGTTCCGGGAGCATGTCGGCAACAATCGCCTGTTGGGCCGGCCCGCCGATATCCGTAAAGATGCCGGAGACCAGTGCCAGCACGTAAAAGGCTTCCAGGGATCCGACCAGCCCCATTAACACGCTGCTGGCGGAGGAGGCGATCAGGCTAAAGATGATCATGCGTTTGCGCCCCAGGCGATCGGTCAATGCACCACCCAGGAAACTTCCAACGAAGCTTGAGATGGAGAACAAGAAGAACAGCACCCCCACCTCGGTCATGCCGACCTGGAACTTCGAAGTGATGTAAAGCGCGAAGAAGGGGTAGATCAGTGCCCCACCCAAACGGTCGATGAAAACCGATCCAACCAGAATCCAAAAGGTGCGAGGATATTCGCGATACACTTCGACGGTTTTATTTACCTGATTCTTGAAAAACATGCAAACACCCCGGGTTGATGACTGGCACTTGCAACGCATGTCTCGCATATGGATTGGCAAATGCGCGAGAATTATACCCGTAATCCAATCTCAAAATAAGAAAGAATCCTTCCCAAAAACGGGAAGGATTCTTTTGGGTATGAAAAAATTATGAATCGCCCCGTAAAATCCATCTGCTTAAGCGGTGGGATACCCTTTACCTGCGGTACAGGGCGGGTGTAAGAGGCTAAGGCTTGCCTGCCGGGGGCGAAGCCCTCGGCAGGGTTGATAGAACATGCGTTCTGTATTTGAATATCTGCATGCCTTCTGCCGAATTACACCGGGATCGCACAATTGTTTACAGCTGTAAGTACCACATCGTCTTTTGCCCGAAGTATCGGCGAAAAGTACTCATTCCTCCGATTGATGCTCGGCTCAAAGAACTGGTCATCGAAAAACAAGAAGAGTACAGCTATAGGGTGATTGAGATGGAAATCATGCCTGACCATGTGCATCTTCTGCTGGATGCGGATCCAAGAACCGGCAAAGATACTGTTGTGCGTAAGATCAAGGGCTATACAGCCTACACTATTCGCAAAGAATATCCTTGGATGAAGTCCAGGTTGCCCTCCATGTGGACACGCTCACGGTTCATTGCATCAGTGGGGTCGGTGTCACAGGATGTTGTTAAGCAGTACATAGCGGGACAAAAAGGACAATGATCGTCCGCAAGGGATTCAAGTATCGCATCTACCCGAATCGGGAGCAGCAGCAAAAGCTGGCCGTACAGTTTGGGCATACTCGCTACATCTACAACTGGGGGTTTGCGCAAAGCCAGGAGAAGTATCCGGGCTATAACCATCTTGCAAAACAGTTGCCGATCCTGAAAGCGTCCACAGAGACCGCCTGGCTAAAGGAAGCCCATTCTCAAGTCTTACAGCAAGCGCTCAAGGATCTGGATCGAGCGTTTCAGAACTTCTTTGAGAAACGCGGGGGATACCCGCATTTCAAGAGCAAGAGGACAAAGCAAAGTATCCGCTATCCACAACCGAAAGAGAGCTGGCTTGGCCCGGATGGACAGCATATCTACCTGCCCAAGGTCGGGCACGTGCGCCTGGTCCTGCATCGCCCACTGGAAGGTGTGATGAAGAACGTCACGGTCTTGAGAGCCAAGAGCGGGAAATACTTCGTCAGCATCCAGGTGGAGATGGCAATGGAAGAGCCGGTCTTTACAGGTGGGGCAGTCGGACTGGACCTTGGTCTTGGGGAGTTTGCCACGCTGTCCACGGGTGAGAAGATCGCCCCGCCGCAATACTACCGAAGAGCGCAGGAGAAACGCCGCCGTTTTGCCCGCCAACTGTCCCGCAAGAAGCGCGGCAGCCGCAACCGCGAGAAAGCGCGTCTGCGTCTAGCCCGTCTGGATGAGAAAATTGCCAACCAACGCCTTGACTTTCAGCATCAGCTCAGTCGAAAGCTCGTTGAAGAAAACCAATTCATCGGGCTGGAAGACCTGAACGTACGGGGCATGTTGGCGAATCATCATTTGGCGAAGTCGATCGGTGATGCAGGCTGGTCGGCATTCGTGACGATGCTAGGGTACAAGGGAGAGTGGTATGGCTGCCGTGTAGAAAAGATCAGCCGTTGGTACCCGTCTTCGAAGACCTGCTCGGTTTGTGGTGCGAAGATGGAAGCACTGCCCCTGAATGTGCGCCTGTGGCAGTGTCCGGTTTGTGAGACAGTCCATGATCGGGATGTCAATGCGGCCATCAATATTTTGAAGCAATCTACCGCGGGAGTCGCGGGAAGTAACGCCTGGGGACAGTCTGTAAGACCATCTACGGATGGCTATGCTGGACGAACCAGGAAGCCAACTAGCTTTAGCGGTTGGTAGCTCACGGAGCTTGGGTTCCGGAGGAGGCTACCCCGGTCCAGGAGAATACGCGCTGGTCACTGGGGTCTCCCGCCGATGAGTAGATCGGCTGACCCTGTTCGTCTGTGCCGGTCTGGCGGACGGTCTGCACGAACCAGCGGAAGACGT
>CAYOUV010000060.1:10591-18352 GCA_964407265.1 uncultured Anaerolineaceae bacterium | reverse complement strand
CCTGACCGCCCACCGGTCGCACTCTGGCGGCATTTTCCAATTGACGACCAGACTCCCGACGGACTGGCGGCGGCGGCACTTCATTTTCAACGCACCTACGATTTCGACCTGGTCAAGGTCACGCCTTCCTCATCCTTCTGTCTGAAAGACTGGGGAGTGGAGGATGAATGGCAGGGAGATTCGGAGGGGACTCGCCGCTACACCAAGCGCGTGATCCATGACCCGCAAGATTGGGAAAAATTGCGCCCACTCCCGCCAGCTGCCCCACACCTATCCGACCAACTGGCCTGCCTGCGTCAGATCCGGCGTGAACTCGACCCGGAGACCCCCGTCATCCAGACCATCTTCAGCCCGCTGTCGCAGGCTAAAAACCTGGCTGGCGGCCAGACCCTGCTGATCCACATTCGCAAATACCCCGAAGCAGTCTTAAAAGGATTGGAGATTATCACTAAAACCACCCAGGATTTCATTGATGCAGCCAAGGAAACCGGGATCGACGGCATCTTTTATGCCGTCCAGCACGCCCAGGCAGGTCTGCTATCGCGCGCAGAATTTCAACAATTCGAAAAGGCGCACGACCTGACACTGCTCGAATCCGCCCGCGATCTGTGGTGCAACCTGGTTCATCTGCACGGCGATCAGGTTTATTTCGACCTGGTTTCGGATTACCCGGCCCAGATCCTGAACTGGCATGACCGGGATACGCCACCGAGTCTGCGCCAGGCTCAGGGAAAATACAACGGCGTAGTCTGCGGCGGGCTCAGCCGCGAAACGATCGTGTTGGGGACGCCCGAGCGGGTCAGGCAGGAAGCAGCCGACGCTATCACCCAGACCGCGGGCAAACGCTTCATGCTGGGTACGGGCTGCGTGGTGCCCATCATCGCGCCGCACGGCAACCTGCTGGCTGCCCGTCAGAGTGTGGAGGCTGGATGAGTTTACGGGTCATTTCCGGCATCGCCAAAGGCCGCAAATTAAAATCCGTCCCGGGTGACACGACTCGCCCAATCACCGATCGGGTCAAGGAAGCCCTGTTCAACATCCTGGCCGGGGACATCCAGGGAGCAGCCTGGTGGGATTTGTTCGCGGGTACGGGAGCCGTCGGGATCGAAGCTCTGAGCCGAGAGGCAGCCTTTGCCTTCTTCACCGACTCGCATCGCGCCCCGATTGAAACCATCAAGTGGAATCTTGATCACTGTAAACTGAGCGAAAGCGCCGAAATCCGCCAGGCCGATGCCTTCGCTATGCTTGCCTCCCCAGCAGACAGAGTCTTCGACTATGTCTATATCGCCCCACCGCAATACAAAGGTATGTGGTCAAAGGCGCTGACCCTGCTGGACTCTAATCCTGCCTGGCTGGTGGAGGATGCCTGGATAATCGCCCAGATCCACCCGCGCGAATACGAAGCGCTGGTATTGGAGCACCTGGAAGAGTTCGATCAGCGCAAATACGGTACCACGCTGCTGGTCTTCTACGAAAGAAGGGCCGGCTGAGAGGGCAAGTTCTATATCATCCGACCTGCGTTCAAGTCGTGTCGATAGGGATTGAATTTACTTCCAGGGGGCGATGATGGGAACATTGCTGTCCTCTGCCGCATGACCCAGGAACGTCAAACCCCAGGCGGTTTCGATCGTTTTCAGCAATGAATAATGCGTATACGGGGTATCATCCTGAAAACCCGCTTTGACCTGCGGCGAGACGAGAACTGTCGCCACCCTTCCGCCGGCCTTCGACGGCAGATCGCAGCACGAATGGTCTCCCTGGCCCTCATCCCAGGTCAGGACAATCAAGTAAGGTTTCCCATCCGCATCCAGCGCCGGAACCAACTGATCCATCAGCCTTCCCAGCCATTTGTCAGCGATGCCGACCGGGCAATCGTGCGCATCGTTGCAGATGTTGGGCGTGATGAACAGGAAGTCGGGCAGCGATTGAGCCTGGATATCGGTCTCCAGCTGCGCCAGTGGGACAACCGCATTTTCGCAACGCGAGGGATTCAGGCGGATTGAATCGAAGTAAATGAACGGGTTGTGTTTCTGGGCATAGACCAGTGTCCCGCCCAGGTAACAGGCCTCGGGCATGTCTTCCTGGTAGGTCTTCCAGGTCCGCCCGCTGACCTCGATCTGGTCCGCCAGGTTGGGCGCCGAGACGAAGCATTTTGTGCAGTCACTGGTAATCCCGAAAGTGTCCCCTCCCACCATGGCCAGATAGTTGGGCAGGCTGGGATGCGTGACCGCGTAATGCTGGGTCAGCAGCGTATACGCCTGCGCCAGGCGGTTGAAATTGGGCATGCTGGAGTTGCCGATCACCGTCCCGAATTCCTTGTTTTCGAAGACGATCAGGACGATGTGCGCAAAATCCGGGACCAGTGGTTTGGGTGTGACTGTCAGCATGGGTGGCAGGGTATCGCTTGGGATGGGCGTCTTCGTGACCGGTAAAAATGGCGTCGCCGTGGGAGAGGCCGGCTGCGGGAAGCTGGTCGGGCTGACCGGGGCGGGCACACACGCGCCGGCCAGAACAGTCAGCACGCAAAATAGGACCATGGTTTTAGACAATCCAGCACCTCCACGCTTCGGTTTTTTCCTGAACCGGTTGTATTATAGGCCCAATCCCAAAGATAATTGGCTAGGCCATAAGACGGAGGGCAACCGTCCAGGGAAGTTGATACAATATTGACAAGGAGTAACGCCATGGAAATCAAGAGCGTAGCAATCGAAAAACCCGAAGCAATCAACTTTGTCCTCGGGCAGTCGCATTTCATCAAAACCGTTGAAGACCTCCACGAAGCGCTGGTCAACAGCGTACCGGGCATCAAGTTTGGCCTGGCCTTTTGCGAGGCTTCCGGCAAGTGCCTGATCCGCTGGACAGGCACCGACCAGGCCATGATCCACCTGGCGCAGCGCAATGCCCAGGCCATTGGCGCCGGGCATTCCTTCATCCTGTTCCTGGGGGAGGGCTACTTCCCGCTCAATGTGCTCAACGCCATCAAGCTGGTCCCCGAAGTGGTGCACGTTTTCTGCGCCACCGCCAACCCGACCGAGGTGCTGGTAGCCGAGACCAAGCAGGGACGCGGCATCCTGGGCGTGGTGGACGGATTCGCCCCCAAGGGGGTTGAAGCCGACGAAGACATCGCCTGGCGCAAGGATTTGCTGCGCAAGATCGGGTACAAATTCTAGAAGGCTACAAATTGAAATATCATAATTACAAGATTTTCCTGGTCGTCATCAGCCTCAGTCTGGCCCTGCAAGCCTGCACAGGTGGAATGGGACTGGTCTCGACCGCTGTCCCTACCGCAACTACAAGGCCCCTGCCCACAGCGACACTGACCGCCACGCCCGTCCCGACCGAGACACCCCTGCCCAGCGCGACTCCCACCGCGACGGAGACCCCGCTTCCGACCTCCTCCCCAGAACCTGATCTGTCACCGCAGCGGGTGACCTTCTACGCCGAAGACGGCCGCCAGCTGGTTGGGTATTATTACCCGGCCTGGAAACCCGGCGCACCGGTGGTGGTATTGATGCACCAGTTCGACGGGGACCAAGGTATGTGGCAAAAAAGCCCAATTATGGACTGGCTGCGGAACTTTCCGGTTCCCGACCCATCCATCCCGCCCACCCCCAGCGCGGACGGCAAGCTGCCGCTCATGCCGGCCGACCTGTCTTTCGCGGTCTTCACCTTCGACTTTCGCGGCCACGGTGAGAGCCTGCCGGCCGACATCATCCAGGACGGATACCGCGCGCATGCGGCTGAGTTCCTGCTTGATGCGGCCGCTGCATACCAAATCGCCGGGCAGTTCCCGGGAGTCGACTCGGGGCACGTGATCGGAATCGGCGCCAGCATCGGGGCAGACGCTGTCGTCGACACCTGCGGCGCGGGCTGCAGCGGCGCTTTCGCCATCTCACCCGGTAGCTGGCTGAATGTGAACTACGCCCAGGCGGTCAATCAATTGTTGGCTGCAGGCAAGCAGGTGCGCTGTGTCTACGCCGTCAACGACGGGCCGGCTCCCGCGACCTGCTGGAGTGTCGCGCCGAGTGATTCGTATAAGATCTTTGCTTACCCAGGCTCGAAGCACGGCATGACCTTCGTGATGCTGCCGCGTAAAATGGAGGCCGGCTTCGGCCCCAACCTGCTGGACTTCCTGTTGGCGGCGACCCGGTGAAACCCTACGACTACGCGCAGCGCAAAGGCGTGACCGAATTAAGCTGGGAGGATTGTGCAAAATTGGCACACCAGCTGGCATTCGAACTGGCGGCACAGGAAATATCTACTGTGATTGGGATTGCGCGCGCCGGGCTGATTCCCGCCACCACCGTAGCCCTGGCACTGCGCTGTGCTTTCTTCCCGGTCCGCCTCACCCGCCGCGTGGACGACAAAATCGTCCACGACCATCCCGTTTGGCTGACGGACGTCCCTGCCCCCGTAGCCGGTCAGCGCGTAGTGGTGATTGACGAGATCGCCGACTCGGGTGAGACCCTGGCTTTAGTAGCCGCCCGCGTTCGCGAGCGAGGCGCCAGCCAGGTCGTGACCGCCTGCCTGGTCAGCCACACCTGGGCTGATCCCCAGCCGGACCTTTGCGGGCTGGTCAGCGACGCGTTAATCATCTTTCCATGGGATAAATGTGTATTCGTCGACGGCCACTGGGATTTACATCCCGAACTGGCTGCCGCCATCCGGGCTCAGGGAAAAACCCCGCCGGACTAAATAAGCATGCGAATGGGGGATTGTGTTTTTTTTTGATTCACCCAAATTCGAGCACCAATTGCCCCGCATCATCGTAGTAAGAGCGCGCCGCAAAGGGCGGATCGCCGCGCCGCATGGCGTGAATGCGACCCAATAATACCGGCAAGTCCTCCACCAGCGGCAGGTCAAGCAGATGGTCGTAGGGGATCCACTCAGCTGCACCCTCGTCCGATGAGCGCAGTTGACCAGCCTGCACCTCCCCGCTGAAGACATACAGGCAGATACCGGGGTTCTGCCCCGTATCGACGATTACGGTGCCGCACAACCTTAAATCGGCCGTGAGGTTGGTTTCTTCCAGCAGCTCACGTCGAGCCGCTCTTTGGACGTCCTCGCCCGGCTCAACGTGTCCGCCCAGGCCGTTGTACCTGCCGGCCCACAGGCGCTTGTCCGGCGCGCCTTTCAAAAGCAAATAGGAATTCCCGCGTCGCAGGAAGATGGCCGTGCGCGGGATGAGCATGTAACGCGTGAGATCGATCCCCTGGTCAGAGACGGGCATGGCACTTTTCCTCCGGTCATATCGATGCTATACTTTTCTCGGCTTTATTTTAACCCGAGAACTTTCCCAATGCCTATCTTTAGAATGGGTTCAAAACGGAGGAAGCCCAATGAAGCCCGTTTTCCGTCCTTACCAAACCGAAGACGATTACTGGCGCATGCGTAAATTTCTGCGCCATGTATTTATCTTAAACCAGCGCCTCGAAAGGAGTTGGCATGTGGCTCGCCTCGACTATGCGCGCTGGCACACCTGCTTGAACTGTGCAAAAGTGGGCCTGGATGAGGTAGCCTTCCTGTGGGAGACAAATGGGAAAATCGTTGCCATGCTTATGCCAGATGGTGGCCCGGGCGAAGCGCATTTCTGCGTGCACCCGACGCTGCGGACCCTGGAACTCGAAGAAGAGATGCTCAAGATTGCCGAAGAACGCCTGGCAAAGGTCGAGCCTGATGGGTCGC
This sequence comes from uncultured Anaerolineaceae bacterium, assembly GCA_964407265.1. GTDB lineage: Bacteria > Chloroflexota > Anaerolineae > Anaerolineales > Villigracilaceae > CAYOUV01. Next base: position 12,667 of record CAYOUV010000060.1, on the reverse strand, counting down.
GCAAACTGGTCGTGTGGGTGCCCGGGCAGGATCAGCTGCGGCAGGAATTGGTCAGCAGGCACGGTTACACCAAGGAAATTTGGCCCGAACACCAGTGGCACCGCGACCTGGATGCCGCCATACCAGAAGTGCCTATACCCTCAGGGTACAGCATTCGTTCGTTGGGGGACGGTCTCGAACTGCTGGAACGCTGCTACGCCTCGGGCCTGGGATTCCATGAGGGGGATATAAAGATTGCGGTCGAGAACCGGGATGATGTTACCTGGTACCGCAACATCCAGACGGCACCGCTGTACCGCCGCGATCTCGACCTGGTGGCGATCGCGCCGGGTGGAGCAATCGCGGGATTTTGTACCATCTGGTTTGATGACGTCACCCGCAGCGCATATTTTGAGCCGGTTGCCACCGTCCCTACACACCAACGACGGGGCTTGGGAAAAGCGCTCCTGACGGAGGGATTGCTCCGCTTGCAGCGTATGGGGGCCACCCGGGCCTTCGTGGGCGGGTACAGTGAGGCGGCCAATGCCTTGTACCGTTCCGTCATGGGATCGAATGATGAATTGAGCGAACCATGGCTGAAAGAATGGTCACCTTGATCGATTCGACCCGTCAGATGTTGGCGAGCTAAAGGAAACCAGTTAATTCGGTACGCGAAGTTGCAAATTTACTCCGGCCACCAGCACCACAAAAACAAGCGCTGCGGCGTAGTTATAGCACGACAAACCCGACCAAGACGGTTATGGACATACATAAGAAAAGCAAATGGAGCAGTTGAATATCTTTTGTCAGGCTAAGTATCAGATAATTTCTGTCTTCGCATCCATATCGCCTCGAAATTGCAATCCAACCTAAGGTAAAAATCAAAGCTGCAGAAACCAAGGGCTGTCCTTTTAAGGTGCAGCCCTTTTTATCCGTTTGAGAAGTCTTTTTACAAACTGGACCGGTGCCTATTTAAATCGGGTATAATTTCGGACATTTAATGTCTGATTTTATTGGTACTCCGAGTGGCAACAAAATGAGTGGACTGGCTTTTTTCTCTAGCGCATCTATAGAGTTGAGTAAATGCCAGGCAATGTCGGATCTGCAATATCTTGATCGTCTGGGATCTTTCGCAGTTCCATCTCCTGTCAATTCAGCCGCATTGATTTTGGACAGGAAATCTTTCATCAGAAAAGAAAGGACAACATGAATATCGGATTATGGATCGCGCAATACTCTCTTCTGGGGATCTATGGCGCTTATGGAATTTATAAGACCTTTTGGACAACCAGCGCCAGACAAAGGATGGCCTGGGCACGAAGCCGATCAGTTAATTTTGTGCGCATGGTGGGGATTTCCGAACTGCTTGGCGCGATCGGGATCGTATTCCCAATGTTGACAGGCACTCTACCCTGGTTAACCCCACTCGCTGCGATTGGTTTAACATTGATCCAATTATTCGCGATCTCCACCGAACATCTGCCTAAAAAAGAATACAAGGTCTTGCCACTCAATCTTTACTTTATGGCGATGTCTGTCTTTGTCCTGATTGGACGCTGGTCGTTATTGTCCCCGGAAGGCTGGTCCATTTAAGCCTGGTTTTACCGCCAAACAGGAGTTAAGAATGCGAGCATTTTTTGAAATTTCGGGTCTGAATATTTATATACAAATCGCGGTTACGCTGATTTCAATTGGGATCCATTTATTGGCCACGCGCAATAAAAATCGGACGGAATCCTTCCTGGAACTGGTCAGCATTTACACGATTGGGCTCGCAGGCTGGTTCTCCATCTCAAGCGGTTTCTTCGGCCATATTCTTTATGCGGACGAGGTAGCCAGCGGGATAGGTTGGCCCCTGAACAGTGGTTTCCAAATGGAGTTGGCATTTGCCTCGATCGGGATTGGCCTGGTGGGTGGCATTGGCTTCTGGTACAAATCCTTCTGGTTACCATTTATCATTGCAAAGACCCCCTTCATGTGGGGGGCAGCCCTGACTCACATCCTCCACATGTTTCAGCAGAATAACTTCTCTCCCAGCAATACCGGGATCGTCGTCTACTGGGATATTTTATTACCGATCATCCTGATCGTCTTGTA
>CAYOUV010000060.1:0-10491 GCA_964407265.1 uncultured Anaerolineaceae bacterium | reverse complement strand
GCCTTATTATAGTTCGACAATGTATTGTAGATTTCTATTTGGGATTTTATTAAATCAAAATCACTCATGGATACATTTAAAGAAACCGAATCAAATAAATCTCCGGTACTTAGAACATAAATCGAAATAGTGACATCCAGCGAATTACATGGAAGGCCCGGGACAATAGCATAAAATATATACCCAGCCAGGTGAACCACTGCCTGTCGTCCGGCATAGGAGGGCGGCAGCTGGATCGCAACGCAGGATATTTTGCCATCGTCGCGCAACTTGCAGGCCAGGTCAAAGCCGTGGTTTCCGATGGTCACGAAGCCAGATAACTCACTTTGCTTGAAATTTCCGGTAAACGAAAATAAAAAAACGTAGCCTTTTCCGTCGATAAAGCGCACGTCATCCAAGGTAAGGCTCTTGGTCGCAGCCGGCGCCGCCGCCACACCAAAAAGCAACCCTAATATAGAAATGACGCTAAAGACAACCAGGAATTTCTTTTGCATGTCTATGCTCCAAAGTGGATACTTTAAATTTACAAACTGTACATTTTAGAGTTTCATTATCGCATATAAAAATGCATTATACAAGTTCCTAATTCCCAAAGTTTTAATATCGCTGAAGGCGATTTCTGGAACTCAATCAGACTCGATAGTAACTAAAGGCAAGGACCCAACGATCCGATTAAAATCAAAAGCGCTGTCGTGGTGACAGCGCTTCACTCGTTTGGATCAGGCAATTGTGACGCCCGGGTCCAGGTAGACATCCTGAATGGTGTGCAGCAATTTCACCCCCTCCGCCATCGGGCGTTGGAAAGCTTTGCGGCCCGAGATCAAGCCGGTGCCGCCGGCACGTTTGTTGATCACAGCCGTGGCGGCCGCATCCGCAAAATCATTGGCGCCCGAAGCGCCGCCGCTGTTGATCATGCCGATGCGCCCCATGTAGCAGTTGGCAACCTGGTAGCGGCACAGGTCGATCGGATGGTCGCTGGACAGTTCGCTGTAAATACGCTTGTCAAACTTGCCGTAGGATACCCCATCCGCATTCAGGGCAAGATAGCCTCCATTGTTCTGGGCCAGCTTCTGCTTGACGATGTCGGCTTGGATCGTGACGCCAATATGGTTGGCCTGCCCGGTCAGGTCGGCCGAGACATGGTAGTCCTTGTCTTTCTTAAAGGCTTCATTGCGGGTATAGCACCACAGCACGGTCGCCATACCCAGCTCGTGCGCCAGGTTGAAGGCTTGCGCGATCTCGATCAGTTCGCGGTGTGAATCGTCCGAGCCGAAGTAGATCGTCGCGCCGATAGCGGCTGCGCCCATGTCATAGGCTTCCTCGACCGTGCCGAACAGGATCTGCTCGAACTGGTTCGGATAGCTCATTAACTCATTGTGATTGATCTTGACAATGAAGGGAATCTTGTGCGCGTACTTGCGGGACATAATACCCAGTACGCCAAAGGTGGAGGCGACCGCGTTACAGCCACCTTCGATCGCCAGTTCGACGATCTTCTCGGGGTCGAAGTAATCCGGGTTTTTAGCGAAGCTGGCGCCGCCCGAATGTTCGATGCCCTGGTCGACCGGCAGGATCGACATATAGCCCGTCCCCCCCAGCCGGCCGTGTTCGTACAGCCAGGCCAGATTACCGAGCACACGGTTGTTACGATCGGACTGCATGAAAATGCGGTCGACGAAATCGGGGCCTGGTAGATGCAGTCGTTCTTTGGGGATCTTGGGTGCGTCGAAACCGAGTAATTCTTCGGACCCATCACCCAAAAGGGATTGCAGGTCGGTCGTCTTTTCAATTGCCATGGTTCTCTCCTTTTCCGGCGAAGGTTTCGCCGGGATCTTGTTTTCTCGCTCTGCATACAAGCGAAGTATGTGGGGTTACCTGCCGCGGATGAGCTCCGCAACATTAGCGCCGTGGTTTGTCTTCCCTGGTGAATCATGGATTATGCAAAAGATCGATCAGGGGACAGTATATTTATGTCTTAATTATAACCACAAACTTGTGGCGGGGATCCAGCAGGAACGCATTGTACCCCTCACTGGTCCTTAAGCCACCAGCAAAAAAGTCAGATTTGTGGCAAAATAAAGGTCAGGCCATTTTACGATTTGCAGCCAAGCAAGTATAATGTGTCCAATGGCTGCTGCATGAGGCCAATTCAGCACTTCCTCGTATATCCATTCAGGAGGTACCTATGAGCGAATATTTTGAGCGCGTTACCGGCCAACAGGATCTGTTCAAGAAACTGGCGAGCCATATCCCCGGCTTCAGCGGCTATGTCGAACGTCAAAACCGCCGCGCGGCTGACAAACTGCTGCGCGAGACCGTAGCAGACCGCTTTACCGAATTATACAAACACGCCTCGAACATCCAGAGTGATATGGTCGGCCAGGGGATGATCAGCCTGGTGGATGACATGGAAAAAGCGTCCATTAAACTGCAAACTTTTGCAGATAAGATCCGCACTTCATCCTATGGCTATGCAGGCTTCTTCGATGCAGTCAAAATCAATGAGCAAGAATTGACGCAGTTGTATCAGTTCGATATGGCTTTCTTTGACCTGGCTGACCAGATCGGCCACGCCCTTGACAATGTTGAAACGAGCATTGGAGATGAAGAAGGCCTGCCAGCCGCTATCCGCAATCTGGTCACCCTGGCTCGTCAGGCAGTCGAGACATTTGATCGTCGCTATGATATGATCAACGGCGGTAACCAGGCATAGCAATTCCATTCAAATCCATTCGACACGGGGGCAGGTGCCCCTGTGTCGACACCATTGAAGGAGAACCTTTATATGTGGCATGACTATTTCAGTGCCGCCACCACAGACGAGGTGATCCAACTTCTGGCCGAAAAAGGGGAAAGCGCCCGCATCGTTGCAGGTGCGACGGACCTGATCCTGGAGCTTGAACGCGGCGTCCGCCGCGGTATCGAAACGCTGATAGACATCACCCGCATCCCAGACCTCGACCGGATCACCATGGACGAGGCCGAGGTCATCCACCTCGGCCCGCTCGTCACGCACAACCATTGCGCCGCTTCCAAACTCATCCGCGAACGCGCTTACCCGCTGGCTCGCGCCTGCTGGGAAGTTGGCGCACCTCAAATTCGCAATCGCGGCACCGTAGCTGGAAACCTGATTACCGCTTCTCCTGCCAACGACACCATCACGCCGCTGATGGCGCTGGGAGCCTGGGTCACACTGGCCTCCGCTCGAGGCGAGCGCAAGGTAATGCTGAACGACTTTTACACCGGCGTTCGCCGAACCGTCATGGGGGCAGATGAAATGTTGGTAGACATCGCCTTCCCGGCGCTGATCAAATCATCAAACGATTCCCTCACCCAACGTGGAACGTTTATCAAATTAGCATTGCGTCGCGCTCAGGCTATCTCATTGGTCAACGTTGCAATCGTGCTCAGCCTGAGCGGGGAGACCGTCAAATCAGCCTCGATTGCACTCGGGGCGGTTTCGCCTACGATAATCCTGGTTCCCAAAGTGGACAAGTATCTGGCCGAAAAAGAACTGACTGATAAGGTGATTAGTGAAGCTGCAAAGCTTGCTATGCAGGCCAGCTCGCCGATTGACGATCTGCGTGGATCAGCCGCATACCGGCGCGAGATGGTCCGCATTTGCACAGCACGCGGATTGAAGGCCCTGCGCGATGGACAGGAGCAGGCCGGGTACCCGTCTGATCCGGTGATGCTGTGGGGCAAGCCAACAAACGGCGCAAACAAACCGATTGAAAGCCTCAGACATACCGAGGGTTCTCCCATTCACACCACAATCAACGGCAAAGAATACACTTTCAACAGTGGGCACGAAAAAACCTTGCTGCGCTTGCTGCGCGAAGAAGCGGGACTAACCGGCACAAAAGAAGGCTGCGCAGAAGGCGAGTGCGGTGCCTGTACCGTCTATCTGGACGACAAAGCAGTCATGGCCTGCCTGGTCCCCGCGCCGCGTGCCCATAACGCCAAGATCACTACCGTGGAAGGCCTGGCCGTTGGAGGCCAAATACACCCCGTCCAACAGGCTTTCATCACGGATGATGCAGTCCAATGCGGCTATTGCACCCCGGGATTCATCATGTCGGGTGCCAAACTCCTGGAGGAGCGTCCCAATCCGACCCGGAACGAGATCGAGCAAGCGATCACTGGCAATCTGTGCCGTTGCACTGGATATTACAAAATAGTCCAGGCCATCGAAGATGCCAGCAAGGTTCGTAAAGCGGAGGTGAAACATGGGTAGATATGAGAAAAATGCTTACCGACAGGTAAAACCCCGCAATCGGGATCTGCATCCTGTTTGGCGTGGGATCGGCTGCCTGATCCTTTTAATCCTGCCGCTCATGTCGTATGCCGGTGCAGTCATCATCGTCGATTATGGCATTTCACAGCGCTGGCCGATTCCACGTGAATTGCTCGGGCGCCCGCAATTGCCAGAGATTCTCTTCAAATTACCATCGATTGCACGGATATTCTATCCAGTGTTGGGTTGGATCAACATTTATGCCTACCTGGCAGTTGGAGTGATCATCCTGGTACTTCTGGTTGGATTTTTGTCCTTTATATACGCTTTGATGTATCGCTACGTCGGACCACCACAATATTCACCGATCGACGCACCCCCAACCGGTCGCAAAGTTAAGCGATATAAACGCTAAGCAGGATTATCTCTCCCGGAAATTAAATTGATTAATTATGAAAACAATTGGCAAATCCGTCACGCGCATCGATGCCCATGGTAAGGTAACCGGCGAAACGCTTTTTTCCGGCGACCTGACCCTGCCAGGCATGCTTTTCATGAAAACTCTTTTCGCGGGTCGACCGCACGCCCGCGTCGTCCACATAGACACCACCAAAGCGGAGGCCCTACCGGGCGTTGTTGCAGTCTTTACCGCCAAAGATGTTCCGGTCAACGAATACGGACTGCAAAAGCCCGACCAGCCGGTTTTATGCGGCCCGGGTTCGAGCAAATCCGGCGGGGATATCGTCCGCTTTGTGGGCGACCAGGTCGCTGCGGTTGTCGCTGAAACAGAGGCTATCGCCGCCCAGGCGCGTGACCTGATAGAAGTCGCGTACCAGGACCTGCCGGTTGTCACCAGTGTAGTTGAAGCCATGCAGCCCGAGGCGACCCTGGTACACCCCGAGCTTGGGGACAGCAACATTTGCGTCCACTACAAGATTCGCAAGGGCGATATCAAGGCTGGTTTCGACCAGGCGGATGTGATTGTCGAAGGCGAATACCTCACACCCTTCCAGGAACATGCCTATCTTCAACCTGAAGCCGGTCTATCCTACATCGACGAAGAAGGCCGGATCACCATCAAGGCCGGCGGGCAATGGACACATGCCGATCGCGAACAGGTCGCCCACGCACTGGGAGTACCGAATGAACAGGTGCGCGTGATCTATCCTGCCATTGGTGGCGCCTTCGGTGGGCGCGAGGATATGTCCGTTCAAATCGTGCTCGGTCTGGCAACCCAGAAATTACAGAAACCGGTCAAGATCATCTGGTCGCGGCAGGAATCGATCATCGGCCATGGCAAACGCCATCCAATTGTATTGCGCGCAAAATGGGGCGCAACCAAAGACGGAAAGCTGGTCGCGGTTGAGAATGAAATTATCGGAGATGCCGGGGCCTACATGTACACAACCAACAAGGTCCTGGGCAATTCGACCATTACCGCCACCGGTCCGTACTTCATTCCCAATGTCAGCGAAGAAGTATACGGCGTCTATACCAATAATGTCCCTGGTGCAGCCTTCCGCGGATTTGGCGCGCCGCAGGCCGCATACATGGCTGAATTGCAGATGGAAAAACTGGCAGAAAAGCTGAAGATGGATCCGGTTGAATTCCGCATGAAGAATGCTCTGCGGGACGGAGATACGCTTGGGGTTGGCACCCCACCTCCGGGCCCGGTCAGTGTCCCGCAGGTCATCCAGTCCGCGGCCGAAAAATTCGGCTGGAATAAAAAGGTCAAGGAGTCAGAGCCGCTCCCGTCTCATATCAAACGCGGACGCGGTTTGGCTGCCGGCTTCAAGAACGTCGGTTTTTCGTTCGGGTACCAGGAGAATTGCTGGGCGCGGGTTGAAATCCACGGTAAAGCCAATATCGAACAGGTCATTTGCTGGCACGCTGGCGCAGAAGTAGGACAGGGGACTCACACTGTCATGGCACAAATGGCAGCCGAAGCAGTCGGCGCGCCATTCGAGAAGGTCACCATGATCACTTCCGACTCGGCCACCATGGGCGATTCTGGTTCTGTTTCTGCATCACGCATGACCTTTATGGCCGGGAATGCCATCAAGGGCGCTGGTGAAGCCGCCCTAAAAAAGTGGCTGGCGGAGGAACGCCCGGCGATTGCCGAGTACAAATACCTCGCTCCACCTACCGAGCACTTTGACCCAGAGACCGGTCACTCCATGCCCAATTTTTCTTACTCATATGTGGCTGAAGCGGTCGAACTCGAGGTGGATACCGATACCGGCCAACTGAGGGTTTTGCGGGTGGTTTGCGCCGACGACGTTGGTCAGGCCATCAACCCAGAACTTGTGATTGGGCAAATCGAAGGCGGGGTCGTCCAGGCGCAAGGCTACGCTATCTCGGAAGACTTCAAAACCAAAGACGGTCGTGTTTTGACCGATCAGTTCAGCACCTATCTGATCCCGACTATCTGGGACATCCCGGAGAAAGTCGAGTCGGTATTGGTCGAAATCCCTGAACCAAACGGACCTTGGGGCGCGCGCGGCATGGGCGAACTACCCTTCTTGCCGCTGGCGCCTGCAATTGCGGCCGCGATTCACGACGCAACCGGTGTGTGGATCGATGACTTCCCATTCACACCGGAACGTGTGCTGCGCGCGTTAGGTAAAATCAAATAGAATTGAACAAGCTAAAATATCTATTCATCCGCCACCGCTACAAAGTTGCGGTCTTTGCCTTACTGGCGGGCGCATCCGGATTCTGCCTCATGCTGGTGGCAGCACGCATTGCCTACAGCGACTCAAGAGAATATCTGAGCCTGGTCTGGAATCTGTTCCTGGCATGGATTCCATTTATAATCGCCTACTTTGCCTACAGTATCTCATGGCGACGCGCATTGCTTTATCTCGCAATTCCAATAATGGCGCTGTTGTGGCTGCTCTTTTTCCCAAACGCCCCCTACATCCTGACCGATTTACAGCATCTGAGCCGGGTTTCGCATTCTGCACCCTTGTGGTTCGATGTGATCCTGTTGATCTGGTTTTCCTGGACCGGCATGCTGCTGGGTCTCGTCTCACTGTATTTGATGCAGGAAATCGTGCGGCGTAATTTCGGGCGTACCCTCGGCTGGGTCTTTGTCTTCCTGGTCTCCGGTTTGAGCAGCCTGGGCGTATACATGGGCCGTTTCCTGCGCTGGAATAGTTGGGATATCCTGCAAAATCCATCTGAGCTCGCTGTGGATGTGTTGGGTTTTGCCATCGAACCCAATATGCGATTGTTTGCCTTCACAACACTGTTCACTATCTTTTTCCTGTTTGTCTATTTGACACTCTATGCCTTCGGCCATCTCCTGCGTGAAGATATTTCATCCAGTTAATCCAAATCGAGCAACTGCAAAGGCACAGATTTACACCTGTGCCTTTCGCTTTGTGGTTTAATACATACATGTCGAAATTTATACTCTTACGCGGCGGTGGAGACCTGGCGTCCGGCGTCGCTTTCCGTTTGCATCGTGCCGGTTTAAAGGTCCTAATTACCGAACTACCGCAACCGCTGGCAGTGCGCAGGCTGGTCTCGCTCGGTGAAGCGGTCTATAACGGTCAGGTCGTTGTGGAAGGGATCACTGCCAGCCGTGTCAAATCGCTGGATCAAGCACGAGATGTCATCTCACGGAACGAAATCCCGGTACTAGTCGATCCAGAGGCAGAACTCCTGCACCAGGATCCTTCCCTTTTCCAGGTATTAATCGACGCACGCCTGATCAAACATCAACCTGATTTGGGGATTGAAGCTGCCCAACTAGTGATTGGACTCGGTCCCGGATTCGTTGCCGGAGAAAATTGTCATGCTGTGATCGAAACCAACCGGGGACACTTCCTCGGGCGAGTCTACTGGCAAGGTGCGACCGAAAGTGATACACGTCAACCCGAAGGCGATCCGCGCCGCGTCTTGCGGGCCCCATCGGACGGCCTGGTCATTGCCCATGCTAATATCGGCGACCATATCCAGGCGGGACAGACTATCTTCGAGATCAATAAACAGGTAGTCAAGGCGCCATTTGCGGGTATGCTGCGAGGGCTGATTCACCCAGGATTGAAGGTTAGCGCGGGCATGAAAATCGGCGATTTGGACGCCAGAGACGATTCGCGGTATGCCAGGCAGATTTCGGATAAATCCCTGGCCATCGGAGGCGCCGTATTGGAGGCCATCCTGAGCCGCCCGGAATTACGTTCAACGCTCTGGGACCAAGCCAAGTTATGTTGACGCTTTCAAAGGTATTACGTTTGTCTTCTGATCCCCGCCTGGCATTCGTTGGCGCGGGAGGTAAGACCACTGCGATATTCCAACTTGCGCGCCAACTCGCTAAACCCGTCATCGTAACAGCCACCACCCACCTCGGCGCATGGCAAACCACCCTGGCCGACAGACACGTGATCGTGGAAACCTCTGGTCAGCTCGAATCCCTGGACCTTTCGCCAAACGAAGTGATCCTTATCACCGGTTCTCCGGAAGGCGATAGATTAAAACCAATCTCGAGCGACTTGATAAATTGGCTACGCGCAAGATGCGATCAGGACCACTTGCCATTGCTCATCGAAGCGGATGGATCCCGCCAGAAACCACTCAAGGCGCCAGCTGTACACGAACCGCCCTTGCCCGAATTCGTGGACACTGTGGTCGTTGTGGCGGGCCTGTCAGCCCTCGGAAAGCCGCTGACTGAGGAGTGGGTCCATCGGCCAGAGATTTTCCAGCGGCTCTGCAATGCCCACAGCGGCGATCCGATCACTCCGGAAATGATGGCGTGCGTCTTGACGAATCCGAATGGCGGACTGAAAAATATACCCGGGAGTGCACGGCGCGTGGCGCTTCTCAACCAGGCCGACACGCCGAATACCCAATCCAAAGCCAGCGCCTTAGCCGACCTGCTCTTGCCAACCTACAAGACAGTTCTGATTAGCAGCCTGCAACAGGAAACCATCCTCCTTGCACGCGAGCCTACAGCCGGAATTCTCCTGGCAGCGGGTGAAAGCCGGCGCTTCGGCCAGCCCAAGCAAATGCTCGAATGGCACGGCCAGACCTTTATCCAGGCAGTTGCCAGGGCAGGGCTTGCAGCGGGACTTAATCCATTGATTGTCGTCACCGGATCTAATGCAGAGCAAGTCGAACAGGCTCTGGTTGATTTACCCGTTCAGATCGTCCGCAACCAGGAGTGGCAGGCCGGACAGAGCAGTTCCATCCGTGCTGGATTAGAAGCCTTGCCCAACGAAACTGGTGCAGCCATCTTCCTGTTGGCTGACCAACCCCAGGTTACACCGACGATCATCCGCGCGCTAGTCGAGCAGCATGCGGAAGACCTTTCCTCCATTCTGGCTCCGTTGATCATCGACCGGCGTGGCAATCCGGTTTTATTCGATCGGGTGACATTTCCCGACTTACTAAAATTGAAGGGGGACGTCGGAGGCCGTGATCTCTTTTCGAAATACAATGTCACCTACCTGCCCTGGCATGATGACAGTTTGCTGCTGGATGTCGACACACCGGAAATGTACCAGCGCCTGAAAGACACACAGGAATGATCGCCGCCATCATCCTTGCCGCTGGAATGTCAAAACGTATGGGACAGCCCAAGCTGCTATTACCCTGGGAGGGAACAACCGTCCTGGGTAAGGTCATCAAAACATTTAAGCAGGCAGGGATCGAATATATTCTGGTCGTCACTGGAGGCGACCGGGAGCTAGTCGAAACCAACCTGACCGAACTTGCAACACAATTTCCAACCAGAAGCGTATTCAACCCTGAATTCGCCCAAGCCGAAATGCTCAGTTCATTACAGCGGGGTTTAGCGGCGCTCCCATCGGAGGCTGAGGCAGCGCTGATTGGACTCGGCGACCAGCCGCAGGTCCAGGCAAGAACCGTGCGACGTGTCTGCGCCGCATTCGTTAAATCAGGCGCTCCACTGGTCGTCCCAAGCTATCAACTGCGGCGAGGACATCCCTGGCTTGTGGCGCGTTCGCTCTGGGGCGAACTTATAAAATTGCCTCCATCGCAATCACCTCGCAGTTTCCTCCAGCGACACGCTTCCGATATTTATTATGTTAACATTGATACTCCAAGCATCCTCGAAGACCTGGACACCCCCGAAGATTACGCTCAATCTGGAAAGAATTCTTGAATTTCCATTGTAAATATGCTATTGTGATATTGGCAGCAGGGTAACACCACGGTACCATCCCGGTTCAGCCGGAAAGGAGGCTACCATGACGGACTGGGAGGAAATTACCGGATACATCCAAAAC
>CAYOUV010000059.1:0-19341 GCA_964407265.1 uncultured Anaerolineaceae bacterium | reverse complement strand
GCGAACGGCTGGCCGGCGATCTTGATCTCGACCTGGCCTTCGAGCACCTGGGCAAGCGCGTCGAAGGGCGTGGTGTGCTCACTCAGCTCTTGCCCCTCGTCGAAGGCGAACAGGGTCATATTGCCGCTCTCGCCTTTGATGATCTGGCGGCTGACCACCGCCCCATCCTGGTAATCGACCAGGTCGGCCATGGCCAGGATTTGTGCTTTGGGTGTCGTAGACATCTTGCCTCCGGATATGTCGGGTATTACTTGATGCTGATGGTATAGCTGGCCTGCTCGCGCGTAAAGCGCGTCGTGCCGGTCACGACCAGGATCGCTTCGCGGGTGTCCCCGCTCAGGTCGAGCGGGATCGAGGCGCTCTGGTCCTGGCTGACAGCGACCATCTGCACGCTGGTGGTCTTGCCCTTCAGGATCAGGGCCAGGCGATAGGTCTGCGGCAGCGCGTTCTGGATGCGGACGAACCCGGCCGCATCCCAGCCGCCGTCATCGCTCTCGAAATCGGTCGTGTAGTTGATGGCCGGGATCGAGACGTCGTCCAGCAGCAGGCCCTCGCCGTTGACGGCCGCGTCGGTCACGTACTCGAAGCGCACCTGGACCTGCTTTCCGGCGTACTGCGACAGGTCGACCGTCTCCTGGATCCACTGCGGGCCGCCGCCGCTGGTACCGTTGTAGCCCCAGCCGTAGGAGTTGCCCGAAGGGTCTTGGTCGGTTCCGGAGGGGGTCTTGATGATCTGCCAGGTTTTGCCGTCCTCCGAAACTTCCAGGTAGATGTAATCGTAATCCTTTTCGATATCGTACCAGGTCCAGAAGGAAATGCTGAGCGGGCCGCTGACCTGGCTGAAATCAAAGCTGTGGGTCAGGGTCATGTCCGATTCGTCGCCCTTGTTCGACCAGAAGGCGAAGTTGCCCGAATGCGGGCTCTCCGGCAGCAGCCCGGTTTGGGTCGAGCCGGTGAAGTTCAAGGTGAAATTACCTTTGCAGGTGATGTCGATGTATTCCGCGCCGTACTGCTTGACGGAGTAATTATTGTCCTGCGGGCAGGTGTCGATTTGCTGGGTGGCGCGGGCTTTGGGCGCGTCGGGGTAATTCTGATAAGCGAAGCGGCCGTCTGCAACACTGCTATCCTGCAGGTAATTGGCCGTCATCCAGTCGATAACCACATCGTCGGCTGTGATCGGCTGGCCGCTCTGCGGATCGGTTGCGCCGATGGATTTGAGCACGTCGTCCACGCTCTCCAGGCCGTTCTCGGGATCGCGCACCAGCGCCTGGGTGGCCTGCTCGCCGAAGCGGTTCAGGAAATAATCCGTGAACAGGAATCCCGAACCGTAATGCGGTCCGGTCGCGCTGGGATCGTTGGGCCAGTCGTTGAGCTGCAGGTCAGGGCTGCGCAGGAAGGCCCAGTCCTGGCCGCCGATGGTGTACCCGTTCAGGAAGACCGCCAGTTCGGAGAAGCCTTCGTTGATCCAGGAGGTTTCGTTGCGGTCGAGATGCCAGTGGATCATGTGCTGGAACTCGTGCGCCAGCACGCCGTAGGTGTAGGGATCGTTCAGCGGGCTGTTGTCGGCGTTGAACAGGAACATCTCGTGCGCGTTGGAATACTTGTGCGCCTGCGGGCTGATCTCATCCGCCGAGGAGAAATATCCGGCCACGCGCTGGCCGATGCCGCGGGCGTACAAAATATAGATGTGCACGTCGCCGTCGATACCCGGCGTCCACTCACTGCCGAAGAATGCCCGGTCGGTCGGATAGATCTTGTTCTCGAAAGTGTCGACCAGGTCTTGCATGTCTTGCTGCTTGAAATCGACTCCGTTTTCCACCCAAAAATAAACGTGCGGGGTCACATATTCCAGCGTGGCGTCGATCTGGAAGGATTGGTTCGTGTCCGTATTGGTCACCCAGAATTTGTCAGTGTCGCCAACCGGACGGGACGGAGCACTGGTGGCCATCACCTCCGGGATGCTGCATTTGCCCTGCAGCCGGCAGGCCAGGTCGCGCGGGTCGTTATTGGGAACGATGGTCTGTTCCAACAGACTGAGGGTATCGGTTGGGATGCTGTCAACCGGCGGACGGGTCACCACCACCGGTGCGGAGGGCGTGTCAGTCACGAAGACGGTGCTTTGCTCTGAAAGATTGAGCCATTTGTACAGGCCGTAAGACCCGCCCAGTATCAGCAGCAGGCAACAGCAAAGGACGACAACTATGATAACAACGATCATCACAACTTTAGAGCCGGAAGATTTTTGCATACTTGGTTTGCCTCACTAAAAGTAGTGGCTAATCTTACCCGATTTTGTTTAATTTTCGATTAAGAAATTCAATGCGCATGACCGCATGGAATCAAAAGGCGGCAGGAAATCCTGCCGCCTCACTTCGGACCTTACGAGGCTTCAGCCGGCTGCTTGGTCTTGACAGCTTCGCTGCCCTTGAAAACCAGCGTGTTCTTCTTCGTATCTACGTCCACCAGCACCTTGCCTCCCTGGCTGAATTTACCACCCAGCAACTCAATCGAAAGCGGGCTCTCGACGTACTTCTGGATAGCACGGCGCAACGGTCGCGCGCCAAAGTCGGGATCGGAGCCTTCCTTGGCCAGCCAGGCGCGGGCTTCCTCGGTCAGGTCGACGCTGATGTTGTATTCGTTCAGGCGCTCCTGCACCTCATTCAAGTGCAGGGACACGATCTCTTCCATCTCTTCCAGGCTGAGCGCCGAGAACATGATGATCTCATCGATGCGGTTCAGGAACTCAGGCCGGAAGGTGCCCTTGAGCGCTTTCTCGATTTTGTCGTGGGACTCGCGTTCCTCGTCATTTTCAGCTTTTTGCAGGAAACCCAGCGAGCCACTGCGGTGGACGAACTCGGTGCCCAGGTTGGAGGTCATGATGATGACCGTATTGCGGAAATCCACAATGTTTCCCTGGCCATCCGTCAGGCGCCCGTCGTCCAGGATTTGCAACAAGGCGTTCCACACTTCGGGATGCGCCTTCTCCACCTCGTCGAATAACACCACGCGGTAGGGACGGCGGCGTACAGCCTCTGTCAACTGGCCGCCTTCTTCGTAGCCCACATATCCTGGGGGTGCGCCGAACAAGCGGCTGACGGTATGCTGTTCGCGATACTCGGACATGTCGATGCGTACCAGCGCGTCCTCATCGTCGAACATGAACCAGGCCAGGGCCTTGGCCAGCTCGGTCTTGCCGACGCCCGACGGGCCGATGAAGATGAATGAACCAATTGGCCGGCTCGGGTCTTTCAAACCGGAACGGGCGCGGCGGATTGCATCGGAAATGGCATGGATGGCTTCATCCTGCCCGACAATGCGTTCGTGAATGCGATCTTCCATCTGAAGCAGTTTTTCGGCCTCGGTTTCCATCAATTGGCTAACCGGAATGCCGGTCCATTGGTGGACCACAGAGGCGATATCGTTGACATCCACGACTTCGTCGAGCTGGTGCTCGGACTCCCATTTATCGCGTTTCTCCCGGAATTCGGTATCCAGCCGCAGCCGCTCGGACTTCTTTTGGGCAGCGCGTTCGTAATCGCGTTCCACCCCGGACTGCTCTTCCTCGGCTTGCAGGCGATCGATCTCACTCTTAAGGCTTTTTAGTTCAGGCGGCATGGAGTAAAGCGCCACCCGCAGTTTGGCAGCCGCTTCGTCCATCAGGTCAATGGCTTTGTCCGGCAGGCGACGGTCGGTAACATAGCGGTCAGCCATGCGCGCCGCATCCACCAGGGCCTCGTCCGAGAAACGCACCTTGTGATGTGCCTCGTAGCGATCACGCAGGCCTTGCAACATGCGGATCGTGTCTTCGACAGTCGGTTCTTCAACGTAAATAGGGGCAAAGCGACGCTCGAGAGCCGCGTCCTTCTCGATATATTTATGGAATTCGTCCAGCGTGGTTGCCCCGATGCACTGCAATTCGCCGCGTGCCAGGGCTGGTTTAAGCATATTGCTGGCATCCATCGCACCCTGGGCAGCACCCGCGCCAACCACGGTGTGCAGCTCATCGATCATCATGATGACCTCCCCCTGAGCGCGCTGTACTTCTTCGATCACGGCTTTGAGCCGTTCTTCGAACTCGCCGCGGAAGCGGGAGCCGGCGATCAGGCTGCCCAAATCCAGCGAGATAACCCTTTTACCGCTCAGAATTTCAGGTACATCATTGGTGGCGATCTTCTGGGCCAAACCTTCGACGATGGCAGTCTTGCCGACCCCGGCCTCGCCGATCAGCACCGGGTTATTCTTGGTGCGGCGCGATAGGATCTGGATCAGGCGCAGGATTTCATTGTCGCGGCCGATGACCGGATCCAGCTTGCCTTCGCGAGCCAGTTGGGTCAAATCGCGGGAGTATTTCTCCAGGGTTCGATAACGGGATTCGGCCTGGGGGTCGGTGACACGCTGCCCACCCCTGATTTGCTGCACGGCATCGTAGACGCGTTCGCGCGACAGGCCAGCGCTTTCCAAGATCCGTGCGGCGGGTGTATTCCGTTCGGTCAGGATCGCCAGAAAAATATGTTCAGTGGAAATGTATTCGTCCTTGAGGCGGTTGGCTTCTTCGTTGGCCAGGTCAATAATGCGTTTGACGCGTGGGGTTATAAAAATCTGTCCCGCACCGCCGCCAAAGATATTGGCCTTGGGACTGGAACGCAAAGTCGCGTCCAGTCGCTCGGCAATCGCCTCGGAACTAACACTCAAATTTTCAAGTATTTGGGGAATAACACCCCCGGGTTGCTCGATCAGCGCCAGCAGGATGTGCTCGGTGTCAATCTGGTTATGACCGTAGCGCTGGATAATTTCAGCAGCCCGTTGAGCGGCTTCTTGAGCGCGCTCGGTAAAGCGGTCAAATCGCATCATAAGCGAAATCCTTTCATCTCAGGACTTTTGCCCTGTAAGGGCGATTATAACAAAGGCGCATTGGCGAGGCGGTAAATCCGCGTAAGAGTTCTATTAGATTCAAGGCGTAGCGGTCTGCGTTGCCGGGGTAACCGGTAATGTGGGCGACGGCGTCAGGGTGATAGTAAACAGGTTAATTTGCGGGATCCAACCGATGCGTCCATCCTGATCCTGCACTTCCAACCAAACCAGGCCGTTTGCCACCTCGTTCCCATACAACACCAAGACATGGTCACCCAGGCGCAATCGACCAATCGATGGACCGCCCGGTTCCTGCAACATATCGATATAAGTACGACCATTCGTATTGGCGATGCGAGCTGTGGATGGCGTGGCGGTTGGGGTGGGCGGGATGAGTGTAGCCGTAGCAGTGGAGGTGGCTGTGGCAGTTGGTGTTAAGGTCAGCGTGGGGGTCAGTGTAACCGGGGTCGCAGTTGAGGTGAAGGTCGGCGGGATAAGCGGGTCCAGGCGCGCCGCGATGATCTGGTTGACAACAATGGAAACCGGTTTCTGAAGGCGGTAGGCAATATCGCGCTGCAAGCTGACCACGTCCCTGTATTCAAGCCGCGTGGTGGTACGAATGGTCAGGCTCATTTGCAACGTGTCACCACTTTGGGTTAATTGCAGGTCTGTCATTTCCCCACCAACCTTGCGGACTTCCTGTGCAACCACATTATTGATATCGCGGTTCTCGTTTGCCTGGCGGACGAAGTGCGCGCTCAACAAAGTCAGGGGGATTAACAGCGCCAGCGTGAACAAGGCGGAAAACACCAATCCACGTGGAAGCTTGCTGCCTTCGGTGCGGCGCGGCGTGAATCCGAGCAAAAAAAAGATCAACATGGCGGCAAAGGCAATCGTGACCGCGTTGGTGATGAAGAGCAAGAGTGCGCCGCCGGCGATGTCCCAGCGTCCCAGAGCGACACCGACACCGACCGTGCAAAGCGGTGGCATCAATGCTGTAGCAATGGCCACGCCTGGCAGGGCAGCCGACAACTGCGGCTGGGCCAGCGCGAAAGCAGCCGCCATTCCGCCAGCCAGGGCAATCGTCAGGTCAATCGGACTGGGCCGGGTACGCGAGAGAATTTCCACCGGCAATTCCTGCAAAGTCACAAATGGCAGGAAACGATTACTCCAGGCAAACAAAATGGCAATCAGGATGGACACTACGGCACCACGCACCAGCGCTGAACCAGAATCCCGCAGTAACTTTTCGTCGCCGGACATGGATGCCAATCCCAAGGCAATGATTGGGGACATCAAAGGCGCGACCAGCATGGCCCCGATGATGACTGCGCCCGAATTTGTCAGGAGCCCGAGGGTGGCGATCACGCTCGAAAGGATCACTAAAAAGAAAAAATCGAAGTCAGGGTGCGCAGCCTCGCGCAGTTGCACCTGGACTTCGGCGCGTCGCTCTAGCGAAACCGGTTTGACCAGTTGGCGCAGGATATGCCGCAGCCGTGTCTTGGTCGAAGGGGGTTTGATCTCTGGTACACTCATTTCATCGCTCAGTTCAATTCTACTCGTTTACACCGGAATTGCAAACTCAAGACTATAATAGGCAATCATGTCCGCAGTGACCTTATCCAAGAATCAAGCAGCCGTCGCCGGCCACCTGCGTCCAGTAAACGTGATCCGCGATCTGGGGGCAGTAGCCGATCTGATCGAACTGTGCTTCTATAAAACGATGGACGATGACGGTCAGCGCTACCTGCAAAATATGCGTCGGGCCAGCCGCGACGACAGTTTCTTGCGTTGGGCTACGCACGCAGTCGAGACGGTCTCCATGCCGCTATCCGGTTACGTCTGGGAGGAAAGCGGACATATCGTTGGCAATGTCAGCCTGGTGCCTTTTCGTCACAAAGGGAAACGTATTTTTCTGGTTGCCAACGTAGCGGTCCATCCGGATTATCGACGGCAGGGGATTGCCCGGGTGCTGACCGAAAAGGGCCTGAACCACGCCCGTCAGCGAGGCGCCGACTCAATCTGGCTGCACGTCCGGGACGACAATCCGGGCGCGATTTCACTCTACGAGGAACTTGGTTTCAGCCAAGTGACTCGCCGCACCACCTGGCAGGCTTCACTGAACACCGCCATCCCTGACAACGACAATGATTTTACAGTTACCAACCGGGCTGCACGATTCTGGCCGCTTCAACGTGCCTGGTTGGATCGCGTCTATCCTGCAATTACAACCTGGTATCGCACGCCTAATTGGAATATCCTCAAGCCCGGGTTATGGCAGTGGCTGTATCGGGTTTTTGTGGAACTTAATCTAAGGCAATGGGCTGCCGTCCGCGACGGACAACTACACGCTGTTGCCGCCTGGCTACCAGAACGTGGTTCATCTACCTTGCTCTGGCTGGCTATCGGGCCAGATGCAGATCCGGATGCCATTACGACCCTCCTAGTACATGTCCGCAAGGAGTTATCTTATCGGCGCTCGCTGTCAGTCGAAATCCCGGCCGGAATGGCCGTTGAGTCCTTTCAAGCCGCCGGATTTGTTCCGCATCGCACCTTGATTTGGATGCGTGCTGACGGTGCAACCCATTCATAACTTCCCCGTATATCCTTTTAAGAAAGGAACAAACCATGACTAAATTTATTTTGCGTTGGGCAATCAACGCGGTAGCCCTGTATCTGGCAGTCATCATCGTGCCAGGGATCACATTATTTGGCAACTGGGTATCCATTTTATGGCTGGCATTGATCTTTGGATTGATCAACGCGCTGTTGCGGCCGCTACTCAAGGTTCTAACCTGCCCGTTGATCATATTGACGCTGGGCTTGTTCGCTTTACTGATCAACACCTTCCTGTTCTGGCTAACCAGCGTGGTCGGACAAGCGCTCGGTTTTGGCCTGGTCATTGCCAATCCGGTATTTTGGAATTCCTTGCTGGGAGCTCTGGTTGTCAGCGTGGTCAGCATTTTGCTCAGCCTGATCTTGAAGGACGAACTACGCAGCCGCCATCGCTAATCCGATAATTCAATAAAAAAGACGTCCTGCAAAAAGGACGTCTTTTTGTTTACAAATCAAGCTCATTCTTTCAAGCCGGGCAACCCGCCGGCCGGTGCGGACGTCAGGACCGCGCGTAAGACGGCCTGCGCAAAGACTTCGGCTGCAAAGCTTCCGACCGTGGACGGATCGGCTTTCTTGCTGCCGGTCGACAGGGCAAAAATCGTATCACCATCCAGCATGGTGTGAGCCGGGCGAATGGTACGAGCCAGGCCGTCGTGTGCCATCTGGGCCACCTTGGTTGTCTCAGCCTTGCTCAATCTGGCATTCGTGGCAACCACACCAATCACGGTGTTGGCGCGGGTGGCAAAACCCAGCACCGTCCGCCCGACGAAGGTTTTCATAATTTCAAGCGTATTGGCAAAATATTCCGGCGAACCCAGCCTGACCGGACCCACTTTGGTCGAGCGCGCGCCGGCCAGGATCCGGTCACTGTGCGGATCGACCACGTCACCGAAGGCATTGACTGCTACGATCGCACCCACGATCAGCCCGCCGCCGATATCCATACTGGCCGTGCCCAACCCAGCTTTCATAGCGCTCTTCATGCCGAAGACTTTGCCGACCGAGGCTCCGGTCCCTGCGCCGATATTGCCTTCCGCGGATTCCTTGGATGTGGCGGCAGCTGAAGCGCGATAGCCCATTTCGGCGTCGGGACGAATCGAGGCGTCTCCCAATCCAAGGTCGAACAGGATCGCAGCCGGGACAATCGGGACCTTAACCGTCCCCGTGTCATAGCCAATCTTTTGTTCTTCCAAATAACGCATCACACCGGTTGCCGCATCCAGTCCAAAAGCCGAGCCACCGGCCAACAAAATGGCATGTACTTTCTCGACCAGGTTGACTGGATTGAGTAAATCCGTCTCGCGCGTGCCTGGAGCGCCACCGCGTTGATCCACACCAGCGACTGCGCCCTTTCGACACAAGACGACCGTGCAGCCTGTCAGCGCTTCATCGTTTTGGGCGTGCCCAAGTTCTATCCCCGGAACATCGGTTATGCTGTTTTTGAGAGTCATTGGCTTTTCAAAGTAGATGCAGATGAATCCCTGGGCTCATCTGCATGTCCATACGAGTTAACCAATTGAGCGAACGAGATCGCGAAATTCTCCCCACTCTTCTTCGAAGAAATGCAGGGTGACGTTATTCAATTCCAGGTGATAGGTGGTCTCGCCATCGCTTTCTTCAGCTTTCCAGGCCAGATAATTGTCTGTTTCAGCGATCGTCTCGGTTTTAGGTTCGGTATTGTCTGCCATTCGGACTCCTTTTGGGATCGACTTTCTGATTCAAATTATATAGCATTACGCCTGATTTCCAGCATCTATTTGCTGCGCTTTTTGCGCAGAGTCAACCACTTATCACGCAGGCGTTTGGGAATGCTGGGTTTGGGTTGGTCAGGTGGCAATTCTTCCGGTTCTGGCCAGGGGTCCATATCCAACATCTTGCGCACGGTATATTGCCCGAACAATTTGAGGGTTGCCAGGATGGGAGCTGCAATCACGACACCTAGCAGACCGATCAGATTCGCCGCAACCAAGGCTGCCACCAGAACCGCCGCCGGGTGTACGCGCAATGCCTGAGCCATGATTCGTGGACTGATCAGGTTATCGAAGATCTGGTCGATGATTAACGCAGTCACAACCACGATGACGGTATAGGTAATTGGCTGCAATCCAAAGAGCTTGTAGGTTTGGAAAAAAGCCACCAATCCCAGCACGACCCAATTGATAGCTGGACCAATGTAAGGCAGGAACTTTGCCAGTCCAGCCAGCAAAGCCAGTCCGATGGCATACCGTACGCCCAGAATGCTGAGCACAATCGTGTAGACGATCAGTGTCAACCCAAAGATGATCACCTGACCACGCAGAAAAGCATTCCAGATTTGGCCCAACTCTTTGCCCAGGCGGCGAAAATCTTCACCGTAACCGGGGATTTCCACACTCACGATGCGTTCGCGCAGGCCCCCGGTTTCGATCAGGATAAAGTAGGAGACCACCAGTACGAAGGCTGCCCAGCCGAAGATTTCGACCGCACCTGTTGCCAGCGTACCAACCAGCGTACCAGTCTGACCCAGCACAGGCTGAACGAAAGATAGTACTTGCTGACTGATGGTATTCAAATCCAGGGTAGCCAGATCAACCTTGAGCGTACCGATCCTGATCACCTGGTTGGAAAACTGGTCGATCAGGTTGGGCAATGCCACCAAGCTGTTTTGGATCAATCCGATCAAACTCTGGATCTGGTTTACCAAGCCCACTCCGCCCAGCGTCAGCAATCCCACAAACAAAATAATGAAAACCAAATAGATCACATTTACTGCAGGACGCCAAGGGATGGGCAGCACCCGATTCACAAAATTCGCCACCGGATGCAGCAGGTAAGCCAAAATGAAAGCCATCATCAATGGACCGATGATCGTGTGAAAGCGGATTAGCAGTCCAGCTGCAATAGCGACAAAGGTCAGCCCGATAACCAGCTTAAGGCTGGTCCCCCAAGGGGGAGACGCGGGTTTAGTTGGCGTTTCACTCATTTATCCATGCTCCTATTACATCTATTCTATATGCTGGCAAGCAGTTTGGCAAATAAATAATAAAAAATACCCCCACAATTTGCTGTGGGGGTAACTCTAGAAGAGAATTTTTATCCGCAACCAGGGATGAATGGGAAGAAATTGCACCAAAGATAGTTTGCGTCTACATAATAGAAAAATAATCCGCAAGCACAGACGAACAGAAGCGCCGCGACTCCGATCACGATCGGCAATACATTGCTCTTCTTACCTGGCTCGGCGGGTGTGACAGGAGCAGGAGCAGGCCCGGCTGGAATCTGTCCGGCATAATTCTGTTTCGGTGCCGGCGGTTGGGACTTTGCCGCTGCAGCGGCAGCGCGAACCTGGGACGCCTTGGGGGCCGATGCGATGGTCGCATTTGGATCGTAAGACTCGACTTCATATATCAGTACGATTTGTTCGCCCAGGGAAATCAGTTCGCCCGACTTCAATACGTGCGGACCAGCCAATCGTTGACCATTTACAAAAGTACCATTTGTGGAACCTTTATCTTCAATCACATACTTACCGCCCTGCAAAATCATTTGTGCATGGCTGCGGGATACTTCTACGTCATTGATCGAGATTGAATTCGACGCATCACGTCCGATAGTGATCAGTCCACCTTCGAGTTTAAAAGTGGTGCCTGGAGTAGGTCCGGAGCGCATTACGAGTTGGAATTGATCTGTCATGCCTTCTCCTCCATAAAAGCAGTTAAATGATTATGTGCTTAGTTTACAAGCTTCGAGCAAAAAAGTCAATCAATTGGTAAATCGTCCTTAAGAACCATAGTGTAATCAAACACTTTCCCGAAGGCCTTCGTGATTTCCTGCTTTACACGGCGCATGTCAGGCAGCGGATTGAGGATATCGGTCAGGCTGGCCACAGGATAATCACTTAATCCGCAGGCGACAATTCCATCCCAAAAAGACATATCCGGGGCGACATTCAAGGCAAACCCGTGATGTGATATGCCACGCACATCCACTTTCACCCCAATTGCTGCAACTTTGGCCGGCTTCAGTCGATCTTCCGGACGGCAGCGCAGACAACGCGACCAGACGTCAGGCTGGACCCAGACGCCGGTCAAACCGGACATTTGACCGGCTACCAGGCCGAGGTTTGCTAACCCCTCGATCAGGGTTTGCTCCAACCTGCGCACATAACCGACGTAATCGGCTTGAGGGAGGTGTTCGTGCTGGTCGACCTTACCCAGGGGCAACAGCGGATAACCGACCAATTGTCCCGGTCCGTGATAGGTCACGTCGCCGCCCCGGTCAACCCAGTGGATATCCACGCCGCGTTTTTTTAGTTCCATCTCCCCCCATAGCAGGTTTTCGGCATGTCCCTTGCGCCCAAAGGTGTAGACAGACGGATGCTCGAGCAGCAACAATGTCGGCGGACGCAGGCCGGCTGCGATTTCCGCAGCCAGATCATCCTGTAATTTCCAGGCCCTTACATAGTCGATTAAGCCGAGGTCGTGAACGTCGCATTCCATACCGTAATCCCACAGGGGCAGGTTTTCGGCCTGCCCCTGCATTTTACATTTCGAAGACTCGCCGATACAAATCGGATTCAAGCAAATTATTCGGGTCGGTACGCCCCTTGAGTTTCTTAAAACGCTCGATCGTCTCTACTCCCAGGAACCGCAGAGCGGTCTCCGGTGAGGTTTCACTGTTCTTGGCAAAGTAGAAGCGGCCGCCTGCTGCCAACACGATCTGATCAAATTCCTGCAGCAGTTGTGACAGTTTTGCACGGTTGCTGTCAGTCACTTTGAAATCCAGCGCCAGGGAGAATCCATCCAGGGCGTGTGAGAGCAGGAAGTCATCTGGACGATGTCGTTTGGTTACGCCCAGATAAGAGGGCAATCCGCGCTTGTGCGAGAGAGTCAACATCTCGGTCCAGGCTTCCTGCGCTGTTTCCTTGGGCAAGAAGGATTGATATTGGATCAAACCTCTGCGTCCATATGACAGCTCCCAATTCGGCACGTAATCCAGCAGAAAATGGAAAGCCGCATGTGATTGGCGGTGAACGCCTTTGCGAAGACTGGCAACGTATTTGGCTGTATTAATGGCCCAAGTGCCGAGGTTGTTGAAGAAAGGCTTCATAAAGATATAAAGAATGTTTTTTGGCACAACCCCAAAGAAAGTAGAAGGCAGGGTCTGGTACTTGACCTTTAATGTTTTCTCAAAGTTGGGGTCATCGCCTTCGGACAGGTATTTGGCGGCATGGATCTGGCCACGACCCAGGCCTTTGCCGTGCGCGGTGGCGTCCAGCCATCCAACAATGTAGTCGTAAGCAGGCGCGCCTTCCTGCAAATCTCGGAGTTGGGCGCTTAAATCTGAGACTGGCCAGGCATGCACTTCCAGCAAGCCTGAATAGACATGCTTCATCTGCAAAGTGATCGAGGTAAACACGCCCAGCATCCCCAACCCGCTGATGAAGGCATAAAACAGGTCGGCATTCTTCTTCGGTGAGCAGGTGATTTCCGCCCCGGTAGGCAGCAAGGCACTGAATTCAAGCACATGCTCGCCAATCGTGCCCATCTTGAAGTTGTTCTTGCCGTGGATGTTGGCACCCAGGCAGCCACCCAGGGTAGTGTACATCGTACCCGAAACCACCGGTGGCCACCAGCCATCCGGCAGGACCTGATGCCACAACTGTTCGAGGGTGACCCCCGGTTCAGCTTTGGCCACTCCCGTCGCGGGATCCCATTCCAGGATGTGGTTCATGGCGGTCAAGTCGAGTACAATCCCGCCGCCATTCAGCGAGGCGTCATTGTAACTGCGACCGGCCCCGCGTAAAGTGACCGTCAGTCCGGATTTTTTTGCCAGTTGAAAAGCGGTTGCTATTTGCTCGGTATTTGTAGGCAGGATATGATAACCCGCCGTACGCAAAGAATGGCCGAAATTTTCAAAAACTTGAAAGGATGTTTCGAGAGAGAATGTTGAGTTCATGATCTTTTGCTCTTCTTGGAGAGAATTTTCACCTCACCTACCCTCCTTTGGCTAGAAGGACATCCGCCGGAAGATGATCGAAGGAATATTGCGGATGACGAGCATGATCCAGCGCCAGATCCAGGGGGTGTAAATTTGCTGCTTACGCCTGCGTATGGCTTTCCAAATATCGTCAGCAGCTCTTTCGGGTGGGATGGCGAACAAAACGCGCTGGGCAGCTTTGAGCATCTCAGTTTCAACAAAGCCGGGTTTGACGGTCAGTACGTTCACTCCGTGACGAGTGAGCCGGTTGCGCAGGGCTTCCAGGTAAGTAGAAAGCGCGGCTTTGGAGGTGTTATAGCCGGGATTGCCAATCCGTCCCCGGTCTCCGGCGACGGATGATATCCCGACAATCTGGCCATTTTCGGCGCTCTGGAACATGGCAGCAACCGGATTCAGCCAAGCCATGGCTCCCATTAAATTGACCTCAAGCATAGCGCGGTCTTTTGTGAAATCGTACTGGTCTATTCCAGGTGGAAAATTGACCCCGGCGTTGTAAACCACCAAATCAAGTCCACCCAGTTCTGCAACGATCTTGCGCAGCAATTCTGGGACGGATTCGTATTCTGTCACATCATGGACAATGGGAATGACGCGCACTTCATGATACTCGCTATTGATTTCCACACAGACCCGGTTGAGCAGGTCACTTCGACGAGCAACGAGCGCCAGGGAATACCCCTCTTTTGACAGGCGACGGGCTAAAGCCGCACCGATTCCGCTCGAGGCGCCGACGATGATTCCCCGGCGGCGTGGTTGCAACGGTGTAGCAGCAGGTATGTTGGTATCGGGCAAAGTTGCCTCCGAATGTTTCGATTGATGCTGTCATTCTAACATAGAACGATTTACCGGTCTGCCTCGCACAAACAGTGCGGGAACTACTAGAAATTTTTAAATTTTCTACCCACTCCAACCGCCAAACGGAAATAATTACCAATGTGTAGGATATACGGTTTTATGCTATATTAAGTCATGGGTTTTGGGAAATGACCGACGCACGATTGCAGGTGCTGGAAGAAGCGCGTCGTCTCCTAAATGAAAGCGATGCTTCGCCTAACGAACGAGAATATCTGTTGAGGCTTCTCGATTTGTTGGTTGTTTCTATTGTAAATGTCAAGGGGGAAGCAAGTATTGTCGAATCCGCCCACCACGTAACCGATGAAATAATCTCAAATCACCATTTACTAACCCTCCTGCGACAGCAAGCGGATGAACTGGACGCCCTCAAAAAACTCAGCCTGAATTTGACATCCAGTCTGGATTTATCAACCGTCCTGCACGCAGTTGTCATAGAGGCCATGCGGCTGGTTAAAAACGCCCGCACGGCACATATTTTCCTGTACATCAACGGCAGTTTGGAGTTCGGTGCCGCTCTGGATTCGAAAGGGAATCGCGACAAAGTGTATGCGAAACCCCGCCTGCATGGATTGACCTATACTGTGGCTCGTAAAGGGGAAACCATCCTGGTCGAGGACATGTCAAACCATCATCTTTTTGAAGGAATGCCCCCGACCTGGTCGGGATCGATCATCGGGATTCCTCTCAAAATCGGCGAGGATGTCGTCGGGGTCATGAACCTGTCACGTTCGATCCGCGGCGGCTTCAGCCCAGCAGAATTACGGTTGCTCCAGCTGTTGGCGGATCAGGCTTCTGTAGCGGTGTTCAATGCCCGCTTGCATGAAATCGTCAGCCAACAAGCAAATAGCGATACTATCACGGGCTTACCAAACCGACGTGCCCTGGATGAACACCTGGATGAAGAGATCCTGAAGGCACGCCGCACCGGATTTTCCTTTGCTGTGGTTATGATGGACGTTGATGGATTTAAGGCTGTCAACGATAACTACGGTCACGCAACCGGTGATGACGTTTTGCGGGTTGCATTCAATTACTTAGCCACCGGATTGCGGTCATCCGACTTTTTGGCTCGCTATGGAGGCGATGAGTTAACGCTGATCCTGAGTCAGACTGACCTTTCTTCAGCTTTGATTGTGGCTGAGAAAATGGTTGAGAAATTTGAGGGATTTAAATTCAAGGCACCCAATGGGGATAACATTTCCCTCAGCATGTCTGGCGGGATAGCACTTTACCCGGTCCATGCGGTGACAGCAGCCAGTCTGCTGCGCTCCGCCGATGAAGCCCTCTACCGAGCCAAGAAGCATAATCGTGGCTCATTCGTAGTGGCTCGCGGCCCCACGGGGCAATTGGTTGGCGAAACTTCATAATTACGGAGGCCTGCACGGCCTCCGTTTGCTTTGACGGGGGTTATAATGTTTACAAATCCCCCTTTTGGAGAATTGCAATGCCTCGCAAAGTCAAATTGATCTTCAACCCGATGGCAGATCTCGGTCAATCCTGGTCGGTAGCCGCTGACTTACGTCCGATCGTCAATGAATTTGGCACTGCCGACTGGACCGGTACGGTTTATCCGACCCATGCAATGGAATTAGCCCAACAGGCTGCCAAGGATGGCTACGATATGGTAGTCGCTGTGGGCGGCGATGGAACCGTTCACGAAGTGATCAACGGATTGATGCAGGTGCGCGAGAAGAAGCGCCCGATCCTGGGCGTCGTCCCAGTCGGCTCGGGCAACGACTTTGCACATGCGATCGACATCCCGCCCAACCCGGTTGAGGCCCTGCGCTTCGCCTTGACGGCCGAGCCCAAGCCGATCGATCTGGCTCTCTTCCGTGACGAACACGACCACGCCGAGTACTTTGATAACTCGCTGGGGATTGGATTTGACGCGGTGGTCACCATCCGCTCACATAAGCTGCCAATCGTGCGTGGCTTTTTGATGTATCTGACCGCAGTCATCCAGACCATTATCCTGAATTTTGACGCCATGGGCCTGCACATTGAGGTCGATGACCAGAGCTGGGACGTGCCGGCCCTGATGCTGACCCTGTGCAATGGTCCGCGCGAAGGGGGCGGGTTCCTGGTCGCCCCGGACGCCAAACTCGACGATGGCCTGCTCCACTTTGCATTTATTCGCAAAGTCTCGCGCCTGATGATGTTTCGGCTGATTCCGGAAGTGATGAACGGCACACACGGGCGCTTCAAGCAGGTGCATCTGGGAACCTGTACCCAAATGAGCCTGACATCCGACCGGCCGCTCTACATCCATGCCGACGGCGAAATTTTCTCCGGCTTTGGCACCAATGTGCGCCAACTTTCAATTACGACCTTCCCCAGCGCAATCCGGGTTGTGCGACCCTGATTTGACGTATGCCGGACCTGGAGCACTCCCTTTACAGCCACGACCTTGGACACCTTCGTATCGTTGCAGAATTGTGGGGTGTGCTGCTATCAGCCAAAGATATCGATTCTGCCTGCGACGAACTGGTCGCAGCGCTGCATGATCCCAGCTTGATCCTTGAAATTACAGAGGCTTTGCCCGTTGAGGCGCGTGAGGGGTTAGATGCACTGCTGGCCAAGAACGGGCGCTTGCCCTGGGCTTCCTTCGTACGCCGTTTCGGCGAGATCCGCGAGATGGGTCCCGGCCGTCGCGATCGCGAACATCCGCACCGCACGCCATTCTCACCGGCCGAGATGCTGTATTACCGCGCGCTACTGGCACGCGCTTTCTTCGAAACATCCAAAGGCCTGCAGGAATTTGCCTACATCCCTGACGATTTGCTGCCGCTGCTAAAACGCACAAGATCCAAAGAGACTCCCAAAAAATCGATCCAATCCGCGAGCCCATCCGAACCCCTGGGACGCCCGGCCACACCAGCTGATAGGACCGTACCCGTCCCGGCTTCAGATGTGATCTTGGATGAGGCTTGCACGTTGTTGGCCGCCCTGCGGCTGGGGATGGAACCACGGTCTCTGCGGGTCTCGCAGCAATTTTTATTAGACCTGCTGGAAGCAGCCGGTTTGATGCGCCATGCCGTTCCGCAGCCTGACCCTGTAAAAACATTCCTCGAAGCCCCGCGCGCCGAGGCTTTGCGCATGCTGACTGACGCCTGGTTGAATAGCGAGAGTCTTAACGAATTGCGCCAGCTGTCTGGTCTGACCTTTGAAGGCGAGTGGACCAATCAGCCGCTGGTAACGCGCGAATTTTTACTTCACTTGCTGGAAGCCATACCCGAGGGTAAATGGTGGAGTATGCCGGCATTTATCCGCGCCATCAAGGACAGGTATCCCGATTTCCAGCGCCCGGCTGGCGACTACGATTCGTGGTTCGTCAAGCGCCAATCTGACGGCGAGTACCTGCGCGGTTTCGCCAATTGGGATGCAATCGATGGCAGATTGGTGAGGTACCTTGTGACCGGTCCTTTATTCTGGTTGGGAACGCTCGATCTGGCCGCACCCGAGGCTGATCAGCCACCGACTGCCTTTCGACTCCGCTCCAAACCAATAGCCTCGAACGAAAATGGCAAGTTACACGTCTCCTCGCAAGGAAAAATCGTCGTACCGCGGACAGTACCCCGGGCAGTGCGTTACCAGGTCGCCCGTTTTTGTGAATGGCTGGACGAGAAAGAGGACGAATATCGCTATCAAGTGACCACTACCTCGCTCAAACACGCCCAGGAACAGGGGCTAAAAGTTGAGCATTTGCTGGCTTTATTGGCCAAACATGCTGCCGCGGGCATCCCACCGACGTTGGTCAAGGCGCTCAAACGTTGGGAGCGAAACGGGACCGAAGCCCGGATCGAGCATCCGGTCGTTTTAAGGGTCAGCAGCCCCGAGGTGCTGAACGAGCTGCGCAAATCCAGAGCGGGACGCTTTCTGTCTGAGCTACTGGGTCCCACCACCGTGATCGTTATAGAGGGAGCACAATCCAAGGTCCGGGCAGCGCTGGTTGAACTTGGCCTGCTGGCCGAGGACGAAACGAATAAGGATATAATTGATAGTGATAAGCCGCACGAGTAGCCCCTCCCAGGTTACCGTTTTCCATCAACTCACACTCAAAGGGAGAAACTAGATGTCCAAAATCGACTGGGTCAAACAAGAAATCGAAGGCTTGAAAGAAGCCGGCCTGTACAACCACATCCGCACTTTGTCTTCGCCACAAGGTGCCTGGCTGGTAGTGGATGGCAAGCAGGTACTGAACTTTTGCTCGAATAATTATCTCGGGCTGGCGAATCACCCGAAGCTGATCCAGGCTGCCAAACAAGCCTGCGACAAATACGGCGTCGGCCCGGGCGCGGTGCGTTCGATTGCCGGGACGATGGACCTGCACATTGAGCTCGAAAAACGCCTGGCGAAGTTCAAAGGCGTGGAGGCCGCCATTACCTTCCAGTCCGGCTTTAACGCCAATTTGGCCACCATCCCGGCCCTGGTTGGCAAGGATGATGTGATCTTCTCCGACCGACTGAACCACGCCAGCATCATCGATGGCTGCCGCCTCTCGGGTGCCAAGATCATCGCCTACGAACACAACAACCCCGAAGCGTTGGAAATCGCCATCAAAGATAACCTATCGGACTACCGTCGCGCGTTAATCGTGACCGACGGCGTCTTCAGCATGGACGGCGATATCGCCCCGCTCGATAAGATTTACGAGGTGGCCGATCGTTACGATATTCTGCTAATGGTCGACGACGCGCACGGCGAGGGCGTGCTCGGCAAGGGCGGACGCGGCATCGTCGACCACTTTGGACTGCACGGCAAGGTGGACGTGGAAGTCGGCACACTCTCCAAGGCCTTCGGCGTGGTGGGCGGGGTGGTGGCAGGCAACGCGGCGATTGTCGAATGGCTACACCAGCGCGGACGGCCCTTCCTGTTCTCCTCGGCCATGACGGTCCCGGATACAGCCGCCTGTCTCGCCGCAGTCAACTTGCTGGAAGAATCGACCGAACTGGTTGACAAGTTATGGGACAACGCCAAGTACTTCAAAGCTGAGATGAAGAAGCTGGGCTTCGACACCGGTCAGAGCCAGACTCCCATCAC
>CAYOUV010000058.1:14788-20418 GCA_964407265.1 uncultured Anaerolineaceae bacterium | reverse complement strand
CCGAATGTGCCGACTGGGTATCGTCCGGGATGTCAGCGAACGGATTCAAGCCGAACAAAACCTCCAACGGCGTCTTGATTTCCTGATATGCGTGCCCATGAGCAGGATATGCTGTTGGCGATCTCCCATACTCTGGCCTCCACCCTGGAACTCCAACCAGAATTGATTCTCGGCCAATTGAGCGAGATCATCGAGTACACACATGGCAGATTTTTTTGTGCATTGACTTCTATAATTTTTCCAATTGTTCTACCAGACCGCTGATGACATCAAAGCCACCCTGCCAAAAGGCTGCGCTGCGAATGTCAATGCCGGCATCCTGCAGGATTTTCTCCGGCGATTCGGATCCCCCCGCTGACAGGATTTTGAAGTACTTGGGTTTGAAGGTCTCACCCTCGGCTTGATATTGTTGGTAGAGTGAGAGTACTAACAACTGCCCAAAAGCATAGGCGTACACATAGAATGGCGTGTGGAAGATATGGGGGATCGAAACCCATTCCCACTTGAATTCCTCGCTGATTTCCACCGTGTCACCGAATTGCTCGCCCAGGTTTTCCATGTAAGCTTTTGAAATTTCATCCACCGGGGCGTTGTCTTGTACCATCTGGTGCGCTTGGCGCTCGAACAAGGCAAAGAAAGCCTGGCGCATGATGGTGGCGTAGGCGTCGTCCACCTGGCGGAAGAGCATGTCGCGGCGCACCGCTTCATCTTTCTCTTCTGTGAGTAGCTTGTCAACCAGCATCATTTCGCCGAAGGTGGAGGCTGTCTCAGCCAACGGCAGGGATGAATGATAGGTGAAGGCGGTGTGCTGTTCGGCCAGCATGGCGTGAATGGCGTGCCCGAGTTCGTGCGCCAGGGTGGCCACGTCGCGCGGCTTGCCGTTGTAATTGGCCAACACCCAGGGCGTCAGGCTGGGTTCCACCGACCAGCAGAAGGCGCCGCCGCGTTTGCCTTTGCGGACTTCGCTGTCCAGGTGTGATTCGTCGAAGACCCGTTTTGCCAGCGCGGCCATCTTCGGATCGAAGCTCTCGAACGAATCGAGCACCATATCGACCGCCTGGCCGAATTCATACTTCTTGTCAGCCTTGGCGACCGGGGCATAGATGTCGTAGCGGCGCAGGCGGTCTATACCCAGGAAGCGAGCCTTGAGTTTGAAGAAGCGCTGGAAAATACCAGCGTTCTTACGGCATACTTCCAGCAGGGTATCGACTACTTCATCGGGTATGTCGTTGAACAGATTGCGGGCGGATATCGGGCTGCTGAAATTACGCAGATTGGTGTTCTCATTATGCCAGTCTCTCACCACGGTCTGGTACATCTGTCCAAGGATCTTGCCGTCTTCGCCGTAGACGCGGTAAAGCTCCTGGTAGGCTTTGGCGCGTAAGTCTGCATCCGGGCCCTGCGCGTAGCTCATCAATTCTCCGCGGGTCAGCTCCTTGATCTCGCCCTCCACTTCCAGCTTGAAGGCGTAGCGATTGGTGATGGCGTCGTATAGGTTGGTCAACGCCTCCACCCCAGTGACGTTCTTCAGGTTGATGATCTTCTCTTCGGGTTCGGTCAAGGTGTGCGGTTTGAAGTGGCGCATCTCTTCCAGGTAATAGCGGTAGTCACCGGCTACATCCATGAAGCGTTTTGCGCTTTTATCGTCGACTTCCTTCCACCACAGGTCAAAAAAGAGCGTGCGGTTGCTCAGTTCAGCCATGAACTGCTGGATGCGTCCCATCAGGGCCTGGATGTCCTGGTCTTGCGTGTCGGCCGAGAAAGCCAGACCGGCGAAGGCGTAAAGCCTGTGGGCCAGGCGGGTGGTCTGCTCGGATTCGGTCAGGATTTGCATGAATTCTTCCACATCCATGTCCGGTTTTAGAGAGTCCCGGTGGGATTCGAATTTGCTGACGCGCTGCTCCAGCGTCTGGAAGGCCTTCTCAAGTTCCGAACTTTCTTGGGAAGGGAATAAGTCTGTCAGGCTCCAACGAGTCACTGCATAGGTCATGGAATTTCTCCTACTTTGGTGTAATGATGCTCGATTTTATCAAGGAACGGCAGCAAAGTGATTGGTTAAAACATAGGTGATGTAATTTTCCCACAGCATCAAAATATCTTCTCTGTGGTAATCGTGATCTGAGAAGGTCTGGATAATGACCCGTCCGTCCATGCAACTGGTGATCAGTCCATAGTTGGATTTTTCGCCTGGGTGGCCGCCAGCCACAAGATGGGCATCCCCGCCACCGGTCAGTCGCACATAGTCGCCGCCTTTGTCCGTCCAGTAGCCTATATAATGGGTCAATCCAACGCCGCTGTTGGGGGTGGTGAAGATGGGATGGCTGGTGTCGAGTGTATAGATCGAGTCGACCTGGGTACGCACTTTCTGGAACTCGATACCACATTTGGATGTCAGGCTGCTGATGCGCCCGTTGGCGATGTCTGACAGGTACCACATCTCGACGATCAAGGCGGTTTTGTCGTTGTTGACTTTGGGCATGATCACATCCCAGAATTCACCCTGGACCCCCGACCTGCTTTCGGCCGCAATGATGATCAGGTCCCATTGTGTGCCGACATTGAGGTGGTTCATGAAATTGCCTTGGGCATCGCCGTCGTATGTGTAGTTCAGCCCCATCAGATTCAGGGTTTGCTTGACCCAGGCGGTCAGGCCTGCGTTTTGCGCATCCTCATAGACCAGGATTTTGGCGTTGCGGATGCGTTCGGCTATATCCTGGGTGGCTGCGGGCTGGACTGGCGTATCCGCCGGGGCATTGGTGGCCGCGGGTTGGGCTGGGGGTGGAGCTTGCGTGGGCTGCTGCACCTGTTGGGCGCTTTGCATGGCCTGCTGGGTCAGCTGCAGCGACATGGCCGTCGCCTGGAGTTCGAGCGAGGCTTTGGTCGAGTCGAAGGCTGGCGCTTGCGGTTGGGGCGTCCCTGCGGCGGGCAGACCGCAGGCCAGCATCAGTGCAACCAGAACGAACGCAATCAGCCCTCCACGACGTTTGGAAGAATGTAGTTGTTGCATTTTTGTCTCCTCTTGAGCAACGGTTTTTACCCATCGGAACAAAAAGCGCGTGACCTTATGTCACACGCTAAAACGAACATGAACGATATCACCATCCTGCACGACGTAATCCTTTCCCTCCAGCCTGAGCTTGCCTTTATTGCGGGCCTCGGCCAGGCTTCCCAGCTCGATCAGGTCGTCATAGGCAATCACTTCGGCGCGAATGAAGCCTCGTTGCAGGTCGCTGTGGATTTCACCGGCCGACTCATAGGCGCTCGCCCCCCGGTGGACGGTCCAGGCGCGGCATTCATCTTCGCCAACAGTGAAGAAGGATTGCAGGTTGAGCAGGTCGTAGGAGAGCCGAATCATGCGGTTCAGACTGGGCTCATCGATCCCGAATTCCTGCATGAACATCTCTGCATCCTCGGGCGGGAGTTGGGCGATTTCCATTTCCAGTTTGCCTTGCAGAGAGACCGAACCGTGATCCAATTCGATGGACGGCGTGGGCTGTCCATCGCCCAGGTTGAAGACCGTTAGTAGTGGTTTGCGGGTTAGCAGGCCGAAGGATGACAGCAGTTTGTCCTCCTCAGTCGAGAAGTCCATTTTGCGAAGTGGGGTTTCGGCAGAAAGCGCGGCATGCAGCCGTTCGAAGACAGGAATTTGGCGTTCAATCTCTGCCTTCTCTTTGCCGCCTTTGCTGTGCTCCTCTTTCAATCGCTCCAGCTTGCGTTCGACTGAGATCAGGTCATTTAGCAACAGTTCGGAAAGCATGGTTTCCACGTCGCGGCCTGGGTCCACGCTCCCGGCCTGGTGGGGGACATTCTCATCCTCGAAACAGCGCACCACGTGAATAAAGCCGTCCATTTGGGTGAGTTGGTTCAGCAGCGCGCCGGATATACCGGTTTTTCCGGCTGAACCATCCAGCCCGGCGATATCGGCGTAGGTGACCTTGGCGTAGATGGTTTTCTTGGGATTGAACATACCCGAGAGCTTGTCCACGCGCGGATCGGGCACGTCCACAACGGCTGTGTGAACCTCGACCCGTCCGCCGCTGGTAGTGGTCGGCTGGTCGCCTCCAGTCAGCGCATTGAAGATGGTTGTTTTTCCTGATTGGGGTAATCCGATAATACCTAGTTTCATCTTGACCTTGAGAATGGGAGTTGTTATACTTGCTTTACTTGCCGAAGTGGCGGAACAGGCAGACGCGCACGACTCAAACTCGTGTTCCGAAAGGAGTGTGGGTTCGATTCCCACCTTCGGCATTTACCGAGATTATAGCATGCCCTCCAGTTTGATTGGAGGGCGTTGCGATTTAAATCACCCTGTGCTAAACTCTTACCATGGCCGAAGATACCATGCTTCAGGAGGCGATCGAGGCATTGCGCGATGGGGAAAACGCCCGCGCCAAGGACCTGTTAACGCGCCTGCTCAAG
The DNA here is from genome assembly GCA_964407265.1 of uncultured Anaerolineaceae bacterium. Classification (GTDB taxonomy): domain Bacteria; phylum Chloroflexota; class Anaerolineae; order Anaerolineales; family Villigracilaceae; genus CAYOUV01. The sequence goes on along the minus strand of CAYOUV010000058.1, from coordinate 15,999 downwards.
ACCGAACAAAACAATCCGACAAATTGGATCTGGATGAGCGCAGCCGTGGAGACGGCCAAGGAGCGTATCTATTGCCTGGAAACCGCGCTCAAACTGGATCCCAAAAATGCGACTGCCAAACGCGGTCTGGTCTTGCTCGGTGCGCTTCCTCCCGATGATTCAATTCAGCCATTTCCAATCAAGAACCAGCGCATCTGGGAAGAGGAACTGGTAAAAGAAGAAGAGGAAGAAAAGCCCAAAGGCTTCAAGGCGGTTTCCAAATCCCCTCTTGTGCGCCTGGCTGGACTGGCTGTGCTCGGCATCGCTGTTTGTGCGCTGGCCTATTTTGGATTAAGTGTGCGCAGTCCGCAGACAATTGCACGCCTCATCAATACACCCGGGCCTTCCCCGACCTATACGACCACGCCGACGTTTATCAACGTAACCGGCCAGCCTTCGCCGACGTATATCGGGCCGACACCGCTCTGGGCCTTGTTGCCGGCAACCTATACACCTACCCCGTTCTATGTCAACACGCCACGCGCGCCTGAATCGATCGATTATAGTCGCATCTTCAAAGGCGCCCTGGCCAAAGGGGATTGGCAAGCGGTGATTTCCAACATGCAGCAGATCGCCACGCTGGAGCCCAAATCGGCGGATCCGTTCTACTACATTGGCGAGGCTTATCTTGCCCTGGGGGATCCCGGCGAAGCGGTTAAAGCCTATCAATTGGCACTGGTCAAGAATCCCAATTTCGGCGCAGCCTATCTGGGACGGGCACGTGCCAAGGTCATGATCAATCCCAAGGAAGAGAGTATCCTGGCGGACATCAATCAAGCCATCCAGCTCGACCCAAATTGGGGCGAACCGTACCTTGAACGCGCCGACTACGAACTGGTGAACGGCGACCCCGAGGCCGCCCTGAAGGATGCCAAAAGAGCTGAAAGCTTGATGCCGGAATCGCCCCTGCCGTATTTGTACAAAGCCCAGGCCGAGCTGGCGCTCGATCAAAATGCACAGGCTCTGGTAGATGCCAAGCAAGCCAATCAGCTTGACTTGACATTGCTGTCGAGTTACCTGACTTTAGCCAAAGCATACATTGCCAATGGCCAGCAGACCGATGCAATCGATGCTTTGGAAACGTACACTACCTACGAACCCAAAGACGTAGATGCCCTGGTTACCTTGGCCGAGGCTTACAATCTGGCTGGCAGATATCAGGATGTCATAAA
>CAYOUV010000058.1:0-14688 GCA_964407265.1 uncultured Anaerolineaceae bacterium | reverse complement strand
TGGTTACCTTGGCCGAGGCTTACAATCTGGCTGGCAGATATCAGGATGTCATAAATTTGATGAATAAAGCGCTGCTCATGGATACCCGCGACCCCGAAGGTTACTATCAGCGGGGGTTTGCCTACCTGAAATTGGAAGATGGTAAACTGGCGGAGAAAGACTTACTATTATCGGTCTACTACCGCCCCGATTCCTTCAAAGCGCAGATTGCCTTGATCCAGGCGCAGGTGATGCAGGAACACTATGGCGATGCTTATCTGCAGACCGAACGCGCCCGGGCATTGGTCGAAGGGGACCAGGATCTGGCACTGATCTATTACTATCGGGCCATTTCGCTGGAAAATATTAACGAGGTCTCGCTGGCGGTGCGCGACTGGCGTGCGCTGCTGGCGCTGCCGGAGGAAGCTGTCTCACCACAGATGCGAGTCGAAGCCCAGCAGCACCTCGGCGGTTTGCGTCCGCCGCAGGCTACGGCAACGCCAACAGCGACTAAAAAACCTACCCCGACCGTTACATTGACGGCAACCAAGCAACCCACGGCTACAATCCAGTCAACTGTTACGCCGTAAGCGCAACTAAAAAACAGGTCACGCATTGTGTAGTGCACCTCCTTCGTTGGTTGTGTCCAACTTTGGGGGTGCAGTTCAATTTTAGCGTGACCTGTTTTTTAACCAAACTTTGCCCGGCACTCGTCGCAAGGACAGAGTGCCCGCAGGTAGTGCCAGTTGTAGATGCCGTAGTCGTGACCGTCTTCCCAGACGATGGTCAGTGCGTAGGACCCGACCGGGACAATGTTGGCCAGGCGCGTGGCCGGCGAATCGGGTACCTTGAGGTTGAAGACTTCCGGGTCAGGCTCGCTGCTCATGTTCTCGTGCCCGCCACGGCAAGAGGCACAGGGACAGGCCGCCCGTAAGAGTTCAAACGGATAGGTACTGACGTGACCATCGTTCCAGGTGAGGGTCAACTCCTTATTGGATTTGCTGGCTGTGATATTTGTTGCTCTTGCTTTCATCAGTTATTGCTCCCTGTATTGTCTGGAGATGGGATGTAACCCAGGAAATTGGCGGCAGCCCAGCCGGCACGACTCTTATCGTAAAGGGCCACCAGGTACCACCAGGTGTAACCGTCGGCTTGCTGGGGCCCATCCTCGACCTGGAAGACCTCCGAGTCATAACCGAGGAAAAGTGGCTCGGCATTCAAGCCCGGTGCGGCGCGCAGGCGCAGGCCGTCGCCGCCAGTACCCGTGATCTGCGCGTATCCACCGACGTAGATCGATCCGGGTGCGGGGGAGGGGGTCGTTTGTTGGTTGGGGTCCGGGGTCGGGGTGGGGACGAAGGGAGTCGAGGTCGGAGCGGGGATGACTGTCAGATAAGCGGGGGCAAATCCGACGGTCCCAGTTTGATCCGTTCGGCCCCAGCCGAAACTGATCAAACTGGCGATCAGCAAAATCCCTGCGACCGCGAAGGCTCCCAGGACCACCCATCCGTTCAGATAACGACCCAGGTTGCGAAAATTCATATCAGCCGGGCAACAGGAAAAATGCCAATCCTAAGATCAGGTAGACGGCCAACAGGGTGGCGCCCTCCAGCCAGCTGGATTCACCGTCGACCGATACCAAGGCTGAGATGAGCACACCGGCCAATAAAGCTAACAGCTCGAACTGGTTGAAAATCAACTGCAGCGGATGGCCGAGGATCAGGCTGATGAAGATCAGCAGCGGCGCCACCAGCAGGGCGATTTGCAGGCTGGACGAGACGGCGATCTCGACGCTGAGAGTCATTTTGTTGCGGCTGGCCATCTGGACTGCGACCATGTGTTCTGCTACGTTGCCGATCAGCGGGATGAAGATGATGCCCAGGAAGAATTCCGAGATTCCCAGGCCGATCATGACCGGTTCGACCACATTGACCAGCACTTCGCTTAACCAGACGATGCCGATGGTAACCAGCACCAGGATAACAATCGCACTCGTCTTTGACCAGTGCGGGGCGGATTCGTGTGCCACATCGTCTACCAGGGTTTCTTCGTTGCTGGATTGGGCCGCCGCCAGCAGCCCCAGGCCGTAGAGCGTGATCATGATCACGGCCACGCCGATGCTTAAGGCCTCAACCTTCGGGCTGTTTTCCGGACCGATGAAATGGCTCAGAATGGATGGGATGAGCAGAGCCAGCACGGAGAGTACCAGCAGGACGGCGTTACGCCCCGCAGCGTTGCGGTCAAAAGACTGGATGCCATGCCTGGCCCCGCCGACAACCATCGCGAAACCCAGCACGAGCAACAGGTTGCCCAGGATTGAGCCGGTGATGGAAGCCTTAACCAGTTCCAAGAGCCCGGCACGCACGGCCACGACGGTGATGATCAACTCGGCAGCATTCCCCAAAGTGGCGTTCAGCAGCGCGCCGACGCGTGGACCGGTGTAGGCTGCCAGGACTTCGGTGGCTTTGCCAATATAGGATGCCAGTGGGATGATCCCGGCGGCGGCCATGACAAACACAGCCACCGGCGACCAATGAGCCGACTCGGCCAGCAAAGTAAGCGGCAGAGCCACCAGCATCAGTGACAAAGGATCTTGGCGAACAAATGTCAGGACTTTTTTCATGAAGATCAACCTTGTGAAGATGAGTGAAACATGACTTTGACCGGCGGATTGCGGAATAATTCCAATGCTTTCGGTGGGATCAATACATGCAGTGCTTGAGGCTCAACAGTAATCTCAGCTTTGAGTGTATCGAACATCGGCTCTCCGTCCATCTGCACGGCGAAAGATGAATCAGCTTCCATGCGCAGCGTGTGAAAAGGGATGCGCCGTGCGGCGTCTGAGGTGACATGCCGACCTTGCCACAGGTCGAAGGCGTGGCGGAAGGCGTCCGCCAGGTTGCTGCCAGAAAACAGCCACAAGTCGAAGAGGCCGTCGTCCAGAAAAGCGTCAGGCGAGAGATTGGCCAGCCCCCCCATGTAGTGTCGGATGTTGTTAACCACCGCCAGGATAAAATGCCCCTCGACCTCTTTCCCGTCCACCCACAGGCGGAGCTGGATGCCGCGCCATTGGCTGGCATTCCAGATGGTGGAAGCAGCAAATTCGGGGACGGCAAAGAACTTCTCGATGCGCTCACGCGGCTCCAGCGTGCGGACGGCCAGCGCGTCCAATCCCATACCGGCCCACATCAGGAAGGGATGCCCATTGCACAGGCCCATATCGACCTTGCAAACCGGCGCAACCGCCAGCGTGGCCGCGTTTTCGCGCAGGGTCCACCAGTGGGACAGGGAAAAGGAGGTCAACCCCAATTCCCGGGCCCAGACGTTGGCCGTCCCGGCCGGTAGCACACCCAGGGCTGTGTCTGATCCGGCCAGTCCGCTGGCGATTTGGCCGATCGTCCCATCACCGCCCACAGCGAAGAGGGCATCATATCCTTCGGTCGCAGCTTGCCTGGCTAACTGGACTGCGTGTTCTCCGCTACGCGTTTCGATCACTTCGACATACCAGCCGGCCTTGGCCAGTTCGCGGTCAACTGCTGGAATGAAGGTGCGTACGGGGATGCGTCCAGCTGCCGGGTTGTAAACAAGCAGGGCTTTTGGCATGCGCTCATTATACAGGCCTAACAGGGGCTGAGACAAGGGAAGTAGAAAAGAATCGCCATGATATAATCCGAACAGGACTGATTATGGACGATGCATCCTTGCTCAACAATCGCTATCAATTACTGGAGCGCCAGGGTTCGGGCGGCATGGCGGTGGTTTATCGCGCACGTGACCTGATGCTTGAACGTTACGTGGCAATCAAGTTGCTGCGCGGGGATTACTCGAGCGACATCGCTTTTCAGGAGCGCTTCCGTCAGGAGGCGCGGGCAGCTGCCAACCTTTCTCACCCGAACATCGTCACCGTCCATGATTTTGGACTGGATGTGGACAAGGTTTTCATCGTCATGGAGTTTGTCCCCGGCACGGATATGAAAACCATGCTGAAACAGCGTGGACGATTTTCAGTCAAGGAAGCCATTCCACTGATGATCCAGGCCTGTGCCGGGATTGGATACGCTCATCGGGCTGGTCTGGTGCACTGCGACGTCAAGCCACACAACATGCTGGTCACGCCGGATCAGCGGCTCAAGGTCACGGATTTCGGGATTGCCCGCGCGCTGGCGACTATCCAACCTGACGAGCACAGTGAGGTTGTCTGGGGTTCGCCGCAATATTTTGCACCCGAACAGGCAGCCGGAGGTGCTCCCTCGCCGGCTTCCGATGTCTACTCTCTGGGTGTGGTTCTGTACGAGATGCTGACCGGAACGCTGCCCTTTACTGCCAGCTCGAACGAAGAACTGGCGCGCATGCACCTCGAAGAAGACCCGATTCCCATTCGTGAATTTCTGCCGGATATTCCCAAAGAGCTGGAACAAATCGTCATGAAGGTGCTTTCCAAGGAGCCGTCTGCACGCTATCGTACTGCGGACCAGCTCGGGAGGGTGCTGTTGAATTTCGGGACGCCCAAATCGGTTCCCCCTTCCCTGAGCCTGACCCCTGAAGCCTCGCCGGATTACAGGCCTGGGCCGAAGCTTGCCAAAGCAGTCCGCGCACCGGCATTGCGTGTGCGTGAAGACATCGATCTGGGCATCGATTGGGTTGCGGTCTTGCTCGGACTGCTGGCGATGATTGCCCTGGGGGGCCTGATCCCGTTCTGGATGTGGATTTATTTCGTTTACAATCCTCCCCTGCGATAAGTCATGCCTGATTACATCATTGCATCATCCATCCTATCTTCGGACTTTCTGCGGCTTGGCGAGCAGATCGCCGAATGCCAGTCCGCTGGTGCGGACTGGATCCACGTGGATGTCATGGATGGGCATTTCGTTCCCAACCTGACCATGGGTCCCGTGATCGTCAAAGCCTGCCGCCGGGCGACAGGTTTACCGCTTGATGTACACCTGATGATCGAGCAACCTGAGCGGCTGCTGGAGGCCTTCGCCGAGGCAGGCGCCTCGCACCTGACCGTGCACGTCGAGACTTGTCCTCACCTGCATCGCACCCTGGAGGAGATCAGGGCGCTGGGTTGCGGGGCGGGAGTGACGCTCAACCCCGGTACACCCGCCTCGTCAATCTTCCCGGTGCTGCCCTTCGTGGACTTGGTGCTGGTGATGAGCGTGGACCCGGGTTTCTCCGGCGGGAGATACATCCCGAAAATGGTGGACAAGGTGGCTGAGATCCGCGGCAGGCTGGATGCGATCGGCTCGCAAGCCTGGCTGGAAGTGGATGGCGGTATCTCTGTTGAAACCCTGCCCGAAATGCGCGAGGCCGGGGCGAATGCCTTCGTGTCCGCTACTGCGATCTTCGGCCACCCGGACGGGATCGCAGCGGGGATCCAGGCGCTGCGAGACGCCACTCTGGTTTAAACAAAAATCACGGCGCAAGCCGTGACGTTTGTCTCGAGGGTTAACCGGGAATTAGGCTGTCTTCGCCAGGGTGCGGATGCACTTGGCGCACAGCACTTTATGCACCTTACGACCTTTTTCAATCACGGTCACCTTTTGCAGGTTCGGTTTGAAGGCGCGATTTGTAGCGCGCATCGAGAATGACCGGTTGTGGCCAAAGGTAGTTGCTTTACCGCAGTGTGCACACTTAGCCATCTTACAGTGTCCTTTCCAAATAACTAAAAGATAATTCCTTGAGCGCTGTCTGACTTAACAGGCAGCGCATTTTACCACAAACCCCCGGCTTCCTCAAGCAGAAAACGTGATCCTGGTGAATTTGAACAGTACCAAAGCCAACGTCATTTGGGCGACTGCAATCCAAATACTCGAAAAGTTGACAGGCTATCTGGTCCTGGTGGTGCTGACCCGCTATCTGCTCAAAGCCGATCTGGGATTGATGTTTTTTGCAGCCACCGTTTCAGGGTTGGGCGCAATCCTCTTGAATTTTGGGACGGATACCCATCTGATCCGCGCAGTGGCCTCCGAACCGGACCAATCCATGCAGCATATGTCCCAGGTGCTTTCCACACGCTTAACCAATGTATTCGTGGGCTACGTCTTGATCAACCTGGTTTTTTTACTGCTGCGACCTGCGTTCAGCCCGGTATTATTGCTGGTCACGGCTTATGATTTCCTCGACGAAATCTATTTTTGTTTCTCAGCTTTTTTTATCGGCGAAAAACGGATCATATATCGGCTCTTAACCGGTACGACCTTTAAATTTTTGACCCTGGCAGTTGTCTCTGTTGTTGCAATCCTGACCCGGTCTTTGTTCGCGGTATTAGCGTGCTATATTCTGGTTAATTTAACCAATGTGCTCCTGGCATTTGCTTTTGTCCGTCGCAAATATGGACCGCTCCAACTTCACGTAGATTGGCGTCGTAGCCTGAATCTAATGAAGATCTCTGCCCCATTTTTCTTATTGAACTTTCTGACCGAGGTGCACATGCGCTTCGATACCGTCATGGTGGGGCTCTTCCTGGACCTTAAACAAGTCGCGAATTACGAACTCGGCATAAAATTGATGGAAGTTGCCCGGGTGGTCGTGCGCCCGATTAGCATGGTATTCTTCCCCGTCTTTTCGGAAATGGTTGTCAGGGTTAGGTGGCATTCTTTGCGACTGAGATTTATGCAAGTACTGGTTGGTGTAGTTGGGATCGGCTTTCTACTCGCGATAGGCATGCAATTATTCGGAGACCGGGCAATTCGCCTGCTGTTTGGTTCAAATTATCAGGATAGCGTTTTACCTGCTCGCGTGTTGTTCTTGAGCATCCCTCTTCTATACATCAATTACACCTCCAATATTGTGGCCAATGCCATGCGGTTGGAAAAGAAAACTGCCATATTGCTGGCAGTCAGCGTAATTATGAATATTGGCCTGAATATCTTAGCCATTCCAACTTTTGGAATCATCGGCGCTGCCTGGGTGACGGTAATTACCCAATTGTTTTTAGCGATCACTATGCTAGCCTTGGTCTCTTATCACCTGATCCGGATTCCACTTCCCGGATCCAAGACTCCCCTGACAGGCTGGGATGAGGTCGACTCAGGATGAATCTGTCAGTTTAGCTTCCAGCTGCCATGACTTGTTTGACCCGCTTGGCCAGGCGGATAGCCAGTGCCACGATGGTCAGGGTGGGGTTGGCCATGCCGGAAGTTGGGAAGACAGAACTGCCGGCAATATATAAGTTGTTCACGCCATGAACCAGACAGTTTTCGTCCACAACCCCCATATGTGGATTGGTGTGCATCCGTGTGGTACCCATATGATGTTTCCCGGGCAGCATGGATACCGGCCAGCCATCGGATTCAAGCTCATGGTTGATTTTTTTGACCTGAGCACCCAGGCGCTTTAACCCGTCGTGCGTGAGTTCTTCCAGGCGATGGAAACTATCCAGGTCTTGCGGAGACAGCTCCCAGTGTAGGCGGATGCGGTTTATCCCGAGCACATCCTTTTTGTTGGAGAGTGTGACACGGCTGTTGGGATTGGGAACTGTTTCCACCTGAAAGCGGATGGCATATTGACTGGATGGGCGGATTTTATGTCGGGCCATCTGCAGCAGGATGTTGCTGATTTTAGGAATATGAGATAATGACCGTCCCATATTTTTAACCGCGGAAAATGTCGGTGCAGTGGTGTGCTGGAGAACGTCCATCACCTGCAGGAAATCTGCCAGGTCTTTCGAGTAGTAACGGTCTTCGGTTTTATATATCGGCCGACTTACCAGAAACATGGATCCGTTCAATAACTTTTCTTTGCGCATGCGGGATTCGGGAATACCAAGCGCATGGACTATGCCTAGATTTTTTTGTTTGGCTTCGTAATTCAACTTCAAAAATTCAGGCGGAAATCCTGCCGGAATATCGACCAGCGTGCCGCTGAACAGATGCGGATGTTCCATGAAATACCGCCCGACCAGATCGTACTGATTCCCAATGCCATTTGCATGGACATCATTTGAAACCAGTAAAATCCTGGTGATTTCCAGGGCGCTGGCGGCCAGAATGAATATTTTGGCTTTTAGGCTGAATTTATTTTTTGCAATGGTCTTACATTCGATACTCGAGACCCGGCGACCTTCGGGATCGAGCGCAATTTTGACGGCGTTGGCCTGCAATACCAAGCGGAGGTTAGCTGCCTGGTGAAGGTTGTCCAGATAGGTCTGGCCGAAATCAGTCGGTGGGCTGAAGCGAAATACCTTTGTCTCAAGGCCCGAGGATTTGATGATTGAGTCGGATTGTCCGGCCTGATAATCGTACGCGCCTAGTTCGCACAAACCATGCGCGCGAGCATAGTAGGGATCGAGATCCTTCTTTGCAATCGGCCAGCCGCTATGCGGCAGCCAGGATCGCTCTTCGAAGTCAATCTCGTCCAGTGGCCGGCAGCGGCCAAACCAGGTTTTTGTCGTACCTCCGAATTGGTGGCGCTTGGTGAATTCAAGGGGCGGATAAGGCCGGCCTGAATTCTCCCCCCGGTAAAGCAACTGGGTTCGATGTCGGAATTCAGTTCCCCCGCTTTCCACCAGCAATACCCGGAAGGGTGCGTTAATCAGTTCTGCGGCCACTGAAATGCCAGCTGCTCCAGCGCCAATGATGCAGACGTCGGTTTCCAAAATTTGGTTTGCTGGCAAGGATCGAGCGTCGATCAGCAATATTTGCTCCTGGATAGATACGATTTAGTTATAGCTAGTCCGGTCGTCCTACCGGAATGAAAGCTAAGCATAGGGAAGAGTTAAAGCATAATGTACCGATTATAATCACAATATCTATTGATGTATGAAATTTAAAAAGGCCTAATCTTAGCTGTGTCATATAAAATTGCCGTCGTTGCTGCCTGTCCATTTCCATATCCTCGTGGAACGCCGATACGCATCTTGCGCATGTCAGAGGGATTGGCTGCCCTCGGTCACGAGGTGCATGTTGTTACGTATCATATTGGTCGGGATGACGAAGAACTTCCATTCGCCATCCACCGTATTCGCAATGTGCCCACCTATCACAAACTCTCTCCCGGCCCAAGCTATCAAAAATTGTTTTTGTTGGATATTTTGTTGGCACGCAAACTTTTGTCAGTTGTAAAAGCGCAAAAGATCGATGTCATTCATGCGCATCACTATGAGGGACTGCTGGCCGGCCTGTTTGTGTCTCGCCTCACTGGCGTTCCGGTTGTGTTCGATGTGCATACCCTCCTGGCGACTGAATTGCCACACTACAAACTCGGTTTACCGGTTGGCGTGCTGCGTTGGCTGGGACTGCGCTTGGACTACTGGTTGCCCTTTAAGCCCGATCAGATTGTCACCGTGACGAACACAGTCCGCGACAGGCTGATCGACGAAATCGGCGTTCCTGCTGCCAAAGTCACTACCGTCTACACGGGGATCGAGTCCGAGCATTTTGCCGCCCAGCTGCTGACATCTCAAGCCCCAACCCCTCGGATGTTGGTTTATGCGGGCAACCTGGCTGCATACCAGGGAATTGACTTGATGCTCGGGAGCTTTCGTAAAGTGCTGGACCAGCGCCCCGATACGTTTCTGAAGATCATTACTGACTCAAAACTGGCTGCATACGAAAAGCTGATTGCAAGTTTGCGGTTGCGCGACCATATCATCGTCGAGACAGGGGATTATTTTCACCTGCCGATAAAACTTCACTCCGCCATGATTGCCTTGAACCCACGCGTTGATTGCGATGGATTGCCCGTTAAATTATTGAATTATATGGCCACTGGCAGAGCGATTGTCTCGTTTGCTGGTTCAGCGGAAATTCTGGAGCATGAGCAGACCGGACTGGTCGTACCATCAGGCGACACCCAGGCGTTTGCTTCGGCCATCGTCAAGCTGCTCGACGATCAGGATCTCGCCCGGCGGCTGGGCATGGCTGCACAAACCAGGGTGCAGGAGTTCTTTGTCTGGAAATCTCAGGTCAGGCTGCTTGAGCGAGTTTATGAGGATGTGCTGGGAAGAACATGATGATGCCGAACTTCATCATTATTGGCGCTGGTCGATCCGGGACGACTTCCCTTTACTTTTATCTCAAACAGCACCCGGAGGTATTCCTCAGCCCGGTCAAGGAGACCAATTTCTTTGCCTACCTGGCTTTGGGAGCGGAAGAAGCGCATAGGCGGAGTGCCTTTCCGTGGAAAGTAAAAACCATGGATCAATACCGGGCTCTATTTCGAGGGGGGGAGAATTTCAAAATGCGAGGTGAGGCTTCCCCAATTTACTTAAGTTTACCTGGCGTACCCGACCAGATTAGAAACCATCTGCCTGCGGTTAAACTGCTGGCTATTTTACGAAATCCCATTGAACGAGCCTATTCCAATTACTTGAAATATGTGCGCGATGGGCTGGAAATCCGCAGCTTTGAGCAGGCGATTCAAGCCGAGCTTCAATTTGGGATAGAAGGTAGCTATCCGTTGATCGGGATGGGATATTACGTTCGCACCGGTTTTTATGCCCAACATTTACTGCGGTACCAGCAAGTTTTTTCCAGAGAACAGATCGGCCTGTTCTTGTACGACGATCTGGTACGCTCCCCGCAGGGGCTCATGCAGGCGATCTTCGCCTTCCTTCAAGTCGACCCCGGATTTGTTCCTGATACGACGGTCCGCTTCAACCGGGCCGGCGTGCCAAGAAGTAAGTTGATTCCCTGGGCCAATCGCCTCAAGGGCTTGACCTCCTGGTTGCGTCAGCGATTGCCTGCTCGTATCTATTTACTGGCGCAACGAGGCTATTCCCGGATTCAGGTGGGCGCTCTTGAGATCCCGGAGCTTTCCCACGAGACTCGCCAATTTTTACGCGACCTTTATGCTGAGGACATCAAGCAAGTGCAGGAGCTGGTAAGGCGCGACCTTTCATCATGGCTGCAGGGATGAAACCAGGATTGCGTGTCTCTGCGGTGATCGTCAACCACGAAAGCGCGGGCATAATTCTGGAGACTGTCCGGGCTTTGACCGAGCAGACCTATTCCTTGGAATCGATCTTTGTGATTGACAACCATTCACAGGATGGGGACCCGCAGCGCATACAAGCTGCTTTTCCGCAAGTAAATTTGATTACTCTGCCGGAAAATGCCGGCCTGTCTCGGGCGCGCAATACCGGTTTGCGCCAAGCCGAGACCGAACTGGTCTTGCTGCTCGATGACGATCTCTATCTGGCTCCGCAAGCTTTGGAGTGGATGGTGAAGGCGTACCAGGAGACGAAGGCTGCCATCCTTTGTCCGCGCATCATTTATTATCCCGAAGGCGATACGATCCAATGTGACGGTGCTGCTCTTCATTTCACCGGGACTTTGGTATTGCGCAACGCAAATTGTCCCATCGAGCAAACGCCAGCAGTTCGTTCTGAAGTCAATGCTTTTATCGGAGCCTGTTTACTGGTTCAGCGCCAGGCTTTGGAAGACCTGGGCGGATTTGACGAATCCTTTTTCTTTTACTTTGAAGACCTGGAACTTGCCTATCGTCTGCGTTCGCTGGGTTTTTCCCTGTGCTGCGAACCTCGCGCCGTCGGATATCACGACCGGGGTCAAGGTACGGCAGGACTGTCCTTTCGAGGGCAGGGGGATTACCCGGCCCGACGCGCTTTTTACGTGCTGCGCCATCGCTGGCTGACGATGTGTCTGCATTACCAGGTTCGCTCTCTGGTGGTCTTGTTCCCAGCGCTCTGCTTGTACGAAACCGCAGCCTTGGGAGAATGTCTACGACGTGGTTGGCTGCTTCAATGGGTTAGGGCTGCTTATTCATTGATGCGCGAAGGTCGGTCGATTTGGACCAAACGACAGCGTTGGCAGAGGGCGCGCAAGCTGGATGACCGCCAGCTGCTTACGGGAGGCCCCTTACCTTTGGCTGCCGGGTTTGTACGTGGGAAGAGAAAGGCTGGGGCAGTCACTGTTCTGGAAAGGCTGCTGAATTCTTATTGGAATTGGGCGAAAAGATGGCTCTAACCACTAAAAAAAATCAAACGTCGCCGCTGCTCACGGTCATCATTCCCTGTTTGGGACATGCCCCTGAACTGCGGGCTTGCCTGGCTGTGCTCCAGAAACAGCGAGAGCGGCTGTCTTTGGAGGTCCTGGTCGTCGATAGCGCTAGTGACCCCGAGGTGGAAGCAGTGGTTGTGGCATTCTCGCAAATCCAATTGATTCGCTCGGAAGCGGGATTAACTCCTGGCGAAGCCCGCAACCTGGGCGTTAGGCACGCAACGGGGGATGGGTTAGCCTTCCTGGACGCGGATTGCATCCCGGCGCCGAATTGGGTCGATCAGACCTGGCATTCCCTACAGGCGGGGATGAAAATCATCGGTGGGCCGGTGCTGGACGTCCGCCCGAACCATCCCATTGCTTGGGCCGACAACCGTTTGCAGTTTGCCGATTTCCAAGCCGGGCGACCAGCTGGACCGGGAAAGCATTTCCCGTCCTGCAATCTGGTTATGCATCGAGCCACTTTTGAGAGTCTGGGCGGATTCCAGACTGGTCTACCGACGGGGGAAGATGTGCTGCTGTCGCAGCGAGCGGTCGCGTTGTATCCGGACGAGATGTTTTATAATCCGGCATTAATTGTGCGCCATCGGGGCCGCCAGACCTGGCGCGAACTGGTCAGTCACCAGCGCAGCCTGGGATTTCACCGCGCCAGCCTGGGATTGTTTCTGGGTCGCAGCTATCTCTGGTTAGGGCGACATCCTGTTCTGGCTGGTTGGGTAATCCTGCGTCGCTGGGCTTACGTTAGCCTGCGGACCTTCCAGTATGACCGATCCGGCTTGTGGCGTATGTTTTTGTACCTTCCCTGGGTCCTGGCTGGATTGATTGCCTGGACGGCAGGTTTTTACAGTGGTATGCAGCTGCCGGGTGAGTGAGGAGAGCATGTCGAAATTACTTGTGATTGCCTTGGACGGGGCCGAACCAACGCTGCTTGAGCGGTGGATGGCTGATGACACCCTGCCGAATTTAAAACGATTGCGTGAGCGCGGCAGGTACGGATACCTGGATTCCGATGCCGGCTTGCTGGCTGGTTCGGTCTGGTTTTCCTTTTATACCGGGCAGACGGCTTCCAATCACGGTATATACAACTACCTGGTCTGGCGGCCGGAGAAGATGACCACCGAGCCGCCCTCCGCAAAGTGGCTGGACCTGCAACCATTTTGGCGTACACTCGACCAAAATGGGCCGCGGGCTGTCGTGGTTGATATTCCTTTGACCTATGCCCCGACGCCTTTCAATGGTAGCGAGGTGATCGGTTGGGCCACGCATGATTCCCTGGGACCGCTGACTTCTTTCCCACCCGAATTGGCAGAGCGTATCCGCACGCGTTTCGGTGATTCTATGCAAGAAGAGGAACGTTACGGCTTATTGAATAAACGGGAATTCCTCGCGATTCGCGACCAGATGGTCTGGATTACTCAAAACCTGCGTGACCTGTGCCTGTCATTGATGCAAGAGGAGAGTTGGAATTTGTTCATGGTTTGCTTTGCCGCCATCCATCGCGGAGGGCACAAGCTCTGGGATTTGACCAATGTTACCGGTAAGTTAACTTCTACAGAGAAAGCTGAATTACAAGATTGCCTGCGCCAGGTCTATATCGCCTGTGACGAAGCGGTCGGCAAAATGGTGGAACAGGCTGGACCGGATGCAACCATATTGCTTTTCTCACCCAAAGGCATGGGTCAAAATGCCTGCCGGAATTCGATCCTGCCGGAGATGCTGCACCGCGTTCTAGCGGGGGAATATTCGCACATCGGGTCAACCCCTGAAACGACTCTGTTGTCGCGAATACGGAATTTGATCCCTTCCCGTTGGCGGCACCGGGTCAAATCGGGGTTGCCGATTCGCTGGCGGCAGCTGCTAACCGGTTTCTGGCGTGTCGGTCAGATAAACTGGGAGCATACGCCTGCCTTTAGTATGATGGCGGACGTGCAGGGGTGGATCAGGATCAACCTCAAAGGACGTGAAGCCAAAGGTATCGTCGAACCCGGAAGGGAGTATGAAGCGCTGTGCCAGCAGATCGTCCAGGGGCTAAAAACCTTCGTCGATGCAGACAGCGGCCAACCGCTGGTCAGGGAGATCATTTATTCCCGCGATGTTTACAGCGGCCGCCGGCTGGACTGGCTGCCTGATCTGATTTTAAATTGGGTCGAGACCCCGGCCCATGAGATGCGTGCCGCCTATTCCCCGCTTTATGGAACCATCCCCTGGCCTACGCCGGGCAGGAATCCGGAGGGACGCAGCGGCAATCATGCTGCAACCGGGATGCTGCTGGTTTCCGGAAAAGGAATTGAGCCCGGTCCGCTGGCCGGGGCCGATATATTGGATCTCGCTCCGACCATCTTGAGTTTGCTGGACCAGCCTCTACCCGAAACCTTGGATGGTCAGCCGCTTGATGAAATTCTTTATCCGCGAAACCCGAAAACACCTTCTTGATAGTTCGCGTGTTTAATTAAAATAAATATTGGTTGTGATCTGGTTGTTGTGCCAAATTTGTCGGAAACTGCTTCAAATCTGGTAACATTAGCCGTAGGTGTATCACTCATAATGTGTCAGACCTTAAATTTCCGGGATAACCTGCGTCCGTCATTGCAGGGAAAGCAGTACTCGGATTATTGAAACCAGTCATTGATAGAGGAAATATCTATGGGCGAAGAAACTACTTCATTGGGCAGCATTCACATCTCTCCGGATGCTGTAGCAGCGATTGCCTACCACGCCGCCCTCCAATCATACGGTGTCGTTGGGCTGGCGC
>CAYOUV010000057.1:0-21496 GCA_964407265.1 uncultured Anaerolineaceae bacterium | reverse complement strand
CCATGTGGATCAGTTTTTCGGTTTCGCCTTCGAGCAGCCGCGATACGGGGATGCCCGTCCAGCGGGCGACGATGGAGGCGATCTCTTCGGCATCCACTTCTTCTTTAAGCAGGGCGTCATCTCCCTGTAATTCCTTGATGTGCTTCTCGCTTTCGGCCAGTTTTGCTTCCAGTTCGCGCAATGACCCGTAGCGCAGGCGGGCGACCTTCTCCAGGTCGTTGGCCCGTTCGGCGCGTTCGATCTCGGTGCGGGTCGATTCGATCTGCTCCTTGGTGGATTGCAGCGTGGTGATGGCTGCTTTCTCGGTCTCCCAGCGGGTGTGCAGCTCCTTAGACCCCTCTTTCAAATCCGCCAGTTCTTTTTCCAGGCGGGACAGGCGTTCCTTGGAAGCCTTGTCCTTTTCCTTTTTCAGGGCTTCGCGCTCGATCTCGAGCTGCATAATGGCCCGGTCGACTTCGTCCAGGGCTTGCGGCTTGGAGTCGATCTCGGTCCGCAGGCGAGCGGCGGCTTCGTCGATCAGGTCGATAGCCTTATCGGGCAGGTGCCGGTCCACGATGTAGCGGTTGGAGAGCGTCGCCGCGGCAATCACAGCCGGGTCAGTGATGCGCACGCCGTGATGGACTTCGTAGCGTTCCTTCAGGCCGCGCAGGATGCTGATGGTGTCTTCCACGCTCGGCTCTTCGACCAGTACCGGCTGGAAGCGGCGCTCCAGGGCCGGGTCTTTCTCGATGTACTTGCGGTATTCATCCAGCGTAGTAGCGCCGATCATATGCAGTTCACCGCGCGCCAGCATCGGTTTGAGCATGTTGCCGGCGTCCATCGAACCTTCGGCCGCCCCCGCGCCGACCACGGTGTGCATCTCGTCCACGAACAGCAGGATTTCGCCTGCCGAATCGGCGATTTCTTTCAGGACGGCTTTGAGACGTTCCTCGAACTCGCCGCGGAACTTGGCCCCGGCGATCAGCGCGCCCATGTCGAGCTGGACCAGGCGTTTCTTTTTCAAGCCCTCGGGCACGTCCCCGTTGACGATACGTTGGGCCAGCCCCTCGGCGATGGCGGTCTTGCCGACGCCCGGTTCACCGATCAGGGCCGGGTTGTTCTTGGTGCGTCGCGACAGGATCTGCACCACGCGGCGGATTTCCTCGTCCCGCCCGATGACCGGGTCGAGCTTGCCCTGGCGTGCCATGGCAGTCAGATCGCGCCCGTATTTTTCGAGCGACTGGTAGGTGCTCTCCGGATTTTCGGAGGTGACGCGCTGCGAGCCGCGCACCGTTTTTAGCGCGGCTAAAACGGCATCTTTGGTCAAGCCGTGTTGGGATAAGCGTTTGCCCTCGGGGGAATCCGTCAACCCGAGCAGGAGGTGCTCGGTCGAGACGTATTCGTCCTGCATGCCCTTGGCGTAGCGTTCGGCCGCCTGGAGCACATCCGCGGCGGGACGCGACAGGCCCACGTCCATATTCGCGCCGCTGATCTTCGGGCGCTTGTCCAGTTCATTTTGCAGTTCCTGGCTCAATGCCTGCGGCGAGCCAGCAACCTTGGTCACGATGGCGGGAACGACGCCCTGGTCCTGCTGGAGCAAAGCCAGCAGCAGGTGCGCCGGTTCGATGGCCTGATGATTGTAATTCTGGGCCAATTGCTGGGCCGCAAGAATAGCTTCTTGTGATTTTTGGGTATATTTATCGAGGTTCATGGAAGCCTCCCAGACGAACAAGATGATTATTATAATTATAGGATCGCGATGTATGAGCGGGGTAATAGTTTTGTCAAAATAACGTTGGAGCGGCTTTGTCCTCCCAAATTAATTAAAAAAACTCCCCGCGTCCTAAGACGTGGGGAGTGCAGATCTTTTGTTATACAGATTTTACGCGGCTTGCGTTTGCAAGACCGGGCAGGATTTTAGCCGTAGATCCGTCCATTTTCAGGGCTGGCGTGTCGATTTGGACTGCCGATTTCATTCTGGCGGATTTGATCGTTTCAGCTTTTTCAGCGCGAAATATCCTGAAGAGATCAATGTGAAAGCTACTACTAATCCGCCGGTGATCAACGCCAGAATGCGCCAATCCAACACTCCGGATTCATTTGCATTGCTCTGCGTCTGCATCCAGGGCGGTCCACCCCCCTGGCCGGTTTGCCCGCCACCTTCCAC
The DNA here is from genome assembly GCA_964407265.1 of uncultured Anaerolineaceae bacterium. Classification (GTDB taxonomy): domain Bacteria; phylum Chloroflexota; class Anaerolineae; order Anaerolineales; family Villigracilaceae; genus CAYOUV01. The sequence goes on along the minus strand of CAYOUV010000057.1, from coordinate 19,350 downwards.
AGGCTGGTGGGTCACCAACATTGCTGTCGGCGTTGGCAGGGCGGTCGCCGCTTGCGATGGTTGTTCATCTGCCAACAGAGTCTGGGCCAGCGTTTCACCGGGCGCGACGGACCGAGTTGTGGGTAAAGCTGTCGGCTGGGCGTTGTTGCGCAGCCAGGGCGGGCCACCCCCACCGGAAGCGGGACCCATTGGTTGAGCCACTTCGGGAGCGGTGGCTTCCCACTGACGCAAGAAGCCGACGATCGCCTGGATCTGGGCATCCGTCATACGATCTCCCCAGGCAGGCATGGCTGTGCCCGGCACACCCAAGGTGACGATTTGCTGGATAGCCTGGTCGCTGGTATCCGTCAGGAAGGATTTGACGTTCAAGGAAGGCGCGCGCGGCGTGCCCTGTCCATTCAGGCCATGACAACGCGAGCAGTTGGCGCTGTAAAGGTCTGCACCGAGGGCAATGCTCTCCTCCGTGGTTGGGATGGGCACATTCGGGGCGGGAATCGCACCGGTGGGTACCTCGTCCCAGCGCTGGATGAGCGTCAGCATGGCAGAAATCTCTTCGGGCGCCAGCACATTGTTCCAGCCGGCCATCAGGGTACCAGCGTTGCCATACACAATGGTGCGTTCTAACTCTGCAATGTCCTTTGCACGCACTTCAGGATCATTCAAGGCCGGCGCGATGCCCGTGCCGAGTCCATCCGCGCCGTGACAGGCCACACATTGGGCAGCGTAGATCGTGATGGCGGATTGCAGGGCCGCGCCGTCTGGCAGGGTCCCGACCATTTCGAGCAGGGCAGGATCAGGGTCCGTGGTAAATGGGATCAACGGGGCCAGGCCCAGGTTGACCACGCGATCGCCGGTTTCATTCCAGTCCCCGGATTCGATCAGGGCCACCAACTCCCCAATCTCATAGTCGCTGAGCGGACCGCCATCTTTCTTGCTCCAGGCGGGCATGGCGGTTTCGAAGCGTCCGCGCGCAATAACCTTGTAGAGTTCATCGTAGGGCATGGATTGCAAACCAGGCGCGTTGAGCGGTGGGGTAGCACCGATGCCTTCGCCGCTCAGGCCGTGACAGACGGCACAGTTCTCAGCATAAAGGGTCATTGCATCGTTAAGCTGGACATGCAGAATCTCGCCCTGTGACTCGACGATACGGGTTGGCTCGCCAGCGATATAGAGCGCAAAAGCAAAGACGATCAGCGCTGTGCCCAGCAAGCCAATCAGCACTTCAATGCGATAAGAGCGTTTGAGTTTTTCGTTCATGGATACACCACCTGGGAGGTTTCAAAGGATTGGCGTTGGATGATCGTGCCCGTATCTACCTTGACCTGGCCGTCTTCGATGCTGACGGGGAACAGGTCCAGGGCGCGCGGGGCAGGCGGGTTTTCGACAACCCCCTGCTGGTCAAATTGCGAGTTGTGACAGGGACAGATGAACTTCTGGGCAGTCTGATCCCAGGGAACGGTGCAGCCCAGGTGCGTGCAGCGATGATAGACGGCCAGGAATCCGCCATCGGGATCACGCACGATGTAGAAGCGCCCGTTGGAGATGTGGGTAACCGAATTAGGTGGAAAATCATCGACCAGACCAGCGACGATGAGCGAGCCAAATTCACCCTCGGCCAGGCGTGGCTGCAAATAAGCGATGAAAACGCCGCCGACTTCCAGTGCCGCCAGTCCGCCAAAGAAGGCCCAGGCGGTTTTGAGAAAGTCCCGGCGGGAGACCTTAGATTCAGGGGAGGTTGTTTCAGTCATTTTGTACTCCTAAAATTCTCAGTCATTGCAAGGAGGGCGTAGCCCGACGAAGCAATCTCAAGTAACTTGTAAATTTCCATTACATGAGCGACGCGGCAATGACACCAATGATTAATGAACTATTGCAGGCATATTCCACGGCCAGTACAGGCTCATACCGGGACCGCGGAAGAAGATGCCGATTATCGTCAGGACGACAAAAGCGACGAAGACGAAAGTAACGATAAAGATCACCCGCTCTTCGGTGGTTGCTTTGAAAGTTTTCACCATCCACTCGTCCAATAGGATGAGCGGAAGCAACAAAACCGCCAACGGGATAACGCCATTCGAAATGAGCGCCGGCCAGGTCGGCAACCAGGTCGTCCAATTGAGAACAAATTCATCCAGCAGCACCCAAACAGGGCTGGTCATGATAGCCAGGCCGGCCGCCAAAGCAGTCAATGCCCGCCCGCGGCGGGAGCGGAAGTAAACCCCGACGCTGGGTTGTTCTATGTCAAAGAAAGGCAGCAGAAAAATGCCAAGTCCTGTCAGCGCGGGCAGGATGATACCTGCCACCAGCGGATGGAAGTGCAACAGCAGCTCCTGTAAGCCCAAAAAGTACCAGGGCGCTTTGGCGGGATTGGGGCTGATGTCCGGATTGGCGATCCCTTCCAGGGGCGCTGGGACAAGCATGGAAAAGAGAAGAAGCGCAGCCGTCCATCCAATGGCAAAAACCAATTCCTTGTTGACCAGATGCGGGATGGTGGTCACACGCTCGGGCTTGGGGGCTTCAGTTTCATCTTCCTTTTTGGGCAGGGTCAGACCTCCGTCCTTACGGATGCGCCAGAAGTGATAAGACATCAAGCCGAAGATCAGCATAGGAATGAAGGAAATGTGCATCGAGTAAAAGTTGAGCAGCGTGTTCGGGCCGACTTCCGGGCCGCCCAGTGTTAATCTTGTCAGCCATTCGCCGATCAATGGCACGTAGCTGATGATGCTTGTGCCAACCGTGATGGCCCAGTATGCCAATTGATCCCAGGGCAGCAAGTAACCGGTGAAGTTGGCCGCCAGCACCAACACCAGCATGGCGACGCCGATCAGCCAGTTGAGTTCGCGCGGCGGGCGGTAAGAGCCGGTCAGGAAAACGCGGATAAGATGAAGCACCGCAATTACAACCAGCAAGTTAGCTGACCAGTGGTGCAGGTTGCGCACCAGTTCGCCAAACCAGACACTCGAGCGCAGTTCCAGAATATCGAGGTAAGCCTGCGGCGCGGCGGGAGTGTAATTGTTGAGCAGGATCACGCCTGTCATTCCCAGGATCATCATCAGCACCGCAGACAAGCCGCCCAGTCCCCAGGTGTAAGTCCAGCGCAGGGTGCTGACCGGAACTTTGGTGGGATGCAGGTGAAAAATTAAACTGTCCACCACACGCCGCATGCGGCCGCGGTCGTCTTCGGGTATAGCCTCGGGCACCAGGCGCTCGCGCATCCGCTCTAGCATGGATTTGGGTTCAGTTGATGGTTCATTCATTCAACGCTCCTTGAGGTCACAATCAATAGGATATTTCTAACCAATAAAGTTGGACAGTCGATAAAGTTTCGTTGAAGATTTTGTAAAGAAGCAATCGCCGATTGAGCGGGTGGCTAACCCGGGCGCATCTCTCTGCACCATTTGACCATTGTCGCTGGTTTAAGTCTCGCGGGGCTGCCTGTCATAAGTTTTGCGCAATCTTACACAAAACTTTATGGTTTCTTTGCATTCGGTTGCTACCATTGGGACAAGTTGCAGGACAAATGCAACGATACTATCGAACAACCAACAACCTATTGGAGGTAACCATGTTCAACAATTTGAAAAATATCCTGATCGGCGTTTTCGCTGCGATCATCGTCGTCGCCGTCGGGGCAAGCGCGTATACAGCCTTTGCATCTCACGGGACGGACCAGGCGCTCGTCCCCGAGGCTGCGGCCATTGCAGGTCAGGGGAATGGCTATGGCAGTGGCAATTCCGGTCCCAACCAGGCTGGAAACGGAAATGGTGCCGGTACATCCGTGCTTGCTATTCCCGCCTCGGACCTGAGCACCGACGAAGCTGCAGCTCTGCTCTTCATGCGTGAAGAAGAGAAGCTGGCCCGCGACGTCTATAATGACCTCTACGCTATTTGGGGACAGCCCACCTTCGCAAACATCGCGTCCAGCGAGCAGATGCACATGGACGAGATCAAACTGCTACTGGACCGCTACAACTTGACGGACCCGGCGCTCTCGCCCGGCTCATTCACGGATCCAAACCTAGGTGCCCTCTATGACCAATTTGTAGCTCAGGGCTCCGTCTCATTAGCTGAGGCCCTCAAAGTCGGCGCTGCGATCGAAGAGATCGATATCCTCGACTTGCAAACCCGCCTTGCACAGACTGACAACGCTGACATCCAGCAAGTGTTCAACAACCTGATGAGCGGCTCTTACAACCACCTAAATTCCTTTGTCGGCGTCTTGTCATCGCAAACTGGCGAAACTTACGTCCCGCAATATCTGAGTGCTGAAGCTTATACTGCCATCCTCGCTGGCCAGGTAGGAAATGGTTATTCGAGCGGCAGGCAGGCCACAGGCCAGGGCGGAAGCGGATATCGCGGCGGTCAGAATGGTTCGTCTACTGGCACAACCGGCGCTGGTGTTCAGCAAAACAATGCCGATATCTCAGGCGCCAGCACCATCACGGGAACTGTCAGCGCTTACGATCTAGCTATCCTGACGGTCTCTACTAGCGACGGACAGATTGTGGTCGTGCAACTTGGGAATTCATCCTACTCGCAGACCATCGGCTTTGCCCCACAAATTGGACAGTCCGTTACGGTAGTCGGCTTCCCGGGTGACCAGGGCTTGTTCAGTGCCATCACCGTCACCGTGGATGGAAAAGCATATGCCTTTCGCGATGAACTCGGACGCCCGTTATGGGCCGGTGGCAAAGGCAACGGACGCGGCGGCAACCACTGATCCATTTTGTCTATTGCATTCTATCGAAAATCCCCATCCTCGTTTCTGAGGATGGGGATTTTTCGTAACCACGACCCGCTGGATTTTTAGCACTTGTTTTGAAGCCGTTATTCGATCTCCCGCTACCCGGGTTTGCAAAACGGGTCGGAACTGATACCCATAAATCCGGTTTCTACAGCAAAATGGTGATAGTAACGCTTTGGGTTGATTGATTTTGGCTTATGCGTTGGACCGATTGGTGTTATGCAGGTGCTGCTTGAGATAATGCGCGATCGTTCGGAACGGCGCTGTCCAGATGGTCTGCTGCTGGGCCAGCCAGCCTATAAAACGTTTGTGCACGTCCGCATCCAGATACAGGTCGTGTGATCCTGCGCCAACGCCATGGATCGTCAAAACTGCCCAGCCGCCGCTCGCACGGGTTTGTTCAACCAAATGGATCAACTCCTCCAACGAGCGCCCGTCGGCATGGATACAGCCAATGTTGAACGGATCGAGGGCGCTCGCGGGGTGGACAATCTGATTCGTTAACGTCCCTCGCGCTGCGACAAACAGGTCTGTGAGTAATGGTTTCAATGGCTGTTCCATTTCGTCGTTCCCAATGGTTGTGTCACAGCAGGTGTATGCGTAAGTGCGTTCCTGCTGACCATCCAGCAAGTGGAGTACCAGATTGGCTACTTCGAGTTCGGCGCGCAGGTGAGCGGGCGTGTACTTCTTTAGATCGTAGCGGTCGTCCAGCCAGGGATAAGGATCAAGACTTGCCTGACGGCAGGGGTGAAAGATGGTATGGTTGCCAAGCTCGTGGCCAGCCGCTGCAAGCTGCCGCCAGCGTTCGGGATGCAGGCGCAGGTCGCTCTGGATCATGGGATAGAAAGTTGCGAATAGTCCGTGACGATGTAAAAGCGGGGTGACCACCGTGTAATGAACGGGGAGGCCATCATCGTATGTGAGAGACACCGCCCCCTGGATCGGATCAGGCCATGCAAAGGCGTCTTCCACCCGATCTTACCCAATCCCACTGAGCTCGGCAAAGATGGGTTTCAACGCAGGATATAGCTCCTGGAAAATTGGATAGGTCTTTCGATATACGGCCACTTGCGAACCTTCGGGGTGTGTGCTGCCTGTGATCTTGATACATGTTTGACAGGCAGAGGCGACATCCGGCCACGCACCTGCACCGACACCTGCCAACAATGCCGCGCCGTATGCCGCGCCTTCGGTTGTGTTGACAGTGACCAGTTCCGCTTCCAGTACTGACGCCAATATCTGTCTCCACAGCGCACCCTTCGTCCCACCCCCCGAGGCCCGCACCTGGGTGATCGCCCCCAGCCCGGCATTTTGGATCAACGTAAAACTATCCTTCAACCCAAAGGAAACACCCTCCAGCACAGCGCGAGTCATATGGGCACGTCTGTGGCGGAGTGTCAAGCCAATAAACGCCCCACGCGCCAAAGGGTCGGGGTGAGGCGTGCGTTCCCCACTCAAATAGGGAAGGAACTGCAACCCTTCACTTCCTGCCGGGACGCTTTCTGCTTCCCTCAGCAGCGCATCGAAACTCATATCCGGCGCAAGCGAATCTCGGTACCACTGCAGGCTGCCCGCGGCGGAAAGCATGACACCCATGAAGTGCCACAGGCCGGGCACGGCGTGACAGAATGCGTGTAGGCGTCCTTCCGGTTCGATCAAGGCAGAGGGGGTGGTGGCGAAGACAACGCCGCTGGTGCCGACTGTCAGCCCCACGATCCCGGGTTCCACCGCTCCCACACCCACGGCCTGCGCCGCCTGGTCGCCGCCGCCCGCTACAACCGGTGTACCGACCTTTAGTCCAGTGAGCGACGAGGCTTCTTTGCAGATATGCCCGGTGCATTCAGGACCCTCGAACGTTTCCGGCATCCATGCGCGCGGGATTTCGAGCGCGGTCAAAACCTCATCCGACCAGGTGCGCGCTTTCAAGTCGAACAGCACTGTGCCAGCGCCGTCGGCCTTGTCCAGCGCATATTCGCCAGTCAGCTTGTAACGGATGTAATCCTTGGGCAGTAAGACATGTTTTGCCTTTGCGTAAACATCCGGCTCATTTTCTTTCACCCACAGGATTTTCGGCGCGGTGAACCCGGTCAGCGCGACATTGCCCGTGATCTGGATGAACTTTTCTTTCCCGATGCGCGCATGGATCTCATCACACTGACTCTGCGTGCGCTGGTCGTTCCAAAGGATGGCAGGACGCAGGACTTTTCCGGCTTCATCGAGCAGGACAAGTCCATGCATTTGACCCGTCAAACCAACCGCTCCGATTCGTTCTCCGCCGATGCCTGCGCTTTCCAAAACCGACTTGATACTCGCTGTTACTGCCCCCCACCACTCGTGCGGATCCTGCTCTGACCAGAGCGGCCGCGGCGTCTGCAGGGTGTGCGGTGATGAGGCTGTCGCGACCACCTCGCCGTGTTCATCGATCAATAGCGCTTTGCTGCCGGTTGTGGACGTGTCTATGCCAAGGAAGTAGTTCATGCTTTTTTACTCCAATCCCAATTGCTCCACGAGCAACTGTGCTTCGCTCTCATTGTGCGGACGATCGATGTCTTTGTATAAATTCCATGTTTCGGTATGTGAAACTGTCTCACCAGGTGAGATCGTTCCGATGGGAGCCAGTGTTTCCAATTCGAGAAATTGGTCATTGCAATAACATTCGCTGGAACTGCCAAAATCGTAATAATTTGCGTGTTCATCATATTCCGCGTGTTTTACAAACAGCGTTCCGTTTAACCAATACGCCAGCCAGCCGCGCGGATTTGGAAAACCAATCTTAAAGGGATTTCGCATCTCGGCATTTACGAGGATATAGTTGCTGCCCCAATGTATGTTCGGATTGGTCATATCCGTGTAAGGCCATAACGTCAAGGAACGATTGGGCAACACACCTGTGTCATTCCGTGTTTGCGGCAGGATTGCGACACCTCCCGTCTTGAATTGGGTGATCGCCCAGGGTGCACAGGTGACATTCAATCCCTCATGATTGGTCAAGCGGTGGGCAACAACGACGTGCGCCGATTCATCCGGCAGGTGAATCTCCAACGATTTCTGCAAGCTGGCTTGCTGTTCTGTTCTTTGCATTACCAACAGGCCGTTCTCCACCGGAGAGACGTCAACCGGCAAGTCATCCGGCAAATACGTACGCGCCGGCTCTTCCGGGGCGAGCCATAGACGATGGCCGCCATAAAAATGGAATGTACCGTGACCAGGACATTCGATCGCACTCTCCGGTAATTCGGCGAATATATTTTTACCGTCCCTAAAACCAAACGACAGGATGCGCGGTCCAATAGAGTACGCCACCAGCAAGCTCAGGTTAGCATTTTTCAATGCGCGACACGCATGACCGAGGAAATTCACGGTTTCCATGGGTTCCCACTCCGGGCAGCGGTCAGGCTACGGTCACCGGGCAGACAAACACGCGTCCATCTGCCGGCAGCTTTTTGTCGCCGATAATCTCAAATTCACCTCGCAGGCGGATATCCTCGGATGAACTGCCCAGCAGGACTTTGATCGTGCCAGCTTCAACAACCAGGTTTAAATCCAAATCATAGAAGGCGAGCTGGTCCACAGGCAGGTGGAAGGTGATTTGTTTCGTTTCACCCGGCTCCAGCAGCACTCGTCGATATCCCTTCAACTCTTTGGCTGGACGCGGGATGCAGGCGAACTCATCCCGAACATAGAGCTGGACGACTTCCTCCCCCGCAACCTGCCCGGTGTTCTTGACGGCAAGCGAAATATCCACGCTCTCACCACCCCTGGCCTGCTTCCATTCAATTGACAGGTTGCTGTATTCGAAAGACGTATAACTCAGTCCATGACCGAAGGGATATAAGGGTGTAACTTTCTCGGAGACATAATCCACATACCAATTGGACTTAGTTCCTGATGGCTTGGCGTTGTAGTAAACCGGAACCTGCCCGACCGACCTCGGGAACGTGATCGGCAGTTTACCGCCGGGATTCACATCGCCAAACAAATTGTCCGCAATCGCTGAGCCGCCTTCTTCGCCCGGCAACCAGGCTTCCAGAATCGCATTTGCTCCTTCTGCCAGCGTGGACAAAACGTAAGGGCGACCGGATATCAGGATCGCTGTCACAGGTTTCTCCGTCGCAAGAATCGCTTCCGTCAAGTCTTCTTGCACGCCGGGAAGTTTCAAGTCCGCACTATCACGAGTTTCACCTGTCGTACAGTCTGGCGTCAATCCCGAACGATCGCCCAGAACCAGGACCACCGCATCCGCTTGTTGTGCAATCGCAACTGCCTCATCGAAACCGGATGTGTCGTCACTGAGATTGTCGCAGCCCTTGGCATACAGAATTTTGGTTTCGGGAGAAACAGCGGCCTTGATCCCATCGAGTACTGTTTTGATATGGATATTATGCTCTGCCAGTGAATTCAAATCGATATCGAGAAAAGCGGAATTTTCTGGCGCCTTCAACTGCATCAATCGGCTCATCGCCGCGTAAGAATAATCGCCAAGTTGATTGCGCCCATCATGTGCGTTAGGTCCGATGATGGCAATGGTCTTGATCGATTTTTTTAATGGGAGCAAGCCATCATTCTTCAACAAAACCACGCTTTTGCTCGCGATCTCGCGGGCAAGGGCACGTTGTTCAGGCGTTTCGAAAACTTCTAACACCTTGCTTTCATTTATGTACGGATTTTCGAACAAGCCGAGTTCGAACTTCTTCTTCAAATGCCGCCCGACAGCCAGGTTTACAAGTTCGATATTGATATCCCCATTTTTAAGCGCAGATTTGAGCGGATCGCCATAACAAACAATATTCGGCAGCTCCACGTCGATGCCTGCATTCAAAGCCATGCCTGCCGCGCACGAAGGGTTGACGGCAATATGATGGAAGTTGTGGAGCATAATAATGGCTTCATAATCCGACACGACAATTCCGTCGAATCCCAGCTGGCCGCGCAACAGCTCTGTCAGGATACGGCGTGATGCGGCAACCACTTCTCCATCCAATTCGGGATAGGCGTTCATGATGGACCCAAGTTTTGCATCACGTATGGCCGCCTGGAATGGAGCAAGATAAATATCATAGACTTCGTGCATTCCCATATGAACGGGTGCACAATTTAGTCCGCCCTGCGAAAGGCTATGACCGATAAAGTGCTTGCCTGTTGCCATGACACCTTCAGCAAGGTTTTTCGACTGCAAGCCCTTGATGTAAGCCATTCCAAAATGGCTGATGAGCGTGGGATCTTCACCAAAGGTTTCCTCCACACGTCCCCAGCGTGGGTCACGTGCGACGTCCAACACGGGGGCAAGCCCATGCCGCGCGCCGATGGCAAGCAGTTGTTTGCGAATAACAGTTGTCATTGCCTCAGCGAGTTCAGGCTGGAAAGTGCTGGCAAGCCCCAGCATTTGCGGGTACATCGTCCCGCCCAACATCAAAGCGCCCAAACAACATTCTTCATGAATGATTGCCGGGATTCCAAGACGTGTTTTTTTTACGAGGAAATTTTGCAGGCGGTTGGAGGCTTTCGCCGCGCTGACCGGATCGAGCGTGGAAGCGCCTGCAATACGCGAAATCTGTCCGATGCCGTATTTCAGCTTCCCGGCTGCCTTTTCCCAATCCAGAGCGCCATTTGTTTGCAGATCCCAAATCCAATAGGAGCCAATCTGGGCGAGCTTTTCGTCCAGGGTCATTTGTGAGAGCAGTTCATCTGCACGTTGTTCAATCGATTTCATGTATGTTCTTTGTCCCTAGTTTTTTTAAGTAAATTAGTAAATCACGCTGAAGGCCATCCAGCATCTCGTTATCCTATGAGAAGACTCGGGCTACCCAAGCGTGCCTGCACCATGAGCAGGCACGCCTGGCATGTCATGAACGTACACCTAACAACAGTTCGACGGTCAACTGGTCGAGACGTTCATATTTGAGACCACGTCCAGCCAATGCGGAACGGTCGAAGCTTTCGGCTCTCAGTGCATTCGCTTTCTCGGAACTGTATTTCCCGAAGTATTGATCCATCGAGCCATCATCGGCGTTGATCTCAGCGACCAGTTCTTGAATCCCTTTATCAGCATTCCATTGTGCGGCTTTTTCTTTCAGTATCAAGTACGTCCGCATACAGCCGCGCGCAAAATCCTTGACGCCTTCGTAATCCTCGGTGCGATAGGCATGCGCATCGAAGTGACGGCTGCCACTGTAGCCATTGTCTTCCAACAGTTTCACGAGGAAGAACGCACTTTTCAGATTCACCGTGCCAAAGCGGAAATCCTGGTCGTAACGGCCGAAAGCCTGGTCGTTCAGGTCGATGTGGATTAGTTTGCCCGCCTCCAACGCTTGCGCAACGCCGTGCACGAAATTGAGCCCGGCCATGTGTTCGTGCGCCACTTCTGGGTTTACGCCGACCATTTCGGGGTGGTCAAGCGTTTCGATAAACGCCAGCATGTGGCCGGTGGTAGCGTTGTAGATGTCCCCGCGCGGTTCGTTGGGCTTGGCTTCCAGAGCAAACTTCAGATCGTATTTTTTGTCAAGCACGTAGTCGCACAGGAAGTTCATCGCTTCACGCGAGCGCTTGATAGACCGAAGCGGATCTTTCGCTGCATCGGTCTCTGTTCCTTCACGCCCTCCCCAGAAGACATAGACCTTTGCGCCGAGCTCAACGCCCAGATCGATTGCGTTAATGGTCTTCTGCAGGGCGTAGGCGCGTACCTTTGGATCGTTGGCGGTAAATGCGCCGTCCTTGAAAACCGGATCTGCGAACAGGTTGGTCGTCGCCATCGGGACAACAAGGCCAGTTTCGGTGAGCGCAGCCTTGAAATCCCGAACGATACGGTCTCGTTCCGCAGGAGTCGCGTCGATGGGAACGAGGTCGTTATCATGGAAGTTGACGCCCCACGCCCCGACTTCCGCAAGCAAATGGACGAGTTCTACGGGTGACTTCGCTTCCCTTACCGGACCCCCAAATGGGTCGCGACCAATGTTCCCAACCGTCCACAGTCCAAATGTGAATTTGTCTTCAGCCTTGGGGATGTAGCTTGTCATGGATTTGCTCCTTGTGAATAGATTTGGAAATCGCCACTGACGTGCAACATGCTGTCACAGTTGCGCCATATGTCTGGGGGAATAGGGTACACGTTGCATAATGGGACGAGGAAATAACTTATCTGTGCCAGGTCTAGCCTTTGATCGCTCCTGCAGTGAGCCCGGAAACAATTTGCCGCTCTGCGAATATATAGAAGACAACGGTCGGGATAGAAGCTAAAACCACAAACGCCGAGACCAGGGCTAAATCCTGTCCATATTGACCCTGAAACTGCATGGTACCTAACGGCAGAGTCCAGAGTTTGTCGCTGTTCAAGACGACCAGCGGGGTAAGCAAATCGTTCCAACTGGCGATCATCGTCAGCGCCGCGACGGCCGCCAGAGCAGGCTTTGCCAGGGGGAGCAGTATGCGCCAGAAGAAATCAAAGTTATTGCAGCCGTCGATGTACGCAGCATCCTGCAATTCGGCCGGGATGGCGGTGAAGAAACCGCGCAGAATCAGGATGTTGCCAGATATGTTGAACGCGATCTGCACCAGGATCACACCCAGGAGACTGTCAATCAAATGTATGCCCATATCAGTCATTTGGCGCAGTACAAAATAGACAGGCAAAATCGCAACAGTGATGGGGAACATCAAGCCCATAGTGAAGAAGTTGAAAATCAAATCTTTGCCCCGGAACTTCAGGCGTGCAAAAACGAAGGCAGCCAGACCGCAAACGAAAACCACGCCGGCTGTAGCTGCAAACATCACGATCATACTGTTCCTTAGCATGCGCCAGAACGCGAGCGTACTCAAGATCCCTATGAGATTATCCCAATGCGGCGGGTTAGGGATTGTGTAAGGGTGTGAATACATTTCACCAGTCGTCTTGAGGCTGCCAAAGATCAAGATCACGAGTGGTGTAAAGATAACCAATACAACTATGGCAAGGACAAGATATTGAAAGAACCTCCTCAGGAATTTTTGTGCCCAGCGCGGGATTGGGTGAGCGGATGGCATGGGGAGATCCTTTCTAAAGGCCGGTCAGGTAATCGGGTTGACGCGTCAGGCGCCGGTAAATCAGAGAAAAGATCAGGCATAAGATGAACATATAAATCGCCACTGCAGAACCATACCCCAGTTGGAAACGTACGAAGCCGAAGCGGTACATGTATGTCGCCAGCATCTCACTGGCGTTGACCGGTCCCCCTTTGGTCATAATCCAGACTAAGATGAACTGTTGGATACAACCAAGTACAGATAAATAAACTGAGGTACGGATCGTGCTGCCCAGCAAAGGCAGCGTGATAAAGAAGAAATTCTGAAAGCTATTTGCGCCATCGATGCGCGCGGCTTCTTCAAGTTCTGTGGGTATGTTTTGGAGCCCCGCTAAATACAACAGCATGTGGAAGCCGAAGAATTTCCACGTTAGAGCAAAGAAGATGGACAGCAAAACTATATTTGGATCGCTCAACCAACCCACGGGCTTGGCGCCCAAGGCAACGACGAGCCCGTTGAGCAGACCACGCTCCGGGTCGGGATTGTAGAGCAGCATGAACATGATGGCGACATTGACTTCGGCGAGAACGTAGGGCATGAAAAAAATGGTGCGGAAAATGCCGCGCCCCGGCAGGTCACGTCCTACCAACACCGCCAATGCCAACGCTAAGGGCAACTGCAATCCCACTGAGAACACGATGATCAGAAGTACGTTCCAAATCGCCCTTAGAAAGACTTTATCAGTGAGGATTTTCTGGAAATTCTGCAGCCCTACGAAATCCACCGCAGGTCCCAGGCCGTTCCAGTCGAACATGCTGAAATAAATCGAGCGAAAAATCGGATAGATGACAAAAAGCAGAAAGAGAATAAGAGCAGGCAGCAGGAACAGGCCGATGAGCACAGTGTCCTGGAGACGACGAGGTGCCCCCGACACACGCCTTGATTTCATGATGTCTGGAATGGCAGGAAATTGTTGCATCCAGGGCCTCTTTTTTTGCAGGCTTCGGAAACCTTTTTTGGAAGGGTTTCCGAAGCCCGCTTTTCGACTACAGACTTCGGAAGTCTCTCTAATTATCTTCCTAAGTTGTTTTACAAAGTTATTTCGATTCCTGCGTAAAAGAATCTTGGACCTGCTGTACCACTTGTTCGGGTGTGGCTGTGCCAGCGTAAAGGCCTTGCAAGGAATCGTTGAGGACTGAACCTGTGGCTGGGGGCAGGAACTGATCGTAGTACAGTTGGAAGTACTTCGCGGCAGCAAAGAGTTGCTGGACCTTGAGCATATTGGGATCCGTCAGACCTGCCTCGGCACCTTTAACCACCGGGATGCCCGTGCCATGTTCGGCGATAATCGTCTGGTTCTCCACGCTGGTCAGGTATTTGACAAAGTCAACGGCTTCCGGGGGAGCATTCTTGCCAATCGCAAAGCCGTTGCCGCCGCCGACGACATCACTGGCATCGCCCGCACCACCAGCGACAGACGGGAAGCCGAACAGACCAAGGTTGGCTACACCTATCTGGTCAGCACTGTTGGCAGCCTCTACGGAAGGAGCCCATTGCCCCGATAGTTCCATGGCAGCCTTGCCATTGCCGAAGGTCGCCTGCATTTCATCATGGGTCGCACCAAGGAAACCGTCCTGGAATGGCTCAAGGGCGAGTAATTCCTGAAGTTTCGCGCCAGCTTCGACAAAGCAAGAATCCGTGAAGGCCCCCGTGCCATTCATGACAGCTTCGAAACCAGCCTGTCCGCAGAGACGGGTGGCGAGATAGTTCCAGAAGTGCATACCAGGCCATTTGTCTCCCTCACCGATGGAGAGTGGGGTGATGCCAGCGGCTTTGAGTTTCTTCACAACATCGAGGAATTCCGCCCAGGTAGTGGGGGTTGCGTCAATACCGGCCTGCTGGAAGAGGTCTTTGTTGTACCAGAAACCAACCATGCCCATATCCCAGGGAACGCCGTAGTACTTGCCCTGATAGCTGTATACACCTAAAGCACCGGGGGCAAAGCTATCGCGCCATGCAGGATCGGCGTTCAAATCCGCGGTGATGTCCTTAAGCAGTCCAGCATCAATCTGCTGGTCAAACGTACCGCCGCCCCAGCTCTGGAAGATATCCGGAGGATCGCCAGATTGCATTACGGTTGTTAGTTTGGTCTTGAAAGCTTCATTTTCGAGGACCGTGATCTCGATAGTGACGTTCGGGTGCGCAGCCATATAATCATCGGCCATCTTTTGCCAGTCCGACAGCCCTGGATCCTTGGTTGAGATATGCCACCAGGTAATGGTGACTGGCTCAGCCATCGCTTCCGTCGCCGTAGGTTCGACGGCAACCGGTTGGGTGGGTTGGGCGGGGGCTGTTGGCGGCGCTTCGGGTGTAGGTGTGCCACACGCAGCCAGCGCAAAAGAGACAATGAGCAAGAAGCTCAATATCGGATAAATCTTGCGAGACATTTCTTCTCCTTTTTGATTTTCGTAGGTTATACTAGGACCGTGCGGAGGAATCCTCCACACAATTGCGCAGGTCTTCCTTCTGTCTGTCCAAGGGCGAAGAGAAGGCCTGCAATTTATTTTGAAATGATTGTTTTCTCACCTCCTTTTTCATTAGATAATCCCATGAATTTGATTCCACCACCGGTCTGACCCAGCCATTTATGCGTTTCCAGGGAAAACCTCGCATGAATTACGGATGACAAGCCGGGTTTGCATCTTGTAGGTTTGGGAATCAAGTGTCTCACCATTGATTAGCTTGATGAGCATTTGTGTCGCGACAAAGCCCATCTCATAGATGAACTGATCCACAGTAGTCAATTGCATATATTTGGATTCCAAAATGTTATCGAAACCTACCACGGATAAATCCTCCGGGATGCGCAGACCAAGTTCCTGAGCAACTTGGAAGACGCCCATAGCGGTCTGGTCGTTGGAAGCAAAGATGGCTGTGGGGAGGTTGCTGAGTGAAAGTAGCGCTCTTGCGCATTTGACCCCGGTTTCTGTCGTGTAATCGCCGGAGGCGATCAGGCTTTTGTCTATGGGTATCCCCGCCTGTTCGAGCGCATCGCGATACCCTCTCAAGCGGCGTGTTGAACTTTCCAGTTCAGCACGTCCACTGATAAAACCAATGCGCTTATGACCCAAACTGAGCAGGTAATTCATGGCGTCCATTGCTCCATGATAGTTCGTTGCATGAACGGAGGGGTAATTTGGATTACTCATCAACGGGTCAATGGACACAATAGGCGCGTCTGTTGAAAACTCCCCTGTTACGGGTGCAACAATGATAGTGCCATCTGTTATGGAGTTATTGAGCAGGGAAACATATTTTTGTTCGTGAGAGGCTCTGCCACTCTTCCGAACATCGCCGGTTGTATATAGTAATAGATCAAACTCAGATTCCGCAATTGCCTGGTTGACCCCTCTCATCACTTCAAAAGCAAATGGATAAGCGATGTCGGGCATGATCAGCCCAACCAAATTCTTCTTAAAACTGCGCATACTTCTTGCAGCAAGATTTGTCGTATACCCCAACTCATCTATTACAGAGCGGACACGTTTCTGCGTTTCGCTAGACACATCTACCTTGCCGTTCAGAACCCGCGAAACCGTTGAAACAGATACCCCTGCGGTCTTCGCGACATCCTGAATTTTCACCGATTGTTTGTTCTTCCGCATCTCAATTCTCGTAAAAAGTGGTAGAATTCGGTAACGTTACCGGTAACGTTACCGAAAACATTATTACATATCCGTTGTGAAAAGTCAACTATTTTTAAGAAATTCATTTATGGTCTGGAGTGTGTCACGAAAAATCGCTTCTATGGATCGGTTGAAGAAGATATCCATTACCTCTCTTATTCCACTGGCGACACACGCCATATTTCTTATGCCAAAGGCACGAGTCCAACAAGGCCTTTCACATTCAAAGGTTACACTTCAATCCCGTCCTTGGTTGGGCTACCCATCCCTCCATCGTTGAGTTTCAAGGCAAGCGGTTACTCTTCTATCTCGGCAGCACACTCTCGGGCGGCGTGACTTATAAACGCAACATGAAAATCACCAAATTGATCCACAACGAAGATGGCACCATCCAAACGATAGGCCTTTAAGCGTTTGGATGAAAGACCGTGGAAATATTTTCCTGATCCCACATCGTTTCACACATACCGACAAACGATCGAATTTCGATGAATCCTTTCATCGCCCGAACAGGAGATTAACCATGAACAACGATATTAAAAAGAACCGAATTAGGAATGTGAGGTTCACCATCCTGAAAGCGGATGGCGCTCCATTGGCAAACCAAGAGGTTACTATCGAACAAACCAATCACAAGTTCCTATTCGGTACCGCAGCATTTGATCTTATTCCACTGACAAGCGGCAACTATGTCGGGGAGGAAAAGGAACGTGCCGAACAGCGGGCGGAAAAGATGAGGGAGCTGTTCAACGCTGCCACACTTCCCTTCTACTGGGCAGGCTTCGAGCCACAAAAGGGCCAACCTATTACAGAAAAAGTGAAGAAAGCTGCTCGTTGGTGCCTTGACCACGACATGATTGCAAAGGGACATCCACTTTGCTGGCACACTCTCACCGCCGACTGGCTCCTTTCTATGAGCAATACTGAAATTCTCCAAGCGCAAATCGGCCGCATTCATCGTGACGTGGCGGACTTTCGCGGACTGATCGACATGTGGGATGTGATCAATGAAGCAGTCATCATGCCCATCTTCGACAAATACGACAATGGCATCACCCGCATCTGCAAAGAAGTCGGCCGTATCAAAATGGTTAAAACCATGTTCGGTGCGGCGCGTGCTGAAAACCCTTCAGCGACCTTGCTGATCAATGACTTCGATGTTTCATGTGCTTATGATATTTTGGTAGAAGCCTGCCTCGCGGCAGGCATCAAGATCGACGCTATTGGTATCCAGTCTCACATGCACCAGGGGTATTGGGGCGTAGAAAAAACCTTGAAGGTATTGGGTCAATTCACGCGTTTTAATTTACCCATCCACTTTACGGAAACAACCCTGGTCTCAGGCCATCTAATGCCACCAGAAATTGTGGACCTTAACGATTATCAAGTAAATGACTGGCCCACCACAACCAAAGGGGAAACCCGCCAGGTTGAAGAAGCGATTTTGCATTACAAAACTCTCTTTGGGCATCCATTAGTGGAGGGCATTACCTGGTGGGACCTCTCAGATGGAGGCTGGCTCAATGCACCTGCAGGTTTGATTCGCCGGGACGGTTCTAGCAAACCGGCTTACGAGGAGCTTAAAAAATTGATTAAAGGAGAATGGTGGATAACTCCCATTAAACTCATGACAGATAACAATGGTGAAATCCAATTCGCCGGTTTTTTGGGAGATTACGAATTGATCTACGGCAGAACAAATAAATCGTTCACAATCGCCGAAGAACACACGACAACAATTACAATTGAGGTTTAATTTATTATGGGGGGAAGAAAAAGTAAAAATTTACCACTTCTCCCAACATTTATTGCGGTCTGTACTGCAACGCTTCCGCTGGATGGACAGATTGAAAATATTCGCTCAGTGCGCAGTGTTTTACGTCATACCCTGCGGGACACATTACTCGCTATTTTAATAGAGACTTCATAATCTCATAAGGTGTTTTCCCATCAAGGGATATATGAGGTCTATCATAATTATAGAAGTTTTCCCAAGCCTTAAGCTTCGAGTTTAAATCAACGTCATTTGTGTAGGTCAGCAGTTGATAAAACTCTGTCTGATCTGTCCTGTGTGACCGTTCTACTTTGCCATTAAGCTGTGGAGTGCGCGGTTTTATGTACACATGCCGTATTCCCTGATCTTCGACATGCCAATGAAAACGAGCTTGAAACTCGTGGCCCCGATCGGTTCTGACTGTGTTGATCCGGAAAGGAAACTTTTCGATAACATGATCCATGAACTTGATCGCACAATCCTGGTTATGTTTGGGAAAGATCTGTAATGCCCGAATACGCGTAGCATCATCGATGGCTGTATATTGGTACCGTTTCACAGTCTTTCCTTCTCTATTTTTCAACTGCAAGAATTTCACATCTACCTGAACGTGGTGTCCAGGAACCTTTTTTGCATACCGTTTGGTGTGAAGGGCACGTCTGGGGGCTGTCTTTGGCAGCCTGCTTAGTCTATGGGCTTTTAATACTCTTGTCACCGTGGATTCTGAAATCTTGATCCCGTGATAGCGTTCCAGGTAATACTTGATCCGTAAAGCTCCTATCTGATGTTCAGTACGGATTTCCAGGATTTTCTCAACAATCTCAGGAGATGTCTTGCGCGGATGGCTATGTGCGACTGGCTTTTTTCTATCCAATCCAGATCGCCCTTCGTTATCGTATTTCTGTTTCCAACGGTAAAAGGTTGAACGAGGGATGTTGAATTCTCTGCAGGTCTTTGTGACACCGAAGTGGTTTGCTTGTTCAAGTACGACAAGCTTGAACCTTATCCTCAATTCTTCCCTGGTTTCTTTGTGCATACAATCCTCCTGTTTGTAGTTTCGATACTACTACAAAGTGTCTTGGAGGGTATGACGTATTACACCGTTGGGGCCGCCAAGTCTAAAACAAAAAACCGAGCATTTTGATCGTTTT
>CAYOUV010000056.1:0-21811 GCA_964407265.1 uncultured Anaerolineaceae bacterium | reverse complement strand
GTCAGACTTTCATTGATCAGGATTATAGTCCATGCAGCCATTCCACCGCTCCCGGAAGGACTGGTAAAATGGCTTAGAATTAAATTCTTGCAAATCGTCAACAGACGCTATAATATATTCTGTGCTGCCAAGCACAATGTCACAGGTACCCTCAAAGAGGGCGGAAATATGAAGAGGCCAGCAATCGAACTGGAAATTTATCATGCGTTGGGTGAGATAAATCCCCAGGAATGGGATCGGCTTAGCAGAGCGAAGCCCTTTCAGAGTTACCGTTGGTACGCCTATGGAGAAAAGGTTCTAAACGAATCCGGCGTTCTTCCGCGTTATCTAATACTGCGTCGTGACAGAATACCAATTGCCCGCGCGGCTTTTTGGTGGATTTCCAACGAACCCCTGCCCATTCCTTTTTTACCCCTGCGGAAAGCACTCGAATCGTTCCAGCGCCGCTGGCCGCTGCTGATCTGTCGCTCGCCATTGGCGAACACTTCCGGGCTGATTCTGCCTGAAGCGCCGCTCAGAGGCGCTTGCCTGGAATTAATCACCCAGGCCGCGCAGCAGGAGTTGCAACGTAAATCGGGTTCCTTCCTGATTTTTGATTTTCTCGAAACCACCCAGATCGGATGGCCTGATTGGCCGCGGGAATTCCAACCCACAAAAGTCTCTGATCCCGGAACCTGGATGGATGTAACCTGGGACAATTTCGAGGCTTACCTGGAATCCGGCAACAAAAAGGATCGACAACATCACAAACGCAGTTTGCGCCTGGCGAAAGAAGCAGGATTGGTATTGACCCGTCCTGAAGCCGTCTCTGACATGGAGACTGCCCTGAACCTGATCCACGGCGTGGAGGCTAGACATCAGTCCGCCAACAACCCGTGGTCTCGGGGTATGTTGGAGCACATGCACATGGTGGACAGCACCTGGCTGGAGGTGCATCAGAAGCAACGCCTGGTCGGCTGCGGCTTGTTACTGCGCGACAATAAGGTTCAATTCGCGACCGCACTCGGATTAGCGGAAGACATCCCCAATGTATACTTCTTACTCATCTATGCCACCCTGCAGATCGCATTTGAAGAAAAAGTACGGCGTATCCACCTGGGCAGCGGCGCTTACGATGTAAAAAGGAGATTAGGTTTTGAGGTGGAAGACAACAACGCAGTTCTTTTCTACACTCCAAATCCTGCTTTAAAGCTGTTCGGGAGATTATTTTAGGAAAAATAATGGAGTTTCAAACTTTTCTCAAATTATCAAGTGATGAAGTATCTCAAATTGTGCGGAATACCGGCCCGAAAGTATGCGCCTTCCCAATCAATGGCACGCGGCGCTGGTTCCTGCTCGAACACGGGGACGAGGCCGGGGACGACCCGATCGCAGCTTACATGGACATCGCCAGCCAAAACCACATCGGCCTGTATAAGCTGTTTTTCGATCACGGCATCGACACTTTACTGACACCAGTCTTTGGGCCGGACTTGCTGCTGCGCGGCGACGAGTACATCCAGCGCATCGGCGCGGGCGGGCTGGCACGCCTGGCCAGCGATCCGCTCTTCCTGGATTTTTACGACGAATATCAGGTCAGGGTGCGTTTCTATGGCGCGCATCGCGAATCCCTGCGTGGAACACCGCTGGCATACCTCTCGGATTTGTTCGATCAAGCCACGGAACGAACGAAAGAACACCAACGCTTCCGCTTGTTCTACGGCGTTTTTGCCCAGGATGCCACCGACAGGATCGCCGAACTGGCGGTCGATTATTTCAAGAAACATAGCCGCGCCCCTCAAAAGGCTGCGCTGGTGGAAGGATATTACGGCGAAGCCATCCCCCCCGTCAGCTTATTCATTGGTTTCGACAGGCTGAGCGTCTTTGACTACCCTTTGTTAAACACTGGTGCGGAAGATCTGTATTTCACCGTTGCCCCTTCGCCATATTTGACTGCAGGCCAGCTGCGAAAAATTTTATTCGACCACCTGTACACCCGGCGCCATCCCGAGCCGGAATACACCGAAATGTCCCCGGAAGAGATAGAAGCGTTGCGAGATTTTTACCACCTGAACCAGGAAGTAATTCTCGGAATCGGCGAGTTGAAGTCTGGCGTGTGGATTCCGAATATGGACCAGGGGCAGTCGTCGTGACTCCAAGTTCTATTGATACAGAGGTAATCGACTTACTCAAACGCGTCGGCCCGGGGACGATGTCCAGTTTGGCCTACGATACAGCCTGGGTTGCGCGCCTGGGCGAAATCGATTGGGAATTGAGCAGCCGTGCGCTGGCCTGGTTAGCCGACAATCAGCTGGAGGACGGCTCCTGGGGAGCCAAGGAGCCTTTCTACTATCACGACCGGGTCATCAGCACGCTGGCTGCCATGATCGCCCTGACCTACCGCGGTCGCCGTACACAAGACAAAAAGAAAATCGAGCGAGGTCTGATCGCGCTGGAAAAAATTACCGATGGAGCCGATGAGGGTTTACTAGCTGATCCCAACGCTGGAACAGCCGGTTTCGAGATGATCGTACCAACTTTGGTAGCAGAAGCAGAGAACCTGGGGCTGATCAAGCAACAAGGAGAACGAATCCTGGGAAGGCTTGCCCAGCAGCGTCAGGTCAAATTAGGCCTGCTGCATGGAAAGGTTATCAACCGCAATATGACCGCTGCATTCTCGGCAGAGATGGCGGGGAGGAACGGGCAATATCTGCTTGACATTGAGAATTTACAAGAAAAGAATGGCTCCGTTGGGCATAGTCCATCCGCAACAGCTTATTTTGCCTTATATGTTAAGCCAGGCGACCCGGCTGCATTAAACTATTTGCATAGCATTGTCTCAGAAAATGGGGGTGCTCCAAATCTTGCGCCGTTTGATGTATATGAGAAATCCTGGGTTTTATGGAACTTATCCTTATTGCCATCCTGGGACGTTAAAATCCTTTCCCACATGCGCCCTCATCTGGATGCTTTGATGGCAGCCTGGAAACCAGGCAGGGGTGTCGGGTTTTCGGCAGGATACTCTGTCACCGACGGGGACGATACGATCATCACGTACGACGTATTGAATCGATTCGGTTATGAAGTTGACATCGAAAGCGTACTATCCTTTGAGGAAGAAAGCTATTTTCGCTGCTATGACCTGGAAGTAGGAATCTCTCCCAGCGTTAACATCCATGCGCTTATGGCCTTACGCAACACAGGTTACGAATCGAACCATCCAAAAGTGCAAAAGGTAGTGAAGTTTTTAGAAGCTGCGCTCGGAAATAAGAAGTATTGGACAGACAAATGGCATTCATCGCCATATTACACTACTTCTCACTTCATCATTGCCTGCGCAGGATATAAAAACGACTTTGCCCAGAACATGGTCGATTGGGTTGTAACATCTCAACGCGAGGATGGCTCCTGGGGTTTCTTCATGCCAACGGCCGAAGAAACAGCTTATTGTCTCCAAGCATTAAATATCTGGCAAAAGTCAACTGGGAAGAAACTTGGACCCATCATCCGAAAAGGTACCAATTGGCTGCGGCAGAAATTAGACCATCCTCCATACCAGCTCTGGATCGGCAAAGGGCTCTATAGTGCCGATCTGGTCATTAAATCGGCCGTCAATAGTGCTCTACTGCTAGCTGAGATTAACTAGGATAGAATTATGCAATTTATCAAGCAATTGTACAATTTTGAATCATCAGATCCTGACGAAGCCCGCCGAAAGAAATTATTAAACACCTTACTCACCGGCATTTTCGCTGCAGCTTTTGTGGGTTCAATTATTACATTGATCCTTGTTAGCTTAAATATTGTAGCATTTTCTGAAGTGTTTCTAATATTTTCAAGTAGTTTGATTTTCGCAATCGGGACAGTAATCATTTTTTTTATAAATAGATGGTCTGGAAAACTGGCTTCTTTGCTTTTTCTTGTGCTCTTTACAATTGCTTTATCCTTCAGTGATACACCAGCCCAATTAGCCAACGGCCGCTCATTATTTGTCTACGCGATACCGATCGCAATCTCCAGCTTAATCCTAATTCCACCAGCAAGTTTCATTTTTTCGGCCCTAAGTAGTGCAATCATCACCTATCTTGCCATTTCAGTTTCGATCACACCAAACATCCCGGGAATTATTGGCTTCTTTATCCTGGCTTTGGTCTCCTGGCTTTCCTCGCGCAGCCTGGAAAATGCTTTGCGCGAACTACGGGTCATCAACGCCGACCTGGACCAAATCGTGGCAGAACGCACCCAAGCCCTGTCCGAATCTTTGACCCGTGAACAGATCGAGGCCGGGCGCAGCCAGGCTATCCTGGAAAGTATCGCCGATGGCGTGGTGGTCTACGGCCTGCACGGCAAGGCGATCCAGGCCAATCCCGCTCTCAGCCGGCTGCTGGATATTCCTTTCGACCAGATCATTCAATCCACGGTAAACCAACTGGCTCATTCCGATCAACTTGACCCCAAATATCGCGACAAACTGGAACGTTTATTGAGCGATCCCGGCTATCAAATCACCTCGCAGCGCGTCGAGTGGGACCAGAAAACCCTATCTATTAGCGCCGCGACAGTCCTTGATCCGGCTGGAAATTTGATCGGTACGGTTGGTGTGTTCCGCGACTTCACGCGGGAAGCCGAAATCGAGAAGATGAAAAACTCGTTTCTGGCCATCGTCTCACATGAGTTGCGCACTCCCTTGAACGCCATCATTGGATACGCCGAGATGCTAAAGGAATCGATTCTCGGTCCGATCAACGAAAATCAGGCAAGGGCCTCTGACCGTATCATGAGCAACACTGATCGTTTGTTGAGCATCGTTAGCGATCTGCTCGACCAGGCTCAGATCGAGGCGGGCAAGCTGACGATCAAAATGCGTCCCTTCAGCCCCAGCGAATTATTGGAAAACGTGCATGGCGTCATGGATAAGGCTGCAGCCGACAAAGGCCTTTCCCTGACCAGCAGCATCGATCCGGAATTGCCGCAATCTCTGAATGGCGATCTCGCACGATTACAACAAATCCTGGTGAACTTGACCAATAATGCGATTAAATTCACCGACACTGGATCAGTTCAAATCCGCTTAAAACCATTGAATCCAAAGCACTGGATAATGGAAGTACTTGACACAGGCTATGGAATAGCGGAAAATGAAATACCCAAAATATTTGAAACTTTCCAGCAGGTTGGGAGCGGCGCCACGCGTGAACACGGCGGGTTTGGATTAGGTCTATCCATCGTCAAACAACTGGCTGAGTTGATGGGCGGAAAAGTTACAGTCAAGAGTCAGGAAGGCGTCGGCAGCACTTTTACGATTACCCTCCCGTTGATTTCAAACGAGAAGACAGAGGAGAATAAGGATGAATAACCTCGCATTAGTGATTGAAGATGATCTGGACTTGTCTGCAATATTCGCAGAAGCTTTAAATACAGCCGGCTTTGAAACTGAGATCATCCGCGACGGTCACGTCGCCAAGGAGCGCTTAACGCAAACACAGCCGGCGTTGGTCTTACTGGATATGCACCTGCCACATATTTCCGGTGCCGACTTGCTATCACAAATCCAGTCTGATGAACGGCTGAAAGATACGATTGTAATTGTAGCGACTGCTGACGCACGCATGGGCGATTCCTTCCGAGATGAGGCCGACTTTGTTCTCATCAAGCCGATCTCCTTCACCCAATTGCGCGACCTGACCACCCGCTTACATTCCAACCTGAAATAAAACCCACACAACCAGGTCATTAAAGCCCATCTGCTGAGGATGGGCTTTTTTGTGCATAAAGAAAATGAGGGTCCGAGTTATAAATTGATAGAAAATCAACCTTTTTTCTTCGGCAGGCCCCCATTGCGATGGAGTGCCAACAGGCCCAATTGTTCGAACCCACCATCCGCCAGCCGGCCATCTTTATAAACCGGAAAGTTGTGATCGGCATCGCGTAACTGTTTGAGCGATTGCGACAAGCCCAGGGTCCCGTATTCGCGCGTCCGCGTGACGTTGTCCAGGTCAAGCATCTCGGTCAGGATGGTCTGGTTGGTGCTGGCCTCCTGCAAAACGCGTCCGTCCGGATCGACGATCAAGGACCGGCCGCCGCCCCAAACCCCGATCCCGTTCACGCTGACGAAGTAAGCCTGGTTGAAAATCGCATTTGCCTGACACATGACCAGCTCCAGCGTGCGGTCCGAGGTGGGCGTCATGGTAGGTTGCAAGATGACCTCCGCCCCCATCCAGGCCAGTGTACGCGAGACTTCCGGGAACCACACATCGTAACAGATCATCAACCCGAAACGGCCCACATCCGGCACATCGAAAACACAGAACTGGTCGCCAGGCGTGGTAGCCTTTTCATAAGGAAGCCAGGGAAACATTTTGCGATATTTGGTTACGATCTCGCCCTGGGGCGAGATAACGATGGCCGTATTGTAGATTTTATCCCCCACACGCTCGTAAAGTGATCCAGGGATCAACCATTGCCGGGTCTGGCGCGCCAGTTCGCACAGACGTTCGGTCTGGGGGCCGGGAATCTGTTCGGCATTCTGCTTCCAGGTATCCGGCTTCTCAGTGGTCACGAACTGCACCAGCCCAGGCACGGCCAGCTCGTGGAACATCACCATCTGCACCCACGGAAAATTCAGGTGGATGTTCATGGTAATATCGGCTATTTTGTCGATGGTGGCGTGCGCATCCCAGGGCACGACAGACATCTGGACACCAGCAATACCGAATAAACGTGTCATGGCGTCTCTCCCAATTTTTTGTTTGCTTCAACCAGGTGGCAGGCGACAAACCGGCCTGGGGTAACCTGGCGGAATTCCGGTTCCACCTGCCTGCAGATCGTCTCAGCCAGTGGACAGCGTGTGTGGAAGCGGCACCCCGTTGGCGGTGAAACCGCAGACGGTACGTTGCCTTCGAGTACAGTTAATTCGCGTTTACCATCCACGACGGGCATGGGGATAGCCCCCAACAAAGCCTGCGTATACGGATGCAGCGGCGCCTCGAACACGGCTTCGCTTTGCCCCAGTTCGACCAGCTGGCCGAGGTACATCACCCCGATGCGGTCGCTGATGTGCTGGATCACATTCAAATCGTGTGAAATGAACAGGTAGGTCAATCCGTGGGTCTGCTTGAGCTCTTCGAGCAGGTTGATGATTTGCGCCTGGACAGAGACATCCAGCGCCGAGGTCGGCTCGTCCAACACAATCAGCCGGGGGTTGACCGCCAGCGCACGTGCTACAGCCACACGCTGGCACTGCCCACCGGACATCTCGTGCGGGAAGCGGTCCAGATGCTGGCTGCCAAGTCCCACCAGTTCGAGCAACGCCACCACACGTTCACGGACTGCTTCGCGCGGCAGAATGTGATGTGTGCGCAGCGGTTCGGCCACGATTTGCTCCACCCGCATACGCGGGCTAAGCGATGAGAGTGGATTCTGGAAGACGATCTGCATTTGCTGGCGCATGTGTCTCATCTCAGAATTGGATAAGGTGGTCAGGTCGCGACCGTCAAACGAGACACTCCCGTTGGTCGGTTCGATCAGCCGCAGGACCATCCGTCCCAGTGTGGTCTTGCCGCAGCCCGATTCACCTACCAACCCGAACACCTCACCAGCTGCGATCGACAGGCTCACCCCATCCACCGCGTAGACCCGGCGCTTTCCGCCGGATAGCCAGCCGCCAGGCAGCAGGAAATGTTTCTTCAGGCTGGTCAACTCAACCAATGGGGGGGCGGAATGAGCGCTTATCATCTGGTTTCACTCAGAAAACAGGCGCTTAATTGGCCTGGTTTGATCTCATAAAATGGCGGGCTTTCCACGTGGCATCGTTCAAAAGCAAACTGACAGCGCGGAGCGAAAGCACAACCGACAATAGCCCCGGGGTTGGACGGCACTGTCCCCGGGATGGCGGCCATTTTCTTACCGCGCGATCCGGGACGCGGGATGGCGTTCATCAAGCCGCGCGTATACGGGTGCTGTGGATCGTGGAAGATCTCCCGTGCCGGTCCGATTTCAGCCACGCGCCCGGCGTACAGAACCGCCAACCGGTCACAGGTTTGGGCGACGACGCCCAGGTTGTGAGTGATCAAAATCACGGAGATGTCGAATTTTTGCTGCAGGGTACGCAGTAATTGCAGAATCTGCGCCTGGATGGTCACATCCAGCGCGGTGGTCGGCTCATCGGCGATCAAAAGGGTCGGGCGGCAGGAGAGTGCCATGGCGATCATTACCCGCTGCTGCTGTCCGCCGGAAAGCTGGTGAGGGTAGGAATTCAGGATGCGTTTCACATCCGGCAAACCAACCGCCTCCAGCATCGACAAAGCATGCCCACGGACTTCGGAATTAGGCATATCCAGGTGTTGGCGGATGACGCGTTCGATCTGCTTGCCGATACTGAAGACCGGGTTGAGTGAAGAAGATGGATCCTGGAAGATCATCGCGATCTTGCCCCCGCGCACATCCTCGACCTCGCGGCGGGAAAGGCCCAGCATATCCGCTCCCTCGAAGATAATTTCACCGCGTGTGATGCGCGCTGAACTTGGCAGCAGACGCAGCACCGACAGGCCGGTGACCGTCTTGCCGCAGCCGGTCTCACCTACCAGCCCAAACACTTCCCCCTTCCGCACGTCGAAGCTGATGCCGTTCAAAACCTGCAAACGGCCGCGATCGGTCTTGAACTCCAAAAACAGGTCTCGGACTTCCAGCAGATGTGACGCTTCCAGCGAGCGCATCGTACTGTGCTCTTGGACGCTCGTCATTTGTACTGCCTCGGGTCGAAGATATCACGCAGCGTATCGCCCAACAGGTTGAAAGCCAGGACAACAATAAAAATCGCCACGCCCGGAAAAGTCGAAATCCACCACTGTTTCAGGATGAACTCACGCCCCTGGCTGACCATCAAACCCCAATCCGGATAAGGCGGCTGCGTGCCCAGGCCCAGGAAGGCCAGTCCGCCCATGGCGATGATGACGGTACCCAGGTCAACCGTGACCTGAACCAAAATCGGTGAGAGTGTGTTAGGCAGAATGTGCCGCAAGATGATGACCGAATCGCGCACACCCACTGCCTTGGCTGCTTCGACGAAGTAGCGCTGTCGCAGGCTGATGGTCACCCCGCGCACCAGACGGGTATACCACGGCCACCAGGAGACGATTAATGCAATGGCCGCGTTCTGCAAGCCCCGTCCCAGGGCCGAGGTGATCGCCATCGCCAGCAGCAGCGACGGGAAGGCCAGGAACAGGTCCGTGATGCGCATGATGACTTCATCGATCCAACCGCCCTTATAACCGGCAATCGCACCCAGCGGCGCGCCGATCAGGACCGCCAAAAACACCACACCGATCGGTACGATCAAGGCTGGGCGCGCACCCATGATCACGCGGCTGAGCATATCGCGGCCCAGACGGTCTGCGCCAAAGATATGCGCGGACGAGGGCGCCAGCATGGTATTGTCCACGTTGGTCTTGCCCGCACCTTCCGCAGGATAGGGCGCAACCTGGTAGGCAAAAATCGCCATCAAAATGAATAAAACGATGACGATCGTACTCGCCAGCGAAAGTGGATCGCGCAGGATAACGCGAAATACATGTCGCATTGTGCGCATGCTTTGGCTGGATTCGAGGTTGGCGATATCGGTTGTGGCCATGTTTTATCTCAAGCTGATGCGCGGATCGATCCACGCCTGGAGCAGATCAACCACCAGATTGATCAGCACATAACCGGAGGCTCCGAAGAGCGTCACGCCCATGATGGCCGGATAATCCACATTGAGCAGTGACCGGACGGTGAACAGGCCCAATCCCGGCCAGTTAAAGATGATCTCAACGAAAAACGTACCGGTCAGCGCGAAAGCAAAAGTCAGGCCCAGCACGGTCAGGGTCGGGCTGATTGCGTTTTTCAGTGCGTAAAGGTAAATAATGACATGATCCTTAATGCCGTATGCGCGGGCGGTGCGGATGTAATCCTGCTCCAGGACCTCCAGCATGGCGGCACGGGTCATGCGCGCAATCAGGCCAAGCGGATAAGCCGCCAGGGTCATGGCCGGCAGGATGATGTGCCGCAGGGCATCTTTCAGGGCAAACCAGTTGTGGGTCAGGATCGAATCAAGAATAATGAAATGCGTAATGGT
The DNA here is from genome assembly GCA_964407265.1 of uncultured Anaerolineaceae bacterium. Taxonomy (GTDB): domain Bacteria; phylum Chloroflexota; class Anaerolineae; order Anaerolineales; family Villigracilaceae; genus CAYOUV01. Next base: position 11,721 of record CAYOUV010000056.1, on the reverse strand, counting down.
CTCGACCGGGTGGGTAAAACGCAGGTCGTTACTGACGCGCCCGGCCAGAGGCAGGAGATCGAGATTGCGAAAAAATAGAATTTGCAATAATAGACCGAGATAAAATGCGGGCATCGAGACACCCATGATCGAAACAGTACGCACGGCGACATCCGGTGGCCTGCCCTGCCAGCGGGCGCTCAGGACTCCCAGAGGCACGCCGAGCACGGCCGCCAGGATCATCCCGGCCAGCAAAAGTTCCAGCGTAGCGGGTAAGCGGCCGGTAATTTCCTGCAGCACGGGACGCTTGGTGCCGATGGAAATCCCCAGGTCGCCATGCAACAGTTCACGCATGTAGATTGCGTACTGAACCGGCAGTGGCCTGTCCAAGCCCAACTGCTTGGTGACGCGGTCAATCTCATCCTGCCTGGCCTTTGGACCAATGTACAAGGCTGCCGGGTTGCTGGGAACAACACGAGCCAGGAAGAAGGTGATGATGGAGGCGCCCACCAATACGAGCAGCGAGGCGGCCGTCCGAAGGATGATGAATTCAAGTTTACGCATGAGTCTATTTAACCACGAAGGAACAGAAAAAGCACCTGTGGTAAGAACCGGCCGGGAGCGGAGTCGGATCGAGATTCCGCTCCCGGGTTTGATCGTTTTGCTAATCGGTCAGATTAGCTGGAAGGGTGAAGCTGGTAGAAGAAATATTGGACGAAGGGATAGTTCAGGTTGTACTGGAATCCCTGGATGTGGCTGGGAATGACGAAGACGGTCTTGGTATCGAAGAAGAACACCCCGGGCGCCTGGTCCACCAGCAGATTCATGGCATCGATGTAGTCCTGCTGGGATTTGGTCGGATCGGTAACCGTTTCGTTGATGGCGTTGTCCAACAGGGTATTGAATTGGTCGTCCTTCCAGTAGGACAGGTTGAACTTGGTCACATTCAGGTAGGGAGAATCACCCGTCCCGTAGAACATCGACCACAGGTTGTCCGAACCGGCATCTGAGTAGGTCGGCCAGTATAGAAGCAGGAACATATCCTGGGCATTGGCCGGATCGGTCTTGGCCAGTTCCCACTGCTGGGTAAACTGCGTCGGCTCGATCGAGACGTCCACGCCGATCTGGGCGAAGGAGTCCTTGATCAGGGGAGCGAAAGCTGCTTCGGTGTCATTCTCCGAGGCGTAGGTCAACTTCAGACTGAAACCGCCGCCATCATATCCGGCAGCTTTGAGCAAATCCTTGGCCTTCTGCAGGTCATAGGTGTACTGCTTGACATCCGGCGACCACGGCCAGACACCCGCCGGTACTGGACCGCGGCTTTGGGTTCCCAGTCCCTTGGCACCAATCGTGATGATGTCATCGTAAGGGATGGCATACGAAAGCGCCTGGCGGACTTTGACGTTATCCAGCGGCGGGCGCAGAGTGTTGAAGAAGCCAATAAAGTTGAAGAACGACGGTTCTTCGTCAACCGTGTAGTCAGGGTTGTTGCGGAAAGTGTCCAGGTTTTCAACCGGAATGCGGGTGACCAGGTCTACGTCACCGGCTTCGAACATCTGTTGCTGCGTGACAGCTTCAGGCACGATTTGAACCAGCACCTTATCGTATTGACCAGGCTGCCAGCCGCCCCAGTAATCATCAAAGCGGGTGAAGACGATTTCCTGGTCGGGGGTGTAGGATTCGATCATGTAAGGACCGGTCCCGGCATCGACCGGGGCTTCAAAATAGTTATCGGTCGAGGCTGCAGCTTCGAGCGCCTTGGGGCTGACGATCCAGGCGTCGTACAGCGAGGAAGCAATCAGATCCAGCGGTGCAGCATAGCTCAGGTTGAACTGAACCGTCAGGTCATCCACAACCTCCACGCTGTCGAGTGGCAGCCAGATGAAGGACGCGCCGCCATGATCCTTGGCTGCCTCGATCGACATCTTGACCGCTTCCGCCGTCAAGGGCTCGCCGTCATGGAATTTGACGTTCGGGCGCAGGTGGAAGGTCCAGGTCAGACCATCAGCACTGGATTCCCAACTCGTCGCCAGCAAAGGCGTGTATTTCTCGGCAGCGCCGGGCGGGTTGATGCGCAGCAACTGCTCGTAGATATTGGCCATATAGGCCGCTTCGGTCGAGAACGATTTGACCGGGTCCCAGGTGGTGATATTGGCAGTATTGGCGATCTTGAGCACGCTCGGCGCGGCCGTCGGCGCTTCGGTCGCTGCCGGAGCCTGGCTGGCTGCCGGCGGTTGGGCCGGCGCTGGGGTTGCTTGCGGTCCGCAGGCGCTGACCAAAAGGACAAGCAGTAATAGAATTGAAACGAACAATGGTTTGCGATTCATTTATCTCTCCTCGTTTGGCTTAGCAATATGAATGACGCTACCATGGTAGCATAAGGAGCTTTCAAAAAATTTGCAAAACCCGTCCGGGCAAGTTTATAATTCTTCTATATGAAACCGTCAATTCTGCTACGCACCAAATTCCTGGTTCCCCATCCCAACGAAGGGCATTTTCCCCGCCCGCACCTGAGCGACTGGATGGAAGCCCAGCAGGATAAGCGCCTGGTCCTGATCTCGGCCCCGCCGGGATACGGCAAGACCACCCTGCTGGCAGATTACCTGGCGGTCACCTCCCAGGCTTTTGCCTGGTACCAGCTGGACGCAAACGACAGCGACCCGACGGTTTTTCTGACCTACCTGATCGAAGCCCTGCGGCGCATGACGCGCGCGCCCAAATCCGTCACCCAGGCCACCGGTCAGACAGCTCAATCCCTGCTCGAGACGACCGAGGCGGCCATCTCTCACCGACGCGTGCTGACCGTGCTGATCAACGAACTGGCCGAAGAGCTCGATGAAACCTGGCTGGTGGTCCTGGAAGATTATCACTACGTCACCAATCCGATTGTCCACCAACTGGTGGACTTTTTACTCGAAAATGCGCCGCCCGGGCTGCGCCTGATCATCTCCACCCGCGCCGATCCGCCGCTCGAACTGGCGCGCCTGCGCGCGCACGGTCAACTGGCCGAACTGCGCGCCAGCGATCTGCGTTTCCGTGCCGACGAAATATCGCACTGGATGTCCGATCACGTCCCGGGCATCTCCAACGAAAGCCTGACTTTACTCAGCGAAAAGACCGAAGGTTGGGCCGCAGCCCTGCAGATCGTGCGCTCGTCCCTGAGCGGCCAGGATGCCGCCAGCGCTGACCGGGTGATCGCCGGATTGAGCGGATCCAACCGTTACGTCTTCGAATACCTGGCCGACGAGGTCTTCCGCCGCCAGCCGGACCAGCACCAGCAATTCCTGCTGCGCACTTCCGTGCTGGAACAAATGGACGCCGAAGTCTGTAATGCGATCGCCTCTTTCGAAAATTCGCAAGCTATTCTGGAAGCCCTGGAACGGCAAAACCTGTTCCTGACCAGCCTTGACACCCAGCGTCGCTGGTATCGTTACCACCACCTGTTCCGCGACTTTCTGCTCAGCAAACTGCGCCGCGAACGACCCGATCAGGTCCACCAGTTACAGCAGACCGCCGGTCAGTATTATGAACGCCAGGGAGAGCTGGAAATCGCTTATCGCCATTATCTTGAAGCCCGGGAATATGCCCCGGCCGCCGCTGTCATTTCCGTCTTTGCCGCGGATTACGTCGAACGCGGGCGGGTGGAAGTCATGCACCGTTACCTGAGCGCCCTGCCTGAAGAGATCAAACGCGAGCATCCCGAGTTGCTGCTGCAGCACGGCAACGTCCACCGTCGTCTGGGTGAGGCCGGATTGGCGATCACTTCTTACGAAGATGCTCGCGCCGGTTTTGCCGCTCAAAACGATCAGGCCGGCATCAGCCGGGCGCTAACCCGCCTGGCCGAGGTCAACCGCGCGCAGGGGAACTACCGTCAGGCAGAAGGCCTGGCTTCCGAAGCCCTGCAAGCCGCTCCGCCTGACGATCATGTCGCCCGCGCAGATGCCCTGATGGCCCGCGCCAAAAGCACCGGCTTTTTGAGCGGCATGGACGAAGGCCGCACCCTGGCCGAACAGGCCGTTGAGGAAGACCGCCAGGCTGGCGACGAGCTTTCTCCGCTGGAACGCGCCAGCTTCCTGCAGTCCCTGGGACAGATTTGCTGGTGGCACGGCGATCCGCAGGCTACCGTGCGCTACTGCCAGGAAGCGCTGCAGCTGGCGCCAGATGAACTCTCCCCAATTGCCGCCCAGGCCTACATCTCGATGGTCTCGCCGCATCTCTACTGGCGCGAGTTCGATGTCGCCTTGCATTATGCCGAGCGCGGACTCGAGATTGCCCAGACCCTCCACCTGAAAGAATTACTCCCCAGCGCTTACACCGCCCTGGGCAATGTACTCACCCGGCTGGGCGAGCCCGCCCGCGCCGAAACCGCCCTGCGCAAGTCGATGGAACTGGCGCAGTCCCTCGGCCTGGCCTCCTATGAGCAGTTGATGGCCACCGGCTACCTGGCATATAACCTGTATGGTCAGGGCCGCACAGATGAGGCCTGGCAGCTGGCCGAGGGCGCGCTGTGGTCCTACACCGGCAACCCCGACACCTACGAAGCCTATGTCTGCCGCAGCGTGCTGGCTGACGTGGCCCTGGAAAACCACCAGCTGGAGAAAGCCGAGAGCCTGTACAGCGAGCTGGTCGAGGTGGGCGAGCGCCGCCAGTTCCGCATCCCACTGGCGATGGTCTATTTCGGCCTGGCTTACATTCACCTGGAAACCAACCGGCGTGATAGCGGCCAGGAGTACGCCCGCCAAGCCCTGCGGGCAATCGAACCGTCGCGCGCCGTCCAGTTGTTCCTCGATCAGGGCGAACGCACACGCCTCGTTTGCCAGGTGCTGGAACAAGCCGGCGTGGGCAGTCCCTTCCTGGAACGGCTGCGTGAACTGATGCCTGCCGGGGCTGGGAGAGCCGCACCTGAGATCGCCAACAACTCAGCCATCACAGTTAATTGTCTGGGGACCCTGCGGGTCTTTATCGGGGGCGAGGAGATCTCGCAGGATCGCTGGGTCTCGACCAAAGCGCGCGACCTGCTGGCGTATTTCGTCACCTTTCGCAGCGAGCGCATCCCGGGTGAACGCGCCTTCGAAGCCATTTGGGGTGAAAAGGAAGGACGCAGCAAAACCGCCTTCCATACCGCCCTTTCGCGCCTGCGCAACGCTTTACGCAGCAACAAATCCACCGCACGCTTCGTGCTGGTGGAGTCCGGAGACTACTGGCTGGACGCAGCCTATTTCAAGATCGATGTGGATGAATTCGATGCCGCCATCGCCAGGGCGCGCGCTTCCACCAACGCCGAAGGCGCGGCCGAATGTTTTTCGCAGGCGGTTTCGCATTACCAGGGGGAATACATGCAAAACCTGTATTTCGATTGGGTTTTTCCCGAACGGCGCCGCCTGGCACAATCCTACGCCGACGCGCTGCGCTGGCTGATCGATTACCAACTCAAGCGGGACAAGCCGCGCGAGGCGCTCGATCTGGCCCAGAAAGCAATCCAGCTTGAGCCGCTTTCGGAGGGCATGTACTGCCAGGCTATGCGCGCCTATGCAGCCATCGGCGACCGGACCGGACTGGCCCAGCAGTACCAGGACCTGAAGCGCGTCCTGGCCAGCGAAATGGAGATCGAACCGCTGCCCGGCACAACGGACCTATACCGGGAATTGCTCGAAAACATGAATACATAAATAAGATCCCCGTTTCATTCGGGGATCGTTTGCTGCCTATGCGCCATCTCCCAGCCCAGGAGAGCCTGCTTGCGCAGCGGCCCATGGCGGTATTCCCCAAACTGACCCAATTTGCGAATCACGCGGTGACAGGGGATCAGGTAGGCCACCGGATTGTGCGCCAGCGCATTGCCCACCGCGCGCATCGCCCCTGGTCGCCCGATCTCAGCCGCGATACGCTCGTAGCTGGTTAGCTCCCCAGGCGGGAGGCGCAGCAGTGCCTCCCAGACCTTGAGTTGGAAGTTCGTGCCGCGCAAGTGCAGGCTCAGGGGTAGGGCCTCGACCTGGTCGGGCGCGAAGATCCGCCGGACGAAAGGCCCGGTCCGTTCAGGCGCTTCGGCCAGTTCCGCCCTGGCCCAGTCCGCCCTGAGCAGGGACAGCGCCGCCTCCCGATCCGTTCCCTGGACGAAGGAAAGCTGGCAGATGCCGCGTTCGGTCACCGCCAGTAAACATTCGCCGAAGGGCGTGGGATGGAAGCCGTAAAAGATTTGCAGGCCCTGGCCGCGGTGTTTATATTCCCCAGGCGTGACCGCTTCGGCCTGCACGAACAGGTCGTGCAGCCGGCCCGGGCTGGATAGTCCACTCGCATAAGTTACATCCAGCAGGCTGGCGGATTCGCTCAGCAAGCGCTTGGCGTGCTCCTTGGTCAGGAACTGCAGGAAGCGCTTGGGGCTGATGCCCGCCCAGCGCTTGAACAGGCGCTGGAAATGATATGCGCTCAAATGGACGCTCTGCGCCAGCTCCCCCAGATCCGGCTGGCGCCCCTGGTTGGCAGCCAAGTAACGCAAGGCTTGTTCGACCCGCTGATAATCATCCGCGGCTTGTTGCAATTCAAGGCTCATCGTAGGTACCTTTCAAGAATTATAGGTCGGATGAGTCTAATTGTATGGAATTTCGTCCTCAAATCCACCCGTTTCTTGCGCAAACAAACTCCTCGCTCCCTCCGACTACCACTTCGCTATCGCTCAGTGTCCGCTCAGGGTGACATAGTGGATAAAACGGGAGGCGGTTCATGATGAACCGCCTCCGCTCGCACTTAATCGGTACCGTAATTCCAGCATTGATACTCGACCCCGCTCGGTCCGATCACCAGGACCGGCCAATCCCCATCCTTGAGCTGATAGGATTTCAAATCAGAGCGCAGCGCCTGCAGGCTTTGATCCGCCTTCCAGTTGGAATAATGGAAGGACTGCCAGGGACGCGGCCGCAGGTCCATCCGGTTGAAATCCATACAAGCCAGCGTGGCGCCCAACTCCTCGTGCACTTTATCCGCCAGCGAGGCATTCTGGTAAGCCCCCGCCAAGGCCGGGATGGCATCATCTGAGAGGCTGGCCAGGTAGGAAACGTCCAGCTCCTGCCCCTGGGCGGCGCGCGCCACGTTCTGGCGCACGATGAAGGCGTCCACGTTGAGCAGCGGCAGGGTCAGCACGAATCCAAGTGAGGCCAGCACGGCCGCCAGCGCAAAAGCCCTCTCGCGGTGCAGGATCTCGAGGGCCATGACGACCACCAGCAGCAGTCCCAGCCAGATCATGAAGACGTGGGTGTAAGTCCGCAGGCGCGAAAAGCCGTAGGCGCTTTCATACAGCACCAGGCGGTAGAAGGCCGAGACCAGCATGACGATCACCAGCGCCACCAGCCCGATGCCCATGCCCGAAAACGCCCGGCGCTGGCCGTTCCCTTCGCGACGCGTGATCGCGCTCAAGCCGAGCAGCACCAGCAGGGAGAAGAAAGCCACTATCACCAGCTCGCCGAAGCCGCGGCGCGCATATTCAGAATAGGTAAAGCCTTCTATATTGATATTGGCCTGCCCGCCGAAAAAGTACTGGAACTGGATCACCACGAAGGCCGCAAACAAGACCAGCAGGCTGCCCAAGACAATGCCGGTCTCGGTGAAGCCCAGGAAAGGCGCCAGCAGCGGCTTGTCCTGGCCTAGCAATTTTTCGTCGCGACTCTTTTCGGCCGCGTGCAGGAAGGCGCCTGCCAGCAAGTAGGCCCCAATCAGAATGTAGACCCCGCGGAAGATGTACTCCGGCAGCTTTTCCAAATTGAACAGGGCGATAAAATCGTCCAGGCGCTGCGCGAAAATCAGGTCGGCAGAAGACAACAGGGCAGCGAAGACGGCAACTACCGGCAGGGCGATCAGCAGGCCGCGCACGACCGGCCAGATCTTCCCCCCCGTGGAACGCGACTCAGCCTCGGGTCGCTCGCGGCGCACTTCGTTGGCGAATCCCAGCGGACGGGCCAGCATGCCCCCTGCCAGGCGCAGGAATCCCACGACGTAATCTGCCAGGCTGTACCAGGGCCAGCGCCCGCCCAGGTAAGTTGCGGCCAAGAGGGCCATCAGGAACAGGGTCGTGGCGTAGGCCAGGAAGGAAGTCAGCGGTTCCTGGCGCAAGAAGGACATCGCGGCCAGGAAGCCGATCGGGGGCAGCAGCCACAGGCTGGTGCGCGCCGGACGCGCCCCGGCTTGCACCAACAACCAGAAACCGCTGATCAGGCATAAGAGCACGTAGAGCGCGAAATTAACGCCCGGCGCTTTCTTCCAGAACAGGAAATCGAAGAACCAGCCCAAGGCCAGGGCGACGATCCAGAGACGGTTGGAATGTGTTTTCACGAGCACCTCCTCAATGATTTCACTTCAGCATAGCAGGGCCGGGCTTGCGGAGGCTATCAAAAGGTATCAAGTCTTCTCAAATACTCTAAGAATTTCGGCGAGTTCGCCGGACCGCGCCTCTGCTGCATTGTATAAGGTGGCAGATTAAGTACCTGAAAAGACCGTACTCAACAGCATTAAGAAATTTGGCTTTTTACGCTTGGATGGCCTGGTTAGCAGCATACGCAGCAATTCAGGTACAGCATCCAGTCCTTTCTCTGCGAGTTCACTAGGAAGTGACCTGCTGACGATAACAAACAATAAATCGCCATAAGCATTCCCCGATTCTTTGACCTCGTGAATTTTGGTCTCCGGATCTTGGAGCATTTCAAGGAAACGTTTATGCGTTATGCGATAGTAAAGGATTTTGGATTCGGCGAGACCAAATATCTGATAGGGATTTCTCTGCATTGAGGGTGGACGTTCTTTTGTCATAGTCCTCTACTGCATCGTAGCATAAACAACGGTATTTTTGGCTGAGTAAACTGAGGTAAGCACTTGACGACAAGACATATTTGGTGTATTTTGTATACTGATATTAACTCATATGAATTAATAAGGCTATATGAAAAAGACAACCTTGGCAGTTAAAGATGGCGAGCTTCTTGAGATGTTGATCGCCAAATATGGAAAAGTGGTTACTGCGGGTCAGATAGAAGCTGAAGCCAAACATATTTGGGATTATCAGCAAACCCATAATCGAATCCAGCAGTTAGTGAAAAATGGCTGGCTAATTCGCATAAAACGTGGTTTGTATGCCATCAATGATCTCAGTAGTCGAGGATTCTTATCCATTTCACCTTATGTTGTTGCCGGACTCTTGGTAGAAGAATCTTATGTTTCATTTGAGGCTGCTTTAAATTATCGGGGAATGTTTGATCAATTTGTCCAAAAATTCACATCTGTTTCGTTGAAACAATTTAAGGGGACAGACCTTGAGACAATCCAATACCAATTTATCAAATCCCAGGAAAAAATATTTGTTGGTTGGGAAAAAGTAGAAATTGAAAATATGGCTGCCAAAATAGCTTGTGCTGAAAAAGCATTGGTGGATCTCATTCACTTTCGTACAGGAAAATATGTCGTTGATCTGGTTATTAAAAAGCTACAAACCTATGAAGAAGATCTAAATATTGAGAAATTGATCCATTATGCTAGCCTTGCTTCGCAAAAGACGATTAAGACTTTTGGCTTGATCTTTGATCTGTTAGGATGGGAATCGGAAAAATTATTCCAATTCCTCGCAGGTAATCGAAGCACCCACTGGATGAGTCCCAATGACAAGACCTTCAATGCCAAATGGCGTCTTTATTACGATGACTATTTTGATAAATACCAGACAGTAAAGGCAGATTGATGTTATCATGCCAACAATTAGAAATTTCCAATCGACGCTCTTTTAGATATCCGCTGCAAATCGCTGAGAAAGATTATCTATTGGCGCTTGTTTTGCAAGTGATTAGTCGCTCATCTTTGGGAAAGAAACTGGTTTTCAAAGGTGGAACGTCACTCCATCACTGTTATCTAGAGCAACACCGCTTTTCAGAAGACTTGGATTTTTCTTCCGGATAACAGCCCATATCATTTGATGAAGTGCAAACCGTGCTCACCAGTGTCGATTATCTGGAAATTAAGAAGCACTACGAATCCACAGCTACAATAAAAATCGAACGACTACTCTATACAGGCCCTCTTGGTTTTCCCAATTCCATTAAAGTAGAAATTGACGTCTTGCAGAATGTATTGTTACCTGTGCAAGAAATTCCTTATCGAACCGCATGGGGAATTGAATTCCCTGTTAGGATAATGGATATTCGGGAAATATGCGCTGAAAAAATTCGTGCAATGAGTGATCGTGCACGGTATCGAGATTTCTATGATATGTACCTGATTTTGAAAACCCACAACCTTGATCTTGATGAAATCCTTGGTTACATACGTCAAAAAGAAATCCGCAAACCGATTAGCAAGGCGAGCATCCTGCAAAACTGGGAAATAACCGGGGCACAAAAAGAAGTTAAGGAGAAAACAATTTATTCCTCTCAACCAGTTGAAAATTCTTTGATTGAGGAAATGATTCGTAATCTACCCATTAATATAATTAGCAAACAATGCGCTTAGAAGATTCGATCTTTCTTGAATCACACTTAGATCATAAAAGTTAAATTCTTCGAGGCCAATAAATTCTTACGTTTTTCCCCGCTTCAACTCCCTCAACTTCCACATAAACAACTTCGCCCTATTTTTCACTCGCGCTGCCCCTCACGACAGGTGAGCCGTGTCATTGTTTTTCGCCCCCTGGACGATAACCGGATATTTAGTCCTAATCCTGATAAAAATATACAGAAAATTCGTCCGTGATTCAAGTGAAAATTATCATAGTGTCTGAAACAGGAGCGGGTGGCGAAATGGGAAACTTGCGAGCAAAGTTCCATCTATTAGGCTGTTTGCTCAGACACAAGGCTTAGAATTCCTCTGTCGTCAAAGTAATATAACCCTCGAGTTGTATACACTATGGATGACATGCGCGCAGGAGCATGCGAAGATAACGCCAGCCAAAATTATTACACGCTAGCACCAGGCAAAAGAAAAAGCTTCCGAGCAGAAAAATCCGAAAGCTTCTCTCAATTTCTATTTATCCCCATCTCCAGCTGGTGCCGTCTTTGCTGTCCTCAATCACCACACCCAGCTCTTTGAGCCGGTCGCGAATGGTGTCCGATAGCGCCCACAGCTTCTGTTCCCGGACCTGGCTCCGCACTTCGACCAGCAAGTCGACGAATTCATCAGCCCCGCTTGAACCGGTCTTTTCGGCCAGGCGCAGCCCGAGCACGCCGCTCAATTCGCGCAGGGTGCCTTGCGCCGGCTCCAACTGCGCCTCCGTCGCGCCGCTGTCACGGGCGGTGTTGACGGCGCGGGTCAGCTCGAACAGGTGGCTGAGCGCCCCGGCGGTGTTGAAGTCATCGTCCATGGCGGCCATGAAGGCCTCCCGCGCTTCTTCGGCCTGGGAGGCGAGCGCAGAAGCGGCCTCAGCCGCCAGTCCGCCCGCCGCAGCGGAGGCTGGGCGCAGACCCGACATGAGCCGCTCGAGGCCCTTCTCGGCCGAGTCAATCGCCTCGTCGGTAAAGGCCAGCGGGCCGCGGTAGTTACCGGTCAAGACCAGCATGCGCATCACGTCGCCCTCGTGCTTGGAGAGGAACTCCTCGATGGTCACCAGGTTGCCGAGCGATTTCGACATCTTCTCGCCGCTCAGCTGCAGCATGCCGTTGTGCATCCAGTAACGGGCGAAGGGCTTGCCGGTGAACGACTCGGACTGGGCGATCTCGTTTTCATGGTGCGGGAAGATCAGGTCGTTGCCGCCGCCGTGGATGTCGATCTGCTCGC
>CAYOUV010000055.1:0-22100 GCA_964407265.1 uncultured Anaerolineaceae bacterium | reverse complement strand
CGTTTGAATGACTATGAAAATGCTGCCAAAGCCTACCGCATGGCCGATGGGCTTGATACTAAAACGTCGTGAAGCTGATGAATATAAATTACTCGTTAGCATTTCCAATACTGAGTGAAACCCTTGTTTCACCATTTATGCGCAGCAGGAGGATACAATGAGCGAGCTTGAACTCTGGCATGAGCTTGGCAATGTCTATGAGGCCGTAGTAACGTATCAAAAGGCCATTGAGTCAGACAAACGCTCTGCTTATTACTGGATTCGATTGGGAAACATCTTCGAAAAGCAAAAACGCAGCGAGGATGCAATCAAAGCCTACAAAAAGGCACTCGAAATCGATCCCAAAAATGTACAAATCTGGGATCAACTGGGGTATGTCTACTCCAATTCGGGCGCACACGAAAAGGCAATCGAAGCCTATAATTTTGCGATTCAAGTGAATCCGGAATATGGGTGGCCGTACTGTAATCTTGCCTTGACTTATATCTACCAGCGCCGGCATTCTGAAGCGATTCTACTGTACCAAAAAAGTCTGGATTTGCTCGATCACGACAAGGATAAGGCCATGGCTTGGAATCGTTTGGGAGATGTTTACCGGCATTTGAATGATTATCAAAATGCCTTGGCTGCATACCAAAAAGCTGACGAATTGGACCCGGACCAGGCATTGTTCAAGGATGACCTGGACGAGAGCCATAACGCATCAGCAGATTTCGACGGTGAAACTCCTGTCGCTGCAATAGGGTCGAAAGGTGTGCCAACCGCAGACCAGGCGAAATCGGAAGAAAATGTAGTCGAGGAGGTTGCTGTGGATTCACAGCCCTCAGATGCATTGAATGAAGTCGTTGCGCCGGAAGTGGTTGAGGCTGCTGACGAAGACCCGATAGCTGAAGCGCCTATCGCCGAGGAACCAAACGGGGCTACCGCCCCGATCGCAGTTGAGACAGAAGTGGCTGAAGCTGTTATCGAAGAAACAGTTGCCGAGTCACTTTCCACGGATGGACCAGAAGAAGTAGTTGCGCCAGCCGCAGACGAGTCCGAAATGACGGAATCCATTGTCGCAAAAGCGCCGGTGAATTTGCCCTCTGCCGAGCAAGCGCCAGTGACAGACGTCCCTGCGGCAGTAGCAGTAAAGATGGAAGTGGCTGAAGCTGTCGCCGAAGAAGCAGTTGCCGAGTCACCTTCCACAGAAGAACCTGAAGAAGTAGTTGCGCCAGCCGCAGACGAGTCCGAAATGACGGAATCCATTGTCGCAAAAGCGCCGGTGAATTTGCCCTCTGCCGAGCAAGCGCCAGTGACAGACGTCCCTGCGGCAGTAGCAGTAAAGATGGAAGTGGCTGAAGCTGTCGCCGAAGTACCGGAAGAAATAGTTGCGCCAGCCGCAGACGAGTCCGAGGTGGCAGAAGCCGTTGTCGCAAAGGCACCGGTGAAGTTGCCCTCTGCCGAGCAGCCGCAAGAAGCAGACGTCCCTGTCGTAGTCGATCCCGAAGTGACTGAACCTGTCGCCGAAGAGGTAGTGGCTGAAGCACCTGCAGCCGAGGAATCGGAAGAGCCCGTTGCCACGGAGGAAGTTGAGCCCGAAGTGGCTGAAGCTGTTGCCGAAGAACCGGAAGAAGCAGTTGCGCCAGCCGCGGACGAGTCCGGAATGACGGAAGCCGTTGTTGCAGAAGCGCCGGTGGATTTGCCCTCCGCCGCGCAGGCGCCAGAAGCGGACGTCCCTGCAGCAGTTGAGCCCGAGGTGACTGAAGCTATCGCTGAAGTACCGGAAGAAGTAGGTGTGCCAGCCGCAGACGAGTCCGAAATGACGGAAGCTGTTGTCGCAGAGGCTCCGGTGAATTTGCCCTCCGCCGAGCAGCCGCACGAGTCTGATGCCTCGGCTGCAGATGAACCCGAAATGGTTGAAGCAATCCTCGAAGAGGCTGTCGCCGAGGAACAGGTTATGAAACAGTCCTTAGCCGATGAGCCTGCCGAGGTGGAGTATCTGGCCGCTGAAGCCCCTGAAGAAGTCGAAGTTGTGGCTGAAGTGCAGGAAGATGCTCAGATGGCATTGCCCACATTCAATGTAGAAGATCACTCAGCTGTTGTTCCGGATGGCGATATCCCCGATGTAGCTGTTTGGAAAAATCTTGGAGATACCTGTCTGGCGAATGGGGACTATGATCAGGCAATCAGCGCTTACAGAAAAGCTACCATGCTAGAGCCTGAGTCTGGATGGTTGTTTAGCAATATGGGATTGGTATATGCACACCTGGGTCAATATGAGAATGCAATCAAGTTCTATAAGATAAGCATAGATCTGTTTGATCAAGCAAAAGATAAAGCCGTAGCATTAAATCGCCTGGGACATGCTTATAGAAAGCACAAAGACTACAACAATGCTATGCAGTCATATCAAGAAGCTGACGCACTTTTACGGGTGGCCGTGGCTTGTTAACCGAGTGTTTCTGGCCACGATTACCAGTGAAGTCAACTGTTGATAACTCTGGAGGTTGCAGTGAGCGAACTTGAGTTGTGGAACGAATTGGGGAATGTTTATTTCAATACTGGTGCTTATGATCAAGCAGTCCATGCCTATAAACGCGCTATCCAGTTGGATCCTGATTTTGGATGGGCATACAGCAACCTAGCTCAAGCATACGTGCATCAGAATCAATACACCGAAGCTATCCCGATTTACATCAAGAGTCTGGAATTACTTCAGGATGGTAAAGATAAAGCCGAATCGTGGAACCGCCTGGGGACGGCTTATCGCCAGTTACGAGATTATCCAAATGCTTTAGCAGCTTATCAAAAAGCAGTTGAATTTGACGGGACAAATGTCTTGTTCAAAGAAGATTTGGGTCGCATTTACCATGATCTCGGCGATCTCTATGAGTCTCTGGCTAATGGTCAGCAAGGCTCGGAAGAAACGCGTTTCGATGATGAAACGGTCCTGGAAAGGAATCCTGAAGAATCGGATGAATGGAGCGAGCCTGACGAATCCACTCGTCTGGAATCCGAGGAAGATATCCTGCTGCTCGGAGGAACATTGTTTTCCAAGGAAGAGCTGGCAGCCGCACTGGAACGCGACGGAACCGTTGGGAGTGTGGAGTTGACGGATAGTGATGCTCAGGCGACCAGATCAGAAAGCATGGCAACAGGTCAGAATGATCTTGATATCGGTGATGAGGCGCTAGTGGAATTATCAGATTCGTTGGAAACACAGCTGTTGGAGGATGAAAGTTTAGCAAAGCCGCCTTTGGATTCGGAAGCACTCGCCGCCCCAGAAGCTGATGAAAGCATAGAAGTTGAACTGTTGGTGGATGAAGAACCGACAGAGGAAGAGACTTCGGAATTAGAAACACAGGCTGCTGCGAAGTTGGAAGACGCAATCATCGTGGAATCTGTTTTGGATGGTGAACAACCGGCAGAAGAAGCCCCGGATCTGGATACCTTAATTACCGATGAAACGGAAGAAACCTCGGATACGTTATTGCTGGCAGATGAGCCAGTAACGGATGAAACCCTGAGTGTGGAAGTGCCTGTCACATCAGAAGTGGGTGAAACCATAGAAACGGAACAATCCGTGGATGAAGAAGCGGTA
Organism: uncultured Anaerolineaceae bacterium; assembly: GCA_964407265.1. Classification (GTDB taxonomy): domain Bacteria; phylum Chloroflexota; class Anaerolineae; order Anaerolineales; family Villigracilaceae; genus CAYOUV01. The sequence goes on along the minus strand of CAYOUV010000055.1, from coordinate 18,517 downwards.
ACCGAAGGAATCCCGGGTGTGGAAAGGCCTGGAGAGCAGGAATTGCCGGCAAACGAGGCCCCAGACACAGAAAAAGTCCAAGATATGGAGTTGTCATCCGATGATCTGACTGAAGTCGACCAGTCTGTCCCCGCTGAAGAAGCTCATACAGATACAGCGGAAGTTGTTGAACAGGACGTCGAACCCCAAACGGATCAAATGTCTCAACCTCAAGATGTAGAAAAAGACAGCCGGTCTGGTGATGACTCGGATGAGACAGAAGCTACGCCGGAAACGAATATGGAATATTGGAAGTTTGATGATCATACCTCGTCCAATGGAAATGGTTCGATGGGCGGAAGAGTTGTGGAGCCCCAAAAACAGGATACCCGAGTAGAAACTCTGGTAGCTTTGGATGAGCCAGTTGCAGACGAACGTGCGGAATCACGGGGTATACCGTGGGTCATGGCTCAAGAGGAGCAAATTGTTGAGTCATCCCAGGATCAGGATCATGAGGTTGGTCATCTAAATAAGTCTGAAGAGTTAGAAAAAGATATAGCCAAATTTAAACGAGTAGTTGAAATTAATCCCGGGAATGCTTTTGCCTGGGATACCTTGGGGGGTCTTTATAAAGCCAAGGGAAGATATGCTGAGGCGATTTCTGCTTTCGAACAAGCCGTAGTGCTTAGCCCGGATAAGTCCTTTTACCATTATCATTTGGGTTTGGTATACGCTGCTCAAAAAAGATACGATGAAGCAATTCATGCCTTCGAAAGCGTTATCAAACTCGACCCCCAATATAGTCTTGCCCATGCTACCCTGGCCGGGTATTATCGAAAATTTGACCGGGAAGCGGATGCGCAAAACCATATCCGAATTGCCCAATCGCTCATGAGGGGCGAAAATGAATATAATCGCGCTTGTTTTGAAGCCATTTGCGGTAACGCGGACCAGGCCATTGAACTGCTAAAAATTGCTCTAGACAAGAAACAAACCCCAATGGACTGGGCAAAACGTGATCCGGACCTCGACTTTATTCGTGAAGACCCACGATATCTGGCTCTGGTGGAAAATTCTTAAAGCAGTAGGCCGACTGTCATCCAAAATATTTTGAAGAGGTTGTTATTTGAATGATTGAATGTAATTGAGAAAGGTTTGTTAAATAGAATCGAGAGAAAAAGGACAGCCAAAAGACTGTTCTTTTCTTTTGATACGGGATCTTATTAAGTCCAAATCATTTATTCGATACGGTTGGGCCTTCGCGGGGAGAGCGGTGAAATCCTGGGTCTGGGAGTGCTTGTGGGTTTGGGAGCGCTGGTGGGAAGCCCGATGATACGGATGATCCTCGGCGTAGCCCAAATGGCTTTGTTATCTGTCGACGAATTAAGTGCAAAGACGGATAAGACGAATTTCACGTTTTGTCCTACTAGAGGGGTCAGATCGAGATCGATTTGAGTAGCCTTACCATCATTCTTCTCACCTGTAGCCCAAAGATCATGGATGATCCCATCACTGTCAATGTAGCTCACACGGAAAAGGACAACACAATTTTTTGCATCATCTTCGCAACTGATAGTTGCTTCAAATCTGTCGCCAGTCTGTATATTGATATATGGATAGATGCCCAGAATAAAACCATTTTCGCTCAGCTGTGGAACTGTCAGCAGCCCTGGTTGTGCCTGGACATTAAGCCCCTCTAATCCTACTGAACTCAACTTCAAGACGAAACCTCGGGTGTCGCCTGAGACACCTGGACAGGATAATACGCCGCTGCCACTTACCCATTGGGCGTTACATAAATTGTTTACAAAATCATAGGTTGTAATTACATAAGGTGTTGGCGCTATTGTTGGAGTAAGCGTATAGGTCGCTGTGGCGGTAGGTGTGAAGGTCAGGGTGGGTGTGTAGGTCGCGGTCGCGGTGGGCGTGAAGGTCGGAGTGGGTGTGTAGGTCGCGGTCGCGGTGGGCGTGAAGGTCGGAGTGGGTGTGTAGGTGGATGTCGGAGATGGTGTGAATGTCGAGGTAGGTGTATAGGTCGCTGTGGCGGTTGGTGTAAATGTTGGCGTGGCCGTGAAAGTCGCGGTGGCAGTGGGCGTATGGGTGGGAGTGGATGTGCGGGTCGCAGTGGCGGTGGATGTGGGGGTCAGGGTGGGTGTGAAGGTTGGAGTAGATGTGAAGGTCGCCGTCGGAGATGGTGTAAAGGTTGGAGTAGGTGTATAAGTTGCCGTAGCAGTTGGTGTGGGGGTCAATGTAGGCGTGAAGGTGGCCGTCGGAGATGGTGTGAAAGTGAGTGTAGGTGTATAAGTCGCCGTAGCGGTTGGTGTGAAAGTGAGTGTAGGTGTGTAGGTCGCCGTAGCGGTGGGCGTGAAGGTTGGAGTAGGTGTGTGGGTCGCCGTAGGAGATGGCGTGAAAGTGAGTGTAGGTGTGTAGGTCGCCGTAGCTGTAGGCGTGAAGGTTGGAGTAGGTGTGAAGGTCGCGGTGGCGGTGGGCGTAAATGTTGGTGTGGGTGTGAAAGTCACCGTAGCTGTAGGTGTGAAGGTCTGAGTAGCCGTGAAGGTCGCAGTAGCTGTAAAGGACGCCGTTGCAGTAGGCGTGAAGGTTGGCGTAGATGTGAAGGTGGCCGTCGGAGATGGTGTAAATGTTGGCGTAGCCGTGAAAGTCGCGGTGGGGGTAGGTGTGAAAGTGAGTGTGGCTGTGTAGGTCGCGGTAGGCGTAAAGGTCGCCGTAGCGGTGGGCGTGAAAGTGAGTGTGGGTGTGTAGGTCGCGGTAGGCGTAAAGGTCGCCGTAGCGGTGGGCGTGAAAGTGAGTGTGGGCGTGTGGGTTGCCGTAGCTGTAGGAGTGAAGGTTGGCGTGGGCGTGCGAGTCGCGGTGGCGGTGGGTGTGAAAGTCGGGGTCGCCGTGAAGGTGGCAGTAGCGGTGGGTGTGAAGGTCGAGGTAGGCGTGTTCGTTATCGTCGGAGATGGCGTGAAATCCGGATCGAGACAGACTGGCGTCGAATCGCCCAGTCCCGCAGGATTGCGTGTGGAACCATACTGGTCATAAAGCTTGACGTAACGGACGCCGGGGATCTGTTTGATGGTTGCGAAGAGAGGTTGGGAGATGTTGTAAGGAGAGCCATTGGATTGACAGGAACCTTGCAGGTAGAGACGCACAATCCCATCCGCGAATTCGGCTTTGGTGTAACCGGTGAAACCATTGGTGACGACGATCAAGCCGTCTTCCTGCTCGAACTCGCTTGGGCCTCTGAAGTACTGATCGATGACCGCGCCGAGCAGATTGGCAGAGGAAGGGATGTAGCGCGGGACACCGACTTGATAGTAGGGGAGCGCCCGATTAGACAGGCTGTTTTTGTGATTGAAGTAAATGGTCGCCTTGATCCATTGCGGCGTAAAGGTTGGGGTGGGTGTGCGGGTCGGCGTAAAGGTGGCGGTGGCGGTGGGCGTGAAGGTTGGAGTAGGCGTACGAGTCGCAGTAGCTGTTGGTGTAAAGGTCGGAGTAGTGGTGAAGGTGGCCGTTGGGGAAGGGGTGCGGGTCGGCGTGGAAGTGAATGTGGCTGTGGGAGATGGTGTGAAGGTCGCCGTAGCGGTGGGCGTGAAAGTGAGTGTGGGCGTGTGGGTTGCCGTAGCTGTAGGAGTGAAGGTTGGCGTGGGCGTGCGAGTCGCGGTGGCGGTGGGTGTGAAAGTCGGGGTCGCCGTGAAGGTGGCAGTAGCGGTGGGTGTGAAGGTCGAGGTAGGCGTGTTCGTTATCGTCGGAGATGGCGTGAAATCCGGATCGAGACAGACTGGCGTCGAATCGCCCAGTCCCGCAGGATTGCGTGTGGAACCATACTGGTCATAAAGCTTGACGTAACGGACGCCGGGGATCTGTTTGATGGTTGCGAAGAGAGGTTGGGAGATGTTGTAAGGAGAGCCATTGGATTGACAGGAACCTTGCAGGTAGAGACGCACAATCCCATCCGCGAATTCGGCTTTGGTGTAACCGGTGAAACCATTGGTGACGACGATCAAGCCGTCTTCCTGCTCGAACTCGCTTGGGCCTCTGAAGTACTGATCGATGACCGCGCCGAGCAGATTGGCAGAGGAAGGGATGTAGCGCGGGACACCGACTTGATAGTAGGGGAGCGCCCGATTAGACAGGCTGTTTTTGTGATTGAAGTAAATGGTCGCCTTGATCCATTGCGGCGTAAAGGTTGGGGTGGGTGTGCGGGTCGGCGTAAAGGTGGCGGTGGCGGTGGGCGTGAAGGTTGGAGTAGGCGTACGAGTCGCAGTAGCTGTTGGTGTAAAGGTCGGAGTAGACGTGAAGGTGGCCGTTGGAGAAGGGGTGAAGGTCGGCGTGGAAGTGAATGTGGCTGTGGGAGATGGTGTGAAGGTCGGTGTAAACGTGAAGGTAGATGTGGGTGAGAAGGTGGCTGAGGGTTTTAAAGCATTAAATGAAAAAGATTGTAAGGATTTTGTCGCGGTAGATGATGGCGTAAAGGTAGGGGTGTGGGTTGGAAATTTGGTGTGGGTAGGGGATGGTGTGATCGAATTTGTAGGGGTTGGAGGTATGGTGCGCGTCAGAGTTGGTGTATTTTGTGGTTTGAGTGTTGCTGTGAAGGTCGAAGTCGAAGGGATTGTCGGCGTCGTGCTCGCCGTAACGATTGTTTCCGTAGCGGAGTTCGCCAATGTGTTCGTGGGCGATTTTTCTGCCGGCGAGGATGTGATCGTCGGATTTAGCTTAACTGTTGCCGTAGATGGAACAACTGTAGGAATTGGTTGCGTCGGGGGTTCGCGTTTTTCAAATGGTTTCCCAATGAACAGAAGTGCGCCACCCAGGCTGACCATTATCACCCCGATGCCGAATGCCCGCCAGCTAGCAGCGATCTGCTGTCTCCGCCGGGGCCAATTGTCGATCCGGCGGCTGCTCTGGATGGAGCGGAGGCTGGAGCGAAGACTAAGGCCTCCTCCCAGCAATAATATCGCAGCAAAAATAATGATACCCATGCGGATATCCATGCGGGCATTATAGCATAGGGTCTTATTGTGCGAAAACTTGTTCTGTCATCAAGAGTAGCTGAGGCCAATAGGAAGCATGCCAGTACCGGTCGGTATAACCCTGGAAGAAATGATTATCGGAATTTGATGTGCGCATGAGCTTGATAACGTGTCACGGCCGGGTGGCGAAATAAGCTTAAAAGTGCTGGCAGCATTGCCGTGTCAGCTCTTTGGAATTGCGTGCTCTCGCAATGGAATACTTTCTGGTAGCTTCACGCCAATTTTAGATTAATTGATTGGCTCCCTAAAATCATAAATGCCATCTTCGCTGGCCCACTGTTGCCTGCAGTGATTACAGATCATACGATCTTTCTTTTCTTCCAATGGTGTGCGGCCACACTTTGGGCATTGGAAGAAGGCACCGATTGGTGCAACGGCTGGTTGATCACCTACCGCCTGTGCGCGTACAAAGACGCTGGGAGTCAATTGCCACAGGGCACCTGTCCACTGGGCCAGCGAATCGAGCCAAACCAGCAATCCGGTTGGCAAAAAGCGTTTTAAAATTCCAACCCGAAAGTGTGAAACGGTGAGAGTCTTTTTGGGCCGGAAGCCTGTTTCCGCCAGCCAGTTGCGGACTTCCTGCGGGTGGAAGTCAAAGTTCAGGGCCGCGAATTCGACCGGTTCGAGTGCGAACGGACTCCAACTTTGTCTACCTAGCAGGTAGCGCAGGATGGCTTTCAGGTTGAGTTTGTTGGCGTATTCCAGGATGAAAGTCGCCTGAGGTTGCAGTACCCGTCGGACTTGGGCTAACGCCTGGGGGGCATCCGCCATGTGGTGCAGAGTGCGGATCATGGTTGCACCGTCGAACAAGCTGTCCACAAAGGGCAAGCGGTAGATGTCCGCGGCGACGTAGACGAAACGTTCGGAATTGCCCAGGCGCTGCTGAGCCTGCTGCAACTGGGTGCGCGAGTAATCGAGCAAGACAATTCGCTTGAATCCGGCATAGCGTGCTGTGTTGCGGCCGGCCCCCGCTCCAAGTTCCAGCATCAAATCACCGTCTTTCGGCAGAAGGCGTTTTAGTGCGATAGCCTCGACGCGGTCCTCATAATCGCGCTCACCCTTATCCCAAAAGGTTGCTTGGTAATCGGAGTCTTCGTAGTCACAAACAGGGGGTCTCGTCATATGATCTGTATTCCCAAAAACAAATAGTCGGGTTATTTTACCCGACTATTTGTCCCGTGCAGTAGTGCAGCTTGGAATTATTCTACGTCAAATCCGCGCCCAACGCCGCGATAAATGAAGCCCATGGCTTTCATTTTGGCAGGCTCGTAAATATTGCGGGCATCGAAGATGACCGGTTTTTTGAGCGTGCTCTTAATGCGCTTAAGATCCAATTGCTTGAACTCGTTCCATTCTGTGACGACTATCAGCGCGTCGCAACCCTTGGCCATCTTGTAAGGATCGTCGAACATTTCAACTACTGGCAGGATGCCACGAGCGTTTTCCATTGCAACCGGATCGAAGCCCCGAACCGAAGCACCGTCGGCATTTAGCTCCTGGGCGATGTCGATCGATGGGGCATCACGCATGTCGTCCGTATTGGGTTTGAAGGCCAGGCCAAGCAAACCAACCGTTTTTCCTTTTAGATCGCCGACCATCTCGGTCACGTGTTTCACGGCATCCTTACGGCGATCGTAGTTGACTTCCATGACCGAGTTCAGGATTTGCGGTTCTAGACCTTTCTCCTCGGCCATGTATGCCAGCGCTTTGACGTCCTTTGGGAAGCATGATCCACCCCAGCCCAGGCCGGCATCCAGGAAATGTCGGCCAATACGTGCGTCATAGCCCATCCCTGCCGCGACTTCCTTCACGTCTGCGCCAAGGGCTTCGCAGATGTTGGCTACTTCGTTAATGAAGGAGATCTTGGTTGCTAAAAAGGCGTTCGAAGCATATTTGATCATCTCTGCCGTGCGCAGATCTGTGATCAGGATCGGAGCGCGCAGCGGCAGGTGCAATTGTGCCACCTTCTCGGCAGCCTCCTTGTCGGTTGAGCCCAGGACTGTGCGGTGCGGACTCATGAAATCGCTGATTGCCGAGCCTTCGCGCAGGAATTCGGGGCAGGAGACCACCGAAAACTTCGTCGGCTTGGTTTGGGCACGTTTCAGGATATCGGCCACCCAGTCTCCGGTCCCGACCGGAACCGTGGATTTGTTGATGATGATCAGGGGAGCCGCCATGTTTTCGGCGATGGATTTGGCTGCCATGGCGACGTATTGTAAATCTGCTTCACCGTTCACACCGGAAGGGGTACCGACAGCAATGAAGGCGAATTCTGTTCCATCTAATGCTTCCTTGTAGGAAGTGGTGAATGTCAATCGCCCGGCCTTAACATTACGTTCAACCAATTCTTCAAGCCCGGGCTCGTAGATGGGCATCACGCTTTTCTTCAACCCCTCGATGCGCTCCTGGTTGACATCCAGGGCAATGACCCGGTTACCCAGGTCGGCGAAGCATGCGCCGGTCACCAGACCCACGTAGCCGACGCCAATGACAGAGATTTGTTTCATAGCTTGACCTCTTTAAAGTGGTGTAAATATTCACAAGTGGAAGTGCTAATATACCACGAACAATGGAAACTGGCAGAGTCGGATGGCCGATTCGTTTTCGGGACCATCTTGATCATTGATGAGTGTGCGTGGATGGGTGTGCTTTGCCGGGCGAGGGGGATTGACAAGACAGTTTCCAAAAGTTTAGTCGGATTGCTTCCGGGCTTTGCCAATCGAAGACGAGACGGTTTTGATTAGATACTCTACGTTAATCGGTTTGGAAATGTACCCATCGCATCCGGCCTCTAACGCACGCATGCGATCGCCAGGCAGCGTATGCGCGGTCAAAGCCAAGAGCGGGATGGCTTTCGTTTCAGGCTCAGCTTTGATTTTTTGCGCAGCGGTCCATCCGTCCATCTCCGGCATGGATAGGTCCATTAGGATCAGATCTGGTTTTTCACGTATGGCTGTTTCGACCCCCTCCCTGCCATTGACTGCAGAAATTACTTCAAACCCGTCACGCTCGAGCAAAAAACGCACGAGTTGGAAATTATCTTCGTTATCTTCAATGATTAATATTCGGCCCTTGCTCATTCAACGCCTCAATCGGGTGATGTGGTTAAATATACTACGGCTTGATGTATCCGGCAACTTGGCAGGAGTTGTCTTTGTTGGTATATTCAACCCGCTTGGAGGCACAATGCGGTTACTTTTCGTGGCTGATGGCCGATCTCCGATCGCGATAAATTGGATTCGTTACTGGATACATCGTGGGGATGAAGTGCATCTGGTCTCGACCTTTGCTTGTGAACCCGATCTGGAGTTGGCCAGCCTGAAAATTATCCCGGTGGCCTTCAGTGGGGTCAAAAAAGCCGGGAACGGATCAGGGCTCAATTCCAACCGCAACCCGTTAAACGGAGCGGCGGCCATCTGGTTGCGTGCCCGTTTCCGCCAGTGGCTGGGACCGGTCACAATCCGTAAAGCTGCTCAACGCTTACGCGGGGAAATTCTGGATCTCAAACCCGACCTGGTGCATGCCATGCGCATCCCCTATGAGGGGATGCTGGCTGCAGATGCTTACGGCCTGGTACCGCTGATTGTCTCGGTCTGGGGCAACGACTTTACACTGCACGCGCCCTCTTCGCCATTGATGGGTCATTATACTGAATGGACGCTCAAGGTCGCGGATGGGCTGCATGCCGACTGTCGCCGGGATGTGCGTCTGGCGCGCCAGTGGGGTTTTGCCATCGACCGGCCAGCGGTCATCCTGCCGGGCAACGGCGGTATTGATCTCGAAATATTTCATCCTTCATCCGAAGAAAGATCAGAGCCACTGGTCATCAACCCGCGGGGTTTCCGCGGTTACGTGCGCAACGATACCTTCTTCCGCGCCATTCCTCTGGTGCTGGCACAGCAACCGGATGCCCGTTTTGTCTGTCCGGCCATGACCGGTGAGCCTCAAGTTCAGCGGTGGATTGCGGAATTGGATATTGCACATGCCGTCGAGTTGCTGCCGGCGCAGACCCGCCCTGAGTTAGCGGAATTGTTTCGCTGCGCACAGGTGTTGGTCTCACCGAGCACGCATGATGGTACACCAAATTCTCTTTTGGAAGGGATGGCCTGCGGTTGTTTCCCCGTGGCAGGCGACCTTGAATCGATCCGTGAGTGGATTACACCGGGACAGAATGGCTTGTTGGTTGATCCAGCCGATCCGCAGGCCGTGGCAAATGCAATCCTAAAAGCTCTTAAAGAAAAAGACCTGCGTCATCAAGCAGCTGAGCGCAATACCGCGATCATCGCGGAACGCGCTGAATACCACCGCTGCATGGCGCAGGCGAAAGGCTTTTACGAGCGAGTTTTGACTGGGGCTTGAGCTATTCCTTAACGTTGGGGGCGCGCAGGGTCTCTAAATGATCCTGGAGTTCGATGCGGCGGGTATCCGCGGCCTGGCGGATCTCGGCGAAAAAGGCATCCCCGCGTTCGCGAATCCGGTTGCGCAGCAATTCACCGGAATCGGGGGCCAGGAGCAGGGCAACCGTTGAACCGATCAGGCCACCGACAACTGCACCGAGTAAAAAGCCAAAAATCTTACGCATGTTTTTCTCCTTTGTTGCTGGATGGCTTGTCAATACCTCTTATCAATGAGATTATAGAGCAAATTAGAGATTGCCGCAAATGGGCTTTTGTGGAATAATAGGCTCGCCGCGCGTATCTGATGAGCGCGACGGCGAAAAAAAATCTCTTTTTGAAGTGGCTGTTTGAGCACGGCGCAAGAGGTGGAATACCGTGCTTTTCACGGCCCCTACCTGCAAAGGAGGGTACCTTGTCCACAACATCTCCCACTGTCAGCACGTCACAACGCAAGAAGGTGACCACCCTCACCCTTCACCAAAAGAAGGCCAAGGGCGAGCCAATCACCATGTTGACTGCCTACGACTATCCCACTGCATTGGCGATGGACCTGGCCGGAATCGACTCGATCCTGGTTGGCGATTCGCTCGGTATGGTCGTCCTTGGCTACGAAAACACCCTGCCGGTCACCATGGAAGATATGTTGCACCACTGCCGGGCCGTTTCGCGTGGAGCCAAGACAGCTTTTTTAATCGGGGATATGCCGTTCATGTCCTACCAGGTCTCGATCCAGGAAGCCGTGCGTAATGCCGGACGCTTCCTGCAGGAAGCTGGCATGGATGCGGTCAAACTGGAAGGTGGGCGCGAGCGGGCCGAGGCAGTCAAAGCCATTGCCGGCTCCGGCATCCCCGTTATGGGCCACCTGGGCTTAACGCCGCAGTCCGTCCATCAGTTGGGCGGGTTCCGCCCGCAGGGGCGCAATGCCGTGGCTGCCAAACGATTGTTCGAAGATGCGCTGATCCTGCAAGAAGCAGGCTGTTTCAGTCTGGTGCTCGAATCGGTTCCCGCACGGCTGGCCGGACTGGTCTCCCAGCGGCTGTCCATTCCAACTGTCGGTATCGGTGCCGGCGTCGGCTGTGATGGCCAGGTGCTGGTCTCGCATGACCTGCTGGGTCTGTTCGACCGCTTCACCCCCAAGTTCGTCAAGCAATATGCCGACTTCCACGCTGAGATGAAGCGCGCTTTCAACGCGTACATGGCTGAGGTGGAAGCGCGCAGCTTCCCGGCCGCCGAGCATACGATCGAGATGCCAGATGATGAGTGGGACGCCTTCTTAAAGGAAGTCGATCACAAATAGCTGATGGATAACGAAATATTGATTGTTGGTACCGGCGCACTGGCCTCGTTGTTCGCTGCCCGTTTAGCAGCGATTGGCCAGCACGTGACCATGCTTGGCAGTTGGGCAGCTGGCCTGGATGCGCTGCGCAGGGAAGGCGTCCGTCTGACGGGAGCGGATGGCCTCGAGCAGGCTTACCCGGTACGCGTCACGGACGACCCGACAACCTGTGGATACGCGCGGTATGCGCTGGTACTGGTCAAATCCTGGCAGACGGAACGAGCAGCCTCGCAATTGGCCCGTTGTCTGGACGGGGATGGGTTGGCGCTGACGCTACAAAATGGGGTTGGCAACCGCGAGATCCTTGCGCGGACCCTCGGTTTGCCGCGTGTGGCCCTGGGCGTGACCACCACCGGGGCGACGTTGCTCGGTCCCGGATTGGTGCGAGCGGGCGGTGATGGGACCGTTTCCATCGAGCAGCACCCGCGTTTGGAACTGCTCGCGGATGCATTGCGCGTCGCCGGTTTTAACGTGGATGTGGTCTCAGACGCCCAAACCCTGATCTGGGGCAAACTGGTCATCAACGCGGCCATCAATCCGCTGACGGCTCTGCTGCGCGTGCCCAACGGGGCTTTGCTGGATCGCCCCACAGCCCGCCGGCTGATGGCCGATTTGGCCGTAGAAGCGGCTGCAGTGGCCGGGGCGCAAGGGGTCCGTTTGCCCTTCCAGGATCCGGTGCGAGCAGCTGAGGATGTGGCCCGGCGCACTGCAGCAAATCATTCCTCCATGTTCCAGGATGTACGCCGCGGCGCGCCAACCGAGATCGACGCCATTTGCGGGGCGGTTGTACAGTCTGGGGAGCAGCATGGTGTTCCAGCCCCAGTGAACGATGTTTGTTGGCGTCTGGTCAAGGCCATTGCCGTATCGGTTTGAGTTACTCTCTCCCCTCCAGGGTTCTTTTCCACGCTTGCCTTACATGGTAAGATTAAAAGCAAATTTGCATCCTGGAGGCGTTCATGCGCAAATGGCTGGCTTTCTTCGTCCTGCTGGCGGCCCTGCTGGTCTCGTCCTCGGTCAGTGCTCAGGGCGAAATTAGGTTAAGTGCGCTCACTGTAGAATTATTGCCCGAATATGATCAGCCCAGCATGCTGGTCATTCAACGCTTTACCCTGTTGCCGGGTGCCAATCTACCGGTTGACTTGAATTTCAGTATCCCCGCGGATGCCACTTTATCGGCAGTAGCATTCGAGGAGAATGGTAGTTTATTCAATGCCAGCTACCAGCCATTGGCCAAGCAAGGCGATTGGCAGGTACTCACTTTGACAGTTGACAAACCGCTTGAATACCGAATTGAATATTACGCTCCTCTAACTCGTGATGGAATTACACGCCAATTTGCTTATACCTGGGAAGGGGATTATGCAGTCGATCAATTCCTGGTTCGTCTGCAAGTCCCGGATGGAGCGACTAATGTTGTCACGGATCCGCAACTGGCAGAGAATATGCCCTATTACGAAGCAACACTTAATGGACTTGGGTCAGGACAAAAATTCAACCTGAAGGTCGCATATCAGCGGCAAAGTGACGCCTTGACTGTAACTGGCAAACCGGTCCAACCGATTGGGGGTTCCTTGGACGAAAATACAGCTGGCCGACTGAATCGGTATTTGCCTTATATCATCGCTGCCCTGGGTTTGGCATTGATCCTTGGCGGGGGGATCTGGTATTGGCAGGTCAGCCAGGGAAGTGGGAACGGCTCTTCCCGCAAGCGCCACGCCCCCCGTAAGAGCGACGAAGCCTCTGATGGTGAGCCATCCTATTGTTATCAGTGCGGCCAACGCGCGCAACCGGGAGACCGGTTCTGCCGCGTCTGTGGGACACGCCTGCGGCGCGAATAGCCTTCTTCGGTCAATTTCATGCAGACTCAATTTGATTACATCATTCTGGTTTACTTCCTATATGGGTTAGCCTTTTTTAGTATGGGTCTGCTGGTTGCAATTGAGGGTGGCCGGGCGCCAGATTTGCGTTTGCGCAAAGCGTTGCGTCCGTTGGCAGGTTTTGGCCTGATTCACGGTTTGCATGAATGGGTGGATATGCTCGACCAAATGGAAAAGATGGTCGGGCGGACGGATACCATCGTTCCTGATCCGGTGCGTCTGGCAGTCCTGGCGTTTTCGTTCATCTCCTTGATGGCTTTTGGTAGCTACCTGCTGGCTAATTCAGAAACCAGCCAGCGCCTGGTGATGTTAATCCCCCTGTCGATGGAAGGGGTATGGGTATTTGGTTTGCTGGTTTTCCAGGGGCGGTATGCGGGCAGCGACTTGTGGGCGGTTGCCGAAGTCTGGACGCGTTATACGCTTGCCATCCCGGCCAGCCTGATGGCTGCCATTGGGTTGATCGCCCAACAGCGGGCCTTCCGACGCTCCGGCTTGGTGCGCTTTGGCCAGGACAGCCTGTGGGCGGCGGTGTCTTTCGCCTGGTACGGCGTGATTGGCCAGATATTTGTGCGCGTGAGTCCACTACCACCCTCAGACGTGGTCAATGCCGTCTTGTTTGAAAACCTGTTCGGTTTTCCCATTCAATTGCTGCGTGCCCTGTCAGCCATCGCCGCTGCATTTTTTGTGGTGCGTTTTCTGCGTGCCTTCCAGGTGGAGACTGACCGCAAGATTGCCGATCTCCAGGAAGCGCAATTGAAGGAATCGCGTAAACGCGAATCTTTACGTGGTGAGTTGTATCGGCGTGTGGTTGCGGCCCAAGAATCCGAGCGCCAACGGATTGCCCGGGACTTGCATGATGCTACCGGCCAATCATTGACTGCTATTGGGATGGGTTTGCGCGGTCTTTCCACGACCATCCTTACAAACAAAGATCCCAAACAATCCGTGCTGACATTGCGCCAGCTGGAAAGTATGAGTACCGATGCGCTGGAGGAATTGCAACGCCTGATCGCTGACTTGCGCCCATCACACCTGGATGATCTCGGCCTACCCGCAACCATTCGTTGGTATGCCGGGCAAATTCAGGACCGCACGAACTTGAAGATCAAGGTCGAAGTGACCGGAGAAGAACGGTCGATTTCTTCGACCGTCAAAATTGCCATGTTCCGGATTGTTCAGGAAGCGTTGAATAATATCATCAAGCACGCCAATGCCACGAACGTTAGAATACATATTTATTGCGAAGAAAAGGAAATGCTGGTTGCTGTGGAGGATGACGGAAGCGGCTTCAATACCCAACAGGTCAATTCTGCACAGGCTCGCCGCCAGCCGTTGGGACTGGTAGGTATGCAGGAACGAGCCGCCTTGTTGGGCGGAAATGTGCATATTCATTCGGAACCGGGGATGGGGACTCTGATCGAGGTGGAAATTCCATATGTTGAAAAAGATTCTGAGGTGAGTGATGGCGACGCGCCTGCTACTGGTGGATGACCATGCCGTGGTCCGCTCAGGGCTGCGGATGCTCCTGGGCAATGAGAGTGACGTGGAAATTGTAGGAGAGGCAGGAACCGCCCAGGAAGCGCTGGATGCGGTAGCCATGTTCAAGCCGGATGTGATCCTGATGGATATCGGCTTACCAGACAAATCTGGCATCGAGGCGACGCGCGAAATCAAAGAGCGGTTCCCCAAGATTGCGGTGGTCGCCCTGACCATTCACGAAGACGAAGAATATTTTTTCAAGATGCTGGAGGCCGGTGCTTCGGGCTATGTCCCCAAGCGAGCGGCTCCAGAAGAGCTTTTAACTGCTATACGTGCTGCCGCTTTGGGTGAGGTCTACTTGTATCCTTCCTTGGCCAAGCTATTAGTACGGGATTTTTTGACGCAGGAACGTCCGGATGAAGCCGAAGCTTTGAGCGACTTGACTGAGCGCGAGCAGGAAGTGTTGACCTACCTGGCCGAAGGTGCCAGCAATGACGAGATTGCAGAGGCGCTGGTTATCAGCCCCAAGACAGTAGCCCGGCACCGTGAAAATATCATGCGCAAGCTGAATATGCATTCTCGCGCCGAGTTGGTGCGTTACGCCATCCGCAAAGGCATCATTCAAGCTTGAGATTGGGTTAGGTTTCCCAACGACCAGTCCGCCCTGTATGGGGCGGACTGGTCGTTTAATGGGGGATTCATCCCATATCAAGCGAATTGATACTAGTGTAAGGCATGGGGGATTACCCACAGATTGAGGCTGAGTCTGTATACCTTGGTCCATTAAAGATGGGGTGCCTGCCGAATTTACTTCTCATGCTCCTTTAATCTATACTGATAGTGAAGAAACTCACAAGATAGGAGGATGCGATGACCACGATGCTGTTATTGACCGTTTTTCGACTTGTAATCCCCTTGGCGCTGCTGCTGGTTATGGGAGAGTGGCTGCACAAGCATTCAGGCACGCATACACCCAGAAAGTGAAGTGACTTATGACTTGGATTGAAACATTCCTAGCGATCCTGACTGGCGTTGTGCTTCGTCTGGCAATTCCGCTGGCTATCACGGCCTTCATTATTTACTTCCTGCGCAAGATGGATGCGCGTTGGCAAACTGAGGCAGAGGCCCTGGCTCAGCTGCCAGTGGTTGAGAAACCAGAATGCTGGAAAATCATGAATTGCACGGAAGAACAACGCGCAGACTGCCTTGCGTTAAACAAACCACAACCCTGCTGGCAAGCGAACCGCCGGCCGAATGGCTATCTGGCAGAGAAATGCATCGGTTGTGATGTCTTCCGTAACGCACCTATGCCAGTCTAAGCATCATCATAATCACTGAGGAGAAACAAAAATGTTTTCTAAAATTGAACGATTATTGTTTTCGCTGATGGTTGCTCTGGTATTTGCAGGAGTGACTTTGATCATTGCCCAGGCTAAGGCTCAACCGGCTCCGGTCATGCAGGCTACACCCGATAATTGCGGTGCCTGCCACTCGGACTTCATGCATTCCTGGCAGGATGGCCCGCACGGACAGGCATTCTCCGATCAGGTTTTTCAGAAAACCTGGGCCGACCAGGGCAAACCCGGTGCTTGCCTGGTCTGCCATACAACCGGTTATGACCCGGCGACTGGGACCTGGAGCCAGGATGGCGTGGCCTGCATTTCTTGTCACAACCCGATCCCGGCCAACCATCCAAAGGATCCGATGCCGGTTGACAAAAGCACAGATTTGTGTGGCACCTGCCACAGCGACACGCGTTTTAATTGGCAGGATTGGAAAGTCAGTGCGCATTACCAACGCAACATGACCTGCGTAGTGTGTCACGATGCGCACTCAGCTGGACTAAAGAATGTGGATACCAAAAACACGGCAAGTTCTGCCACCACTGACGATGTTTCAGCACTGTGCATCAACTGCCACCAGGAGTATGCCATGAACTTCTCGTACTCCGCGCATCACCAGCAAGGTTTGTCTTGCGTGGACTGCCACCTGCTTCACATAGAAAAAACAACGGATGGCAGCACTGCACACCAGATCCCGGATCATAGTTTTACGGCTTCCTTAACGACCTGCAACACCTGTCACGAGAATCAAATGCACGGCCCGACTCAGCCATCTGTGGATAGCTCCGCAGCCGAGACTACGACTCCTGCTCAATCCCAGTCGAATCCCTCGATGCAATTTGCGTCGGTAACCCCTGAGCCGCAGCCAGTCAGCCCGCTGGGCTTTGCTGGTTTGGCTGGTCTGCTCGGTCTGGCATTTGGTATGGTGCTCTCACCGTGGTTGGAACGCGCTTACCACATCGTGATCAAGAAGGACAAAGATAAAGAGGAGGACGAGCATGAGTGATAATAAGATCAGTCGCCGCGACTTTCTCAAAATCACTGCCGTTGGTGCAGCAGCAGTGGCCGGATATAGCTCCATTCGCCCGGCAATCGCATCTGGACCCACTCAGGCTGGCCCCCATCAATGGGTGATGGTGATCGACCAATCCAAATGCACCGGCTGCGAGTACTGCACCATGGCTTGTCGGGCGCATAATGACGTTCCCCCGGATATTTCCTGGAATGAGGTCTTTGAAGTTGGCGAGTTGAATGGACAAAAGGTGTTTTTGCCCCGTCCGTGTATGCAGTGTGCTGAAGCTCCCTGTGTTGAGGTTTGCCCGGTGGCGGCCAGCTATTACCGCTCCGACGGCATCGTGATGATGGATTATGATCGTTGTATCGGCTGCCGGTATTGCGAAGTGGCCTGTCCATACGGTGCCCGCTCCTTCAACTGGAAGAAATTCGATGGTCCTAACCCGGCCGTACCAGAATGGGGTCAGCCAGAAGTCGCCCGACGGCCGCGTGGCGTGCCTGAGAAGTGTGCGTTTTGCTACCAGCGCATCGATCGCGGCCTGGCCGCCGGTCTCAAGCCGGGGATTGACCCAGATGCGACCCCCGCTTGTGTGGTCGCCTGTCCGACCGGCGCGCGTATTTTCGGTGATATCAACGATCCCGAGTCGAACGTTAGTAAGCTGTTGAAATCTACCAACACCTATCGTTTGCGCGAAGACCTGGGTACATCGCCGCGGGTTTATTACATCGCAGCCGATCCTGCGAAGATGAAGATGGAGGTGAGCTCATGAAAGCCCTGCGCGCAAAACTGCCTTCGCTTGCGTTTAATTGGTGGCTGGCTTGGCTCGTTTTCTTGGGTTTATTCCTGGCTGGCGGACTGACGGCAGGTATCCTGGTCTTCTGGAAAGGATTGTCGCTCACCAACCTGACTGACTTGGTCCCCTGGGGGCTGTGGATCACGATTGACCTGTCGTCGATTGCCCTGAGCGCTGGAGCGTTCAGCTTATGCGCTGGGGTTTATCTGATCGGGTTGAAGCGCTACGAGCCAGTGGCCCGCACGGCTACCTTTATTGGCTTGACCGGCTATTCCATGGCGATGCTCTCGCTCTTACTGGACATCGGTCGCCCGGATCGTTTCTGGCATGCGATGGTCTACTGGAACAAGCACTCCCTGTTGTGGGAAGTGACCATGTGCGTCTGTCTCTACCTGACTGTGCTGCTGTTTGAGTCGATGCCGATCATCGCCAACTTCGAATGGCTGCGCAAGCGCTTCCCCAAATTGACTGAAAAAATGTCGCAGGTCCACCACTACGCCCCTTATCTGGCAATCGCTGGTCTGGGTCTATCGTGCCTGCACCAGTCCTCGCTGGGCGCGGTCTATGGTGTACTCAAGGCGCGGCCGATCTGGTACAAACCCGGGTTATCTGTCCTATTCATGCTCTCGGCCATTGTGGGCGGGATTGCTTTGACCCTTTTTGCTTCGATGCTAGCCTCGCGGCTGACCCCTAAGGCCAGGATTAACGACGGGCTGATCGAACGCTTGTCCCACTTCCTGGGCTGGTTGCTGATGGCTTATTTCTACTGGCGTGCCTGGGATACCCTGGCGATGACTTACACCTACCAGCCCGGTCGTACTGAGGGACTGCACCTGTTGACTAGTGGTCCGTTGGCTTTCAATTTCTGGGTTGGTGAGATGCTGTTGGGTATCTTTTTACCGATGGTGTTGTTGCTGTGGCAAAAGACCCGTCTCAATCCTTTCTGGCGCATGCTGGCGCTATTGATGGTCGCAGGTGGCCTGGTAGCTTATCGCTGGGATACCAATCTTTCCGGCCTGCTGGTAGTGCTATCCTACATGCCGGGCGAACTAGGGGTTGGATATACTGCTTATAAGCCGTCCCTGATCGAATTTGTGGCTGGCTTTGGCGTGATCTCCTATGGCCTGCTGGCCTTCTCACTGGGAGTGCGCTACCTCCGTGTGGTCGATCACCGCTTTATCTCCAAAGTGCACGAACCTGTGGAAGTGCAGGCAGTAGAGTCGGTTACTGCTTAGAAGTTCAATTAGGAAAAAGCCGCCCACGTG
>CAYOUV010000054.1:0-22752 GCA_964407265.1 uncultured Anaerolineaceae bacterium | reverse complement strand
CCGTTGGAGTGATGCTACTCGCCGTGCAGGCTGTGGCGGTTAGCGCGAGGATGAGTGTGAACATGACCACCCGGCGAATCAGCATCCTGGTTGAATGGAGTAAAGTGTGACCAATCGTCGTCATGGGTATCATTCCTTTCTGGATCTATATTAGTTGCTACCCTATATTTCTGTCTTTTTCACACTTTTTCGACATTCTCAACGGTTGGCGTTCGCGCCGCATCCCGCCGCAGGTCCCCGGCAGGGGGTAAAGGATATCATCCCGTCAGGGAGACTGTCCCTGTAAATACCGACTGGGTTGATTGGCAAGCCGATATTACTTGTTCTGATTAGTATGCGCTTGTTGCACAAATATTACACCAACAATCATTACCATCATACCTGTAATTTGCGCGAAATCCAATCTTTCGCCAAGAAGCCACCATGCTAACAATGCCGTACCGAGGGGTGTAAGATTTAGCATCACATTCATTTCAAGTGCTGTTAATATTTGTAACGAGTGATTATAGAGGAGATACGCCAGAGCCGTATTTACAATTGCTAACACGAGCACAATCCCCATCGATTTTGTAGATACCAAAGGCATTCCTTCAAGGGGAAATGCGATCAATAAAAGAAAACCTCCGCCAATGGCAAGCGGAATAGTTGTAAGTGTAAGTGTATCGAGTTGTTTCACCTTTGCTATCTCTCGCCCCAAAATTCCAAATAGCATAAACCCCGCCTGCCCAATAAACACAATAATGATACCTATTGATTCGCTGGATTGTAATCCTGAAGAAAAAAATAATGCACTCCCAAATAAGGACACGATAACCCCAAACACTTGCCATCTGGTCGGTATCTCTTTAAGCCAGACTGCAGCCCCAATCATGATAAAGAGCGGCGATAAACTCATTAAAAAAGAAACGGTTGTCGCTGGTAAATATTTCAGCCCCCAAAATAGCGCTCCATTTCCTATGGTATACGCACTTATGCCAATCGCAAACAGTCGCAACCAAAGCGCCCTTGATATGGGCTGCCGGGTCGTCCCTTTCCGAAGCAGGAATGGAAGCAGGATTAAAAAGGCCAGAAAATATCGAAAACCCGCTATGGTAAGCGGCCCCATGTACTCCAAACCGATTTTTACAAATACGAACGAGGACGCCCAAATTGCCGTCGTCAAAACACTCTCGCCGATGGCTACTATTCTTTGTGTGTCACTTGATGATTTTGCCACTATTTCTACTGTAACGGTATTTGAAGACAACCGCCTAACGATATGGCTCACCGGCGGGGCGGATTTGCAGACTCGCTGATATTATTGCACCAAATCTAGCCAACCGCGCATGCTTTCACGGGGACAGCCCCGTCCGTGTAAGTGCTTTGTTAGGAAGCTATAAATAAACCTCTGCAAGCGCGGCATCAAATTCGTTTGCTAAAATCAGGAATTCGTCACCCCAACCACTGCTCACACTAACTTCTTGAACTGGCCCAGTGGGTGCAAAAAGAACACTCAGTTCCAATTTATTAGGAAGATTTTTTTTCTCGAGGCGACTAATCAGGGTATCTAATTCTTCCAAAGCGTCTTGTGAATCATCCCAATCCGACCAGGCAAAGTCATTTTCTGGCCTTAATAGAAATTCGCGGGTTTTATTCAACACCTTGATCAGCTGCCGAATGGATTCCTTCATTAATCGGTAGCCCGCTTTATGGTTTTGAAGGAACTATGTTTTCAAGAGAAACATTCAGCGCCTTTGCAACAGAAGATAAAACTTCTAGCGAACCCGTGCGCTTGTTGGTCTCCAATTGAGACAAATAGGGAACACTGATACCCGCTTTTTCAGCCAACTCCCGTTGAGACATTTCACGAAACTCTCGCCATACCTTGATGGCATTTTCTCCATCCAGAATGGTGTAAACCACTTCGCTGGGCACTAATTCATCGTCGCCACGTTCTAAAGCTGCCTTTGCGCTATCGTAATCCTGGATATCCAGCAACATATCTGCCTTTTCCACAAGTTGCAGATAGGTTTCGTAGGGAATAATGGCCCATTCCGGCTTATCGCCTTGTTTGATAACTTGAATACTCATCGGTACACCTCGCCTCGAGGGGCAATCTTCAAAACAAAAATAACAACTTTACCTTTATCGATTTCGTAAATGATGCGCCAGTCTCCAACTCTTAAGCGACAACCTGGTCTACCTTGAAGTTTTCTAGCGTTTGGAATAGCAGCAAATGGGTCAGCGGCGATTTGCTCTATTTTCTCCCGTATCAGGATTGCCGTATTTCTGGGCATTTTGAGCAGGGCTTTGGCGGCTTGGGTGGTGTAGGTGATTTTGTACACACCCCAATCTTAGCATAATGCTAATGAAATTACAATACAGTTTTGCTTATTGCACCAAGTGCAGGCCAACGGTTTGCGATATCATCCTGCTGAAGGTCCCTGGCAGGGGGTAAAGGACATCGTTCCCGTCTGTGCCCGGAGGGTGAAGGGGATCCTGGCAGGGCGGATTAGCAAGACTCATTGATATTATTGCACGAAATCCGGCCAACCGTGCCTGCTTTCGCAACGCATTCCCGGTTCGACCCAGCGAGATGTTAGGCCGATCAAGGAATGGGGGTCTATGAACCATGCCAGGTTCGAATTCAAACTTCATAAGCCATTACTGTTGCTTGGCCTTTCTCTATGTCTATCGTGCCGAGCGCCCAGGCCTGCACCTGATTGAGCCAGGCGTATTGCGACGATGACGTGAACAGTGATATTGCCGACCGCAATTGAGCCTCGCTTGCGTTTGCTTCTTGAATGGAAATTCCATCCGACATGAAGGAAATATTGACGCCGTCATCTGTAGTAATTTGTGCATGGATATGAAGCTGGAAGCGACCATCAGCACGGACATACAGATAGTCAATCCCGGAAATCGTTCCATTCAATCGAGGACCGTGGAGATCCCCATGGAAAGTTTGATCGAACCGAGCACCCTCTGGAGGAACTCCTAGGTCGCCTGAGGAAATCGCTTCGATACTGACCCCATATTCAACTACTTTGGTGAAGTGTATCTCCGCCTGATAGAGTAATTCCCCCACGGTTAATGTCCTGGAATTCATCTGCAACCTTTCATCGTTTACCGCGATGAGCCGTCTCGGAAGATCGGCCTAACGGTATGGCTCACCGGTGGTACGAATTTGCAAGACTCGCTGCACGTTGCGCCATAAGCGCTTCATCACCAATAACATAAGTCTCGGAGAATTGGGTTAGGAAAATCAAGGGTATCTTGACGCGCCTCTGGCCCTGTGTGGTTGAGCACAGCATTATCAAACTCGTTAATTCGGCAAATCCATTCTTTATAGTGGACATCAATTTCCGGAAAACCGGTTGCCATCTATTCATTGTTCCATGCGATTGCTAATTCAACACCTCTCTTGTTTGAAAACAAAGAAGTTTCTGAAGGGGTGAAAGGTCTTCACTCGACGACTTTGTCTTTGAAAAACGATCGATAGGCCATATCGTCCTCAAGGATGTGGTGAGTCAACCAATCGACAAGATACATGAGCAAGTTTTCCGGTATCTGATCAACCCCAAGGGTTGTGGCGGTTGAGAAGCCGATGATTTTTTTACGAAAATTACGATGCTGGATTTTTTGCTTTTTCAAACCGGGATAGCCATACATCTCCATCAGCTTTTCTTCGGTTTTAAAGTGCATCTGGGCATAGCGAGTCATTTCCATGAGAACTTCGGAGATCATTTCAGGGTGTACGCTTATCGTTCCCTGTGTTGAGATCATGCGATTCAGCAACTTAAGCAATTGTTGATGCTGTTGATCCAACTCTCTCACGCCAACACTGAACTTTTCAGACCATATGATTGTCTCCATTTGCTTTCTTCTTTTCGATTGGCCTTTAAGCAGACCCGGCTCAAGACCTATCTTTACAACCTGAGGATCGAAATGGGTACCCGCCAGAGAGCGGATATGGTCGAGCACCTTTTCTTCGGGCCAAGCTTTCCGATAAGGTCGATCGGAGGTCAGGGCGTCGTAAACATCCACCAAGGCGAAGATACGCGCGGCCAGAGGGATTGCCTCTCCTTTCAGGCCACGCGGATAACCTGATCCATCCCATTTCTCGTGATGGCAATAGGGGATATCCACTGCAGTTTGCAGGAAATGGATGGGAGAAAGCAGTTCAAAAGCAAAAGTAGTATGCTTTCTCATAACGATCCATTCTTCATCAGTCAATGGCCCGGGCTTGAGCAGAATTCCATCCGGGACGCCCATTTTACCAATATCGTGTAACAGTGCACCCCGGCGGACATGCACCAGCTCCTCTTCGGACAGGCCAAATAGACGCCCCAGCCTGGTCGTCAGTTCTGTCACACGCTGTGTATGACCTTCGGTTTCGTTATCGCGCAAATCCAGCGCCCGCGACCACCCCTGGATGGTGGCATCATACGCCTGGGTAAGCTCGGCATTGGAATGCTGCAGATCATTGAACAAGGAAGAATTGTCGATTACGATGGCGGCCTGGTTGGCAAGCGCATGCAGAAATTTCAACCATTCTTCATTCGGTTCGAGTTCGGTACGGTGGAAGAGCTCCAGCACGCCTTTGATTTGTTCCTTCACGATAAGGGGCACGGCGTAGTAACTGATAAAAGGTTCTTTTGCCAGGGCTTTTGTAAGACGAGGATGAATATTGTCTGCGCTTAGATTCGGAACATGAATCGTCCGCCGTTCGAATACGGCACGACCGGCGTAGCCTTCTCCAGGCTGCAATGATTTTACACTTTTGAAAGCCGGGGTTTGAAAACCGCGGCTGGAGACAAATTCAAGCTCCTGCGAAGTCGGGTTGAACAGCCAGACATCGGCTGCGTCCACGTTTAATTGTTCCAGTGCTTGCAGGAGAAGAACCCCCAGGCTGAAGACCATGTCAGAGCTGGAAATTATTGCCAGATCGATCTCGCTCAGTGCAACCAACTGCTGCAAGCGACGCTCGGTCTGATCACGCAGCAGCATCCGCCGGATGGCGATGGCGGCTGAGTCCGCAATAGTATGAGCCAGGCGCATCTTTTGCGGTGTGAACGGCTCGCGTCCTTCGTTCCGTGCTTCACCCAGCATGAGCAGGCCTATCGTGTTTTCTGACAACTTAGAGGAATCGCGAATCCGTAGAGGGATCAGGCAGAGAGATTGAGCAAAATCCAAAAGGAGCGCTTTTTTTTCTTCACTTCCGATTTCCGGATTACTGGCCTGTAAGATCATTGGCTCCGATTGTTCTAGGACGCGTTGAGAGTACGGTAAGGATGTGATCGGGTTTCGATCCCCGATCCCAAGGTCATGGTCAAGGGGTCGAATAGGATAGGCGGCTCGCATGATGCAATCCTTGTCTTCGAAAAGGGCGATTCTGGCAAAGGTAGTGTGAATGCTCTCAACCGCATGGCGATTTACGAAGCCGAGAAGATCATCCAGGTTATCTGTTTTCGCCAGGGAATGGGAAAGCTCAAACAGCATGGCGAGTTCATCGTTGCTGGTTTTAATTTCTTCTTCCGCCTGTTTGCGCTCGGTGACATCACGGTAATTGATGACAACCGATTGAACCGCCGGCTCATCCATAAGGTTGGTTAAAACGCCTTCCATCAAGCGCCATGAGCCGTCCTGGTGCTGCAAGCGAAACGAAGCCGGCGTGCTACTACCGGAATGCTTTACGATTTGTTCCAGGAGTAGGGCTGCAGCTGCCCGATCGTCAGGGTGAAATAGATCGAAGATGTTGTAACCCACGAACGAGTTGGGTTGGTAACCGAGTGGCCGGTGCGAGGTAGGGCTTTCATAGGTAAGAGTTCCGTCCGGGTCAATCAGGGAAATTTCTTCCAGACTGTGTTCTACAAGTGCCCGGAAACGTTTTTCACTCTTCAGCAACGTTTCATCCGCTTGCTTGCGTTCGGTAATATCCCGAAAATTGACGATGATCGCCTGTACACTCGGCTCGTCCAATAGGTTCGTAAAGGTGCTCTCCAACCAACGCCAAGATCCATTTTTATGCTGGAGGCGATACTGGGTTGTGACAACCATTCCCGGTGTAAGGCGTAAACCGCCTAATAATTTCAGTAGAGCTGGCAGATCGTCCGGATGAGTCAATTCCGCTGGGTTGGAACCAATCCATTCATCCTGAGGATAGCCCAAGATTCTCTCGGTGGACGGGCTGATGTACTTCAACCGCCCGTCCACGCCCAATAAGGCAATTGAATCCGGCGCATTTTCGATCAATGCCAGGTTCCGTATCTCTCTTTGTCGAAGTACTTCCTCGGTCATCTTTTGCTTGGTAACAATGGCTCCCGTCAACAAAGCGCTTGCATAGATACCAAACAGGAGGAACTGAATTTCACCCAAACGGGAAGTGTCAAACTTAAATAGCCATATTGCCAGGATGGTTCCAAAATTCATCACTATGATTGCAAGGCTTACCTTTGAAAAACCGTTTTTTAGGGCGATCCAAATAAGCGGTCCCGCCATCAAATAAAAGGGGTAGAAATCTCTCAATGCCGGTATGCCGAATACCAGGTACAACACGACCGGGATGCTGACAACCTGTCCAATGGATTGAAGCGAAGGACGGCGGAAAACAATTTGTTTTTTTAAATTTATCCATTCCCCATCAATAAATTGTTTCAACCATGGCATTACATAAATAAGCAGGAAAGGCGTCAAAACCAAAACGCCAATCATTTCCCCGATCCACCATTCAACGAAGGCCTTGAAGTATTGGGATGCCGGTATTGCTCCGTAACTGACAAGATTGGGTACGGTGATTACCGCCATAGCCGTGGATACGATTACTGATGTCAGGATCAGCCAGAGGGTATCACGCAGGTTTTTCAATTGCGGGTCGATATGGATTCGACGGCGCAAAAGGTAAGCATCGATTGCATACACACCGGATAGAATGATCGCCCAGACCAGGATTGGCCCGATCGGTGTCGAAATTTTATAAATAATGAGGCTGCTGATGAGCGAGGCAAAGGTAAAGACAGGCGTAAAACCCACACCAAAGGCCAGGAGGAAAGCCAGGCTCAAACCATCCGGGGGATACCAGGCAACCACTCCGGGAAATAATTGAAGCATTTGAGTGAGTTGGTCAAGGGTGGTAAATGTGATCAGATAGATAGCCAGAACGAGCACCCAGCGAAAAAACCTGGGGAAATCGAACTGTGATAGCCCGAGCAACGTCTTTACTTTAATAGCGATCCTTTTCATCGTTTGCCGGATCTCTTTTCCTGATATTCCTGGTTTCCGAACCTCTCAAAAGCGCGGGAGCATATCGGAGGGTCCCGGCCACTGCACAGAATTCACTCTGATCGGAGCCTCGAATACGGGAATAGATACACCGCTCTCTAATCATACAACAAACCCTCCCCGACTACATCCATCGGTCGGGGAGGGTGCTTCTCCGCTACTTGGGGGAGAAATCATGCTTTATTGGTTGATTAGACCTCTTGCAAAAGTAAGTTAACGAGCAATTTGGAACTTGAAATTGTAGATAGTAGAGATCAGGTTTAAGCGAAGTCCAAAGCGTTTGCGTCGATTGGGATGGCGTTCACTCAGAATACGAAAGATTTTCAGCATGCGGATGGTATTCTCGATCAGGATATGGACTATGGAAAGCGCTCAAGCGTCTCTCACCCAGCTTGACCGTTTGTCTCGCAACGGAGTGTGAAGGGGCGCAAAGTGCTGGACGCATGTCCAGCCGCTCGCTCTCACGACATCGTCCCCGCGTGGTAAGCACTGTTCGTCCAGCTTGATGGTTCAGTGCGCTTGACGGGACTGAACCCCTGCCGCAGGCCCCTCTAGGGGAGCACAGCGGAAGGGGCGAACCGCGGAGCGGTTACGATGTGCGCTGTGTGAGGCGGTTTTTGTGTTAATTGACCCTATAACATAATTTCATCCCCACCGACAAAAATGAGCAAAGGTGGAAATTTCGTATAATCGGCATACAATGGCGAAATAAGAGGATCGCGGGGATTGCTTTGTCCGATGTAATATTTAATTATGCTTTTGGCTTCCTCTTTTAGCCAGGGGTCACGCCTGGCGTATTACTCTCCAGATTCGGGTGTGATATGCAGAGAATCAACCAATGCATCAAGTAATCCAAGGGCTGGTGTGAAGCTGGAGTCGTTCAGCTCTTCCAGTTGGCGTGCGGCCTCCCGATTGTATTCAATCATGGTTGGGGCCCACTGCGGGTCGTCACGTCTAATCCCTGGCGCTGGGATCGCCTTCGGGTTCGTGTTCTCTTCCGGGTCATACGAGCTCAACAGTATTGGAGCATCTATTGGAAACTCAACTACGACGTAATATCGTCCGTCATCCGTGAGTCCGTGAAAATCATACACAATCGCCTCATTATTAGCATAGTAACCATCTTGTCCTCTCATTACTATCGCGCGAATACCGCTACCATTCTCAAAACGAATGTGTTGTGTTCGCGCGCGAAGGAGTATGGCTGCACCAACCGTAGGAAAGTAATCATAGGATTGCGTCTCGATTGCCTCTTGTAGTTTGTCGATGAGGGATGCACCCCAGGGCAACGCGCGATATTGCCTAACAGGATACACCGTTACACATCCCACTTCTCGACAAAACCCTTCGGGAGCAAGGGAGAAATTGATGCCGCCGAACCAATCCGGCCCGTCTTGCACGAACACTTGGGAGCCCAAGACAGGATCAACTTTGAAGTTAATTCCCTTATATGAAAATACCGGCCCTATTAATGCAAGATGCGCCGGCGGAGGAGATGATGTGGATGCAGATCCTGGGCTTGGGGTTAGTGTTGCTTTGGCTTTTTTGGTTGGCGTGATTGAGCCAGGCAGCATTCCACTCTCAGTTGCAGGTACATTAGTGACCGTATACATCTCGACGATATTGCAGGCACTGGCAATCCAAACGACAAGCAGTAATAACGAAAGCCGTGAAATCGGAAACCTTCTCACAAAATTACCCACAATCCTTTCCTCATCGTCAAATCAACGAGCAGGCTAACCAGAGATTCGATCGGCGCCCCAGCTTAACTGCTTACAGGTGGAAAATGTCATTACCGACAGCATATCTGTTTCTCGGTAATTTGGATCAGATCGAAGCGCTTTTTCCCGACCTGCAAGGCAAGTCCGCCGAACTCACCAATGGCGTAGCGCTTCCCGTCGAACAGGTCTGGGTGCTGCTCTACCAGAGACTTGGCGCCAAAGCCACTGCCGGCCTCCTCGTCGCCGGGCGGATTGGTGGTGTCAAAACGGAATCAGCCGCTGTAGTAGTTCTACGGGACGCTGATAGATCGAAGAAATGTTCCCTATTAAATCCAGGCGACCTCCTTTGCTGCGCTGCGGACTTCATTTTCGAGCTACCCGGAATAGGATCGTGAGGGGCCCTACACAGGCGCGCTTTCAGCGCGCGCACACGATGCGTTGGTCGACCCAGCCGTCCAGTGTGGGATTGTGGGCGACAAAATCCAGGGCACCCCAGCTGTCGACGTACCCGTCGGTCCAGACACAATGCTTATCGTCTTCCCAGTCCACCAGGTGAGGATTGATGCTCTGGTTCCCGGAGATGATCAGATCGCCTAAAACGTCCAGACCCGAGATGATGAAGCTGACCTGCGCCCCGGTCACGGAGTTGTCGACCAGTTTGACGCTGCTGCCCTCGGGAACGTGCCCCCAGGTGCGGCAGACGCCGTCGGTCTGGCACAAGGCCCCCATGGGCGGTGGGTCGAAGATGGAACAATTTCCACTAGTACCGTAAGCGGCAGGGGCGGCATTTCTCATACAGCCGTTGGCCCAAGTATGGACGCCCAGGTCAATGCCCATGTGGATGCCGCCGCAGGTTGGATCTGCTTCGTTGATGACCTGGTTACCTGTAACCTGTAGGCCGCCGATCAAACCGAGGCTGTTGGGACCCATGAGGATCCCGGCAAACATGCCGTGGTTGCCGGGGCGCGCCCGGATGGTATTGTCCGCAATGAGGATGTCCCGCCCGCCGAAGGATACGATGCCGACGTCGGAGGCGTCCATGATCAGGTTGTTCGTGAGCTGGTGGGCGGGTCCGACGAACGTGATACCGTCCGACCAGGCGCCGATCGGATCGTCCGGATCGGTCATCGTGCAACCCGGTACGTGAACGTGCTCCCCGGCGGTATCTACGGTCACCGAGTCGATGCGGTATTGCGCGCCTGAGAAATAGAAGGCCGTACCGCATTCCGCATTGGATAAGACCACGTCTTGCACGAGCATGCCCGTGCTCCAGAGGTCGGGATTCCCGAGATAATCCTGGGCGGGGTCGGAGTAATCAACGTCGCCGCCCAAATACAGCACGCCCGGATTGCACCAGGGATCACCCGCATTCGATGAGGAGCATTCGGGCAGCCAGGAGCCCCAGTTATCGTTTTTCCCCTCCCCAATGGCCTGAGACTGCCCTGCCAGTGGATCGCCCATACAGACACGCTCCGCGCGGTTGCCGTCGATGTCCAGGTGGCTGAGGGTGATGTTGTCGATCAATCCGGATGAATTGATGATCGAGCGCGGCTGAAGATGAACCACAAAGCCTTTCAGATCGGCCGTCGCCTTGAGCAAAGCGTGGTTGCTGGGGTCGGTCGAGCTGAATGTCAGGTCGTTCTTCACCTCCGGGTACACCAGGAAGATGGTTTTGTCGATCAGGTAACCCTGGTAGTTCGGATCGTTCACGCCCGAGGTGAACAGAATCGTATCCCCGCCGCAGGCCTGGCTGATGCAGGATTGGATCGCGTCGCTGTCCGGCTGGTCGTCGAAGGGATTGGCTCCGCAAGCGTCGACGTTGATCTCCACCGGGCCTGCTGTGTCCGCCGCCTTCCTGACTGTGACTCGCAGAATGGTCTCGGCGCCGTCTCCCGCATCTGCAATGCGAAAGTCTGCGTTTCCATCGCGGTTGGCGAAATTCGCATCGCAAAGCGGTATTTCGACGGTTTTGATTTCCCCGCTCCCGGTTTTATGCACCGTTCGAGTATCCTTGAATTTTCCGTTGCCGAATGGTCCGCCGCTGAGTGCGTCGTACTGGAGGTTGAAGGTGTCGCGGCCATCGTCCAGGTACTCGATCAGAATGACGACCCGCGAGGTTGGAGAGCCGGCGTAAAGGAAATCGTCGTCC
Source organism: uncultured Anaerolineaceae bacterium (assembly GCA_964407265.1). Taxonomy (GTDB): domain Bacteria; phylum Chloroflexota; class Anaerolineae; order Anaerolineales; family Villigracilaceae; genus CAYOUV01. Next base: position 11,622 of record CAYOUV010000054.1, on the reverse strand, counting down.
ACCTCGAACTGGATGTAATAATCCGGATCGCCGTTGCCCGAAGAGAGCGCGGCTCCGTTTCCGGAGCGCACGGCGGTTCGATTGACGTCTGGCAGCTGGACGATCTCTATGTCGAAATCCCCGCCGGTTTTGAGGCTCAGGCCGTTATTAGGGATGTTGCGTTCGTAATACACCTGGTTGACCCCCGCTTCCGCCGTTGGTGTGAAAGTCGAGACGGGCAGCGGTGCACTCGTCGAGGTGGAGGTTGGCTGCCCAGCTTGCGGGGGCTGGCAGCCTGCGAGCAGCAGTAGGATAAAAAGAAGCACAAAGGTTTTGACAGCCTGACTTTTCAACATAATGGCCTCCTTTTTTTGTCGGATCGGGAAAACCCCAACAAGGAAACAATGAATTCTGGTCGGAGGTTAACCTTTTTCGGCTACCTGCTCATGATTAGCCACCGACCAATGATTCGATTGACATCCTCAGCCTAACGGTTTATAGGTGGGTGGTGTCATTACCGATATTGTTTATGAGTCCGTCGATCAGACGTGTAAAGGGATGACCGCCGCGTAACCAGTAAAACCCCGAGTTCGTGCAGACATTAAGCCGCGAGCGGTTGGACGGCATGCATACTCAGACCCAGTATACAGAGATTGGCGGGCTGTTTCAACCTCAGCCGCTCGTTCTCACGACATCGTCCCCGCAGGGTAAGCACTATGCCGAAGATCCCCATCAAGGGGGAAAGGCTACCTGCGCTATGGCGGGGAAAAGCCAAAAAATGCCACAGAATCCCCAGTGTCAGGCACACGCTTTGTTAGGGGGCAAACTTCATGTCAAACGAATTATTGAATTTTTAAATCCAGGAGTCGCCCACAGGTCAATCTGGGCGACTCCTCCACCGAAATAGAATCAAATTGGTCACGGGGGGTTGTGATTGAAATTACACGATTTCTTATGGTTTACCAGGCCGAGTGAAGAAGTCTAATCCTGTAACCGCAGGGTCGGAACTTGATTTCAGTGTGTTATTTACCGGATCATAAGTTAATGTGTCCTCGAAATGTGCTTTATTGGTGTTCTTGAAGCACTCAAAATCCATAACCAAGGATAGTGTGTTGGGTGCGATGATTTCGGCAGTACATCTGCCTCTCCCGAATCGACTACCACAGAGGCTAAAGTAGCTCTCTGTCCAATTGACTCGGAATGGTCCGCCTGGTGGGCATCCAGCCGACCGCGTGCACCCACGCAAGAAGGCGGGTCTTCATTTTTCCAGCAATGAACAGAGCTGTTCTTTAGAACGCACTGGTGGGTGGCAGAAACCCGCTATCATATATCTTTTCCCGGACTTACGCGTGCATCGCCTTGCTGAGGTAGACCACGAAGGGCTGAAATCCACCAATCGCCGAAGCGACGGACCATTACCCACGTGCCCCGTGCTAACCTGGTCGGCAGTTCTTGCCCCGTGGAGTCGTGCCCGGATGTTGTCGAATTGATGTTCAGGATTGCCACATCGGATGTGAGCACCTGGAGTGTCTCGATGGCAAAAGCCCCTCGGCGAGTCGCGGCGACCTTCTCGAAATACCCCTCCCACCAATTTTGAATTGCCTCTCGTCCAACTATTCTTGGCTCATTGCCTAAGATCAGATCTGCGTCCTGTGTAAAGAATGCTGCGACAGCAGATGCCTGGTGGGTGTTCCACGCACGTTGGTAGGCATCGACCCTTGCTTGCAATTCATGGAAAGTGTCGTTCATCTAAATCTCCTGGGCGTAGCGCCCTACGGCTCGCGTTCGCGTAGCACCCTACCGTCCGCGTGTTCGCTGTGTTGGGCTGCCCGCCGAGTAATAAAGCATTTCCTCTTGCTCAAATAAAGCCCTCTTGAATAATCCACTCAGCATCTTTTTTTTCATTCGGTTGCAATTTTCTTTACAATGAAGTAGTTGGCGCAATGGTATTCAGGCTTCGGCTACAACCCGATATCCACCTGGTATTGCTTCGGTGCACAACCCTCGTAATATATTGATGCCTTCTTGCGCATCTGGGTTGTTGCGCATCGCCTGAATATCAGCCAAACTGTTCCATGGACCAAACGAATAAAAGAGCAGTGGATCAGACAAGCTTTGGAGCAATGTACCTTTCCCGGGTGGCTGAGGAAGTTGGGTAAAAATCTTTCCTAGTGCTTTCCAAGCTTCGATAAAAGCATCTTCTTGTCCCGGTTTAACTCGCCAAACTCCTAAAGTATAAACAGCTTCTTCCATATATCTCCTCTTTTCTGACAATGCTCATTTACGAGGCAAATTTACGATTTTCGGTTGGAGCAACTCTTATCTCAACATTCTCGATTCGGATAATAACTCTCATTGAAATAATAGTATAGAAATAGCAACACCCACAGGCAGCCCAACGGTTGGTTTTAGCGGCGGTTCGCCGAGAATCCACTTCCTAAATGGAATTAGATGTTGAGCAGACAAAACCGCTTTAACGGGAGCGGATCAAACCCTCCGCTGCAAACGGTGTTAGGGGCGGTTTAGCTCTGAAGCTGACGATTCGCTCGCAAGTTTATCAATTGCCTCCTGTATTGCTGCCTTCGTAAATTTGTCGCTTTCTGACTTAAGAGCCTTCTCAAGCAGTGGAATGATTTCTTGTGAATGAGCTGGGTAGAAAGGAAGAGCTATGGCGATGAAAAATCTGACTTCCGGGTCAGGATATTCCAAGAAAGGATAGAGTAGATGAAGCCCTTTCTCTACTGCTTTTCGTGTAGCATTTACCCATTGAAATTTCGGTTCTTTATTTGTCCCAGGTGTTCCGTGAACAAGGGAAGATAGTAAACATGCCACTGATGCTTTGTCAGGCGTAATCGGAGATTGAAGCATTTGAAAAAGAAATGGAACTGCATAAGCCGAAGCATCATAAACCGAACCCTGGTGTTGAATAGTTTCAGAAAGAAGGGAAAAAGCAAACGCTCTGTCGTATTCATCTTCTGAAAGTAAAGCGTAAAGGAGAGCTGGTACATCACTGGCCTGACCATAAGCATGCTTTAGTGAGTGCCAATCAATAGCTTCCAGTCCAGCAAGTACTTCCTTTTGTGATGCGTCTTGGATATCATTATATTTGGCTACAAGTTGTTCTGGAGATAAGCCTTTCATTAGATATTTCCTATGTTAACGTATTACTCAAGCAACACCTAACGAGACTGTCGAAAAACCCTTGATTTGAAAAATGCTCATAAAAATCTCCCACCACAGGCTCAAAAATCACTAAAATGTTGCCAAATTGTGGGGTGGGGCACCCAAAACCAGGTGCTTTTCAACATTTCTCTCCCACTTTTCTAAAATAATTTTTGAAAAGGGACTTTTTCGACAGTTTCAACGGTTTGCGTCATCGTCCCCGTAGGGGATACCCGCTGGGGGGCGGGACGAGATTGCGCTGCTTTGATGGAAGATGTTTGAGCACGGAATTAACTCCTTTTGGCAGTGAGAATCCTACCTGCCTGTCCTTGGCGATCTTCCAAGGGTCGGCTGCACGGGTTGATGGGTGAGGCATTTGGCCTATCTTTAGTATATGATACAGTGAAGCTTTCGAGCAACAACGTGTCCCGTTCGGGAATCGATTAGAAAATGTGCCTGATAAAGAAACGGTTCAGGGACCCTGGGAGGCGCTGTCGGCGAGAATTGTTCTGTTGGTTGGGGTTGAGGGATGGCGAAGCGAGGTCTCATCTGCACGTACCAATATGAGCCATTGATATCAATAGCTGCATTGTCGGGAGGCTTCGTTCCCGGTGAACAATTGCCAGGGACGGGCTCCCCTTCAAAAGAGTCTTGGATTTCCTTACCTTTTACAGTTCGCACTTCAACGACTTCCCATGCGGCTCGATCGTGGGAGGATGTGTTTGGTTCCAGTGCCTGCCAGACGATATCGATGACTTCCTGCTCGTTGGGAGCGGTCGCATTATCGATGACTTTCTGCTCGCCTGGGGTGGATGTATTGGCGACGCAAGCCGACAATGCCGCAATCAGACAAACCATAATAGGAATACGCCAAGTCAATTGCACTTTTTAATCCTCCTATGGGTATGGACGATTACTACGCCAGCTATTGGTTTGTTCAGCGGTCCTGGCGTTTTTACTTCGATTGCTGCTTTTACCCGAACCAAACTTAGCTTTTCGCGCCGCGTACAATTTTGACATCGCCAAGTCCACTGCAATTTGGGTTGGGTGGCGCTCAACATTTTCTGCTTAGAGTTCTGCTACGGCTGGGATGATTTCTTTGGCGAAAGTTTCGAGCGGCGTGATTTTGTAAACATCCGGCATGTTGAATATCGCATGGCTGAAGCCCATCGCAGAAAGGTCTTTAATTCGACGGATGGCGCCATCTACCGTATCATCCCCGGAAAGATGCACGCTGCCCAGGGAGGTTTTCTCAATAGCGTCGTAATCGCGCTCCAGTTTCTCGCAATGCGCTTTGAGCGTGTCGAGCGCTTTTTGTATCTTTTCTGTACCTGCTCTTTCAAAGAAATTGCAGGCATCCGCATATTGAGCAACCATGCGCAGAGTTTTCTTTGGGCCCATACCGCCAATCATGATGCGTGGATGCGGGTTTGAGATCGGGCGGGGATTATTGGTGATTGCCGGTGCAGAAAAATGCTGGCCCTCAAAGGATGTCTCATCACCATCCCAGAGCGCCTTCGCCAGTTGGAGATTATCCTCCAGGAGTTCGAAGCGCTCTGATGTGGAGGGGTAGGGAATGCCAAAGCCTTTGGCTTCTTCTTCATACCAGGCCGCGCCAATGCCGAGATAAGCACGGCCACCGGAGAGAATATCGAGGGTGTTGACTACTTTCATCAGCATAGCAGGATGGCGATAAATAACGCCTGTTACCAGCACGCCAAGACGAGCTTTTTCAGTTAACCCGGCAAAATATCCGAGCGTGGTATAGCTTTCCATCATCGGGTCGCTATAGGATTCGCCGAACAAGCCCTTGATTTGATAGTAATGATCCATCACCCATAGGCTGTAAAATCCTGCTGCTTCTGCGGTGGTGACAATTTCTTTCAGTTTGGGGCGAATGGCAGCCGTGCCGCCGGGGTATTTAAAAGACGGAATTTGTAGGCCAATTTTCATGATCAATCTCCTTTTAGGTATTGTTCATCGTCGACAATATGCAAGTTGCTCGGCGTATGCCTGCGCAATTGCGATTCATAGCCACCCAACGATTTCCGGCATCGTCCTGTAAGGGCATCGTCCTGCCGCAAGGTCCCCGGTAGGGGGTAAAGGATACCATCCCGTCAGGGACATCGTCCCCGCAGCGTAGCGGAGTGGGATATGCCCCGGAGGGGCACAGGCTGGCAGCAGGTACCTCCGCTGTCCAGTTGCTCGCTTCTCATTCGGCTTCCAGCAGGGGTAACCGCGGAGCGGTTACGGAGTGCGCAGTGTAATCCATTGTCAGAGTGCACAAGGATCACAATCTTGGAATTAATTCAGGCGTTCTCTTTTTGTAGGATTCGTAATCTGCCTGCCCACCCCACTTTTTGTCCGCCTTCTTCTCAAGTAGTGGAACGCCGCTGACACGAGTCAGAAGGAGGGTGACGAAAACAGGAGAAATCAGAGCAACCCACTGCCAGCCTCGTAAAACAGGCAGTGTGATTATCGCAACACCTATCCAGAGCATGATCTCCCCAAAGTAATTTGGGTGGCGGGAACGAGACCATAAACCTGTTTGAATAAACTTGCCTTTATTGTCTGGATTTGCACTGAAACGACTTTTTTGTGAGTCGGCGACAACTTCAATTGCAAATCCGAGAGCCCAGACCAAAAACCCGACGAGGGTAAATAAATCCAATTCTTTTCGAATGGTCGTTGTAATGGCCACCAGCGCAGCAGCCACGGTTAAGGTGATCCATAAGGCCTGGATCGTCCAAACGTTCAGGAAGCGGATAAACGAAGGTTTAATCTCATCAAAACGATCATCCTTACCTGCTTTTTGGATGCGGCGGAACAAGAAAGTTCCAAGACGAATTGCCCAGATCATTACCAGGGCTGAGAGAAGAATTGTTCTGATATCCATGTCATTACCGAAAACGAATGCCACGATTATGACGGAGATATAGGTGATACTGCCTGTCAGATCAAAGAATCGTTCAGTCTGGGTGATGTAGGCTGGTATAAAGGCGATCCACTGAATCAAAAAGACCAGCCCAACGGATAGTGCAAACAGTGGAATGCCAGCAATCGAAGTTCCGCCCTGACTTCCTGCCAAGGCAACCAGATATCCAATCAATATCAATATAGGGAATGTAATTAGTGAATTGCGATCTGCAGTTTTCATGGAATTTCTCCTCGTATAAACTTTTTATCAAAACCCGCGCGATTGGCTCTTCCACGGAGCGGTTACGGAGTACGTTTTGTTAGCCCGCATTTGATTCTTATGGCCCTATACAGAACCAACGAGGTTACTTTTCTAAAACGTGTAACCTGGAACACCCTGCTTCGCTATCAGTGCAAATTTAGACCCTTAGCGAGCCACGGAATCCCCTGGCAGCATAGTATGATTCTGCGCCGTTGTGATACACGAAGACAGTGTCGTAGCGACGATCACAAAAGATGGCACCGCCACGTTTTCTAATATCAGTAGGTGTTATCACCCAGCTTGATGTTTTCGTATCGAAATTTCCAAGTTTCTGCAATTCCCGATATTGTTCTTCTGTTAAAAGTTCAATACCCATGGCAGTAGCCATATCAATAGCGTTATTTTTCGGCTTGTGTTCTTTCCTTGATTCCAACGCTTCGCGATCGTAACAAAGATTTCTGCGGTCTTTGGGACTTTCTGCTGAACAATCATAAAAAATGTATTCTCCGGTCGTTTTATCATGACCAACAAGGTCTGGTTCACCACCGGTTCTTTCCATTTCATTCAGTGACCACAGTTTTTCAGGATTAGCTTCCAGCTTTGCCTGTACTGTATCCCAATCAAGACCTTTATGGCGGTTCATGTATTTCTTAAAACGGTCATTTAATGTGTTGAGTAATTCTTCACCTTGTTCCAGTGACAACCCCTTTTCACTGCCTTTAAAGTTGTTCATACTTTTATATTATCTCCTTCTTTATACTTCGCAGCAACGCTCATGCGGGCTAACGATTTGCGGTACCATCCCGCCAGGGACATTGTCCTGCCCGCACCCGTAGGGGTGTCAGGACATCGTCCCGGTAGAGGGATACCCGCCGTCGGTGTTAGCGGACTGGTGATCTGTAAACAAACCACCTTGCAGGAGGATGCCTGTGTGTACCTCCACCACAGACTGCTGCTGCACGCAATTATTAGGCGAATTCTTAATGGGGAGATAATACTTCGCCGGCGAGGAACAGCATGAGCAGCGCTCCGATTAAACTAGAGACATAAACCAGTAGCGCATTATCCTTTTGTCGAATGATTGCCAGGAGACCCGTGATGAAGGCCAAAATTCCGGCAGCCATTCCAGCCAGCATTGTAAGCGCCAGGGCCGGCCTCGTGGCAATGTCTACCAATATCGTGCTGCCCGCCGGGACCGATTTGTACATTGAGTTTGTGAATGACGAGCCGATCGTAAACAATAGCGGCATGGCGACGATGAGCCCGAGCGACCACTTGCCCAATTTCGTTACTGGCACAATTCTCCAGGATTGTTTTGTCATGCTAACCTCCTTTCACAGCAGAAAGCTGAAGGCTCGTTTAATTTTGTAATGGGGCCATCTACCAGTCTTGATATTTCTCGTGAAGAGCACTCTCATCATGATGTTTACTGCCCAACGGTTTGCATTCGTGAAGCACCTTGAAAGGGTACCGGCTGGTGGCCGGGTGTGAACTAAATCAATTATACGGAAAAATGCTGGGGATTAGATTCGTGAATTTTTAGCGGGGCGAATCCCACCTGGCGGCGTGCGCGTGACAACTCTTTCAGCAACGTATTCGAGCGTCAGCTTTCCAACAGTCTTTTCAAAGATCGCTAATTTCATTATAGTGCCCACAGGATGCGAGTCAAGCGCTTGGATAGCGCAGAGTCTTTCTCTATGGGGATGATATGCGCAGATTCCCTGCTGAAGGTCTCCGATTGGACGGGAAAGGTTCTTTCTTGCGTGGTTCGCTAATGTTGATAGAGAAAGAATAACCCTAAGAACATCAAGCTAAAGAAACAAGCGCCAATCGCAAAACTGAGCAGGCATCCGGGTGCAAAATATTTTGAGATGCCCGATTCTATTTCGGCTTCGTCCGGATGATCCGGGTTGTAGAATATTTTGACGGTATCGCCGACCTTATTGGAGGCCGGCAGCGTGCCAAAGGCAGATTCGAAGCGATGCGTTTCGCCGTTCGCGTCGGAAAACCTGACCACCGGGCAGTAGACTCCCGAGCTTCCGGGCTGGAGGACTCTTTTTTCGAGGCCGACTACGCTGCCCGAAGTGTACACGCCCTGCTTGTGCTTCTCTCTTTGGGTGAATATGGCGTAGATTCCGCCAATCAGACAAGCGATCGCGATCATTCCGGAGATGAGACTACCTACGATGAACACTTGTGAACCTCCAAGAAGGAAATAAGTCGCCGCTAAATCAGTGTCGGCACGGATCGACTATTACTACCGGTACTTCGTCAAAGCTTAAAGGCAGACCGCAATCCCCTGCGGGGACTGCGGTAGATCCAATAACTCGAGCATAGCTGCGCAATTCCCGCCCCTTTGGGAAGGGCGGGGATCGCGTATATCCTTGCAGCAAGACGATTTCTTACTTGACCATTGCCGTATCGCATCCAAAGAAAGTCTGCTCTACTTCATAGGTATCAATCCATTTTCCTTTAATACAAAGCTCCTGGGAACCCGGGGTCAGACTGCTCATATCAATCCGGAAATGGAACATCCTTTGCCGGGCGCTGTTCCCGTGATCCTTGTCGTGAGCTTCCGTGGCCCCTCCCTTATCGAGCCAAACGATTTCCTGCGGACCGAAACGGACACTGTCCACCTCAATGGTTGCAGGATCGAAGGCCAGCGGCAAGCCAAATTCACCTGCCTGGTTGGCATAGACCACCACCGGCACCACCCCACCGGATTTGAGATTGATGGTCTTCGGCTCAACATCGATCTTGACCGGCATAACACATCCAACGGTGACCGTCGTCGCCGCTGTGTTGTTGGTGGGATTAGGGTCGAGATCCGCCGGGTTGCGTAGCTGGACTGCGCTACTAAACGAGAAAGTGTGTGGTCCGGGCGCGTTGCAAGCGACCGTGAACTTCTCATCTATTGTCCGAAGTTCGTTCTTCGCCACAGCCAAGGCGGTCTCCGAGAAGTTCGCCGGCGAAACGGTCGAACCGGCTGTGGACGCCGCCGAGCCTGAGAGAATCGTATCCACTGGCGACGATGGTCCAGTGTTTGTGATCACCGTGCGCAGTGTCAGATCGACGGGCTGCCCAATTAGAGCTTCCGCAGGTGGTGCGACCGCCGCGAAACTCGCGATGGCAGCATCGGCCTGGGCCTTCACCAGCGTATTCTCGCTCACGGCGTTATTCGATAGATCGGGGTCGCTCTGATCGGAGGTCACGTTCACCGTGTTCGTGATTGTAGTCGGCCCGCCGGCATTGTAGACCAGATCAGCGTTGATTCCAACTGTCAGGTCGAAGGTCTTTGTCTCTCCTGCCTTGACAACCCCATCCCCCAGATAACAGATCAATAAGGAGGGTCCTGGCCCCGAGCCGCACGAGTCCGTGTTGCTCTGAATCGTCACGCCGGCTGGATACGTATCAAGCACGTTCACCCCGAATGCATCCGCCGGACCATCGTTGGTGACATGGATCGTGTAAACCAACGAGCCTCCAGCTACTGCCGGATCCGGCGCGTCCGATACGCTGACGCGCAGATTGGCACCGCCGACCTGCGTGGTCGCGATGTTCTGGTCGTTGCCTGCAAGGAAGGTTGTGTCGGTCCAGAGCGGATGCGCTACCCCGCCCAGCGAGTCGATGCCAATGTAGTCACCAAAGAATCCGACCGGGGTCGAAGAGGAGAAAGTCAGCCTGATGCTCGGGCTGAAGCTGGCCCCGTTGTCAGTGGAGCTTGCGAAGTATACATCGACGAGCGGCGTCCCGTCGGTCCGGTCCGGATCGTTCTGGTCGCTGTACCACACAATGTCGATCTCCCCATCGGAGGGATCAACCGCCATCGTCGGCCAGAACTGGCTGAAGAAATCTCCAGGGGGATTGACGTCATTGTTGACGCGGATCGGTGCTGACCAGGTGTTTCCGCCATCCAGCGAGCGGGCGAACAGGATGTCAGAGTCATCTATCCCCGCGGGATCCTCGCTCCATACCGCGTACACGACATTCGGGTCTGTAGGGCTGGTGCCGATGATGGGTTGGCCACCACCGCGCCCGCCCACGGGACGCACGCTCTGGGTGATATCGCCAAGCCGAATGGTGCGGTCGGTTCCGCCGGTCAGCGCGCCAAAGGTTTTTCCCCCATCGATGGACTTATCGATCATGATTCCGTTGGTCTTCTGGCTCGGTCCGCAGACCGTCATATCACGCCAGGAGACATAAACCGCTCCATCGACGCCCACTGCTATGTCTCCGGCGAATGCAACCGGGCTGACGTCGTTGATCTTCTGGTCGGGCTCGAAAATCAACCCGCCATTGGTCGAGCGTGCAAAGCGCAGTTCGCCTGGTTGTCCGCAAGGTCCTCGTGTGGCCAGCGCGTAGACATTGCCCGCATAAGGACTGCCCGGGTGATCGTCCACGGCCAGACTACCCTTGTCATCATCGGTGGACGGTGAGCCAACCGCCAGAACGGGAGTGCTCCAGTGTTGGCCGCCATCAGCCGACTTCAGCACATACTGCGTGCGATACTCGTTTCCACTGGGATATTGGTTCATGCACAGGAAATAGGCTGTCCCGTTGGCATCGAACGCCACCACCGGATCGCCGGAAGCCGGAAAGGAACCCCCGTTCGGCAAGATCTGTTGCGTCCAGGTTTTCCCACGGTCCATCGAGTAGTAGGCCGCGCATTGGCCGGTCCCCGTTTGAAAAGTGATCGATCCCGCTACCAGGTTGCGAGGGTTGGTAGGATTGATGGCAATCGTGGTCTCATTCTGGGAGTTCGTGGTGACCTGATTAACCCGGATGATCTCGCCCCCGAGGGGAGCAGCTGCCTGGGCCGGTATAAAAAAACCGCCCAATACCAGGGTCAGGACGATCAGAGCCGTCGCTTTGAGTGCACGGATCCCGCGCGCCGGGCGTGGTCTTTGACGAATGGTTTTAGATCTGGATGTGGGGGAATGCTTGCGATCTCGCGCCGGGTTATGGCTATCGCTTTGTAAAGAAGGGGTACGCTTGACCATGTTGGCCTCCTGGAACCAATAAAAATGGAAAGGCCATACCGCAAGCAAGCCGCTGCCCGCGGCATGTCACGAGAAATATCAAACCATAAGGGCAATATTCGTTGTCCTATGTTGATAATCTGTATGGGAATTATAGCATTCTAATCAAGCCGGATCAACTGGACAAATATGCCCCCACTATCTGGGTGCGCTTGGGTGATTCCCATCGCTTGTGTTAGAATAGATTATTATCCTCACCGGCCGGAGTTCGCATGCCCCGCATGATTGAAGTCGTAATCGATAGTGTCCGTGTTAGCCTGATGT
>CAYOUV010000053.1:0-22923 GCA_964407265.1 uncultured Anaerolineaceae bacterium | reverse complement strand
TGGCGGTGCGAGACGCTGTGCATGCGGTTCACCACCTGGGTGTGCATGCCCACCACGCTTGGGACGCCGCTCGATCATAAGCGGGTCAGGAATGAATTCAAAAGTATCCTGAAGCAAGCTGGTCTGCCGGCGATCCGTTTTCACGACTTACGCCACACATCGCTCAATGCATTGCTGGACATGGGGCTGCCGGTCAACACCGTCCAGGGGCGTGCGGGTCACGCCAAGGCGAGCACGACCGTCAACATATACGGACACGCTACGGCGCGCTTGCAGACCGAGGCGGCTGAGAAGATCGAAGAGTTGATCACTCCGGTCCAGATCCAGTTGCAGTAAAATTGCAGTAAAACTGCAGTAGCAAAAAGAGCCCCGATGAAAAGAGGCTCTTTTTACCCCAAATATGGGGGGTGTAAGGTGGTATACGGCCATATCTAGTGCCCCCGGCGGGACTCGAACCCACAACCTACTGATTCGAAGTCAGGCGCTCTATCCATTGAGCTACGGGGGCCTTGGAGCGGATTATACCCCAATTCCGTGCCCGCAAATTCCATGGCCCGCCATAATTAATACTAAATGACTGGTAAAAAGTAAAAAAAACCACACCCGGTGGACTTGCCCCGCGGCTTGAAAACCCTTACAATCACTTTATCCCACGTGAAAGGAAACGCGGATGACGGACTTAAAAGCATTTGGCGAACGCGTAATCACCAACCTGGAGAAAGTGATCATCGGGAAGCGCCAATCCCTCGAGACGGTTGTGGTTGGCCTTCTGTGTCAGGGTCATGTCCTGATCGAGGATGTTCCCGGGGTTGGCAAGACGATATTGGCACGTAGTTTGGCAAAGTCAGTCGGGTGTACATTTAATCGTATTCAATTCACGCCCGATATGCTGCCGAGTGATGTTACCGGTATCTCGATCTACAATCAGGAGACGCATCAATTCGAATTCAGGCCGGGTCCGGTAATTGGCCAGATCGTTCTGGCCGATGAGATCAACCGCGCCACACCCAAAACCCAGGCTGCCTTGCTGGAGGCGATGGAAGAGCGCCAGGTGACAGTGGATGGGGTGACCCACATTTTACCCAAACCCTTCATGGTTTTAGCCACTCAAAACCCGATCGAGTATGAGGGCACCTTCCCGCTGCCGGAAGCGCAGTTGGACCGCTTCCTTTTGCGTGTGCGACTCGGTTATCCAACTCCTTCGGATGAGATTCGGATCCTGGAAGATCAGCAATTGCGCCACCCGCTTGAGACTCTGGAAGCGGTTGTCAGCACTGAAGAAGTCCTGGCTGCGATTGAGGCGGTCAAGAAGGTCTATGTTTCGGATGCGATCAAGCGTTACATCATAGAGTTGACCGGGCGTACCCGCCAGAGCAGCGACGTGTCATTGGGTTCCAGCCCACGGGGAAGTTTATCCCTGTTCCGGACCGGCCAGGCGCGAGCAGCATTATTGGGGCGGGATTATGTGCTGCCGGACGATATCAAGGCCCTGGCCGTGTCGGTGCTGGGTCATCGTATTATTGTCGGACCGGCAGCTCGCTTGCGGGAATTGAGCGCTGACCGGATTGTCCATGAAACTGTTTTGAGCGTTCCTGTGCCGGGCGGAGATTATCAGGCTGTAGGGGAAAGCACCGCGGTATGAATCCTGGTCGGGTCCTGGTTGGGCTGCTGTTTGCCATCGGAATTCTCGGTTCCCTGGTCAGTGGCGCGCCGATCTATTCCCGGATTTTATATCTGAGCACGCTCTTGCTTACGGTCAGTTGGCTTTGGGCTCGATTGTCTTTGCAGGGTATGAAAATAGTACGCCAGGCGCGTTCCTTGCGCGCAAATGTGGGGGACATTTTCGAGGAACATTTCGAAGTCACAAATAATGGTATGTTAGCTTGTTTGTGGGTCGAGGTGCTGAATGCCTCGCTCATGCCAGGTGCTAAGGGTTCGCGCTTGCTGACCGGGATTGGGAGGCATCAGAAACGTTCCTACGTAGCACGAACCTGGCTGATGCGTCGAGGCAGCTTTTCGCTTGGACCGACCGCACTTACCTCAGGCGATCCATTTGGGTTGTTCAAGGCCCAGAAGCAATTCCCGGCACTTGATTCTCTGGTGGTCTTGCCGATGCTGGTTGAAATTGCATCGTTCCCCTCGCCGCTGGGCCTGCTGCCGGGCGGCAAACCGATCAGTCGTAAAGCAATCGACGTCACCCCGCATGCTTCTAGCGTTCGCGAATATAACCCGGGGGATCCTCTCAAACGGATTCATTGGCCGTCAACTGTCCGTCGCGGGCAGCTGATGGTCAAGGAGTTTGACCGGGACCCTCAGGCTGAGGTTTGGTTGTTTATGGATGCACAAGCTACCGTTCATGCGGAACAACCATACGAATTGTCGGCTGACCAATTGGATGGGTGGTTATTCAGCAAGCGTCCAACATTCTCGCTGCCACCCTCAACTCTTGAGTACGCCATCAGTATTACCGCCTCACTGGCGCATTATTTCATTGGCAAAGATCGTGCGGTTGGTTTTGTGGCTTCAGGTCAAGTGCAAACCATTATCCCGGCAGAGCGGACTGTGCGTCAGGAAGATAAAATTCTTGAAGTGCTGGCTTTCCTGGAAGCCGAGGGGGAACTGCCTTTGGGCAGCCTGGTGTCTGCCCAGGCAAAGCAATTACCCCGTGGAAGCAGCGCGATTTTGGTCACCCCAACCACTCAACCCGAAATCCTGATTGCAGTTGACGATTTGCAGCGTCGTGATTTGAAACCGGTCGTAGTTCTCCTGATTTCCGAGTCGTTCGGTGGTCTGAAGGGGGGCGAAATCTTAGCCCAGTCTTTGATGGATCGCAACATCCCGGTCTGTTCAGTTTATAATGGGGCTGATTTATCGCAGGCACTTTCAGGCCTCGTAAGCAGCACAGCCGACCAGGAGATAGCGACAAGATGGTTCAAACCCACATATACACCTTAGACTTAAACTTCCAGGGGCGATCTCAAGCGATTGCCTCGTATCTGATCAAACATTCAGCCGGGGCTGTTTTGATTGAATCAGGCCCCGGTTCGACGATTGAAGCGCTTGAGCGCGGCTTGGCTGAACATGGATTAACTGTTCAGGATATCACGCATGTGTTGTTGACACATATCCATCTGGATCATGCTGGAGCGGCCGGCTGGCTGGCCCAGCATGGGGCACAGATTTACGTCCATCCGGTTGGCGCGCCGCACATGCTTCACCCGGAGAAATTGCTGGCGAGCGCCGCGCGTATTTATGGCGATAAGATGGATACGCTCTGGGGAGAATTTTTAGCAGTTCCCGAAGATCAACTGACCGTTGTACAGGATGAAGAAGAAATTGTGATTGGCAACCTGCAATTTCTACCACTCAACACTCCCGGACATGCTGAACATCATTATGCTTACCTATTTGAAGATATCTGTTTTACCGGCGACGTGGGCGGTGTGCGCATCCCCGGTTACCAGTATTTGAGAGTACCCATGCCACCGCCCGAATTTCACCTGGAGCGCTGGCAGGAAAGCCTGAAACGCCTGAGGCAGGTTAAATTCAACCGGATTGCGCCGACCCATTTTGGGATTTTCGATGATCCTGAATGGCAGTTACGTACAATGGAAAAATCTTTGGACGATGTCGAGCGCTGGCTGGAAAAAACAATGCCGTCCGCGCCACCCATCGAGGCATTGCGGCAGCAATTTACGGAATGGATGGAGGCTCAGGGGCGCGGGGTCGGCCTGAGTGACGACGTAATCCGCTCTTATGCGCTGGCTAATCCATTGGGGATGTCTGCGGACGGGCTGCAACGCTATTGGCGTAAATTTCGCGCGCCTGCGCAGTGATTCTCTTTGAGGAAATTCAAATCCAGAATGTGATCCTGGTGACATCGCGCCATTAATCCCCTGTGCTATACTTCACAAGAAGGAGAAGGAATTAATGAAACACTTTTTGGCTGTCGCAGATTATTCTTCCGAGGAGCTACAAGACCTGCTTGATCTTGCGCTTCGGCTGAAAAAGGAATATTTTGCTGGCGGTAATCAACCGTTATTAAAAGGCAAGGTATTGGGTATGATTTTCCAGAAACCCAGCTTGCGTACGCGAGTTTCCTTCGATATGGCCATGCGTCATTTGGATGGGGATGCGTTGTATCTTTCTCCCAGCGAGATTGGTTTGGGAAAGCGGGAATCGATTGCGGATGTGGCACGCGTGATGTCCGGGTATGTTCATGCGATCATGGCGCGTGTTTTTGACCACGCTCATGTGCTGGAACTGGCAAAATGGTCAACCATTCCGGTCGTCAATGGCTTAAGCGACTACAACCATCCCTGCCAGGCCATGGCTGATGCACTGACCATCCAGGAGCAGTACGGTAAGGCCAAAGGCTTGAATGTAACTTATATTGGTGATGGTAACAATGTGGCCGTCTCACTCATGCATATCTGCGCCAAATTGGGTTGGAACTTTACTATTGCCAATCCGGAAGATTATGATATCAGGCCGGATGCAGTCGAAGTCGCCAAAAAGATTGCGACCGAGTCTGGCAGCAAGCTTGCATTCCTGCGCGATCCGCACCAGGCGGTCAACGATGCGGATGTGATTTATACCGATACCTGGACCAGTATGGGGCAGGAGCAGGAAGCTGCCAAACGCGAGAAAGTTTTCCCGCCCTACCAGGTCAATGCCAAGCTGGTTGGTGAGGCTAAAGGAGATGTAATTGTTTTGCATTGTCTGCCTGCGCACCGCAACCACGAATTGACGGATGAAGTAGCAGATGGTCCGCATTCGAGGATCTTTCCACAGGCACATAATCGTCTGCATGCTCAGAAGGCGATCCTGGCTCGATTGCTTGAGGTCGCATAATCTTTTTACCGGGGCCGGGTTTCTGTCTGAAACCCGGTTTCTTTGGCGAAGCCTCTCGACTGCGTAGCGCTCGGGGCAAAAACCTTCATTTCTCTAGAGGTGATCTATGAATACGCAGGATTACATTCAGCTCGAAGAGCGCTACGGGGCACACAACTATCATCCACTCGACGTCGTGATTGACCGCGCTGAGGGCGTGTGGGTTTATGATGTGGATGGTAAAAAATATCTGGATTGCCTGAGCGCCTATTCGGCCGTAAACCAGGGGCATGTGCATCCAAAAATATTGGCGGCGTTGCTGGAACAGGCTAAAAAGGTCACATTGACATCGCGGGCCTTTCGCAACGACCAGCTGCCTCTGTTGTATAAGGAGTTATCTGAATTAACCGGATACGAAATGTCCCTCCCGATGAACTCCGGCGCTGAAGCGGTCGAAACGGCGCTCAAACTAGCCCGCAAATGGGCCTACCGGGTCAAAGGCATACCGCGTCACCAGGCGGAGATTATCACCTGTGCCGGCAACTTCCATGGACGTACGATCTCGATTGTGACCTTCTCGACCGAACCGCTTTACCGCGACGACTTTGGTCCCTTCACGCCCGGGTTTGTTACCGTTCCATATGGTGATGCGGAGGCAATCAGGAAAGCGATCACGCCCAACACCGCCGCGGTCATGCTTGAACCGATCCAGGGCGAGGGCGGCGTGATCGTCCCACCGGATGGATACCTGCGGCAGGTGGCTGAAACATGCAGGCAGAATAACGTCTTGTTGATTGCGGACGAGATCCAGACGGGGCTGGGGCGAACCGGGAAACTGTTTGCCGCGCAGCACGAGGGAGTCCGGCCGGATATTACCGTGATCGGAAAGGCGCTCTCAGGCGGCTTTTATCCCGTCTCGGCCGTTCTGGCAGATGAGGATTTGTTGGGTTTATTCACGCCCGGTGAACATGGTTCCACCTTCGGCGGGAATCCGCTGGGTGCAGCCGTTGCGCGGGCAGCCATCAAAGTCTTGGTGGATGAAAAGTTGTCCGAACGTGCCGAGCAGCTGGGCACGTATTTCATGGAGCAACTGGCTGAAATGCCCAGCCCGCATATCAAAGAAGTGCGGGGCAGGGGGTTGTTGATTGGGGTTGAATTGAAACCGGAAGCAAAGGGCGCACGACGGTTTTGCGAAGCATTGCAAGATCGCGGCATCCTGGCCAAAGAGACTCATGAGCACGTGATCCGCTTTGCGCCGCCGCTGGTGATCGATAAGGAAACCATCGATTGGGCGCTTCCGCGCATTCGTGAGGTCTTGAACCTGTCTTGAGAGGCGGATTGGAGGCAGTATGAACATCGGTATTCCAAAAGAACGCCGACCCTTTGAATATCGCGTAGGACAATCCCCGGCCGGGGTCGAAATCTTATCCCGATTTGGGCATACATGTTTTGTTGAGCACGAGGCGGGGATCGGAGCCGGGTTTAGCGACCAGGAATATGAAAGCGCCGGTGCGCGCATCGTCTATTCCCCGGATGAAGTCTTCGGACGCGCAGACCTGCTTCTCAAGGTTTCCCGCCCGATGAAAGATGAGTTGGAGTGGCTGCAATCCGGTTCGATTTTGACCGGATTCCTGCACCTGGCATCCGCCCGTCAGGACAAGATCGATATCTTGCTGAAGCGCGGGATAGCCTCGGTAGCCTACGAGCAGATCCAAATGCCGGACGGTTCCCGCCCGGTTTTACGTCCCTTCAGCCAGATCGGTGGGGCCATGGCGGTGCAGACAGCCGCCCGATTGTTGCAAAACAACTGGGGCGGCAAGGGCGTTTTGCTGGGTGGCGTTCCAGGTGTGCCGCCAGCTGAGGTGGTGATCATCGGAGGAGGCGTTGTAGGAACTTACGCTGCCCAGGCTTTCCTGGGGTTGGGCGCACATGTCACGATTATCGACAAAGAGCTCAGTGTCCTGCAGCGTATCTATGACCGCTTTCCTGGTGTGGTAACCATGATCTCGACACCGCGTAATATTGAGCGGGCTACCGCCTATGCGGATGTGGTTATCACGGCGGTTCTTGTTCCGGGTCAACGCGCCCCGCTGCTGGTTACGCGTGAAATGGTGCGGGCCATGAAACCGCGCTCGCTGATCATTGACGTCAGCATTGATGAGGGTGGGTGCGTGGAAACCTCCAGACCGACGACGCATGAGCATCCGGTGTTTGTTGAGGAGGGCGTGCTGCATTACTGCGTGCCGAATATGCCGGGTGTGGTTGCTCGCACGGCTACCCATGCTTTTGTCAACGCTTCGATGTTATTTATCATCGACCTTGCTGAAATGGGGATCCAAAAAGCGATTAAGACGAACCCTGCTCTTGAATTGGCCGTCAACACCCTCGACGGCAAACTCCATCACCTCAGTCGCTTGACAAACGGAGAGGATGTAGACGATGGACTTGGCTAGCCAGTATCAGGATCGGGTAGTCAGCCCGCAGGAGGCTGTGCGGGCCATCCAGTCCGGAAACCGGTTATTCCTGACCGGGAACGTTTCCGTCCCCCAGAAGGTGCTGGCTGCTTTGGTGGAATACGCACCCAATCTCGAAAATGTCGAAATCTGCCAGGCGCTGACGGTTGGTCCTGCTGATTACGTTGGTCCGGCCATGCAGGGTCATTTGCGGGTCAATTCGATGTTCATTAGTGCCAACATCCGAAAGGCAGTGCACGAAGGCCGGGCGGATTTTACCCCCGTGCTGCTCTCGGAATTTCCCTTGCTCTTCAAGCACGGGATTTTACCCCTGGATGCGGCGCTGATCCATGTTTCTCCGCCCGATGAACACGGTTTTTGCAGCCTGGGCGTCGAAGTCGGCCTGACGAAGACGGCGGCTGAATCGGCCGGGATCATTATTGCCGAAGTCAACGAGCAGATGCCGCGCACTTTGGGGGATTCGTTCATCCACGTCAGCCGCTTGAATTATCTTATCCCGGTGAATTATCCGATCTCCGAGTTACCCATGACCGACGAAGGTCCTTCGGAGGTGATCGAAAAAGTGGCCAGCTCCATCGCCGAGTTGATCCCGGATGGCGCGACCATGCAGATGGGCATCGGTGCCATTCCCGATGCAGTGCTTAAATACCTGCACGACAAAAAAGATTTGGGTGTTCACAGTGAGCTTTTTTCGGACGGCGTGATTGAACTGGTCGAGGCCGGCGTATTAACCAATGCACGCAAAACGCTGCATCCAGGCAAGATAATTGCCGGGTTCATGCTGGGGACAAAGCGCCTCTACGATTGGTCGGACGACAACCCGCTGATCGAACTGCACCGTACCGAGTATGTCAACGACCCATTTGTTATCGCCCAGAATGAGCGTATGGTGGCAATCAACTCGGCGATCGAGGTCGACCTGACGGGTCAGGTCTGCGCCGACAGCATTGGTCCCAAGTTATATTCGGGTGTCGGCGGGCAACTGGATTTCATCTATGGCGCTTCGCGTTCAAAAGATGGCGTACCTGTGATTGCGCTGCCGAGTACAGCTACGATGCGTGACGGAACGGTAATCAGCCGCATCGTTCCCATGCTCAAGGAAGGAGCGGGGGTTGTGACTTCACGTAATCACGTCCGCTTTGTTGTAACTGAATTTGGTGTGGCCGATCTGTACGGGAAAACCATCCGGCAGCGAGCGCAGCAACTGATTCATATCGCCCATCCCGATTTCCGCGCTGATCTGAACAAGCAGGCCGAGAAACTGCACTACATTTAATTTTCACCGGACTGGATTAAATTCGCCATGGAGACATGAAAAGTGCTCTGTGGCGAGTATAATTTCTAAAGGTAAATGTCATGGATAGAAAAGCAAAGATTGTTGTCACGATTGGTCCGGCCTGCGAGAGCGAAGAAAAATTGGAGCAGTTGATGAAGGCGGGCATGAATGTGGCCCGGCTCAACTTCTCGCATGGTGACCGGGAGCAGCACACCGAATATATTGCTCGCATACGCAGGGTCTCTAAGCGGCTCGACATGAGCGTTGGCATTTTACAGGATTTGCAGGGACCAAAGATCAGGGTGGGCGATTTGCCTAAACCCCTATTTCTGAAACCGGGTGAAGTGATCAGGTTATATGCCCAGGAAGACCCGAAGCCGGACTGCGCTGAACAAGTTGTTCCGGTCGATTTCCCGGAATTTTTTGAATCAGTTCACACCGAGGACCGCCTGCTGCTCGACGATGGACGCCTGGCTTTGTCGGTAGTTTCTGCCGCACAGCGCACGATCACTGCCAGCGTAGTGGTAGGAGGTACGTTGTTTCCACACAAAGGGATCAACCTGCCTGGCGTGCGTTTGCGTATTCCCGGTTTTACCGACAAGGATGAAATTGACCTGGCTTTTGGCCTTGAGCGGGCTGTGGATGCGGTTGCAATTTCGTTTGTGCGCAGCGTCGATGATGTCATTGCAGTTCGCCAGGCGATGAAAAGGCTGAAAAAAGATCAGCGCAAACCGCTCTTGATTGCCAAGTTGGAGCGTCCAGAAGCATTGGATGACTTGGAAAAAATTCTGGAAGAGGTGGATGGTGTGATGGTTGCGCGGGGAGATTTGGGCGTTGAGATGCCGCCGGAGCGTGTACCGGTCATCCAAAAGCACATCATCCAGGAAGCCAACCAGCGTGCAAAGCTGGTGATCACGGCAACACAGATGCTTGAATCGATGATCCAAAGCCCGCTGCCGACCCGTGCTGAAGCCTCGGATGTGGCCAATGCCATCTTCGACGGGACGGACGCGGTCATGCTCTCGGGCGAAACCGCCTCGGGTGAGTATCCTGTAGAATCGGTGCAGATGATGGATCGCATTATCCGTGAAGCCGAAACGCATTTTCTAGAGTGGGGGCAGCAGCAAGGACGCATCGCACTGGGCGGGAGTGATGCCGCCTCCATGGCGCATGCGGCGCATGAATTGGCCCGTGACCGGGATGTGACTGCAGTTGCCGTGTTTACCAATACCGGGCGCACCGCCTGGCTGATGTCCAAAGTGCGACCGCGTTCGCCTATCCTGGCTTTTACGCCGGATCCGGAGACTTTCCTGCGACTCGCTTTTCTGTGGGGCGTGCGTCCGCAGTTAGTGCCATTCGCGGGGTCGTTAGAAGAGATGATTCACCATGTCGATCAGGCCATTACCCAATCTGGTGTGGTCCAGGCGGGTCAGCAGGTCGTGCTGGTGTGCGGCTTTCCGATTGATGCCATGCGGCCGCCGAATATGGCCTTGCTGCATACCGTGGGTGAATAGGGAATAAAAAGAGTCCATTGGGCTCTTTTTATTTTAGCCAAAGATATTGGTAGGGTTTTAAATCCAGTTCGATTTTTTCGTCATGACCGGCAAAGGTCTTGCCCGTGAGTAAATCCGTCAGGGCACGGCTGCGACCAGAAAGGGGAGCCTTCACCGGCTGAGTCTGATCGCTCAGATTGTTCAGTACAATGATTTGCTCGTTCTGGTGGACCCGTTCATAAGCGGCGACAGCCTCATTTCCACAATCAAGCCATGAAAAATCGCCCCATCCGAAGGCGCGGTGTTGTTTGCGAATAGCAATCATGTGACGGATGGTGCTCCACAGCGAATTGGGGTCTTTGCGCTGACTTTCGGTATTGACTTGTTTTGGACCATAAACATCGTTGTCGATCACCGGGGTGTAAATGCTTTGAACGGGTACTTCCGAGAAGCCGGCGTCGTCGGCACTGGTCCATTGCATGGGCGTACGGACTCCGTTGCGATCTGGCAGCCAGATGTTGTCGCCCATGCCAATCTCGTCACCGTAGTAAATGATGGGGGAACCCGGAAATGTAAAGAGCATCGAATTGACCAATTCGATTTTGCGTCGGTCGTTGTCAAGCAAGGGGGCCAGTCGGCGACGGATCCCCATATTCAATCGCATCCGCGGATCGGGAGCATATTCATCCCACATCCAGTTCCTTTCGTCCTCGGTAACCATTTCCAGGGTTAGCTCATCGTGATTACGCAGGAAGATGCACCACTGGCAAGATTCCGTCAGTTGCGGGGTGCGGTTCATGATCCAAACAAGTGGGGTGCGATCCATTTTTCGCAGGGCCATGTAGATGCGCGGCATGACCGGGAAGTGGAAACCCATATGAAATTCATCGCTGCCATCGCCAAAATAGGGCAGCACATCTTCGGGCCATTGATTGGCCTCGGCAAGCAGAACGCGGCCGGGATAATACTCATTGATGAAGCGGCGGACACGCTTGAGGAAATCGTGCGTTTCAGGCAGATTCTCGCAATTGGTTCCGTCGCGTTCAAATAGATACGGGACAGCGTCAGCGCGGAAACCATCCACCCCCAGGTCGAGCCAGAAGCTCATAATACGCAGCATCTCGTCCTGAACATTCGGATTGTCATAATTCAGGTCGGGTTGGGATGCGAAAAAACGATGCCAGTAATATTGGCCCGCCTGCTCATCCTTGGTCCAATTAGAGTCTTCGGAATCTACAAAGATGATCCGGGCATCGCTGTATTTCTGGTCATTATCGTTCCAGACATAATAGTCGCGAAATAGTGAGCGGCGATTGGCCCGCGCTGCCCGAAACCAGGGATGTTTGTCCGAAGTGTGATTCAGGACCAGGTCCATGATGATCCGAATATCGCGCTGGTGTGCTTCTTTGAGTAATTCTGAGAAATCATCCAGGTTGCCGTAGTCGGGATGAATCTCGTAGTAGTTGGAAATGTCGTAGCCGTCGTCCCTGAGCGGCGAGGGATAAATCGGTGACAACCACAAACAGTCCACGCCTAATTCCTGCAGGTAGTCCAGTTTTTCAGTCAAGCCGCGTAGGTCTCCATGGCCGTCGGCATTGCTGTCGTTGAAGGCGCGTACATAAACTTCATAGAGGATTGTATCTTTGTACCAAAACGTGTCAGGCGTTTGCGAGTCCCGGGACTCCTGTAGTGTGATTTTTTCAGACATTCTTTATGGATGCTCCGATGTATTAGATAAGGGTGCATTTCTATCGTTTTTTAGTACACAAAAATCGAAGGATGGAAGAATCAAATCCTTTTCCGATGTGAAATAGGCATCTCCATGCAGCCTAGTTGCGGAATTCGTGATTTTAAAAGTTGACAATAAACTTGCGGGAATTGTTTGTTCGCTTTCAGAGAAATTTGCAATAATTGCGGCGCGTTCTTTGCCCCGTTTGCGTATAAAACCAAGCAGGTGGTCATTGCCGGTGTAGATGACAATCAATTCGTTTCCGGAGAAGACCGATTGGCTCTTGCGCAAGATGATCAATCGCTTTAAGCCCTGAAAGACGCGCCCCTCAACGCTGTTGGTGTCATTGCGGCGGGAATAATGTTCCCAATCAGCACG
The DNA here is from genome assembly GCA_964407265.1 of uncultured Anaerolineaceae bacterium. Classification (GTDB taxonomy): domain Bacteria; phylum Chloroflexota; class Anaerolineae; order Anaerolineales; family Villigracilaceae; genus CAYOUV01. Next base: position 10,740 of record CAYOUV010000053.1, on the reverse strand, counting down.
TGGACGATGAACCCAACGACTGTCATGTGAGTGCGCTGGATCGTCGCGGTATCCATAATCGTTGCGAGTACCGATTTCGTCACCCAGATATATTAAGGGAATGCCTCCTGCTGTGAGGACGACTCCGTGGATGAGCAGAATACGCCGGATAGCCAGTTCCACTTCTTCTGAACCTTCTTCCAAGATGGCTTTTTCCAACCCGGCCAGGGAGGCGCAGGTGCCGCTGATGCGCGCGTCGCCGGTTTTCGGATTGGATTGAAACTGTAAACCACGTGCGAAGCTGCCGGGAAAGGTTCCGGTATAAAAATTGTTGAGAAACTGACGGTGGTCGTAGCTGTTGATGCCCAAGGCCGCAGCATCTTCGTCGGAGAAAGTCCAGCCGATATCATCGTGGCTGCGCGCATAGTTTACCCAGGCGCAGCCGGCAGGAAGCTGGAAGCGTGTCGCTAGGGCTTGACTCAGTAGCTGTACTTTACGGGTGGCTAGCGAGTTCCACAATAGAGCCATCAGTAGCGGGTTGTACGATAATTGACATTCATCCGGTGAGATGTACTTTATTACTTCGTCAGGATGCACAATCGCTTCTGATTTGAACAGGAGTGCGGGGGCGGCGATGCGCGCAGTTGTGTTGAGCACTTGAATCAGCGTGTGAGCTTTGGGCAGGTTTTCGCAGCTGGTGCCGAGCTGTTTCCACGTAAAAGCGACTGCATCAAGCCGCAGCACTTCCACTCCCTGATTGGCAAGGAAGAGCATTGTCTCGGCGATTTCGTTGAAGACCGCCGGGTTTTCGTAGTTGAGATCCCATTGATAGCTGTGGAATGTGGTCCAGATCCATTTCCCGATCTCCGGGCTGTATGTAAAGGCGCCCGGATGTTCGTCCGGGAAGATTTCTCGCAAGTTTTGTTCGTACTGGTCTGGCAGGGCCCGATCAGGGTACATGCGATAGTATGCTTGGTGATCACTGTCTCCAGCGAGAGCGCTTAATGCCCAGGTATGCTCGTTAGATGTGTGATTGAATACCAGATCAAGCGACAGGCTTATTCCAGCCTGTCTCAGGTCGCGGGCAAGAGTTGCAAGTTGTGCCATGTTCCCCAAAGGGGGATAAATTTCGCGGTAACTGCTGATGGCGTAACCGCCATCGCTGGGTCCATTCGGTTTTTTAAAGATCGGCATTAAATGCAGGTAGGTAAGCCCCAATTCCTGGAAATAAGGGATTTTGGTTCGCAGGTTTTCCAGATTGTCTGCAAATAAATCCACATAGCAAACGCCACCCAACATTTGATTTGACTGGAACCAGGTTGGATTGTCTTCTCGAGTTTTATCCAGTTCGCGCAGATCTTCTGGGCGCTTGAACCAGGCGTATGCCATACGAATCAGTAACTCTTCCAGGTAGAAAAAAAAGTCGTAGTGATTCCCATACAGGCTGTAATATTGCTGAAAAAGGGCTGTAAAGCGTTCCTCCAGCCGGCAGCTAAATTGTTCCCAGCCGGAAGGATTAGTGGTAATCGAATTTGCAAGAATTGCTTCCAGACGTGGGAGCATGCGCTTGAGTGTACGCGTGGATTCTTGATGGAACCATTTGAGGGTGTCGTTCATAATTTCACATTAAATGCCTGCTGGGCCAATGCCAATGCTCCAAGTACGCCAGCTTGCTCGCCAAGACCGGCAGGCACAATATAATCTTGTATGTGAGCAAGGATTTGAGGTGATTGGATATATTTATTTAATATACTTTGCACTTCATTATGGATTTGTGGGAAGATGTGCGTTTGTTTTGATACACCACCGCCTAGAATAATTCGCTGAGGGGAAAGCGTGCAAATATAATTTGCCAGGGCTAATGCGATATAGTGCGCTTCCAACTTCCAGGCAGGGTGGTCCGGAGAAAGCGTCTCAGCGGGTTGTCCCCAGCGTGCTTGGATGGCTGGTCCGGAGGCGAGGCCCTCAAAGCAGTCTTTGTGGAATGGGCAGATACCCTCAAACGGATCTGCTTCGAAGTCGTGAGGGATTCGGATGTGCCCCATTTCGGGGTGGATCAATCCATGCATTAATTGATTGTTGATAAGCCCGCCGCCACCGATACCCGTGCCGATGGTCAGGTAAATAAAGGTATCCAACTCTCGGGCCGCCCCCCAGCGCCATTCACCGAGCGCTGCGCCATTGACGTCGGTATCAAAGGTAATCGGGATATCAAAAGCAGCCTGGATTTTGCCGACAATGTCAGCATTCGTCCAGCCTGGTTTTGGCGTGGGTAGGATTTTACCGTAAGTTGGTGAGGCAGGCTGCGGATCGAGTGGGCCGAAGCATGCGATCCCAATCGCTCTGAACTGCCCAAGCTCACGTTCCTGTTCTTGAAGAAAGGCGATCACCCTCCCCAATGTTTCGCTGGGCGTCGTCGTGGGGATGTGATTTTTAGCTAGAATTTCTCCTGCTTGATTACCCACTGCGCAGATGAATTTCGTACCGCCGCCTTCTATAGCGACTAATATTGGGATGGACATAGATATTCACCCGATTCTAATGCGAAGACTGGCTTTACATCAATTTCCAAGTTGAATAAGGATACCTTCATTTTCTCTAAGTGCAAATTTCTTCAAATCGATAGTTTCATCACGATCCAGATATGTCGACAGGACTATCTTTGCCTCGACAAAGTTTGATAAGTGAAGGACTTGTGATTCAGAAGAGAAATTAAGGGCAGTAAGGAAGCGCTGCCCTTTTGCTTCGCGTAGGTATACAAAGCAATCTGCCGGTACGTTGTCGAGAGGAGTGTAACTGCCCCATTGAAGTGCCGGGCTTGACTTTCGGATGGTCAACAAATTTCGATATAAGTTTAAGGTTGACAAGCGATCACCTAACTCGCGAGCCACATTGATTGTTGGATATTGGTCAGATACGGGGAGCCACGGTTTTGACGTTCCGGAATGTGAGAATCCAGCATTAGGACTGGCATCCCATTGCATTGGAGTGCGGCACCGATCCCTTCCTAATCCAGGCACGCGGAGCCCGAAGGGGTCTAATTGTTGACTCTGGGGAATTTTCACATCCGTCATACCGATTTCTTCCCCGTAATATATTGTGGGGGTACCTCTTAGGGTCAAAACCAGCATGGCAGCAACGCGGGCTTGCTCCTTACCATACCGGGAGGCAATTCTCCCCTCATCATGGTTGCTGAGCACATAATTAGGCCAGGCCCAGGCAGGCAAGGTGGCCTCAAACTTGTCGACGAGTTTCCGGAAGGATTGGGCATTCCATTCTGGTTTGAGCAGGCTGAAGTTGAACGGCATATGGAATTCCAACCCAATCTCAGGCGTGCCATAATACTTCACCAGTTCTGCAAAATTGTAGATATGGATTTCGCCAACCGACATGCGGGGCTTAGCAGCGCTGTATTCATCCAGGATAGTGCGAAATTCACGATAAACTGCGTGAACATCAGGATGTCCCTTATCGTAGAGGTGGTGTTGAGTATCGTATTGACCATGGGGGCGATGGAAACTTTTCTCTCCAGGGGAAGCTGGGGGATTATCACGATATTTGGGATCTTTCATGATGTAGTGTGCGACATCGACACGGAATCCGTCCACGCCTCGTTCCAACCAGAAGCGGATAGTGTCGAACATGGCTGCTTTTACATCAGGATTGCGCCAGTTAAGATCCGGCTGTTCTTTGAGGAATGAATGTAAATAATATTGCCCCGTGGTTTCATCCCATTCCCAGGCGGACCCACCGAAGACTGCCAGCCAGTTGTTGGGAGGCCCGCCGGTCTCTGGTTTGGAATCGCGCCAAACGTACCAATTGCGTTTGGGGTGATTGCGAGAGCTGCGGGAATCTTGAAACCAGGGGTGCTGATCAGATGTGTGGTTGGGGACCCAGTCGATAATAATGCGAATGTCCCTCGAATGCGCCTCGAATATTAGTTTGTCGAGGTCCTCTAAAGTACCGAAGATTGGATCAACGTCACAATAATTAGCCACATCGTAGCCAAAATCAGCCATGGGAGATGGATAAAAAGGTGAAAGCCAAATTGCATCTATTCCAAGTATTTGGTTAAGGTAATCAAGCTTTTCGATAACGCCTTGAAGGTCCCCAATCCCATCCGCGTTTGTGTCTTTGAAACTACGTGGGTAAATTTGATAGATGACGCCTGTTTGCCACCAGAGATAACTGTTCATATATTGTTGGGCAGGTGAGTGAAGCTGCGAGGTTTTGCTGAGGTAGTCGAGTACCCATTTATGCTCGCATTATCGTGTGCCGGTCTCCCGAATAAAGCGGTAAGGATACATTTCTGGAATGCCACTTACTTCGTCCAGCCGATTAATCTCTTCAGCTTGAAGTTGTAAGACAACCGTGGCTAGATTGTCGCGTAGTTGTTCTGGCGTTTTTGCGCCGATCAGTACAGAACTGATGAAAGGTTTGCTTAGTAGCCAGGCCAGTGAAATTTGGGAATGAGAAGCTCCCGGGTGTGATTTACAAATTTCGTTAATGGTATCTAAGATGCGCCAGTTGCGATCGGTGTTTCGACGAGACCAGGCTTCTTCGGTGTCGTCCTCCATGATTGCGATACGTCCATCTTTGGGAGTCTGGGGACGTCGATCGCGCTGATATTTTCCGCTTAGGAAACCGCCTCCAAGCGCTCCCCACGGGACCAGCCCAACCCTCTCTTGTCTAAACATATCGATAAACTCGTATTCGATATCGCGTACCACCAGGCTGTATTGATATTGTGCGGCAACAAAACGCGCCCAGTTGTTGGTGTCGCTGAGGCCGAGTGCTTTCATCAGTTGCCAGGCAGCAAAGTTTGAGACGCCAATGTACGTAACCTTCCCCGATTGTACAAGGTTATCAAATGCTCGCAGTGCTTCTTCTATTGGAGTCAAATTATCCCAACAATGCATGTAAAGCAAATCAATTGACTCGCATTGCAGGCGGCCCAGACTGGCCTCAACGCTATGTTGGATATGATAGCGTGAAAGCCCCTGCTGATTGGGTCCATCCCCCATTGAAAAACGCACCTTCGTTGCTAAAACGACTTGATCTCGCTTGCCCTTCAAAGCGCGACCGACAATTTCCTCGGATCGCCCGGCAGCGTAAACATTGGCTGTGTCAATAAAGTTGCCGCCGGCATCCAGGTATTGGTGGATCATGCGGGTGGCTACAGTTTCATCTACGCCTCTTCCGGTATCTTCCCCGAAGATCATTGTACCGAGTGCGAGTTCGGAGACCAGCAGCCCACTGCTGCCCAAGCGTCTATAGTTCATTTAGGACTCTGTGTATTCTATCCTTTGACTGCGCCAGCAGTTAAGCCTTCTACAATGCGTTGCTGGAAGATGAGCACCAAAGCGATCAACGGGATCGTAACAATAACAGCGCCGGCCATAATTTCACCGAAAGGCGTTTGGTGAGCTATCGTACCGGAGAAAAGAGCGATTTCCACTGGAACAGTGCGTGCCGAAGGCTGAACGGTCGTGAATGTCAGCGCAAACAGATACTCGTTCCAGGCTGAGATGAACGCCAGCAGACCGGTTGTCACCAGAGCCGGGGCGGTGAGCGGAAGCAAGATATAGATAAAAGTCTGGAATGGGGTCGCTCCATCCACCTGCGCGGATTGCATTATCTCCATGGGAAGAGCCCGGAAGAAGGAAGCCAGAACCCAAACCGTAAAAGGTAGAGTGAAGAGCATGTAAGAAAGGATCATACTGGGAATGGCAGGAATCGCCAGGTTCCTGATGACGAAATACAACCCACTCAACACGGCGATCTGCGGGAACATGGTCATGGAGAGAATTATATACAGGGAAGCTGTTTTGCCTCGATAACGCAGTTTCCCCAGTGCAAACGCTGCGAATGCTCCAACCAGCAGGGCGAGGACGGTGGTTGAAACTGCCACGACCACGCTGTTCTGAATTCCACGCAAGAAAGGTTTGTTTTCTAAGACGGCTTTGTAGTTGATCAGGCTTGGGGCAAAAATGCCAGTTTTGGGGTTGCGCGGGACGAAGGTTGCCGGGGTCATCTGGAGTTGTGCTTCGCTCTTTAAGGATGAATTGATCATCCAATAAAAAGGAAAAATCATATAAACAAAAATCCCGATGACAACCAACCAAAAGAAAAAACGGCTGATCATGTTTTTGTTTTTACTGTTCATAATAATCCTCCTATTCTTCCTGGATTCCGACAGCCCGGATATAGCTCAATGCAAAGATAACGATCAGGACGAATATCACGATCGATGCAGCGGAAGATGTGCCCATATTTGCGTAATCGACCAACTGATAGTATGCATAACTGGCCATGGAGAAACGAGATTGCGCCAATACAATCTGGAACAAGTCAAATATCCGCAAAGCATCCAGCGTGCGGAAGATCAATGCGATCGCAATGGTCGGGCGTAATAACGGAATCGTGATGGCGAAGAACTGGCGGACTTTATTTGCCCCGTCCACATCAGCAGCCTCGTAGAGTTCCTTGGGTATCAATTGAAGACCTGCCAGCAGCAGGAGCGCCATAAATGGTGTGGTCTTCCATACGTCGATAATGATCATGGCTGGAAGCTGGAACGCAGTATTGGACAGGAACGGAAAGTTCCCATCCGTAAGACCCAAAATCTGCCCGATCACGTTAAACAAGCCAACCCGACTGGACTGGAACATCCATTCCCACATCCTGGATGAAACTGCAGTGGGGATAGCCCATGGAACCAGCATGACAGCGCGCATCAACCCACGGCCCCGAAATGCAGTATTAACCACCAAGGCAACCCCCAGCCCCAGTAATAATTCAAGAATCACCGAGATTACCGTAAACATGATGGTATCTAAAATGCTGGGCAGGAAATATTGATCAATGGCTCCGATCACATAGCGCTTCCCAAACAAATCGAACTGACTGATATCATGATAACGTTTTGGGGTTTTTGGCAAAACATTGAATGGGTTTTCGTACTTGACCCCCCCTGTTTTTGGATCTATTTCGGGCTGGGAAGTGGCAGGGTCAATCACGGGTGGTAATTGCTTGACCGTAAAGAAAAGCAACTCCCGGTAGTTTTCCAGCCCGACGTAATGAGTGGGCTGATGAGTTCCAAATTGACGATCGGTAAAACTGCTGACGAATACACTGCCGAGTGGGTATATGGCAATCACCAACAAAATAATAAATGTTGGGACAAGTAACAATAGAGCCAAACGTTCCTCACCCTTGGCAAGTTCGCTGAATGCCACTTTTTTGTTTGCCATCGGACGAACCTCCTTTTGTAGACCGTTTCGTGCTATTGCAGGTGCCGCTTTGCGCCACAAGTGTCAAAAGTCTAAATTTAAGATGATTCCCTCCCCCGGTTAATCGTGAGAGAGGGAATCATTTTATCAAATGATGGGAATTAAGCGTTTATCCCCAACCATTCTATTTTACGGGGCTCCCGTTGGGAAACCGGTCAGATCTACCAAATCGGCTTCCATTTTTGCTACGGCTGTCGCACCGTCTTCATTGCCCATCAGCACATCATGAACACCGTTGAAGAAGATGGTCGAGACTTTGTTGTAATTCGGGGCAGTAGCGGTGGAGGGACGAGGAACCGCGGCCAGGAACACATTATACAGGCTCTTGAAGAAGGGAACAGCTGCGATCACATCCGAGTCTTGATAGAGGGACATGACTGTTGGCTGGAAGCTTCCCTGAATAGCGCGAACCTTCTGCTCATCGGCGGAGGTAAAGAACTTCACAACATCCGCTGCGACATCTGGGTTCTTGCTATACGCCGAAACAGCCAACTGCCAACCGCCTAAAGCTGCGGCAGGTTGACCGCCAGGTCCTGCGGGAAGGGGAGCAGCGTCTAATTTTCCTGCAATCGGGCTGTCGCTTGCCTCACCTAAGCTATAAGCATACGGCCAGTTGCGCATGAAGGCTGAGTTGCCAGCCTGGAACATGTTGCGGGCGTCCTCTTCAGCAAAGCTGGTAACGCCAGGCGGGCTGATGGTTCCAACCCATTTCGCAGCCATATCAAGAGCAGATGCAGCCTGCGGGTTGTTGATGGTGATTACCTTATCGGGGCTGATGATCGTGCCGCCATTGTATGAGTAGACCCATTCCAAGGCATCGCAGGTCAGACCTTCGTAGGCATTGCCTTGCCAGACGTAACCCCAGAAGTCCGGGTTGCCAGCGGCGCGTTCCCCATCTTGAATCTTCTGCGCCATGGCAGTTAAATCGGCCCAGGTTTTAGGCGGTTCGGTATAGCCGTATTTTTGCAAGAGGTCTGTGCGGTAGAAGAGCAGGCCTGCATCGGTGAACCATGGAATAGCCACCTGCTTCCCGTCAACATTGTCGTTCTGAACCATGGCAGGGAAATACTGATCAAGAGTGGCCTTATCAAAATAAGGCGACAGGTCAATCAGGTTGCTTGCCAGGTCGCCGGGCCAGATTGTGTCGATCTGATAGATGTCGACATCTGGAGATTTTGCGTCGAAGTATTGCCTGTAAACTGCCAGACGGTCTTGCACCATATCAGGGGTGCTTAAAATATTTATTGTTACATTCGGATGGGCATCCATGTAACGTTTGGCACCTTCTTGCGCCAATTGAAGCTCTTGTCCAACGGCTCCCGTCGCCATATTGATTACCACAGGTTCGGCGGATGCTGCGGTTGGAGCCTCAGTCATGGCGGGTGCCGCAGTCGGTGCTTCTGTCATGGCCGGAGCGGGAGTGGCCGTGGCTTGTGGGCCGCAGGCAACCAAGAACATGCTCAGTGCCATGAGAACGGCCGCAAACTTGAATAGTTTGGATTTCATTTTTCCTCCGTGTAAGATTTAAAAGGGTAACGATTTGTGGATATGGGTGATTCGCTGCAGTGGGGACATCACCTCCTTTACAGAGATCAATGTATATGCGTCAGTTTGGCGCATAAATAGAATCATGCGCTGAAAGTATTGCCAATCGATGATGCGCGCACGACCAATTCTGAATCCAGTACCAAGCCCGGCTGGCTGAGTTCTTCACCTTGAATGATGCGTACCAGCCGTTCTCCTGAGGCCCAGCCCAGCCCAAAGGCGGGCAGACGCAGCGTGGTCAGGGGCGGATCGTAATATTCTGACAAAGGGACATCGTCGAAGCCTACCACTGCGATATCCTCCGGAATGCGCAGGCCAGCTTGTTTGATTGCCTGGATCGCTCCGATAGCGACCACATCACTGGCGATAAAAACCGCATCTGGTCGCCGAGGAAGATTGAGCAAAATTTGCATTGCTCGGAATCCACTAGCCGGGGTGTAATCGCCTTCGCGCACAAGTTCCTCCTCCAGAAAGAGGCCGGAATCGGCGATAGACTGCTCATATCCACTGCGACGGTGCTGTGCCGAGATATAATTAAGGGATGCGTTTGTGATCATGGCAATCCGGCGACGTCCAAGTTCAAGTAAGTGACGCACTGCAATTGCCGCGCCCTCGATTGCATCCACGTCTACAAACGGAATGCCGCTCTCCGGCAGCTGGCCCATCAGCATGATCGGAACACCCTCGCTTTTGAGACGCACAATTTCGTCATCGTCCTGTCTTGGGCCGGATAGGATGATGCCGTCGACGTGATTTTCATTGATCAAGCGCGAATAACCGCTATTGTCATCGGGAGCCACTGGCTTTAGTAAAACATTAAATCCTTGCCGTGAAGCGGCTTGTTCGACTCCAAGTAAAACTTGAATCAGGAAGGCATCTTCAAAGACTTGCTCGGGGTTTTGTAATAAAACCAACCCAAGTGTGTAAGATTTGCCGCTGGCAAGTTTTTTGCCCGTAGCATGGGGGTGGTAATTGAGCTGTTTGGCTGCTTCGAGAACACGTTGCCGCGTTGCCTGGCTGATACTGACACCCGGCACGTTATTTAATACGAATGAGACTGTCGTCCTGGAGACGCCAGCCAATTTTGCAACGTCGTGGCTGGTTATGCGGCGTGATTTCAATTCTATCCTCGAGATGTTAGTAACACGTGTTACCCAACTAAGTATAGGGAGTTGTTGTCCCTTTGTCAAGTTTAGATGGAAATTGGGATTCCAGGCTGGCAAAAACCAATCCAATACCAATTAATATCCCTCCGTGTAAATAAAGACCCGATGTTTTCGTGTAGAAAAACAATGCCCAGGGCAGTCCCGACTACTGGCTGGGCAAAAAAGGTTAGAGAGGCAACGCCAGCATCCAGGATTGCGAAAGCGGTGTTCCAGAGATACATCGCCAGGGCAGTTGAAATAATACCCAGGAATAAAATCCCCGCGATGATACCAGGAGTGATCTCGCCGATCCCTTGTTGGGCGAGTTCTCGGATTCCAAGCGGTATGCTGACCGGTAAACCACCTGAGATGGCGATCAGGCTGACTGTCAGCCCGTCCAGCTTGCGAGTGGCTTTGCGAACCAAGACGGAATAGAGTGCCCAGGTTAGGGCGGCTGCGATCAGGCTCAAGTTTCCCCAGAACATGTCCGGGTTGAGTTGTGCTGTGCGCGGATCGATCACTGCTATTATCCCGATGGATGCAATTGTCAGTGCCAGGAAGCGCCGCAAAGTAATTCGTTCGCCGAGCAGGAGTGCAGCAAAAATGAGCACGAACGCAGGTGTTGCAGACGTCACCAGCGTTCCATTTGCCGCAGTGGGCAGTTTAGTCCCATGCCGGCGGAGGAATAATTTCGAGCACAACTTTACTGACTACATACATGCCCCCCCCCAAATTGCAGCCGCGCTCAGGCCGGCTGCGAGACCGGATAGGGTATCCTT
>CAYOUV010000052.1:0-23373 GCA_964407265.1 uncultured Anaerolineaceae bacterium | reverse complement strand
AGTTGCTGCGCGTGCCAGGCATCGGATTCAAAGGCGCCGAAGCGATCCTGCGCGCGCGCCGTCTGCGTTCCTTGCGTGAGCTATCTTCCTTGAAAAAACTGGGGGTGATCGCCGAACGTGCTGCCCCGTTCCTGTTACTGGATGGCAGACGACCAGACAGCCAGCTGCAACTGCTCTAAGCGGGCCTATAATAAGGCATGAGGACTTTTACGCCAAAGAATCGCCTGATCCTGATTGGCTTGGTTGTAGCATTCGTCTTGCTTGGATTGTGCATGTGCAATGGGCTCTTCTTCCTGATCACCAACCCAATCTTTCATTCGTTAACCCCCACACCCTCTTCGGCATTACCCCTCTTCTAATTATTTTCCAAACATCTTTTTTACAACCGGCTTGATCGCTTCCCAATTCGGAGCCAGCACCTGCGCGCCTCCGCTGGTCTGGAAGGGCGCAACCATCTCGCGCGAAATGCTCTGACTGTCGATACCGATCACCGCCGCGCGCAGCAGGGCGAAGCTCAGGCGCGGCAACTGCCAGGCCGGCAAATTGGTTTCAAGCGTACCGCTCAATGCAGCCAGGACCAGCGGCAGGCGCGGCCAGGACACAGGCAGGATGGCCTGTTTGAGCGCAGCTTGCAGCAGCAACTGACCGCGGCGCATGCGCGAGAAATCGTCGCTGCTGTAGCGCTCGCGAGCAAAAGCCAGAGCCTGGGTTCCGTCCAGGTGGTGAGTCCCGGCCCCCAGGCCGCCGCTTGGCGATTCCAGAGTCAGGTCGACTCCGCCCAGCGCGTCGATCACTTCCACCAGGCCGTTCATGTGGATCAGGGCGTAGTAACGCACCGGCACACCGAAATTGTCACGGATCGTGCGCATGGCCGCTTCCGATCCGCTGCCGGGTTGCTGCGCCTCGGCGAAGAAGTAGGCGGTATTGATGCGCTGTTCTCCAACCCCTGGCACTGGCAGCCACAGGTCACGCGGGATGGAAAGCAAACCAACGTACGGCTTGAGCGGCACGACCGTGGTCAGGATGATGGTATCGGTGCGACCCAAGGCGCCGCGCTCAGGAGAATCGTCTGTGCCCAGGATCAGCAGGTTGGTGCGCAGCGGCCCGAAGAAGTAGACCAGCACCAACGCCAGAACCAGGATCACCCAGGGATTGCGCCACCATATGTTTCTTTTTTGTGCAGCAAAGCGCCCCGAACGGAAAACAGGAATGGGCTGGAACTCGTCCATTGGGCGGGTGCGATTGGGGCGGGTCTCATCGAGCATAGACACCTATTTTACTCCAGGGCTTGTATTTGGCTCCCGATAAGGGATAATATATGATAAATAATGTCCAGTTGTAGTATATTTAGCGCACACCAACATTCAGACGAAAGAAGGTATAGGAGGAAGGAAGCAATGCGAAGACTAACAATGATCGCCGGAATTGTGTTAGCGGCAGCACTGGCCTGCTCGCTGCCCAGTGTCACCACCCCAAGTGTTCAGCTTGGCGATGCCCAGACTCTGGCAGCACAGACCGTCGGCTCATTTCTGACACAAAATGTGACGGCCGGTCCAACCGGTGAAGGCACACAACCACCCACTGAAACCTTCACTGCTGAACCTGCAAACGTACCCGCCACCCTGACCCCCACCGTGATTCCAACCAGCGCCACTGCTGTATGCAACCAGGCCTCCTTTGTTGAAGACGTCTCAGTACCGGATGGCAAATCCTTCCAGGTTAGCGAGCATTTCACCAAAACCTGGCGGCTGAAAAACGTCGGCAGCTGCGCCTGGACCTCGGGCTACCAATTGGTTTTCGACCATGGCGATAAAATGAGCGGTCCGGACAGCAAGCAGCTGACAACCGGGGTGGTCAACCCGGGACAAAATATCGACGTGTCCGTGGATCTGGTGGCGCCCTCCACTGCCGGTACCTACAAGGGCTACTGGATGCTGCGTGAGCCCGGCGGGGCAATTTTCGGCCTCTCCACCGGGGCATTCTGGGTCGATATAAAAACCGTAAATCCAACCCTGGTACCGCTGACTCTGTTCCCCGTAACTCTGGTACCGCTCCCTCATCCAATCAACAGCATCAATGCGCCTGTGATCAGCGGCCAGAGTGGCTCGGTCCGCTCGGATGGTACGGTACTGTCCGTCACAAATGCCGGTGATTTATCATCCAATGTCAGTTCACGCGCATATCTAACATTTGACATCTCGGCCATCCCCTCCGGCTCTACGATCGCCAGCGTCAAAACTAATTTCAGCGATTACACCACGCTGGGCAACCCATTCGGCGGCTTATCCTGCCTGCGCATGTACCGGATGAATTACGGTTCCCTGAACGCGGCTGATTACGGTGCCGCCCCCTCCCTTGGATCAGATTCCCGCTGGTGTAATACCGGCCAACTCAGTGCCGTATCAGGAACAGATGCGCTGAAAACCGAAGTGCAAAACAAAGTCGGCAGTTCCACCATTCAGTTCGTGGTGTATTTCAACTCCACGGCCACCGACCATGACGGCGTAGCCGACATGGTCCGCTTGGGGAACGGGATCAAGCTGATCATCTCCTTCCAGGCTCCTTAATCCAGAAATATACAAAGAAGAGGAGGCGTCTAAAAGCGCCTCCTCTCTGTGCATAAAAATAATGCCTCAGATTATCAAAGTTTTAAGCCCAATTGAGCCAGGCCGGCTCTGGTACTCTCAAAGCCGCGATGGACCAGTCCCCGCAGGCCTAACCCCTCGGCCACATTAACGAACATGTCGCGGTCCTCGATGTAGACCACCTGCTGAGGCGGCACCTGGGCGATATCCAGCGCAATCCGAAAAATGTCCGCATCCGGTTTGCGGAAGTGTACGAAACTGGAGACGATGAAGAAATCCACGAAATCACTCAACCTGTAAGTGCGGATTCGATGGGTCATCAACTCCCGGCCCTCATTGCTGACCACGGCTATCTTGAGGCCGTAACGGGCTTTCAAAGCCGGGATTAACTCGAGCATCTCGGGATGCGGCTGCGAGCGCGCGAACATAAAGTCCTTGAACGCGTGCCGGCTGAAATCCCGCGGTTGGAAGAAGATCACCCGGTCGAGATATTCTTCGAGCGATAACTTGCCCTCCTCATAGGTATCAAATGTGAGGTGGTGGCGTTCGTTGATCTCCTCCGGATCGAGCTTGAAAGTTTCGCAGGCTTCTTTGCGGGCATAGCGGTCCCAACCATTGGTCAGCAATACGCCACCCACATCCAGAAACAAAGCCGTAATTGGTAAGGCGGCCATTATTTACCTCCGCTGGCTTGCAGGGTCTTCCAAGCCCCCACCCAGGGTTTCCCAAGGCGGTGACGGTCCGATACCTTAATCTTGTTCAGTTTTTCTGCTATGCGCGGCATAAGTTGGGCAATTGTAGCCCAATCATCTTCCAGGACCGCTGTTTTCATTTTATCAGCCAGCTGGCCGGCCCACATCCATTCCATGCGGAAGCGGTCGGCTTTGACCCAGTAGTCACGCTTTTCCCAGGCAGCCACAGAAACGTCAATACCGTCGGCAATGGCGCGCAACGCCAGGGCAATGAAAGCCGCCAGGTCGCGGGCGGTCTCGTCCGGCTGAGTCTGTTTCGCCAGTTCGCGTACGGATAGAACGATGGCCTTGGTCAGGCGCGTCCGTTCCTTGCCAACACTGTCCGGATTAATTACACGTCCCAAATTACCTCCAAAGCACAAAAAATTCGACACCCTGATCCCTCTGGGGTGCGGGGAGATTATATCAGCGATTGGTTAACGCCTGCAACCCGTTTATTGACGCGCACTCCTCTCTCGCTTATAATCTTTTCGCACTCGGGGACGTGCTGGAACTGGCAGACAGGCATGACTTAGGATCATGTGCCGCAAGGCGTGCGGGTTCGACCCCCGCCGTCCCCACTGCAAAGTCACGCCAACTCATATTAAGGACCTAATCTTGAAGATCGAAAAACAACTACAGGACGACCACCAGGTCAAATTAATCGTCGAAGTCGAACCGGAACGCATGGAAGCCAACAAACGACGGGCAGCCCGCAAGCTGGCTGAGCGTGGCAAAATCCCCGGCTTCCGCCCCGGAAAGGCACCCTACGACGTGATTCGCCTGCACTATGGCGACGAAGCCATTATCGAACAGGCCGTTGATTTTCTGGTGGACGAAGTCTATCCCAAAGCGCTCGAAGAAGCAGATATTAAGCCGGCAGCCCCCGGCGCGCTCGAATCGGTTGACAGCCTCGAGCCGCCAAAATTCACATTTGTAATACCGATGCTGCCCACGGTGGAGCTGGGCGATTACAAATCCATCCGCCTGCCATACAAGTATAAAGAACCCACCAAAGCCAAGGTTGATGAAGCCATCGAAGAACTACAGCGCATGTATGCCACAACCGAGACCGTCGAGCAGCCTGCTGCCATGGGCAATTATGTCATGGCGGATGTCAGGGGCGAGATGACCAAGCCCAAAGAAGGCGAGGATCTTTCCAAGCTCTCTCGTGACGGGGCGGCATTCCTGATCCGCAAGGACAATAAGGACGACGAGTGGCCGTACCCGGGATTCAGCCTGGAGCTGGTCGGCTTGAAACCCGGTGACAGCAAGACCGTTTCCTTCAAGTATCCCAAGGATTACGATGACGAATTGCTGGCTGGGCAGACGGTCAAATATGATGTGAAGGTCAACACGGTCCGCAGCGTGACCCTGCCTGAACTGGACGACGAATTCGTCAAGATGGTCGGTGAGTTTGAGAACATGGAGGCCCTGCGCGAGGCGGTCAAGAAAGACCTGGAAGCGCGCACCCAAGCCGAATATGACGACGACTATTTCGTCGAACTGATCGACAAGATCAAGTCTGGTGCGACGATCAAATATCCACCGCAAGTATTGGATCATGAGAGTGAACATGTGATCGAAGACCTGCGACGACGATTATCTTCGCAAGGGCTGGACCTGGAGACATACGTTAAGGTCCGCAACACCAGCATGGACAAATTCATGGAAGAGGAAGTTCAGCCGGTGGCGGTCAAACGCTTGGAACGCTCGCTGATCCTGGATGAGATCGCTCGTGCCGAAAAGATCGAAGTGGACGAGGAATCTCTCAACCAGGAGTTCGGACAGACGCTGACCGAGATGCAATACCAGGGCGCTGACCTGACCAAGATCGGTGGGGGCAAACGCGCCCAAAAAGAGTTCGCCGAAGCCGTGGCCATGGAATCGGCCAACCGCTTGATGACCCGGCGCACCATGGAACGCCTCAAAGCCATTGCGCTGGGCGAAGCCGAAGCTGAAGAAAAACCGAAGAAGACTGCTGCCAAGAAGTCCGAAGATAGCGGGGCTTCAAAGTCAGCAGCGAAACCGAAAAAGAAGGCTACGACCAAGAAAGCCGCCGGGACGACCAAGTCTGCACCAAAGGCCAGCAGCGCCAAAAAGAAAACCCCGGCAGCAAAGAAGCCAGGCAGCACATCGACCGGTAAGAAAAATACCGAAAGCAAATCATAGTTTCGTTTTATAACAATGGAGAGAAACATGTCTATCCCTAATATCAACAACGTCATCCCGATGGTAATCGAGTCGTCCGGACGCGGTGAGCGTGCATACGACATTTATTCGTTACTGCTAAAAGAGCGCATCGTTTTCCTCGGAACTCCGATCGACGATCAGGTTGCCAATTTGATCGTTGCCCAACTGCTATTCCTGAATCACGAAGACCCGGACCACGAAATCCAGATGTACATCAATTCCCCGGGCGGACAGATTTACGCCGGGCTGGCCATCTACGATACCATGCAGATGATCAGCAATCCGATCAGCACGGTAGCCGTCGGCGTGACCGCTTCCTTCGGGACCGTCTTGCTGACCGCCGGCACGAAAGGCCGGCGCTACGCCCTGCCGCACGCAACCATCCATGTGCACCAGCCGTTGGGCGGCGCGCAGGGTCAGGCGACGGATATTGAGATCCAGGCCAAGCAAATCCTGCGGCTCAAGGCGCTACTGAACAGTATCATGGCCAAACATACCGGCCAGCCGATCGAGGTGATCGAGCGTGATACGGATCGCGATTTTTATATGGAGGCACAGGCTGCAGTCGACTATGGACTGGTGGACCAGGTACTGGAAGTACCCGAAAAAGTCAGTTAGCAAGAATCGCTTATAATTCGAGCCGGAGGGCCTTCCCTCCGGCTTTGCATTTTTTCCCAACAGAAAGGAAAAGCATGCCGCGTCTGTCGACATTTTCCATCGTCGCTTGTGACCTGGAAGAACAGAGTTGGGGTGTAGCGGTCGCCTCCAAATTCCCGGCTGTCGGTGCGGTTGTTCCCTGGGCTGAGGCCGGTGTCGGAGCCGTTGCCACGCAGGCCTTCGCCAATACCGCCTTCGGCCCGCGCGGATTGGAATTGATGGCCTCTGGCCTTTCAGCGGAGGATACCCTCGAGCGCCTGCTCTCGGGCGATCCGGAACGCGAACAACGCCAGATCGGCCTGGTGGATGGCGCCGGACACGCTCTAACTTTCACGGGGAAGGAATGCTTCGATTGGGCCGGCGGGCTTGGCGGACCCGCTTATGCCATTCAGGGCAACATTTTGGCTGGCGAGAAAGTCGTCAAGGCCATGGAGGCGGCCTTCCTGGAAACCACAGGCGCGCTCCCGGGACGGCTGTACGCAGCCTTGCTGGCAGGAGATCGGGCCGGTGGCGACCGGCGCGGTCGCCAGAGCGCAGCGATTTACGTGGTCAAGCCAGAGGGAGGCTACGGCGGGTATATCGATCGCTGGCTGGATTACCGCGTGGACGATCATCCGGATCCGGTTCTGCGCCTGGGCCAGCTGCTCGACCTGCACGAATTGTATTTTGGGAAAAGCCCGGAAAGTGACCGTATTGAACTGAGAGGTGCTGCGCTGGCACAACTGCAGGAAATCATGGCCAAACATGGTTACTACAGCGATCCAATCAATGGCATGCTTGACACATCGACCCGCAAAGCCTTGCGCGCATTTACAGGTAACGAGAACTTCGAGGAACGCTGCGATCCGGAGGCTGGGTGGATTGACCGTCCCGTATTCGCTTATCTGCTCGAAAGGTTTGAGGAATAGATGCCGGGATCACTACCTGCACAAATCCGCGCATTGATTCTGGACATGGACGGCGTGCTGTGGCGTGCGGACACCCCTATCGGTGACCTGCCCGCCATCTTCAGCCGTATCCACCAGCTAGGCTTGAAAGTTGTCTTGGCCACCAACAATTCCACCCGTAGTGTGGAGCAATACGTCGAGCGCCTGCACGGCTTCGGCGTGGAGGTTGAAGCGTGGCAAATCGTCACTTCCTCGCAGGCAGCTGCCTACTTGATGCGAAAGCACCTACCAGATTGCAAGCAGGTCTACGTTATCGGCGAGAACGGGTTGAAACAGGCGCTGCTCGAAGGCGGTTTTGAGCCAGTTTTCGATAGCGAGCCTGCCAGCAGGTTGTGTGCTGTTGTGGCCGGGATGGATCGCCAGATCAGTTATGCAAAACTGCAGCGCGCAACCCTGCTGATCCGTGCCGGTCTGCCCTTCTATGCGACCAATCCAGACCGCACTTTCCCGACGCCCGCTGGCCTGGTCCCGGGGACAGGTGCCATTCTGGCTGCGATCAGCGCCGCTACCGACCTCGAACCGATTGTGGCCGGAAAACCTCAACCCGCCATGCTAGAACTGGCGATCGAGAAACTTGGCCTGGATAAAAACCAGGTGCTGATGGTCGGTGATCGCCTGGAGACCGATATTGCTGGCGGGCAGGCAGCCGGCTGCCCATCCGCTGTGGTCTTAAGCGGTGTGAGCACCCGGGAGCAAGTTGAGGCCTGGAGGCCACAGGTCGAAATCGTTGCCCAAAATTTATCAGCCTTGATTGGTTATCCCTGAAATGGCGACCCTGATCTACGACTTAGACCTCAGCGAATTGGAGGCCCTCCTGGTTTCCTGGGGGGAACCCGCTTACCGTGCCCGGCAGATCTGGCAGGGTCTCTACCAGAATCTCTGGCAAAGCGCGGGGGAGTTCACGACCCTGCCTAAATCCCTGCGCCAAAAGCTGGATGAAAATATCCTCTTCGAAGTGCTTAAGCCCACGATCTTCCTGGATTCCACAGATGGGAAAACCCGCAAGACGTTGTTCCAGATGCAGGATGGCCAGCAAATCGAGGCGGTTTTGATGCGCTACGAGCGCCGTCGCACGTTGTGTATCTCCACCCAGGTTGGCTGCGCCATGGGCTGCGTCTTCTGTGCCACCGGTCAGATGGGATTTCGCCGCCACCTGAGCAGCGGTGAGATCGTAGGACAGGTGATGTATTATGCGCACCTGCTGCAGAAAGAAGACCAGCAGGTAACCAATGTGGTCGTCATGGGTATGGGCGAACCCCTGCACAATTACGAGAATACCCTGGCCGCCATCGACCGGCTCAACGATCCGCTTGGTTACAACTTCGGCGCGCGGCGGTTTACGATTTCAACCGTCGGCCTGGCCCCGATGATCAGGCGTTTCGCCGATGAAAAACGCCAGGTAAATCTGGCCATTTCGCTGCATGCGGCTGAGGACGGCCTGCGCGGCAGCATGCTGCCGGTCAACAGGAAATATGATATTGACGAAGTTTTAGATGCCTGCCGTTATTACGTGGCTCAAACCAACCGCCGCATCACCTTCGAGTGGGCATTGATCCACGGTGTGAACGATACCCCGGAGCAGGCTCGCCTCTTGATCGGCAGGCTCAAAGGGATGCTGTGTCACGTCAATGCCATCCCCCTCAATCCCACCACCGGTTACAGCGGGCAGCCGACTTCGCGCGAACGGGCCAAGGCCTTCAAAGAGATTTTGGAGCAAGCCGGAATTTCCTGCACCATCCGCATGCGGCGTGGAATCGATATCCAGGCTGGTTGTGGACAGCTTGCTTCGCGGGCTTAGTAACTGGTAATGTAGTAATTGTAATATATTATGACTACGCGCAGTTTTACTCTTTGGAGAAATGGATGTTTTGGGGGCGAGATGCGTTTAACAATAAGAACACCATCACGCCTGCATTCCAAATCACTCCTCCTACCGCAAATAATACGCTGCAAACGCGAACCAAAAATTCGCCTGGCTAATATCAACTTCTTAAACTTGTCAGAACCGCTGGATTGCAGTATAGTCTACTCACTTTTCAAATCCCTAATCAGCGACCAAGGTTATGCAAACTGAAAATAAACGCTCCTGGATCGAACATCCGATTCACCCCACCTTACCTGCCATTACTTATGAAATCCTGATCTTCAGTGCCATCATCCTGGTGGCGTTGCTCACTCGTTTTTACGACCTGGGCTTACGCGTGATGAGCCACGACGAGAGCCTGCACACCTATTTCTCGTGGCTGCTCTACAAGGGCTCTGGTTATCAGCATACCCCAATGATGCACGGGCCGCTACAGTTCCACCTGCTGGCGCTGTCTTACTTCCTGTTTGGGGTCAGTGACTTTACCGCCCGCATCCCCGCTGTTTTGTTCAACCTCGCCACCATCTGGATGGTCTGGTACTGGCGGCGCTATTTGGGCAAAACCGGCGCATTGATCGCCGGGATCCTGATGGTCATCTCGCCTTACATGCTGTTTTACGGACGCTACGTCCGCAACGAAGCCTACGCGGGTTTTTCGGGCATCCTGTTGTTGTATGCGGTGCTCAGATATTTAGAGAGCGGACACAAGCGTTATCTATACATGGTCACGCTGGCATTGGTCATCCATTTCACAGCGAAAGAAACCGCCTTTATCTACGCCGCGCAAATCCTGCTCTTCCTGGGTATTTACTTCATCGCCCAAGTCACACGCAAAACATGGAACGGTACAGCCAGGGAGAACAAAGATTACTGGGGATTCTTGATCACCCTGGGGCTTGGAACGCTCCTGGCAGGCTTGGGTGCAGTGATTGGTATCCGGGCAGGTAAAACGGGAACCCTGACCGGCTCGGAAACCGCGATGCCAGCCAATCCCAGCCTGGGCACATCCCCATTCGCACCCACCAACACACCAATATCAGCCGGCACAGTTCTGCTGATCATCGGTTTGCTGGTATTGGCAGTCGCTGCTTTCTTCTTGATTCGTGGGTACGGTTGGAGTCGCATCCGCAGCGATCGGTCGTTCGGACTACTGGTTCTGGTCTTTACAATGGTCATGCCGATGCTGGCACCCTTCGGAGTGCGCTGGATGAAGTGGACCATCCCAACCACCGCGCCCGAGATCTCAGCCCTAACAACGACGGATATCTGGCATCTGGGTGTTTTTATCGTCCCGTTCTTTTTGGCTTCCATCGCGATTGGACAGCTGTGGGATGCGAAATTCTGGTGGAAGGCGGCCCTGTTATTCTGGGGTATCTTCATCGTTCTTTACACCACATTCTTTACCAACAGCGTCGGATTCTTCACCGGCCTGATCGGCTCACTCGGTTATTGGCTGGTGCAACAGGGCGTCCAGCGCGGGAGCCAGCCCTGGTATTACTACCTTTTGATCCAGATACCGATTTATGAATTTCTGCCTTTCCTGGGCAGCCTCCTGGCACTTTACCTGGGAATCAAGAAAATAAATTCCGACGGCAAAATCGCAGCGGAATTGGAAATCGCAAAAAACCAGGAAAAAACTGGGCTTCAGTCCGGGCCGGAACCGGAACCCAGCCCCGAAGCCGTTCAGTTCGACCCGGTCACACTGAACTTCCCCGCTACATTCAGCCTGCTGGTTGTCTGGGTTGTGACCAGTATTCTGGCTTACAGCTACGCTGGCGAACGTATGCCCTGGCTGACCTATCACATCACCTGGCCGATGATCCTGCTCACCGGCTGGGCGCTGGGAGCCATCATCGAGGGCACGGATTGGCATACGCTACGCCAACGCAAACCAGTTCTGCTGATTGCGATCATCGTGGTCTTTATGAGCAGTGTGACAGCAGGCATGCTGGCCTGGCTCGGACCCGTCCCACCTTTTGGCGGCAAAGACCTGATGCACCTGCAGGCAACTACGGAGTTCCTGCTGCCGGCCATGGTTGCATTAGCCAGTGCGGGCGGATTGATTTACTTTATCCGCGATTGGACCGGGAATGACATCCTGCGCACATTGACCCTGGCGTTCTTCTTCCTGCTGGCAGTTTTAACCGGTCGGTCAGCCTTCCGCGCCGCATACATCGACTACAACGATGCCACCGAGTACCTGGTTTATGCGCACGCCGCAACCGGGGTTAAAGACATCATTTCGCAAGCGACGGAAATATCCCGGCGCCAAACCGGTGGTATGGATATGCTGATCGCCTACGATGCCAGTTCCCCCGACACCGGCGTTTCCTGGCCTTTCGTCTGGTACCTGCGTGATTTCACCAACCAGCGCTCGTTCGATGCCCCCACCATCTCGCTGCGCGACGCGCCGGTGATCGTCGTCGACCAGAAAAACTTCAGCAAAATAGAACCGGTTGTCCGAGATGACTACTACGAGTTTAATTACATCCGCATGTGGTGGCCCAACCAGGATTACTTCTCCTTGGTCACACCACATGATCCCAACACACCTTTCCAGGACAACTACTCCTGCAGTGGCCTCCTCAGCTTCTTCAAACTCTTCAAGGATAAGGATTTCTCGCGCCTGTGTTCGGCCTTTACCAATCCCAAAATCAGGGCGGGTATCGTCCAGATCTGGCTCAATCGTGATTACACCGAATACGCCCAGGCTACCGGCCACCAGGACATGACCCTGACCACCTGGGAACCGTCTGATCGCATGCGCATGTACATTCGCAAGGATGTGGCCGCCCAAACCTGGGATTACGGGGTCGGTCCCTCCACTCAAGCCGCAGCAGCGGATCCCTACCAGGGCAAGAAAATCGATCTGAGTGCCGATTTAATCTTCGGTATCGGCGGACAGGCGAACGAACAATTCAACGCCCCGCGTGGGATCGCGGTTGCGCCGGACGGCTCGATCTATGTGGCTGATTCGCGCAACAATCGCATCCAGCATTTTGCCCCTGACGGAGCCTTCGTGAACGCGTGGAGTACGGAGGCTACCAATTTGAACAACCAGGCACCCGAGGGCCCGAACAACGAACCCTGGGGAGTGGCTGTCGGGCCAGACGGCTCAGTCTTTGTGGCGGACACGTGGAATTACCGCATCGAAAAATATTCACCGGACGGAAAATTGCTCAAAACCTGGGGACACTACGGATTGGCAGAAGATCCCGAATCCTTCTGGGGACCACGTGGGATTGCGATCGATAATCAGGGCCACGTTTACGTGACTGACACGGGCAATAAGCGCGTGGTGGTCTTCGATAGCAACGGCAATTACATCACACAGTTTGGTGAAGCTGGCCTTGATCCGGGTCAATTCGATGAACCGGTCGGTATCGCAGTGGATGCGAATGGGATCGTCTATGTTGCCGACACCTGGAACCAGCGGATCCAATCCTTTGCACCCAGCGCTGACGGGACAACCTTCCAGCCGCTCAAACAATGGGACGTAAGCGGCTGGTACGGGCAATCTCTGGACAACAAGCCGTTTATCGCCGTCGACAACCAGGGCCACCTGTTCGCGACTGATCCGGATGGATACCGCATCCTGGAATTCACCACGGACGGAGAGTTTGTGCGCACCTGGGGCGAGTACGGACTGGGCGAAAACAACTTCAACCTGCCTTCCGGTATTGCAGTTGACACCCAGGGACGCGTCTGGGTTACAGACGCCGGAAATAATCGCGTTATGCGCTTTACGCTACCCTAATGTGACCCAATTTTCCTTACCTCTATCAAACGCCTTCCGCTATGCGGAAGGCGTTTTTGCACCAGTGGTATAATCGTCCTGCTTTTATCCCGGACAGCATGTCCAATCTCTAGGGAGACTGCATGAAACTTCACGAATATCAATCCAAAAAAATCTTCGAAAAATACGGCGTCCCCATTCCCAAGGGACGTGTCGCGGCTACCGCAGGCGAAGCCAGAGCTATCGCCGACGAACTGGGTGGCCGCGTTGTAATTAAATCCCAGGTGTTGGTCGGCGGCCGCGGTAAGGCTGGCGGTATCCGCCTGGCCAAGGATTCGGAGGAGGCCGAAGAAGTCGCAACCGCTATCCTGGGCATGGAAATCAAAGGCTTGCCAGTTCGAAAAGTATTGGTAGATGAAGCCGCGAACATCGATAAGGAAATTTATCTCGGTATCACCAACGACCGGGCAGCCAGAAAACCGGTTTTTATGGCTTCGGCCGCTGGCGGCGTGGAAATCGAAGAAGTCGCCAGGGAAACTCCTGAAAAAATCATCAAGGTCCACATCGACCCCCTGCTTGGACTGCGGGATTACCAGGCCCGCGATATTGCTGCTTTTATCGACCTGCCGCGCGATTACTGGCGCGAGTTCGGTAAAATTGCCAACGGCCTGTGGCAGGCCTATGTGGAAAGCGATGCCACCCTGGCTGAGATCAATCCTTTGGTCATCACCAAGGACAAGCGTTTGCTGGCTGTAGACGGAAAAATGCTGATCGACGATAATGCCCTCTTCCGCCATTCCGACCTGGCCGAAATGCGTGATCTGGATACCGAAGCCCCGGCCGAGACCGAAGCGCGCAAGTACGGCCTGTCCTACATCAAGCTGGACGGCACGATTGGCTGCATGGTCAATGGCGCCGGTCTGGCAATGACCAGCATGGACGTGATCAAACTATTCGGCGGCGAACCGGCCAACTTCCTGGATATCGGCGGAGGCGCCGGTGCAGACAAGGTTGCTGCTGCGCTGCGCATCATTCTTTCAGATTCAAATGTCAAGGCTGTGCTGTTCAATATCTTCGGCGGCATCACCCGCTGTGACGAGGTAGCGCGCGGCGTGCTGGCTGCCATGGACGAAGTCAAACCCAAGGTGCCAATGGTCGTCCGCCTGGTCGGTACAAATGCCGAAGAAGGACGGCAGCTACTGGCGGATGCCAAGATGATCACCGCCGAAACCCTGGCCGATGCTGCCAAGAAATCCGTCGCCGCTTCCAAAGGAGCCTGAGCATGAGTATTCTGATTGACAAAAACACACGCCTGCTGGTGCAGGGCATCACTGGCAAAGAAGGGCTCTTCCACACAACCCAAATGGTGGAATATGGGACAAACGTCGTCGCCGGCATCACCCCCGGCAAGGGCGGCGAATGGGTCCTGGACGGCAAAATTCCGGTCTTTGACTCGGTTAAGATGGCGGCCGATGCTACCGGCGCCAACGCTTCGGTCATCTTCGTCCCGGCGCGTTTCGCCCCGGACGCGATGTTTGAAGCGGCCGATGCCGGCATCCCGCTGATCGTCTGCATTACGGAAGGCGTCCCGGTTCAGGATATGATGCGCGTGCGTAACTACCTGGATCAGAAAAAGGTTCGCCTGATCGGTCCAAATTGCCCCGGCCTGCTGACCCCCGGTCAATCCAAAGTCGGTATCATCCCCGGAGACATCGCGATCAAAGGCAATGTAGGCGTGGTCTCGCGTTCCGGTACACTCACCTACGAAGTGCTTTACGCGCTCGAGCAGGTGGGGATGGGCGCTTCCACCTGCGTAGGGATCGGTGGTGATCCGGTCAACGGCACCAACTTCATCGACGTCCTGGCGATGTTCGAAGATGATCCGCAAACCGATAAGGTGGTGCTGATTGGCGAAATCGGCGGCACGGATGAAGAAAAAGCGGCCGAATTCATCGCCAGCAAGATGACCAAGCCGGTGGTCTCGTTCATTGCCGGTCAGACCGCCCCTCCCGGCAAACGCATGGGGCATGCGGGCGCGATCATTGAAGGCGGAGCCGGTACCGCGGCTGACAAAGTCAAGGCACTGGAGGCGGCTGGCGTCAAAGTTGCCAAGCATCCGGAAGAAATCCCGTCCTTGCTAAACTAATGTTTGAGGGCAATACACACAATGCCTCGACATTCCATTGCTCTAATTAATGCACAAAGACGCCCATAACGGGCGTCTTTGTGGTTATAATCTTAATTACCTATTTGTGTCCGTCGATATATTTGACGGCTTCACCGACGGTGGTAATATTCTGAGCATCCTCATCGGAAATCTCAGTACCGAACTTATCCTCGAAGGCCATAATCAGTTCGACCAGATCGAGCGAATCGGCTTCCAGGTCTTCGCGGAAATGCGCTTCGGGCTTCACCTTCGCCTCATCCACCCCGAGCAAATCAACGATAATCGCCTTGACCTCACCAAATGTGTCAGCCATAAATAATCCTCCTGAGTTAATTTCCATCAATTTTCAGTCTGGCCTATTGTAATCCTTCTCGGAAACGTGTCAAGCCAGTCTAAATGAATTAATTCCCATCGGGGAACTCAAAGACAGGAACACATCACCATGCCAAAAGTTGCGCCAATTACCCAACGAAAAGACGATCACATCAAAATCAATTTAGAAAAGGATGTTCATTCAGCCTTGACGACTGGCCTCGAGAAATATCACTTCGTCCATGAGGCCTTGCCCGAGCTGGACCTGGAGGGGATCGACACCAGCCTGAGCCTGTTCGGCAAGAAATTGGCGGCTCCGATCCTGATAAGTTCCATGACCGGCGGGACGGAGGAAGCCGGCCAGATCAACCAGCGCCTGGCAGAAGCCGCCCAGGCAGTCGGCGTGGCAATGGGGGTTGGCAGCCAACGTGCCGCGCTCGAACACCCGGAACAAATCCCGACCTTTGCCGTCACACGCAGTGTTGCGCCGCATATCCTGCTGTTTGCCAACCTGGGCGCGGTGCAGCTCAATTACGGTTACGGCCTGGACCAATGCCGCCGCGTGGTGGACATGCTCTCTGCCGATGCGCTGATCCTGCATCTAAATCCCCTGCAAGAGGCCGTACAGGACGACGGCGACACAAACTTCTCCGGCCTGGCCAAGAAGATCGAAGAAATCTGCAAGAAACTGGATGTGCCGGTGATTGCCAAGGAAGTCGGTTGGGGAATTTCGCAAAGAACTGCCAAGCTGCTGGCCGACTGCGGGGTTTCCGCAATCGACGTGGCCGGCGCAGGCGGGACTTCCTGGTCGCAGGTCGAGATGTACCGTGCTCCGGACGAGTTCACCCGCCGTCTGGCAGCAACCTTTATCGGCTGGGGCATCCCCACCGCCGAGTCGATTTTAAACGTCCGGCAAGCCGCGCCGGAGTTGCCAGTCTTTGCCAGCGGCGGCTTGAAGGACGGGCTGGACATCGCCAAATGCCTGGCCCTCGGCGCAACACTCGGCGGCATGGCCGGAAAATTTCTAAAAGCTGCAGCGATTTCAACCGAGAAGGCCGTGGAACTGATACGGCTGACCAAGCGGCAGATCGAAGTAACCATGTTCGTGGCGGGCGCTAAGGAATTACAGGCGCTTAGAGAAAAAATCGTTCCCTAAAATTATGGAAATTCCTGTTAAAATCAGACTCTCATGACAGAACTGCTCGAATCGCTCTTACCCGCTATTGAGACTGAGCTGCAGCGCCAAATCGCCCGCCTCGATCAGCCACGCCTGGAACCTTTCCGCGACATGCTGACCTACCACATGGGCTGGAGCGGCGAGGGTGCCGGTCCGGAAGCGACTGGCAAGCGGGTCCGCCCGTTGCTGACTCTGCTAACTTCCGCGGCCAGCGGGACCGACTGGCAACCTGCCTTACCGGCTGCAGCAGCCGTTGAGCTGGTGCACAACTTCTCCCTGGTCCACGACGATATCCAGGACAACTCCGAGAAACGTCACGGGCGCCCAACCACCTGGGTCAAGTGGGGCGCGCCGCTAGCGATAAACGTCGGGGATGCGCTGTTCGTGTTGTCCAACCTGGCCCTGACGGACCTGTCGGAAGCCTATCCAGCCGAAAGCGTACTACATGTCGCACAAATCCTGCACGAGACCTGCCTCGACCTGACTCGCGGTCAGTACCTCGACATGTCCTACGAATCAAGGAATGACTTGTCGATCGATGACTACTGGCCAATGATAGCCGGTAAAACCGCTGCGCTGCTGGCCGCCTGCTGCCAGATCGGCGCCATCCTGGGTGAGGCCGATGAAGCCGCTGTTGCAGTCTACCGGGACTTTGGACATTATCTCGGACTGGCGTTCCAGGTGCAGGACGACATTCTGGGGATTTGGGGCGATGAGACCACAACCGGCAAATCGACGGCCAGTGACCTGCTCGAAGGCAAGAAATCCCTGCCCGTCTTGTTTGGATTGAGCAAAAATGGCCCATTCGCCCAGCGCTGGCTGGGAGGTCCGCTGACCATTGCGGAAGTTCCCGCTCTGGCAGAACAATTGGCGCGCGAAGGCGCACGTGATTACACGCAACAAGCTGCCGATCAGATGACCGACCTGGCAATACAATCCCTGCGGCTGGCTGATCCTCAAGATGAAGCCGGAGAAACCCTGAGTGACCTGGCGAATCGCCTCCTAAAACGCGAAGGATAAACAACCCCTACACATGTACTTTTAAACGCGGTATAATGACGAGCGCGCCAGCCAAAGGCTGGCATTTTTGTGGACTGGAGAAGAGTAATGAATCGTCGCCAAAACAATTGGTTAATTGTCATCGTCATCCTCTTTGGGCTGGCCCTGTGGATCGATTTAAGTAAAACGATCAACATCAAAAATCCCTTCAACGATAAGGTACTGGTCTTTCGCAATACCGAAACCCGCCTGGGTCTTGACCTGCGCGGTGGCCTGCAGGTATTGATGGAAGCCGATGTGCCCGCCAACGTGACGGTCAACCCTGAGGATCTCAAGGTCGCACGCCAGATCCTGGAGAACCGCTCCAACGCCCTGGGTGTCAGCGAAGTGGTCATGCAGACCGCCGGTGACCGTCGTATCGTGGCCGAATTCCCCGGTATCAGCAATCCGGAAGAAGTGGTCGCCTCGCTGCAAAAGACCGGTCTGCTCGAATTTGTGGATATGGGGACGAACCGCATTCCCGAGGGAACGATCATCAAGACCGATTACACCCAACAGCTCGGAAGTCAAGCAGCTGGTACATCTACGGCTCCAACACCGACCGAAGCCCCCACCGCGACCCCGACCGTCACTGCTACACCCGAAGCCGGTGCTTCCCCCACCCCTGCAGCCGGCGGGACTCCTGCACCGGATGAGACCGTTTATCACACCGTTATGACCGGAACTTCGCTGTCCGCGGTCAGCGTGCAGGTCAGCCAAATGGGGCAGTATGAAATTTCCTTCACGCTCAAAAGCGATGCTGCGAACATGTTTTCCCAATATACCGGCAGCCACGTAGGACAAATCCTGGGCATCGTACTGGATAAGCGCGTCATCTCTGCCCCAAGCATCAACAGCCAGATCAGCGGCGGGCAGGGAGTTATCCAGGGCAGCTTCACCCAGCAAACCGCCAACGAACTGGCCATCCAGCTGCGTTACGGCTCGCTCCCCATTCCACTTAAGGTGGTAGAAAGCCGGACCGTCGGCCCAACCCTTGGCGAAGAATCGGTTCGCAAGAGCATCCTGGCCGGCGCGATCGGTCTCGGTGTGGTGATCCTGTTCATGGCGCTGTACTACCGTCTGCCCGGTGTTCTGGCTGACCTGGCCCTGGTCGTCTATGCCCTGCTGAGCCTGGCAGTCTTCAAGCTGGTCCCGGTCGTGCTGACCCTACCCGGTATCGCCGGCTTCATCTTGAGTATTGGCATGGCCGTGGATGCGAACGTGCTAATCTTCGAACGTTTAAAAGAGGAGCTGCGCGCCGGTAAGAATTTGCGCATGGCCATCGACCTGGGCTGGGCGCGTGCCTGGCCTTCCATTCGCGACTCAAACTTCTCGACCCTGATTACCTGTGTCATCCTGTTCTGGTTCGGAAGCGCGTTCGGCGCCAGCCTGGTCAAGGGCTTCGCCCTGACCCTTGGATTTGGTGTGGTTGTCAGCCTGTTCACCGCCATTATCGTAACCCGCACCTTCCTGCACGTGGTGCTGGATAATGTCAAATTTGGCGAACACCACAAGTGGTTTGGTGTATAGGAGGCGCTTCATGAATATCATCAAAAACCGATACCTGTATTTCGCAATATCCCTGATCGTCATCATCCCCGGTGTCATCGCGTTGTTCCTGTGGGGTTTGCCTCTGGGCATCGATTTCACCGGTGGCAGCCTGCTCGAGGTGCGTTTTAGTTCAGGCCAACCGCTCTCGACTGCGCAAGTTAATAGTATTTACGACCAGTTCATAACCACGGCCCAGACTGCACCTCCGGTCATCCAACCCTTGGGCACGGATGCACTCTCCATTCGCTCTAAGGCGATCGACGATGCCACCAAGGGTCTGATCGTGGCTGAAATGGAAAAGCAAGTCGGCTCGACTGTGGAGGTGCTGAATTTCACGCAGGTCAGTCCGGCAGTTGGACAGCAGGTTGCGACACGCGCAGCCGGAGCCGTAGGATTGGCGGCAATTTTCATCCTGGGTTATATCACCTTTGCCTTCCGGGGAGTGCAACACGCCTTCCGCTACGGCGCAGCCGCCATCATCGCCATGCTGCACGATGTGCTGGTTGTGATTGGCACGGAAGCCATTGTCGGCCACTTCCTGGGCTGGGAGGCAGACTCGCTCTTCCTGACCGCCCTGCTGACCGTGATCGGCTTCTCGGTGCACGACAGCATCGTGGTCTTCGACCGGGTGCGCGAGAACTCGACCGTGTTCCGGCGCGTGGAATATGAAACCCTGGTCAACCACTCAGTCGTTCAAACCCTGGACCGCTCGATCAATACCCAGCTGACGGTGATGTTCACGCTCTTTGCGCTGGCCCTCTTCGGCGGTGACAGCATCCGGCATTTCGTGGTGATCCTGCTGGTGGGTATTTTCAGCGGAACCTACTCCTCCATTTTCAACGCCTCCCCCATCCTGGTGGTGTGGGAAAACAAGGAATGGAGACACTGGTTCCGGCGCAGTAAAAGCGCATCGCCGGCCTAGCAGCGAATTAGTTCGATCATAAAAGGCGCATCCATGGATGCGCCTTTTTCAATGTAAAATCAGAGTTGGTCCAATAATCTAATCTACTATTTTGGTTACGCGCAATTTACCTAATTTATTACCCTTTCCCGCACTGGAGTTTTCACTATGGACATTTTTCTTCGCGGGTTATTGATCGGCTTTTCGATTGCAGCTCCTGTCGGACCGATCGGCGTGCTGTGCATCCGCCGCACGCTTGCAGAAGGACGCCTGACGGGGTTCCTGTCCGGTCTGGGCGCTGCCAGCGCCGACATGCTGTATGGCGCCGTTGCTGCCTTCGGCCTGACCGCGGTGCAGGATTTACTGGTTGGCCAACAGGTCTGGCTGCGCTTGATCGGAGGCCTGTTCCTGCTCTACCTGGGAATCAAGACGTATTTTTCAAAACCGGCTGAGCAGGCTGCTGCCGTCAAAGGGCTCAGCCACAGCAGTGCGTACCTGTCCACATTCTTCCTAACCTTGACCAACCCGGTGACGATCCTGGCCTTTGTGGCCATCTTTGCCGGGTTGCGTCTTGGAGAAACCAACGGGGATTACGCCAGCGCCGCCCTGATCGTGCTGGGAGTGTTCCTGGGCTCGGCCGCCTGGTGGTTGACTTTAAGCGCCGGCGTAGGGCTCTTGCGATCAAAATTCACCTCTACCACGCTGGTATGGGTCAACCGCCTGGCCGGATTGGTCATCACAACCTTTGGAATCTTGGCCCTGGCAACCTGATAAAGAAATAAGTCATGGCCACTCGCATAGAAGGTGGCTTGACCTGGCCCTATAAAGGCCCCGGCTCCCCACTCTCGCAAAGCATTCCCGAAGGGGGCACGTCACACGTAGGGGTTGGCGCTGCCCGGATTGAGGTTGCGGTTGAGGAAACGCCCGGTAGTGGGATCGTAGTATCGGCCGATGCCGACATATAGCACCCCGGTAGCGCTATCCATCACCCCGCCGAAGTAGCCATAGGTAAAATTACCCGCACCGCTTACGGACAATGTATCTCCCTCGCGAAGCACCCTGTAGGGCAGGGTGTATAGGACGCGGCCAGCGTGATCTCGCCAGCGAGGTCCACCTGTTGGCGCTGGGTTGCCGCTGCCGTCTGGACGGCGATAGTGTAGTATTTCCGCACCGCGCCGGATTCCACGCTCACTACGTCCGCTTGATGGTGAGGAAAACTGTTTCAAGTTCATACCTTACGGAGGACCGTCCGCGGTCAGTGGGGTGAGGTTGAAGGTGATTCGGCGGACAAAATCCTTCCTCCCTTCATGGAATTCGGATAAATCCGACTCGGATGTGCCTGTCCTTTTGCTAGGGTGAAGTTGGATCCGCTTGAGGGTGGGCAATCGAATACAAGACAAAAAATTACTTGATGAATCCAGTAAATGGGTGTATCTTTATTGTAGATACAAAACAGGAGATACCCTTATGCTCACAAAAGTTCAAAAATGGGGCAACAGCCTTGCCCTGCGAATACCAAAAGCTTTCGCCCTCGACGCGCAGTTGGAGAAAGATTCCGTTGTTGAGATTTCAATCGTTGACGGGCAAATCGTCATTAAGCCTGTTGCAACTCAAAGCTGGTCATTGGAAGAATTACTGTCAGGCATTAATAAAACCAACGTCCATCACGAAGTTGATACAGGTCCTGTCGAGGGAAACGAGGCTTGGTAAAAGGCATGGCATATGTTCCCGATAAAGGCGATGTTGTTTGGCTCACGTTCAATCCACAGGCGGGGCATGAACCGGCAGGATACCGCCCTGCCTTGGTTTTATCTCCAAAAGTTTATAACGGGAAAGTCGGGTTAGCTATTTTGTGCCCCATTACAAGCCAGGTCAAGGGATATCCGTTTGAAGTTTTGATCCCTGATGGGTTGGAAGTAAATGGGGCGATTTTATCCGACCAAGTGAAAAGCCTTGATTGGAGGGTAAGGAAAGCCGAGTTCAGGTGTAAGTTGCCAGCTACCGCATTCAATGAAGTCGTGCAAAAGTTAAGTACGTTAATTCGCGAGCAGCTTGAAAGCATGTAAATCGTGACAACGTGCAACTTCTTAAGGCGAGATAATACCCATTGCTCAAGGGAGTGTCAGAAATCTTGTGTAAATGGGCATTATTCAGGCCAGCGATCTTCAAAACGAATGGCTAACTGATTGAGGATCAACGGCCAGTTTTGAATGGGAGCCGCCCATTTCTTGGGTCGTAAACCGCCGTAATTGTTCGCTAGTGTTTATTTGGTTACCCTTATCTAGCACCCTTTTATAATCTTCATCCCAGTTTCAATTAAGACCACTACTTCTCTTATCTGGAGATAGGCTATCAGAAAATTTGTAAACTCCATCCATGCCGGTAAAGCCCGGCCCGTTTTGGGTCATAGCTGCAATAATATTGTTATCAGTATCTCCACAGCCTTTACATATATCTATGGCATGTTTAATTCTTCTCCGCATCAGGATTGCAGCATCGCGCTGAATAAACGGATTTAAGGGCGGTTCCAATTGCCAGAGCTTGGCATCTGGGGATTTGTCTTTTTCCGTAAAACACCCAGGTGGGTGGTTGAGTCCGTAAGCCTTCTTGGACTATGAAAGTTGTCTGAATACTTCAGGTTTTTTCTCTGCAATGCGCAACAAGGTGGCTGCCGGCCCACTGGGTTTGCGTCGCCCCTGCTCCCAGTCTTGCACGGTTCGCAGGCTGACTCCCATTAAGCCAGCGAACGCCGATTGAGATAGCTTCAATTTTGCCCGAATATCCTTGACGGGTGCCGGTTCCTTTACAGAATGGATTCGTAAAGACTTCTTACCTTCTTTGTGAGCCTTTATCTCACGAATACCATCTAGGATTTCTTGGCCAATTTCACGGTTAGACATTTTCAATTTCCTTTGCAATCTGACGTAAGACATGCGCGGGGATGTTTTCTTCTTCCGCTTTACTGTAAATCGTTAGCAACCAGATTTCATCATCTTGGCGTTTGAAGTAATAGATCACCCGTACGCCGCCGCTTTTTCCTCTTCCAGACATACCCCAGCGGATCTTTCTCACTCCACCTGAACCGGGGACCACCTTTCCCGATTCCGGTTATTGAAGCAAGAAACTTTGCAAACCTATATACTCAATTTCTGACAAGTACTTGTAGACGTACTTGGTGAAAGCGGTGGCTTCGATGAACTCCATAAATGAACTATACGGCAATGCCGTATAAAAGGCAATCCTGTCTTATAGACAGGGGATATGATCTCGCAGGGGCTAGTGGAGCGCCCCAAAAGAGTGGATCTTGCCGATATTGTGTACCAGGGCGAACAACCTTCATTGGACATCCACCTTCGATTTGGAGCGTAATCTGTCCCAGGCCGTTGAAGGTCATCTGGGCCTGCGGGGTCCAACTGCTGCCGTCATGCGCTTCGACCGACACCAGGAAACCGGCGGCGATAAAATTTAAATATTAATTTCTCAACCAACCCATTGCAATAGCCTTTTTTGTTAC
>CAYOUV010000051.1:0-23624 GCA_964407265.1 uncultured Anaerolineaceae bacterium | reverse complement strand
GGCTGCCTCGAATCGATCAACGGCGGGGATGGACGAAATGAGTTCTTATCAGAACTCATGTTTTGTTTGGCTGAGGGGGCGGCCCGGTCGAACAAATCCTGCATACTTGGCAAATTGTCTACCGGCTTGGGCGGCGCAGCCTTCTCTTGCAGGCGACCTAACACCTGATCATAGATGTCCTGGACATCCGAGGGAATGTGATCCAGATTAGATTCATATTGTCCACCCATTTCCTGGTCGATGCGCTGGCGCATCTGTTGTTGGTAAGCCTGGCGTATATCGGGGGGCATCGCATCGATCGTATCGTATTCACTACCCCTAAAAATTATTTTGGACATTATTTACACCTCCTACCTATAAATATACCAAATTTGATTTTAGAAGCTGGATTGCGCCAGGAGGCTAACCTGGTTATATCTGCATCAATACTATACGTGAGGTAGATAGATACTTCCATTCAGTCATCCGGTACGTTCTTCAACTGCTATGGTAAAGGATTGTCCCGCTGCCAGTCCTTGCCTAAAATCACTTCCACATCTACTGGCGAGGAGGGGTCAAATGCAAAACGTATTTGCCCGGGGCTGCTCAATTTGAATAAGTCTCTCAGGTAGCGCATGGTGTAAAGTTTTTCGGTGTAAAGGATGACGACCGTGCTGCTGTAATGCTGGTCCGCTGTGCCAACTTGGTCAACATGCGCACCTTGGGCGTTCAGGTATTGCTGGGTCTGTTCCGCCAGTTTGCTGTCGGTCGAGCCGTTCAATAACTTCAGGTGCGCACCTTCGGCTTTCATCAACGCGACCGGGTCGCCCTGGGCTGAGGGCCCCAAAACACCGGCGGGGTCGAAGATCTCGTCGCGCAGCTCGCGGATTTTATCCGGAATGGGACGCAGGATGCTGGCACGCAGCCCATCCACCATCACACTGTCCAAGGGGGCCATACTGTAATCGATTACACCGTGCCGGATGTTCTCGACCGGGATTTGTTGTCCCAATGCAGCCAGCCGCAGCATCTCATCCAGGCTCAAATCGGTGTGCACTCCAGATGAAATTTTGAGATACAACTCCGGTGTTTTGGCAAGTAATTTCGGGAAATAGGCCGGATCGAGGATTTTGTCACGCAGCGCCAGGACGACCTTCTGCTGGTGGCGGGCGCGGTCGATATCGCCTTCCCGCGTATCCTTGCGCTGGCGAGCGTAGGCCAGCACCATATAACCCGGCAGGGTCTGGCATCCCGGCTTGATCACCTTCGGGAGCATGGGACCGATTGGGTCGACCCGGATCTTCTCGTCGATGCACAGCTCCAACCCGCCCATCCCGTCGATTGCCTCTTCGAAGGCGGTGAAATCCACCTGGATGTAATGGTCGATCGGCACGCCGATGAAGGCTTCGACCGTTTTCATGGCCAGTCCCGGTCCCCCCCCAGGCAGTTTGGCAGCCTGACCATAGGCGAAGGCAGTGTTAATCTTGCTGTAGCCGATGCCGGGTATCGGGACCCACATGTCGCGCGGGATCGACAACATCCCGGCGGTCTTGCTCTGCGGATCGACCGTCAACAGCATCATGGTATCCGAACGCGGTGCGCCCTCCCCGGCCACCCAGTCACGCGCGTCCAGGCCGAGGAACAGCACCGTCACACGGCTGGCGCCGTCCCATGGTTTGGGCAGTTGGACTTGCGGCACCTGCGGCGTTGGCGTCTCGCTGGAAAGTGGCAGCTCTTCCGGCAAGGATGAGATGGGAAGGCCGGGCAGCGGGGTCAGGGTCCAGCCGACGACGAAATTGCGCGTCAGGATGAACAGGCTCACGCCCAGTACCAGACCAAGCCCCCACAGGACAGATTCGACGACTGTCGGCCGGCCATCCGGCGGGAAGATTTTTCTAAGCAGGGGCGTGCGGTTGATTGTCAAATTTCATCCCCGGTCGAACCACGTGCACGCTTGATCTGCCCGCGGCGCTTTTTCTCAGACAAGCGGCGCTCGACCGCGGCTTTGGTCGGTCTGGTGGATTTACGTTTTTTCGGTGGCTGCCAGGCGCGCGCCAGCAGCTTTTCCAGACGCTCGAGAGCGTCCTGCTGGTTACGCTCCTGGGTGCGAAAACGACTCGCTTCGATGATCAACTCACCTTCCTCGGTCATTTTGCTGCCGGCCAGTCTGGCCAACCGTGCGCTGACGCCCTCCGGCAGGGAGGCTCTGGCCAGGTCGAAGCGCAGACGCACCGCGGTGGCGACCTTGTTAACATTCTGCCCGCCCGGGCCTGAGGCGCGGAAATATTCAAAGCTCAGTGCGGATGGATCGATCGAGGTTGGAACATTCACGCTACTCATTATAAACTTTTACAAGAGTCGTAATAGGTGCACAAGAAATTTGGGGACTTAATTCTGCAGCCCTTCCCACTCGCCAAGCTTGCCGTCCATTTCTTTTTGAACGCGATTATATTCCGCTCCGAGTTTGGCAACCTCTCCCGGGTCATCAGGTGGATTTTCCAATTTTCTCCCGAGTTCAGCCAAGCGCGTTTCCAGCGCAGCAATTTGATTCTCCAATTCCTGCGTACGCGCAACGCGACGACGTTCATCCTTCGCAGACTGCGCCGACTCTCGTCGGTGCGTTTTCCCGGCATCGTCTCCAGAACTCGTGAGGCTTCGGGCTTCCAGCTCGAGGCGTGCGGCTTGCTTTTCGCGTTCTTCCTTCATCTGGCTGTATGTGCCCAGGAAAACGGTCAATTGCGATTCGTCCGGGTCAATCTCCCAAATTTGGGTTGCCAGGGCATCGATCAGGTAACGGTCGTGGGTCACCAGCAGGATCGTCCCGGCGTAATCGTCCAGCACAGCTTGCAGGATTTCCTGCGAAGGGATGTCGAGGTGGTTGGTCGGCTCGTCGAGTAGCAGCAGGTTTGTTTCCTGCAATGCCAGCTTGGCCAGTGCCAGGCGTCCGCGCTCGCCACCAGAAAGCACGCTGACCTGCTTGAAGGCATCATCCCCAGAAAAAAGGTACTTGCCGAGGTAGTCGCGCACCTGTCCTGGCAGCATGGACGGGACGATAGTGTTGATCTCCTCGACCAGCGTCTTGTGCGGATCAAGACCCTCATGCGCCTGTGCGAAATATCCGACCTGCAGGCTGGCTCCCAGGATGACCTCGCCAGACAGCGGTTCGAGCTGATCGAGGACCGTCTTCAGGAAGGTCGTCTTGCCGGCGCCGTTAGGCCCAATCAGCGCAGCGCACTCGCGACGGCGTAGTTCGATATCCGGGGCAGTGAAGAGCAGCCGGCCGGGATAGCCAACTTGCAGGTCACGCGTGCGGATGACCAGATCGCCGGAGCGTTTCTGGGAAGCCAGTTGCAGGTGCAGGCGTGGCAGGGTTCGCACCGGAGACCTGAGGGCGCGCAGCCGCCGTTCAGCCTCGTCCACGCCAAAGGGCGAGGTGGTGGTCTCCACGTCCAGTTGGGACCACTGGGTATTGAGCACGCTCTCCAAACCAACCTGCTCAATGGCCTGGATGACACGGGTCAGGCGCTTGAGCTTGCCCTTGGCTTGCAACACGTTCTGGCCGGAGATGTTTTTCTTGATGTATTCGAGATCCTTGAAGAGCTTCTCGCGTTCCGACTCAAAGACTTGCTGGCGACGCTCAGCCCGTTCCTGCCGCTGATGCAGGTAAGCTGAATAGTTCCCATGATACAGTTCGAATCCGGACGACAGCATCTCAAGGATGACATTGCAGGCCTTGTCCAGGAAGTAGCGGTCGTGCGAAACGATGACCGCAGCGCCTTCCCACTGCGAGAGATATCCCTCCAGCCACTCGACAGCGGAGATGTCGAGATGGTTAGTCGGTTCGTCGAGCAGCAGCAGGTCGGGATTGGAAAGCAGCAGCCGTGCCAGGAAGGCGCGTGTGCGCTGTCCGCCCGAGAGATGGTCAAGCTTCAAGTGATAGTCGGAGCGGTCAAAACCCAGGCCTGTCAACACCTGCTGGATGCGAGTCTGGTAAGTATAACCACCTTTGCGCTCGAAATCCTCCTGCAACTTGCCGTAGCGCACCATGGTCTCTTCGACCTTGGCAGGATCGGCCATCGCCGCCTCCAGGCGATGCAGCTCGTCCTGTTGTTTTTGCAAATGAGTAAAGACTGACAGGCATTCGTCCCAAACAGTGCCGGAAGTCTTGAATTCAGCTTCCTGCGGCAGATAACCTAGACGCATGGCTTTGGCGCGTATGACCGTGCCACCCGAGGCTTCTTCCTCGCCAACTAGAATGCGCAGCAAGGTCGTCTTACCGACCCCGTTCGGTCCGACCAGGGCCAGGCGAGAGCCTTTGGCAACGCTGAAATTCAGCCCGGAGAAAATATCTTCGGGGCCATAGGATTTGGAGAGGTTGTTAGCAGTGATGCCAGACATCAGAAATTGATCACTATTGCAAAGGATGATGGCAGATTTGCACCTGCCAGATTATAAAGCAAGCGGGCGGACAAAACCCGCCCGCTCACTGATTTACTTCCCGTTACTACGGTAAACCCGGATAGTGGCCTTTTCGAGCGTGACCATCCCGGCCTGGATACTACCTTCTATCGAAGTCAGGTACTTATCTAATTTTTCACGGCTGTCGACGATCTCGACCACGATTGGCAGGTCTTCAGACAATCGAGTGATTTTGAAGGTCTGTATCTCACGGCTGTTGGCGCCGTAACCCAGCATGCCGCGCAGGACAGTTGCCCCGGCCAAGCCCTGTTGACGGGCCTGCAGCACCAGCCATTCGTACAAGGGCTTGCCTTCGTATTTGTCCGCTTCACCAATGAAGATGCGTAAAAGATATCCTTCTTCAGGGAGCATGTCCATGGCTTACCTCCAGATCAATTGTGCCACGATATGGCCAAACCAGGCAAATCCCAGCCCAAACAGGATGTGCGCACCCAGATAGGCCAACGAGGCCAGAGATTGGCCGCCTCGCGCCAGGTTGTAGGTCTCATTGCTGAAGGTGGAAAAGGTCGTGAAGCCCCCCAGCAGGCCGATCAGTACCACCGCTCGCGCCTCGGGCGAGAACAAACCGTGCGACTCGGCCAACTCCGAGAGCAAGCCGATCACGAAACAGCCGATTAAATTGACAGTCAGGGTACCGTAGGGGAAGGCGATACTCTGGCTCAGTCGCTGCGCCCAACCCCCGACCAGGTAACGCAGCGCCGAACCAATGAAGCCACCGATCCCAACCAATACGACATAGCCCATGTGCGACTCCTTGCGAATTGAAATTCGTAGGAGTCATCAGCATCAAAGGCGGTTAGTGGTGGACTCCATCACCCGTGGGGGCGATATTTTACCACTTCTGTCAGGATCCGAGACCCTCCATGGGATCATTCTCCGGGAAGTGAACCGGCGTTTCTTTCCCCAACTCGAGCGAACGCTGGTAAGCGGCCCAGACCGCACGTGAGATGGCAGTGCGGAAGCCGGCTTTGTCGAGGTAGTACAGCGCTTCAGCCGAGGTCCCGCCCGGCGAGGTGACCTGGTTGCGCAGCGTGGCCGGGTGCCGTCCCGCATTTTCGTAATACGCGACCGAGCCGCGGATGGTTTGCAGAACCAATTGCTCGGCGATGCGGCGCGGGAAGCCCAGGTGGACACCGGCGTCGATCAGGGCTTCCATGAACAAAAAGACGTACGCTGGGCCGGTGCCGGAGAGGGCGGTGGCCATATCGAGGTAATACTCATCCTCGACGAAGACCTGGTCTCCCAGCGCGCCCAGGATCTGGCGCGCCAACTCGCGTTGTTCTTCGCTGGTTTCCCTGGAAGCGGTCCAGACACTGATCCCTTCCCCGATCTGACCGGGCGTGTTGGGCATCGAGCGCACCACCGCCTTATGCTTCAGGCTGCCGCCGATCTTCTTGATCGAGGCGCCTGCTACGATCGAGAGTACCAGCGCTTCAGATTTGATCTGATCAAGACCGCTCAAGACAGAGGACAGTCTCTGCGGCTTGACCGACAGCACCACCACATCCGCATCGGAAGCAGCCACGCCATTGTCGGTTGTGGATTGGATCCCATATTTTTGGGTGAGCTCCTGGCCGCGTTCTGCGCGCGGACCGGAAGCCAGCAGATCTGCTGGCTTGGCTAAATTTTGGCGTAACAGGCCAGCAATCATGGCTTCAGCCATCACGCCGGGACCGATAAAAGAAATTTTTTTGTTGAGCATGTCATTCTCCAAATTTAGGTGCGCTTTTTGCCGGCCAGTGATCAACCAGTTGGACAACCAACTCTGCGGTCTGGTAAGCTTGGCGCTGGAAATCCTCAGAATAGCCGTATTTTTGGGCAGCTTCGTCAAATTCCTCGCGATCTAAAATCTTGGCTACCGACGGGAGGATACGCGCAACATCTAATTCGTAATCCGTGAAGCGCAGGATGCCGTCTTTGATTTCAGCCGGGGAAGCAACATTGACGTAAAGTTCTTCGAGACGGCCATCCGGTTTGAAGACCTCGACCAGATTATAGGGTTTGTCGAACCAGTAATAAGCCCGTAGAATATTTTTCGTATTCCAATTTCCTCTGTGTTTGTCTTCGACCAGGCCGCCGGGAGGAGAGACTGTAATAATCGAGTCCGGATCGACGGACTCGATTGTCGCATGCCACCTACGGTACCATGACCCGTCAGCCTTATAAGCCTCTACACGGATCTCAGCGCCGGCCCGGATCATTTTCCCGTGAAGTATTGCAAGGCAGCCCGCAATCGCTGTTCCACATCGTCAGGAGCCTCTTTTGGCAGGGACTGAATGGCTGTCTGCGCCTCGACCACCGAATAACCCAGGGCGGTCAGTGCAGCCAGTACTTCGCTGTCCGTGTCTGACATGGCAGCCACGCGCTGGAGTGTATCCGTCGGTTTGAGCCGGTCGTGCAGGTAAAGCACGATCTTCTGGGCAGTTTTTTTACCTACGCCCGGGACACGGTTGAGCAGTTCCGGCTCCTCGCTGAAGACGGCTCGCTGTACGGAATCAAACGTCAGCGTGGAAAGAACTGACAGCGCCGCTTTGGGACCAACTCCGTCCACACTGAGCAATAAATTGAAAAGGTCGCGGTCAGCCTGAGATTCGAATCCATATAACGAGAGCTCGGTCTCGCGCACGACCAGATGGGTATAAAGCAGCAGGCTCTCGCCGGCTTTCGCACGTCCGCGCAATGGAACCGGGACAAAGACACGCAGGCCTACGCCGCCGACTTCGACGATCAGGGCGGTATCTTCGATTTGAGTGATTTCACCACGTAAGGTTGCGATCATGCTTTATTTTTACCACGAAGGGACCCAAGACCACAAATTTTTAATCTCTAATTTTTCGTTGGTCGATCACTTGTATTGGTTGGTGTGCAAATGCGTGATGGCCACCGCCAGCGCGTCAGCGGCGTCGTCGGGGCGGGGAATTGCATCGAGCATCAACAAGACGCGAACCATCTCCTGCACCTGCTGTTTGCCTGCAGATCCGTATCCGGCCACAGCTTGCTTGATCTCGTTTGGGGTGTATTCAGCAACCGCGAGTTCGGCTTCGGCCAAGGCCAGTAAGATCACCCCGCGTGCCTCACCCACCGCAATGGCCGTGCTGACGTTCTTCTGGAAAAACAACTTCTCCACCGCACAAGCATCCGGTCGGTGGAGAAGTAAAATTTCTTGCAGGCGATGATAGAGTTGAGCCAGGCGCTCGGGTACAGGCTGACCAGCCGGGGTAGTGATAGTTCCAAACTCGACCGTCTCCAGGCTGCCGTCCTGCAGTTCACGCACCAGACCGTATCCGGTTGTAGCGATCCCGGGGTCGATCCCCAGCGCAAGCGTAGGTCCCGCGCTGGTCTGAAGCGTCATGGCTATTCCGCCTCGAGGGCAGCTAATGCATCCTCGGATATCCTCATATTGTGATAGACGTCCAGTACATCGTCCAGTTCTTCCAGGGTTTCAACGACTTTCATGACTTGCAAGGTTTCATCGACCTCGAGCTCAAGTTCCTGCTTGGGGACCATGCGCAACCCGGATTCCTCGGGGTTGACCTTCGCAGCATGCAGGCTGTCGGCAATCTTCTTGTACGATTCGACTGGTCCAATGATTTCAATATAATCATCTTCTTCATTTACATCGTCCGCGCCGGCCTCGATCGCCAGTTCGAAAGCTTTTTCGTAGTCCAAGGCGCTGGATTCGAAGGAGAAATAAGCCTTGCGGTCGAACTGCCAGGAAACTGAACCGAGTTCGCCCATACCACCCCCAAAGCGACTCAGGATATGCCGAATATCGGAAACTGAGCGGTTGCGATTATCCGTCACGCAGTCGATCATCATGGCAATGCCGTGCGGACCGTACCCTTCATATGTGATCTCCTCAATCGCGCCGCCTTCTTTGTCTTCACCGGTACCGCGTTTGATCGCACGTTCGATATTGTCTTTGGGCATGTTCTGGGCACGGGCTTTTTCGATAGCCAGGGCCAGGCGTACATTTGCACCGGGATCGCCTCCGCCCTCACGCGCTGCTATCACAATTTCATGCGCCAGGCGGGTGAAAACTGCTCCGCGCTTGGCGTCAGCTGCACCTTTCTTGCGACGAATCGTCGCCCAATGGCTGTGTCCGGACATTCACAATCTCCTTGAAATGAACCCGCTGATTAGCGGAAATGCTTTTGGGAAAGTTTGTGAGATTATACCATAGCGACCTATTTTGCAGCCCACAGCGTTTTGTGTTTTTCGGGATTAATGTGACGTTAAAGTCAGGGTCCATGTACACCGGGTTATAATGTCCCGCTGGTAATAACGACCAAAAGAAGGGATAACTAACCTTGAAAGTTACATTGCGAGAGAGATTCGACCAGATCGGAGGGAACCGCATCGTCGTGGCGCTGTCCATGGCACGCCTGGGGGATGCCGTCGGCAATAGTATCCTATTCATCGTCTTGCCCTTATTTGTGGCCAAGCTGCCTTCGCCTGTTTTTCCATTGCCCGAATCGGTGCGGGTGGGCATTTTGATCGCCATGTTCGGTCTGGTCAATACATTCTTTCAGCCTTTTGCGGGTGCCTTGAGTGACCGGGTAGGGAAGCGCAAATTGTTCATCCAGCTTGGACTGGTCATCATGATTATCGCCACGCTGGGATTTGTGTTTGCCAAGACTTTTTCAGCCTTACTTGGGCTGCGCGCCCTTCAAGGGATTGGCGTAGCCGTGACCATTCCAGCTGCCATGGCGATCATGGTCGGCGCCAGCCAGAAGGAGACACGCGGTGGATCGATGGGGATCTACTCAACCTTGCGCATGGGCGGACTCGTCGTCGGGCCGCTGTTGGGTGGAACCCTCTTCGATCATTATGGTTTTAACTTGACATTCTTCGCAGGCGCTGGTTTCATTTTCCTGGGATTGATTCTGGTACAGCTGTGGGTAAAGGAAATGCCAGTCAAGCAGGTGGCGCAGGCTAAATCCCGTTTCCGCATCATCGATCCGAAATTGCTCGGCCCCGGTATTTTGGGAACTGCATTCGCGACTCTGGTCATGGCCAGTGCATTTTCAATGATGGTGCCATTGGAAACCCAATTCAATGCCCGCCTGAACGGGACAGCCTTTACCTTTGCGGTGGCCTTTAGCGCCTTGATGGTCAGCCGCGTCATCACCCAGGTGCCTTTGGGCAGCTTGTCCGATCGGATTGGTCGCAAGCCACTGATCATCGGCGGGCTGCTGTTGATGGTGCCTTCCACAGCCTTGCTGGGGTACGCTACATCTACGCTGCAATTGACCCTCTTGCGGCTGGTGCAAGGAGTCGGTTCAGCCGGCGTGGCTGCTCCGGCTTTCGCGATAGCAGGTGATCTGTCCAAAGCAGGGGGCGAGGGTCGCCAGATGAGCATCATCACCATGGGATTCGGTCTGGGTGTTGCGCTGGGACCCCTGATGGCCGGTATCCTGGCGGTCCGTTCCTTCCAGTTGCCCTTCGTCATAGGAGGACTATCCTTGCTGCTCGGTGCCTGGATTGTCCAACACTACGTGCCAGAGACGGCGCAATTAAGAAGGGAAGCTCCGCAAGCAGCCGATTAAAAAAAACAAAGGTGAGCTTGATGCTCGCCTTTGTTTTTTTTACCGGAGATATACTAGGCTTTTACAAAGAAACCAACAGCCAATGCCTTCGGTCCGGCATGAACGACAATGGCCGGGGGCAGCACATAAATGGGTACCTGCGATAGGTTCATGCGTGATTTCAATTCGGCTGCCAGTTCTCGGGCTTCTGCCTCGGCATCAACATGCATCACGCAAAGATGGCTCTTATCCCCCTTTGGAGCTTGCTCCTCGACCATCTCGACTAATCGCACTAATGCGCGTTTTTTGGTGCGTTGTTGTTCATAAGGTTCGGCCTGTCCGTTCCGCATAGTCAGGATTGGCTTGACCTGCAGCATCTCACCCAGCAGGGCTTTGGCACCGCCGATACGCCCACCTTTGTGCAGGTACTCGAGCGTATCCACCAAAAAATAAATCCGCTCA
The DNA here is from genome assembly GCA_964407265.1 of uncultured Anaerolineaceae bacterium. Classification (GTDB taxonomy): domain Bacteria; phylum Chloroflexota; class Anaerolineae; order Anaerolineales; family Villigracilaceae; genus CAYOUV01. The sequence goes on along the minus strand of CAYOUV010000051.1, from coordinate 13,176 downwards.
CGTGCGATCAGGTCGTTCACCCGGGCAACAATCTCGTCCGGCTGGCAACCCTCTTTCGCCCACTCGTCCGCCAGCAGGACCATTGTGCCCAGATTCCCAGCCAGGGTCAGGGAGTCGATAATGCGGATATCGGCTTTGGGATAATCCTGGGCTGCAACTTCCGCCGAGCGCACAGTCCCACTGACTTTGGCCGAAGGCGCAATGACGATCACCGTTTCTCCCGTCTTTTCAGCGGCCGCGAAGATCGAATTGTACAGCATCGGGGGCGGTGCGGCGGTCTTGGGTAGGGTGGGAGAAGTCCGCAGTTTGGAAAGAAACGTCTCCGTGTCCAGTTCGGTATCGTCACGGTAAGAATCCTCCCCAAAAATAACGATCTGAGGAATGATCGAGAGGTCCAATCGGTGAGTTAATTCTGGTGGAAGTCCAGCAGTTGTGTCGCCAACAATCTTGACCATAATTTTATAACTCCTGTTGAATTGGATCGAATGGATTGAAAGTTGTCTTTTGGTATTCTGACAGTTACATGCCTTTCATCATAAATTTTCGCTTTCCTTCAGCCATGAGCGAGTCATACGCTTCTTCCATCGACTGGTTGATACCACGCAAGCCCTGCACAACTTTCTCGGTCCACAGCAGGTATTCCATTTGCCGCTTTTTCGGCCAACTGACCGGCGGCGAATACAGCGTGTCGCGCACATTGCAAAGCTTGTCGGCCAGTTTGATCAACTTTGCTCCTTCGGATTTGTGAGGGGCGGTCTCAATTTGCAACTGTTTGCGTATGGCCTTGGGCAGGGACTTGTCATCACTGACTTCCAGCACCAACGACAGGACTTCCGGGCCAAAGATGACCTCGATCTCTTCTGCTGTTGTGTTAGTATCCTCGATCGTGTCATGCAGAATGGCTGCCAACAGGATGGCCTCATCGCGTACCCCGCCAAGCTCCCACAGCGTTTCCAGAACTTCAATCGGGTGATTGATATACGGCGAATGCGGGATGTCTTTACGCCGCTGGTTGCGATGTTTCTCTGCAGAAAAGCCAATCGCCTTGAGCAACAGACCGATGTCATCGTCAAATTTCATATTAGTCAAACTCGCATTTGTAGACACGGTGCCGCTTGTAGAATTCGATGCCGAAGTTTTCCATCTCACGCAGCATAATTTCGTTGTCCGTACCGATTTGCACCACATCCGCATGGCGGAACTGACCGGTCTCGACTACTGATTTATACATCTCACTAAACAGGATCGCCGTTCCGCCCAGCCCGCGGTATTCTTCGGTCAGCCCGGCACCATTGATGTTGAGCCAATCGGTGCGCTTCAGTTCCCGCAGCAAGCTGATCCAACCGAAAGGCCAGAGTTTACCCCTGTTTTTTTGTAATGCAGCCGAAACATCAGGATAGGCCAGCAGAAAGCCAACTGGCTGGTCATCTTTCATGACGATCTTGACCAGACGCGGGTCCGCAAACCACAGCAACTGGTTGGCCAGAACCTTAACTTCCTCGTCGGTCAGCGGGGTGTTCTCACGCGTGCCGCCCAGTGAATTGTTGTAAAGATCCTTGAGCACAAAACCCAATGCACGCAAATCCCTGCGGGTGCGATAACGGGCAATATGCAGACCGCGGCGTTTTTGCACGCGGGCGGAGAGTTCGTGAATACGGGTCGGAAAATCGATGTCAGTGCCCAGATAGCCGGAGACAGTTTCATTATATGGCTCGAAACCAGCAGCCTCAAGCAGCTTGGGATAATAAGCAGGGTTGTAGGGCATGCCAAAGGCGGGACGATGCGCGAAGCCCTGGACCAGCAGACCCCCGCCATCCATCGGCGTAAAGCCCTTCGGGCCGATCATCTTGTCCAGACCACGGACCTGCGCCCAGGCGATGGACGCTTCGAACAATCCCTGGGCAGCCTCGGGATTATCTTCGCACTCGAATAAAAAGAAGAAGGCGGTATTTTCGTGGTTAAATTCGTTGTAGCGACGATTATCCAGGACAGCAATGCGCCCAATCACACTGCCGCTCTCGTCAGCGTAGGTCAGGAAAAAGGCGGCCTGCGAATGCCTGTAAAACGGATATCGCCTGGGTTGCAGCACGATCTGCGCGTCCATTTCCAGGGGCGGAACCCATTGGGGAATCTCCCTGTAAACATGGAACGGCAGATCGAGAAAATCCTTTACCTGTCGTTTGTTGTCTAAATCAATTTCAACGATTTTCATCTGCTCTCACAAGAACACAGGGGCAGGTTTGAAGCCTGCCCCTGTGGGTTATGCGGATTGTTTGGCGCGTTCGAATGCCGCTCGGTCGGACATTTGTGCACGCAGCGACTTGATATCGCCGTCCACGAAAAAAAGCGCGCCCAGGTAAAAGACGAAACACAGCAGCCAGGCGGTGATACAAATCGCCAAAATGGCTGTATGCAGGTTGTAGGCATCGGCAATGATACCGGCCAGCAGAGGAGCAAAGGCTGCCCCGGCATTCTCGATAAAATATTCGACCGCCTGTGCGGTCGAGCGGACTTCGGGCATAGTCACATCGTAGACAGTCGAGATGACATTAGGGGAGGAGAGCGGCATAAAGATGGCCGTCAGGATCATGAATACGAAGAAAGTGGAGCGCGCGCCAACCGGTGTTTGCAACGCCAGGAACAGGAAGATCGCCCCCATGAGCACGCCCAGGCTTGAGATCAGGATGCGGCCTTTGGTAGTGCGCTTGAACAGCCAGTCGCCCAGTGCCCCGCCGATGAAGTAGCCGCCCGCCAGGATCAGGATGACCGGAGCCATGGTGAGCAGGATACCATTTTGGTCGTATCCGCGCTCCTCCGCCAGATAGGTGAAAAACCAATAGGTGATCACGTTCCAGGGGAAAACGCCCGCGAAACCCTGCAAGAAGATGAACCACATGGTGCGCTTCTTGATCACGTCTTTGGCCGCCTCCCACGAGAACTTGTACTGGCCGATTTCCAAATCCTGGAGTTCCGGCTCAGCCTGTCCGCGCGGCATCTCTTTGACGCCGAAGAAGATCATCACTGCCAGTACCAGCCCCAGTGAGCCGGTGATGTAAAAGACCGAGCGCCAGCCAATGATGGGTGCCAGCAGCAGGGCCAGCAGCATGCCGACCAGGTAGCCGATCGGCTGTGTCAGTTGCAACAAACCATATATCTTGCCGCGCACATTCGGGCCAAAATAGTCGGCGATCAGGCTGTACAGACCGGGATAAGATGAGTCATCGATGCCGGTCGTAGCCCGAGTAGCCAGAAAGCCCGGGTAGGTGCGCACGATCGCGCTCAACCAGGTGGTCGAACCCCAAATGAAAGATGCCAGAGCCAGCAACTTCGCGCGTGAGAAGCGGTCGTACAGGTAACCCCAAATCGGATACAGGATCGTCCCGACGATCAGTGCGCCGGTCAGCACCGCGCCCATCTGGGTCTTGGTAATGTTGAATTCTTTAATGATGTCCGGCGTCAGCGGCCCAATTAACAATTTGTCGCTCTGATGCAGGAGCATAAAAAAGAAAAAGATGGCAACGACGAACCAGCGGTAGCGGTTAGGTTTTGACATGGGCTGTTCTCTCTCTTGGGAAGTAGGTATTAGAAACAGTGTACAACAGATAAAAAGGCAAGTCAAACGGGAGAAATCCGGGTTTTGGGGTGAGTTTAGACACTTAAAAAAACTCAGCCTCCCAATCCTGGGAGGCTGAACACAACGCAGGGGCAAATTACCTGGTGATGAGGGCTGGCAGAATTGCCAACCTAAAGTAAATAACGCCTTTTCGAATCTCAGGTTGCGAACCTTGGATTAAGTTTCTCCGATGATGAGAAGGGTTCTCAGTGGTAAAATCGCGGCCATGACCCACGCTGAAAAAATCGCCCATCTCATTTCTGCCAGGCCCTCGCAAGTCGATGCAGCCATCCGCTTACTGGATGATGGCAATACCGTTCCCTTCATCGCCCGCTACCGCAAGGAAATGACCGGTTCCCTCGACGACGAGCAGGTGCGCACGGTTGCGGACGAAATCGTCCGCCTGCGTGCTATGGATGAGCGCCGTGCGACAATCCTGGCATCGATTGAGGTACAGGGCAAACTGACTGACGAACTGCGCGCTGTCATTCAATCCGCTGAGACACTGACCTCCCTCGAGGATCTGTACGCGCCCTATCGCCCCAAACGCCGCACGCGAGCCATGGTCGCCCGTGAACGCGGACTGGAACCGCTGGCAGAGATGATCCTTTCGCAGGCATCAGACCTGATCCCAGAAAAGGCAGCCGCACAGTTCTTGAACGACGACATTCCCTCCGTGGAGGACGCCCTGCAGGGCGCGCGTGATATCGTGGCCGAGACCATCAGCGATAACGCAAATGTGCGCCAGACCACGCGCGAAAAAGCGCTCAAATTCGCCACATTATCCGCTGAAAAAATCGAGCAGGCTCTGGACGAAAAGCGCGTTTACGAGAGCTACTACCAATTCTCGGCACGCGTCGACCGTCTACAGCCGCACCAGATCCTGGCTCTCAATCGCGGCGAAAAAGAAGGCGTCCTCAAGGCGCGGGTCCAGATTCCCGAGCGCGACTGGCTCGATCCGATCCAGGCCGAATTCGAGCAGGACATTCTCAGCCCCTTCGCCGACCAGCTCGAACTTGCCATCCAGGATGCCGCTGAGCGCTTGCTGTTGCCATCTATCGAACGCGACGTGCGACGCGAACTCAGCCAAAAAGCGGATAGGCGCGCCATCCAGGTCTTTGCGACCAACCTGCGCGCGCTGCTATCCCAACCGCCGTTGGCCGGGCAGACCACGCTGGGCCTCGACCCCGGTTTTCGCACCGGCTGCAAGGTCGCAGTCGTAGACCCGACCGGTAAGCTGCTGGACACCGGCACGATCTATCCGCACGAACCTAAAAACGACTGGCGGGGTGCGCTCCAGATACTTGAAGATATGCTCAATCGTCATCATGTCACCTTGATCACTATTGGCAATGGCACCGCCTCGCGCGAGACGGAGAAACTGGTTGCTGAACTGACCCGCAACGCACCGGCCACTAAATATCTGATTGTCAACGAAGCGGGCGCCTCGGTTTACAGCGCCTCCGCTCTGGCCCGCAGCGAATTCCCTGATCTGGACGTGTCCATCCGTGGCGCGGTCTCCATCGCGCGCCGCGCCCAGGACCCGCTGGCTGAACTGGTCAAGATCGACCCCAAATCCATCGGCGTCGGACTCTACCAGCACGACGTGGACCAGAGTGCTCTGACGCACGCCTTGGACGGTGTGGTCGAATCGGTCGTCAACCACGTCGGCGTCGACCTGAACACCGCCAGTCCGGCCTTGCTGACCCATGTAGCAGGGGTCGGCCCCAAGCTGGCTGAAAGCATTGTCTCCCATCGCGATGCCAGGGGGGCTTTTACATCGCGCGACGAATTGCGCAGCGTATCCGGCCTGGGTCCAAAAGCCTACGAACAAAGCGCCGGTTTCCTGCGAATTCAGGACGGGATTCATCCCCTGGATGCTTCCGCCATCCACCCCGAATCCTACGCCATCGCCGAAGCCCTGCTCGCTCGCGCCGGACTTTCGCCGTCATCCGCCATCGGTGACCGCCAACCCGCCCTCGAAGCCCTGACCGCTAAAATCCCACTTGAAAGGCTGGCCGCCGAACTGGGCTGCGGCATCCCGACCTTAAGAGATATGCTCGAACAGCTTATCCGCCCGGGACGCGACCCGCGCAGCGACACTCCTGCTCCCATCCTGCGTTCAGATGTGCTGAAAATGGAAGACCTGGCCAGCGGCATGCGCCTGAAGGGTACTGTCCGCAATGTGGTCGATTTCGGCGCCTTCGTGGACATTGGCGTTAAGCAGGACGGTTTGCTGCATAAAAGCCAGATCCCGTTTGGGACCGTGCTGAAAGTGGGCGATATCATCGAGGTCGAGATCCTGAAGATCGAAGCGGAAAGAGGTCGCATCGGCCTGGGCTGGGCCAAGAAATAAAAGCTTGCGCAGGTTGTTGCTTTTCAACAGATCACCCCACCTGATAATGTAAGCCGCAAACTCCGTTTCGCGGCCTACAATAATTCTCATACACTTCTCTTACTCCGATTTCAGCCTACACAGCTATAATGCGCCTGCATATTATGGAGGCTACCTTGAATACGTCAATGCAAGATAAAACCGTTCTGATTACCGGTGCGACCAACGGCATCGGCCTGGTGACGGCCCGCGAACTGGCAAGCATGGGCGCAAAGGTGGTGATCGTCAGTCGCAGTGCAGACAAATGCGCCGCGACGGTCGACCAACTCAAACTGGAGACGGCTAATCCGCAGCTGGCATATATCGCTGCCGATCTCTCCAGCAAAGCCGGCGTCGAGCATGCAGCCCGGGCATTCAAGCAGGACCACAAGCGTCTGGATGTTTTGATTAACAACGCGGGAGCCTTGTTCCTGCAGCGCCAGCTTTCAGCGGACGGCCTGGAGCTGACCTTCGCGCTCAACCACCTGGGATATTTTTATCTGACCAATCTGTTGCTGGACTTGATCAAGTCCAGCGCTCCGGCACGCATCATCAATGTCTCTTCGGGTGCGCACCGCGGAGCCAGGATCAATTTCGAGGACCTGATGTTCGAAAATGGCTACATTGGAATGAAAGCCTACGGGCAGTCGAAGCTCGCCAACCTGCTTTTTACCTACGAACTGGCGCGTCGGCTGGAAGGGACAGGCGTGACCGTGAATGCCTTGCATCCCGGTTTCGTCAGCACCGGTTTTGCCAAGAACAACGGCCCAATCGTGCGCCTGGCCATGAACCTAATCGGTCGCTTCACCCGCCAGCCGGATGAGGGTGCTGCTACCTCGATTTACCTGGCTTCGTCTCCCGATGTCGAAGGCTTGACTGGCAAATATTTCGAAGACAAACAGGAAATTAAATCTGATCCAAACAGTTATGACCGCGATTCTGCCCAGCGATTGTGGCAGGTCAGCCAGGAATTGATATCCTGATCCAGCTAACCGATCCAGCTCGAACTGTGGCGAAATGCCCATTTTCGCCACAGTTTCTCCTTGCAAGTAGATCGCCGGGAAACAGGGTAAAATGTAGGTCGTTTATCCGTACCCAGTTGTATTGAGAGCCCGATGACTTCCGTATCCTCTGCCGCTGAATTTACACTCCCCCGTCGCCATACCTCTGACAAGCGCAATCCCGTGCGTTGGATTTGGTCGCACGCCATCCGCTACTGGCCAATTCTGGTCATGCTGGTAGTCGGTGCAACCGGAAACGCAGCCCTGGCGGCTTACGTCCCGGTGCTGACCGGCGACGCCTTCAATGCCATGCTCAAAGCCACGCCGGATTTGAGCATACTGTTGCCACTGGCGCTGACCATCGGGGGTTCGCAAATCCTGCGCGGTGTGCTGCAGTTTGGGCGCAACTTCGGGGCCGAGTTGATGGCGCAGAAGGTCGAGCGCGACATTCGCGACGAGTTGTATATTTCCCTGCTTGGCAAGAGCATGACCTTCCATAACCTGCAGCCGGTCGGGGATACTATGGCCCGCTCGACCAATGACGTGCGCGAGATCAATTACATGTTCAGCCCGGGCGTCAACCTGGTGGTTGGCTCATTCCTTTTCATCGTCATGCCTTTCATCTTTGCGCCGCGCTACCACCCATCGCTGGTGCTCACACCAGCCCTGTTTACGGTCGCATACATCATTGCGCTGTGGCATTATCTGCGCACCTTATCGCCCATCACCGACGAAGTACGCAGCTCGTTCGGTACGATGAACACCCGCCTGGCTGAAGCGCTGGACGGGGTAGAGATTGTTAAGGGTGCAGCCCAGGAAGAAGCCGAAGTCGGTCGCTTCGATCTCAATGCGCGTAATGTACGCAATGCTTTTGTCCGGCAGGGCGATTTGGAAGCGCGCTTCCTGCCCATGCTGCTGCTGGGCATCGCCTACGCCGTTGGGTTGACACACGCGCTGCTGCTCTTCCGCGCCGGCCTGATCAACGTTGGAGCTGTGGTGGCCTACTTCGGTCTGCTGCGTATGCTCGAATTCCCAACCTTCACCTCCATTTTTGCCTACAGCCAGCTTTCGCTGGGTGTCTCCAGCGGACGCCGCATCCTGGAATTGATGAACCGCGAGACTCTGCTCGACCAGAACAAGACCGGCTACACAACTGCCATGCGCGGCGAAGTCGAGTTCCAAAACGTATCCTTCGCCTACCCCGACGGCGATACGATTTTGCAGGACATCGCGTTCCACGTCCAGCCCGGGCAGACGGTGGCAATTGTCGGGCAGACCGGCGCCGGGAAGACCAGCCTGGTCAAACTGATCAACCGCATCTACGATATCCAGCAAGGGAAAGTGCTGGTGGACGGCGTGGACGTTCGCGAATGGAATCTGGCCTCCCTGCGCCAGCAAATCTCGATCATCGAACAGGACATCTTCCTGTTCTCGCGTTCGGTCGGTCAGAACATAGCCTTCGGCAGGCAGGATGCGACGCATGCGGAAATCGAGGCAGCTGCCAAGGCTGCGCAGGCGCACAAATTCATTTTGGACTTCGACAAAGGCTACGAGACCGTCATCGGCGAACGCGGGGCGACGCTTTCCGGCGGTCAACGCCAGCGACTGGCGCTGGCCCGCGCCTTCCTGACCGATCCGCGCATCCTGGTGCTGGACGATTCGACCTCCGCCATCGATTCGGCCACCGAGGACATGATCCAGCGCGCCATCTCAGCCGCCTCGCGCGGAAGGACAACCTTCATCATCACGCACCGCCTGTCGCAGATCCGCTGGGCAGACCTGATCATCGTTATGCGCAAGGGACGGATTGCCGCGATGGGCAATCACGAAACATTGATGGAGACCTCCGAAGCCTATCGCCGCATCTTCACCGAATGAATTTATGGGTTTAATTGAAGGAGTTTTAGCCGTGCGTTGGGTATTACGCTCGAAAATCCATCAGGGGACAGTTACCGAAGCCGACTTGAACTATGTCGGCAGCATCACCATCGACCAGGATTTGATCGACAAGGTGGGGCTGTGGCCGGGAGAAAAAGTAATGGTTGTCAGCAACACCAGCGGCATGCGCCTGGAAACCTACGTGCTTGCCGGCGAACCCGGCTCGGGGAAGATTGCCATGAACGGTGCCGCCGCGCACCTGATCAAAACCGGCGAGCAGGTGATCATCATGGGTTTCGAACTGAGCGACCAGCCGGTTGAAGCCAAGGTCATCCTGGTCGACGAGTACAACCGCTTCCTGCGATATCTTTGATTTTTGAAAGCAGACATTCTTTATGGGTTTCTTTGCCGGACTGAACGAAGAAAAATACGACCGCCAGTACTCTGACCGAACGCTGGTCAAACGCATTGCCGGTTATTTCAAGCCACAGGGCAAACGCCTGATTGCGATCTCGATTTTTGTAGCTGGGATTGCGGTGGTCGGGGTGGCGCAGCCGGTGGTAGTCGCCCGCAGCGTCGACCTGCTCAAGCAGCAGCCGACGCTCGATTCTATCGGTCTGTTCGGGACAGCCATTTTACTGGTCGGTGTCGGCTTGTGGGGATTGAACTGGGCCCGGCGTAGTCTGACTGTCCGCTCGGTGGGCGATGTGGTTCTGGAACTGCGTACACGCGCTTTCCGGGCTGCAGCGGAGCATGACCTGTCGTTCTATGACCAGTTTTCCTCCGGCCGCATCGTCTCGCGCATCACTTCCGACACTCAGGACTTCGGTCAACTGGTGGTCATCATCACCGACCTGATCTCGCAAATCGTGCAGGCCGTCATTCTGGGCGTGGTACTTTTCCGCACCGAGTGGAAGCTGACCCTGCTGTTGCTTTCGTTCCTGCCGGTCATCTTCGGGGTGGCAATGGGCTTCCGCGGATTGGCGCGCCGGGTGACCAAGCGCGGCATGCAGGCCATGGCGGACGTCAATGCGGCCATCAAGGAAACTGTCAGCGGGATCGCGATTGCCAAGAACTTCCGCCAGGAAGCCAGCATCTTCGATGATTTCGACGCCTCCAACCAGCAGTCGTATCACGTCAACGTGCAGCGCGGATTGGTGCTATCGCTGGTCTTCCCGACCCTCAACGCGCTGGGCGGGATCGGCGTGGCCATCCTGGTCTATATCGGCGGGCTGAGCGCGGCCCAGGGACTGGTCTCGGCCGGCGCCTGGTACCTGTTCATCCTCAGCCTGGATAACTTCTTCTGGCCGGTTCTGAACCTGTCCGCCTTCTGGGCCCAGATCCAGCAGGGACTGGGGGCCGCCGAGCGCGTCTTCGCTCTGATCGATGCCGATCCCAACGTCGTCCAGATCGATTCAATCAAGGTCCCGCCGCTGAAAGGCGAGATTTGTTTCGAAAACCTGCATTTTCGTTACACGGACAAGGAACCGGTGCTGGACAACTTCGACCTGTGCATCCGTCCGGGCGAGAATCTGGCCCTGGTCGGGCACACCGGCGCAGGCAAATCATCGATTGCCAAGCTGGTGGCGCGGTTCTACGAGTACCAGTCCGGGCGAATCATGATCGACAAGCTGGACATCCGCACCTTCGACCTGACTGATTACCGCCGCCAGTTGGGGATCGTCTCGCAAATCCCCTTCCTGTTTTCCGGAACAGTGGCTGAGAACATCCGCTATGCCGCGCCCGAAGTCAGCGACGCCGAAATCCAGACCATGGCCAGCCGCATCGGGGACGGCGAGTGGCTGGAGACACTGCCCGACGGGTTGAATTGTGAAGTTGGTGAGCGCGGCAATCGCCTCTCAATGGGACAACGCCAGTTGGTGGCTCTGATGCGCGTGCTGGTGCAGAAGCCGGCCATTTTCATCCTGGACGAGGCCACGGCTTCGATCGATCCGTTCACCGAATGGCAGATCCAGCAGGCATTGAACCTGATCCTGGCTGAATCGACCAGCATCCTGATCGCCCACCGCCTCTCGACCGTCAAGTCTGCCGACCGGATCATCGTCATGGATCACGGCCGCATCATCGAGGAAGGCGATCACGACGGTTTGCTGATGCAGGGCGGGCATTACGCCACGCTGTACAATACTTACTTCCGCCATCAAAGCCTGGCCTATGTGGAGCAGGCACGTGATTTGGTAGATGGGGATTAGCCGCTCGTTCAATCATTTGCGTCCCAAAATCCAATAAGCCGTATTCATCAGAGTTTAATTTATCTATGGTAACCTAACTGTTGCCAGCAGATTGTTTTGTGTGGCCGGTTTGGGCGTACAATCAGATTGTGCGCAACGGCACGAATGTGTTCTGGACGAATACCCGTCCGGGAAATAAATCAAGAACATGGTGAACCTTGTCAGATTTGATCGCCATCTTTCAAAATCTAAACCCCTCACAGAGCCTCTTCCAACTACCAGAATTGGGGAACTGGACATATCTGCTGCTGGCGATGCTGGTGGCGGTTGAGGGTCCAATTGCCACCCTGTTGGGCGCTGCGGCGGCTTCGGCCGGTTTTATGCGTCCCATACCGGTCTTCTTGGCAGCTTCTGCCGGCAACCTGACCGCCGATTCACTCTGGTATTTGATGGGCTACATGGGCCGCATCGAGTGGCTTTTCCGTTTCGGACGCCGCCTTGGCATTCGGCGGGATATGTTGAAACGCCTGGAAGTCGGCATGCTGGAACACACAACCAAATTTCTGTTCCTGGCCAAGCTGACCGTCAGCTTTGTGATCCCCTCGCTGGTGGCTGCTGGATTGGTCAAAGCGCCCTGGCGGCGCTGGTTCCCAGCTGTATTCGGAGCCGAGATGATCTGGACCGGCTCGCTGGTGGTGATTGGCTACTACACCACCGAGGCCATCAAACGTGTGGAGCGCGGAATCGAGTATGCCGTGCTGGCCGGCTCGATCGTGTTTGTGGTTTTGCTGCTGTTTTGGGGGCGCCGCTGGCTAAAAAACCGCAGTCGTCAAAATACGGAATTGGATCTGGATAGTGGTCGATAAAAAGGAATAATGTGATGCGAATATTAATTGCAGGTACAACCTATTACCCTGCCCTGAACGGGCAGTCGATTTTTACAGTCAACCTGGCCGAAGGACTGGCCAAACACGGGCATCAGGTCCTGATGGTCTTCCCCTCCGACGAAGGCCGCGCTTACCGCCGCGAGCGTAAGGGCGTGCAGATGGCGGCCGTGCATTCGCTCGGCCTGGGGTTGTGGCACGCCGACGCCTTCTTTTCCCCCTTCCCGGGCCGTGCGGTCCGCAAGCTGTTCGATGAATTCAAGCCCGAGATCGTGCACATCCAGGATCACTATCCGCTCAGCCGGGTAGTCCTGCGTGAGGCGCGCCGGCGCGGCATCAAGGTGGCTGCCACCAATCATTTCATGCCCGAGAACCTGGCGCCGTATGTGCCGGGACTGTCCAGGATCAAGCCGGTTTATGACTGGATCTTGTGGCACTGGATGCTGGACACTTACAATCGGGTCGACGTGGCAACCGCCCAATCCCAGCGCGCGGCGGACCTGGTGCGAATGCAGGGTCTGCGCGTGCCGATCTTCCCTGTCTCGTGCGGGATCGACCTGAAGCGCTTCCACCCCGATCCCAACGCGGACCGAACGGCCTGCCGCGCACGCTACGGCCTGGATCCCAAGCGAACAATCTTCCTGTTCGTCGGCCGCGTGGACGGCGAGAAGAAGATCGACGTGCTGCTGCATGCCCTGAGTCTGCTCGAGCGGGATGACATCCAATTGGCGATCGCTGGGCGTGGTTCCGCCATGGAAGAACTCAAAGCGCTGGCCGCATCCCTGCAGCTGGGCGAGCGGGTGCACTTCACCGGGTTCGTACCCAACGAAGACTTGCACGTGCTGCTGAACAGCGTCGATATCTTTACCATGCCGAGCGAAGCCGAACTGCTCAGTCTGGCCTCGCTGGAGGCCATGGCCTCGGCTCGTCCGGTGCTTCTAGCGGATGCGGTCGCTTTACCGGAGCTGGTCACGCCGGGCGTCAACGGCTACCTGTTTCGCCCGAGCGACCCGGCCGACGCTGCGCGTTGCATAGCCCTGCTGGCCGACCATCCCGAACGTTGGGCCGAAATGGGCCAGGCCAGTCTGAAACGGGCCAAGTATCACGGGTTGGACAATACGCTGCTCAAATACGAGCTGCTTTACGAAGCCCTGCTGGCCGGCGACGCCCTGTCCGAACTGCACGAGCAAGTGCTTTTCGCCGAAGTTAAAAATTGATCCCCACAGGCTCACTC
>CAYOUV010000050.1:0-23689 GCA_964407265.1 uncultured Anaerolineaceae bacterium | reverse complement strand
AAGTCACGCCCTTTTGGCACTTATTTGGCGTAATCCACGGCCCGCGTTTCGCGGATGACGGTTACCTTGATCTGACCCGGGTACTGCATGGTCTCCTCGATCTTTTTGGCGATATCGCGTGCCAGGCGGGTGGATTCAAGATCGTCGATCTCCTCCGGGCGGACGATGATGCGCACTTCACGCCCGGCCTGGATGGCGAAGGCCTGCTGCACACCCTTGAATGACATCGCCATCTCTTCCAATGAGCGGATGCGCTTGATATAGGCTTCCAGGTCTTCGCGACGGGCGCCGGGGCGCGCGCCGGAGATCGCATCCGCAGCCTCGGCAATTACGGCCTCGACCGATTCCTGCTCCACCTCGTGGTGGTGCGAGGCGATCGCATTGACCACCTGCGGGTTGACACCATAGCGCTGGCAGAACTCCGCCCCCAAACCGGCGTGCGTGCCTTCCTGGTTGTGATCCATGGCTTTGCCGATATCATGCAGGAATCCGCCTAACTTGGAAATTTCCACGTTGGCGCCCAATTCTGCCGCCAGGATCCCCGCCAGTTTGGAGACTTCCACGGCGTGGGAAAGCTGGTTCTGCCCGTAGGAGGTGCGGAACTTGAGACGACCCATCATACGCAGCACTTCGGGATGCAAGCCAGCAATGCCGGCATCGTAAGCAGCCTGTTCGCCGGCTTCGTTCATGATCTTCTCGACCGCCTTGGTCTCGTCTTCGATGACTTTCTCGATATGCGCCGGATGGATACGGCCATCCACTGTCAAACGTGTCAGGGCGCGCCGGCCAATTTCGCGGCGGACCGAGTCGAAACAGGAAACGGTCACGGATTCGGGAGTGTCATCGACGATCACGTCCACGCCCGCAGCCTGCTCAAAGGCGCGGATGTTGCGTCCGTTGCGACCGACGATTCGTCCCTTCATCTCCTCATTGGGCAACGGCACGACCGAACTGGTCACCTCGGCCACATGCTCCGAAGCCACACGCTGGATCGCATCGGCAATCAGCTTGCGGGCGCGCTTCTCGCCTTCTTCGCGGGCTTCAGCTTCGATCTGGCGGATGATGCGCGCCATATCAGCCCGTGCTTCTTTTTCGACTGCCACGAACAGTTCTTTTTTGGCCTCATCCTGGGTCATTTGCGAGATCTGCTCGAGCTTCTCCAAATGACTTTCATGGAGTTTTTCGATCTCGTTCGCACGGCGGTCGATTGCTGACTGGCGTTTATTGAGTACCTGTTCCCGTTGTTCCTGGCGATCGGCGCGACTGTCCAGATCGCTGCGACGTTTATCGAGACGTTCCCCCTCCCGGCTGAGTTCGAGTCGGCGCTCTTTGTTCTCTTGCTCGGCCGCCTGAACGATCTTCAAAGCCTGGTCCCGGGCCTGGACTTCGATCAACCGGGCCTGTTCGCTGGCGCCTTTTAGAATACTTTCGGCTTTTTCCTGCTGGTTGCGCAGGGCCTTGTCACTTTGATAGCGATGGAAAAAATAACCCAGCACAATACCAACGATCAGGATTATTCCATCAACAATATAGAAAAACGGGCTCATAATATTTCCTCATCATCGTAAAGATGTTTGTTACTACCTGCTGTGTGCAATTCGTCCCAGAGTTTCAAAACAGTCGGGGCAATCACAGAATATGCAAATCCACGCCGGGCTAAAAATCCGCTTAGCTTTTTACGGAAATCCTGCCACTCCAGTGCTTCCAACTTACGCGCCTTTGGTTGACCGGCCTGATAAGCCAGCGTTTCGTCATCCACATTTTGTTCCAGCACTGTGTGAATGACCTGATCGGTCAAGCCTTTCCGACGCAATTCTACAGCCAAGGCGCGTTTGCTACGCGGGCGAAAGGTGTTGCGGTTCTCAACCCAGGCTCGGGCAAATTGTTCGTCATTCGCAAAACCGTTCTGGCGCAGACGCTCGAGCGTTTCATCAATCACTTCCTCCGGCGTGTCGTGCTTGCGCAGGTTTTGCCGGATTTCAGCCTCAGAACGGGCACGGTAACTCAGGAAGTTTAGCGCTCGCACGTAGGCCATTTCACGAGAATCTTCAGTTTTTAATTGGGCAATCTTTTCGTCACTGATGGTTTGTCCGGTCTGCAACCAACCAGCCACGATCCTGGTCAGACCGAAGGCAAAATCGCCATTCAGATAAATATTAACCCGTTGCGGGTTGTGCTTCTGCACCTCGATCGCCGTTATCTTATACATTTAATCACACACAGCCGTAGTCCTGCCTATGGCCACGGCTGTGTGTGATTCTTAGGTTTGATACGCCTGTCTAATCAATTCCTGCCAACGCAGGTTTGGTAGATAAGCGAAAGACGGCGACAAATGTTGTCACCGCAGGGCACTTGAGGTGCACGGGTTAGCCAGTGTCTTGGTCGTTAAGCGCTTTCCTGACTTTGCGCATCAAGGTCCGTCAACCAATCAAAATGACGGATTCCCCAACCGAACTACTGAAAACAGGATTGAGGGCGTACCCTAATATTTCCTAGAGATCCGTTTACAAGCCATGGCCGCTTTGACTTCATTCGCGGCAGAAAATTAACTGAACAATAATCCTCTTCAAGGATCACTGAATATTATACATGAAAATTACCTTAATCATTCTTTTTAATCACAACTTTTTTATCGAGCCGGGGTAAGTACTATTAGCCGGGTAAAATCTGGCAGATATCGCCTGAATAGATGACAAAAGAGACTATCCCGGTCTTTGGAGTTGTGACATAATCCAGGTGAGTGACCGGACCGGTAACGTCCCGTCACCAGTCACACCAAACAGTTAGGAGACCTTATGAGCAAGATTACGCGCGAAGACGCTCTGGAATATCACCGCCTGAACGGGAAACCCGGTAAGATTGAGGTGGTTCCCACCAAGCCTATGGACACCCAGCGAGATCTGGGCCTGGCATATACGCCAGGAGTGGCAATACCTGTTCTTGAGATCGAGAAAGATCCCGAATCGGCCTACGAATACACTTCCAAGGGCAACTTGGTAGCTGTGATCACGAATGGTACAGCGATCCTCGGCCTCGGCGACCGCGGCGCGCTGGCATCCAAGCCCGTCATGGAAGGCAAAGGCGTTTTGTTCAAGAAATTTGCCGATGTGGATGTGTTCGACATCGAGGTCAATTCGCATGATCCGGATGAGATCATCAAAGTCGTGGCCGCCATCTCGCCGACCTTCGGGGGCATCAATCTTGAAGATATCAAAGCCCCTGAATGTTTCTATATCGAAGAAACGCTCAAAGGGATGCTCGACATCCCGGTGTTTCATGACGACCAGCACGGCACGGCTATCATCTCTTCAGCTGGATTGGCTAACGCATTGGAACTGGTCGGTAAGAAACACAGTGAAATTCGCATCGTGATATCCGGCGCGGGTGCCGCGGCCATTTCCTGCGCGGAACTGGCCATTCGGTGGGGTGTAAAACGCGCGAACATCATGCTGGTCGACAGCCGCGGCGTGGTTTACAAGGGCCGGAAGGAAGGCATGAACAAGTACAAGGAGCGCTTCCTGGTTGAGACCGATGCCCGCACGCTGGCTGATGCCGTGCGCGGTGCGGACGTATTCTACGGCCTGTCGGTGGCCGACGTGCTGACTCCCGCCATGGTCAAGACCATGGCCGACCAACCGATCATCTTCGCCATGGCCAACCCTGATCCCGAGATCCGACCGGAACTGGCGCGCGAAGCCCGTCCAGACGCAATCATCGCGACCGGCCGCTCAGACTATCCCAATCAGGTCAATAACGTCCTGGGCTTCCCTTTTATCTTTCGCGGCGCACTTGACGTTCGCGCCAAAGCCATCAACGATGATATGAAATTCGCTGCCTCGCAGGCGCTGGCCAATCTGGCGCGTGAGGACGTACCCGACTCGGTCTTACGCGCTTACGGTGTCGAAAGCATGAAGTTCGGGCAAGAATACATCATCCCCAAACCGCTTGACCCGCGCGTCCTGCTCTGGGAAGCTCCAGCCGTAGCCGAAACTGCCATGAAGACCGGTGTGGCCCGTAAGGAAATCGATATCGATCAATACCGCGAACAACTGGCCTACCGCCTGGGCAAGGGCGAGCAGGTGCGTTACTTTATCATGAACAAAGCGCGCGCCAGCGGCGGCAAAAAGCGCATCGTCTTTGCCGAGGGCGAGGAGCCCAAGGTCATCCGCGCCGCGGCTCTGATCAAAGACGAGGGCATTGGTGTCCCGGTGCTGGTCGGTCGCCCAGCGGTGATCGAGGAACACATTAAAAATCTGGGCCTGGACTGCTGCCCCGAAATGGTCGACCCCGCCAATTTCAGCAAGATCGGCAAATATGCCGAGACGTATTACGAAATACGCGACCGCAAGGGGCTGACCATGCAACAGGCCGTCAAGCGCGTCAAGGAACCCAACATCTTCGGCCCGCTGATGGTCAAGATGGGCGATGCTGAGGCCTTTGTATCCGGCCTGACCTACGAATATCCCGAAGTGATCCGCCCGGCACTGCAAATCCATCACACCGCCAAGGGCGCTGCTCGAGCTGCGGGTGTGTACCTGATCATCGTGAACGACCGGGTTTACCTGTTCACCGACGCAACGGTCAACATCGACCCCACAGCGGAGGATCTGTCCGAGATTGCCTGCCTGGCGGCTGATTTTGCTCGCAAGCTGGAACTCGAACCGCGCGTGGCTTTCCTGTCCTTCTCGAACTTTGGTTCCACGCCGCATCCTCTGTCTGACAAGGTGCGCAAGGCGGTCGAACTGACCAAGGCGCGCTGCGACTTTGTGGTCGACGGCGAGATGCAGGCTGACACCGCCATCGTCTCCGAAATCGCCGACGAACGTTATCCATTCAGCCAGGTCAGGGATGCAAATGTGCTGGTCTTCCCCTCGCTCGAATCGGCCAACATTGCTTACAAGCTGCTGGCGCGCATGGGCAAAGCCAAGGCCATCGGCCCGATCCTGCTTGGCATGGGCGCTCCGATCCACGTAATGCAGACCGGCGACGAGGTCAATGACATCGTCCAGATCGCTGCCGTGGCCGTCATGGACGCCATGAGCCGCAAATAATCCAATCCCGTCCCTCAATTTCGAAAGACCCCAAAAGATTTTTCTTCTGGGGTCTTTCTGCTACAATTGCGGTATGCGCTGGATTTATATTTCCCCACACCTGGATGACGCCGTACTCTCCTGCGGCGGTTTGATCTGGGAGCAGGCCCGCCAGGGTACCCCTGTTGAAATCTGGACGGTTGTGTGTGGATTCCCCCAACTCCAGATACTTTCAGATTTTGCCAATGCGCTGCACGAGGAATGGGGCTTTTCTTCCGCGGAGCAGGCGGTCTCTTTCCGCCGGCAGGAGGATCAGGCAGCGGCGAAAATTGTCGCTGCGAAGACCCGTTACTTCGACATGCCAGATTGCATTTACCGGCTATCCCCTGAGGGTGAACCGCTTTACACGGACATCTTCGTCCCGCCCCACCCGGCCGAGGCCAAACTCCCGGCTCGGATCGCAACGGATCTCTCCTCCGGCCTGAAAAAAGACGACGTCCTGGTTTGCCCTTTGACCATTGGTGGCCACGTCGATCATGTCCTGGTACGCCAGGCCGTCGAGCGGTTCCAGCGTCCCTTGCTATACTACGCCGACATCCCTTATCTGTTGAATGAACCACAGGCGCTGGCACCGGCTACCTCAAAAATGGAACCGCGACAATTCAAGGTCTCCCCGGAAGGTTTACGCGCCTGGCAGGATGGAATCGCTGCCTATGGCTCACAAATCGAAATATTGTTCGAGGACGAAGACCGGATGCGGGCTTTGATCAGGGACTATTGGATGGCATCCAAGGGAGTACAACTGTGGCAGGCGCGAGACGGGCTTGATTCGACTCCCGATTCATGATATATTAAACCCGCCGTCGAGTTAAGCTGGACGGGAACAGATGCATCTCTGACCCAGAGATGCTTATTCTATATAATAGGGAACGAACATGCCAACGACATTCCTGACCAAGGATGGTTATCAAAAGCTCCAAGAGGAGCTGGAATACCTGCGTTCAGTTAAGCGCCAGGAAGTCGCTAACCGTCTTCACGAAGCCATGGAAGGCGGTGAGCTGATCGAAAATGCTGAATACGAAGCCGCTAAAAACGAGCAGGCTTTTGTGGAAGGCCGCATCCAGGAACTGGAAATGCTCCTGGCAACTGCTCGCGTCATCGAGGAGACTGGAAAAAGCAAGGAAGGCCTGATTCAGGTTGGATCAAAAGTAATCATTCGGGAACATGGTTCCAAGGATGACGAAGAATACATCATCGTAGGCGCAGCCGAAGCCAGCCCGCGCGAGGGAAAGATCTCAAACGAATCCCCGATTGGTAAAGCTATTCTCAATCATCGCGTCGGCGACGAAGTACAGGTTGAAGCACCCGGCGGATCTTTCAAAGTCCGCATCGTGAAGGTCGAGTAAACAGGGGCTCGAATACATGCCCCGCGCACCTGTACTCATACAGGCCGCGCGGGGCTTTTTTGTGCCAAGGAAGGTTAAGCATGCCAGAAATTACATCCCTTGAAAAAATCCGGCTCGAAAAAATCGAGGCACTGCGGCAAGCAGGATATGAACCCTATCCTTCCCGCGCCGAGCGAACCCACACCAGCCAACAGGCGCTTACCGCGTTCGATGCAGCCGAAAAGCAGGACGAGGCGGCGGAAGTCAAAGTGACCCTGGCCGGACGCATCCGCGCGCTGCGGCCGATGGGCAAGCTGACCTTCGCACACATTGAGGATGCCGGTGGGCGCATCCAATTATTTTTCCGGGTCAATGAGCTTGGCCAGGAACAGATCGATTTCTTCAACGAGAAATTTGACCTGGGAGACTTTATCCAGGCCAGCGGCAGCATGATGCGGACGCGTACAGGCGAGCCAACCCTGCTGGTGGGGAATTTCAAGATGCTGGCCAAGGCTGTTTCTCCGCTGCCAGCTGCCAAAGATGAAACGCTCGAGGACGGCACGGTCGTGCGACATGCCGCCCTGGAGGATTCGGAACTGCGCGCCCGCCAGCGTTACGCAGATCTGGCAGTCAATCCCGAGGTACGTCAGGTCTTTCGCACGCGCGCCAAAATCGTGCGCAGCCTGCGCGACTTTCTCGATCAGCATGGCTTTCTGGAGGTCGAGACTCCCGTTCTGCAGCCGCTCTACGGCGGGGCGGCAGCCAAACCCTTTGTTACCCACCACAACGAGCTTGACCAGGACATGTACCTGCGCATCTCCTTCGAACTGTATCTCAAGCGTTTGCTGGTTGGCAACCTGGAGCGCGTCTACGAGATCGGGCGTGACTTCCGCAATGAGGGCGTATCTTACAAGCACAATCCCGAATTCACCCAGCTTGAGTTCTATTGGGCTTACGCTGATTATCTGCAGGTGATGGAACTGACCGAGCAAATGGTGTCCCATGTGGCCAAGGAAGTCAGCGGTAGTTTTAAAACCACCTACCAGGGCCACGAACTCGACTTCACCCCGCCCTGGCGGCGCCTGGAAATGCGCCAGGGGCTGCTCGAGACCAGCGGGATCGACATCGCCAAACATCCGCAGGCCGGTTCGCTGGCCAAGGCGATCAAGGCCATTGGCAAGGACGTCCCGGCCGAGGCCACACGCGGCAAGCTGATCGATTACCTGCTGAGCGAATTCCTGGAACCGACCCTGATCCAGCCAACCTTTCTGTATGACTATCCGCGCGATATCTCGCCGCTGGCTAAGGCCAAACCTGGCGACCCGCTGACCGTGGAACGTTTCGAAGGTTATGTGGCTGGTTTCGAACTGTGCAACGCCTTCACCGAGTTGAATGATCCGCTCGACCAGGAACAGCGCTTCATCGAAATGGGACGGGATTATGCCTCCGATGATGAGGAGCGCCATCCGATGGATGAGGATTACCTGCGTGCCATGCGCTACGGCATGCCTCCCAACGGCGGCTTCGGCATGGGTGTCGATCGTTTAACCATGATCCTTACCGATAAACATTCCATTCGCGATGTCTTGCTCTTCCCGGCCCTGCGCAAGGAAGATCCCAGCGCATAAATTTCACACCGAACCAGATGCCCCGGCAGTTCAGCGGGGCGTCTGAGGTATCATTTCCCAATTAGCCTGGGCCACCAGGCCGGAACTCGCTGGCAATAGGCTTTCCAGGCCTGGTCAAATTTTCGGTTAAGAACCACTTCTTCGCGTCTGGCCCGCAGGACGACCGAGAGCGTCATTGGAGCAAAGAGCAGCATGGCCCAGGTGCGGAAAAGCAGCAGAGCCCCCACTCCGGCCAGGATAACCCCCAGGTACATCGGATGGCGCAGCAACTTGTACGGTCCATCTTGGATCAGCTCATGATCTGGATATAGGCTAGCGCCGAAACTGCTGGAGATCCCGAACATCCTGCCCAGCGTGAAAAAGCCCCACAAATATAAAAGCACACCCGGAAAGTACAGGCATGCTCCGATTACCAGTATGCTGAACCGGCTAACCGTTGAAAGCTGAAGTGGAATTGGTTTCCATAGGACAACAGCCAGGATCACAAATCCGGCCGTCATCAAAATGATCACCGGCCAACGCAAATACAAAGCTGGCCCAGTCACTGGGCTTTTGATTAAGCGCTTATCTGCCCTCATATACTGGACCAGAGGAAGAAGGATAGCCACCCCCCCGCAGAGCTTGGCCAGGAGGCTGATCAGATTTTCACTTATCTCTAACATGTTACAGGCTCCAGGTTGGTCGACACCATTTATTTATATTATCCGGATTGGACCTCAAAATGCAATCCCTGCTTCCCAGGCTATGATTTGATGTACAATCGGCGCATGTCCAAGCAAAACCTCCTCATTCTTGGCGACCTGGTCGCCATCACCATTGTCACCCTGATCGGTTTTGCCAGCCACGGGGAGACCAGCCTGTCATTTTTTCCGCGCATGCTGACCACGCTGGTTCCGCTGGCCGTCAGCTGGTACCTGGTTGCCCCCTGGCTGGGATTGTTCGACCCGCAGGTGTCGGAGGCAACGCGCTTCCTGTGGCGTCCGGCGCTGGCCATGCTGATTGCCGGGCCGCTGGCGGTCCTGCTGCGTGCCATTTTACTCAATACGGTCGTCATCCCCATCTTCGCCGTCGTCCTGAGCGCCACTTCCGCCCTGGGTATGCTCGTCTGGCGAGGAGTTTGGCTCTTCTGGAACAAAAGACGGTAAAATAATAGCTGGGATTGACGTTTTTTTCACCAAACAGACCCCGGAGTCATTAAACCATGGATGAAGCCCTCCTCATCCGAGACGCACAGCGCGGCGACCTGGACGCCTTCAACCGGCTTGTCCTGGAATATCAAGACATGCTCTTCAACACTGCCCTGCGCATCCTCGGCGACGAAGACCAGGCTGCCGACGCCACGCAGGAAGCCTTCCTTTCGGCTTTCCGCAGTATCAAAAGTTATCGCGGCGGCTCGTTCAAAGCCTGGCTGCTGCGCACGGTCACCAATGCCTGTTATGACGAACTGCGCCGCAAGAAACGCCGTCCGACCGTCCCGCTCGAACCTGAGACCGACGACGGCGACGAACTGGAAGCTCCGCGTTGGCTGGCTGACTCGTCCCTGTCGCCCGAGGAAGAAGTTGAGCTAGACGATCTAGAACACGCCATTCAGCATTGTCTGGATGACTTGCCGAGTGATTTCCGCACCGTGGTAGTGCTGGTCGACGTGCAGGGCATGGAATACACCGAGGTTTCGGAAGCCGTACGCGTCCCACTTGGCACCATCAAGAGTCGCCTGGCACGTGCACGTTTACGGTTACGCGAATGCCTGCAGGGCTTCTGGGAACTTTTGCCCGCTGCTTTTCGTCTTGAAGATGTGAGCCAAGCATGAGCAGACAATCTTCCTTCCGCGACCTCGAACAACTGTC
The DNA here is from genome assembly GCA_964407265.1 of uncultured Anaerolineaceae bacterium. Lineage (GTDB taxonomy): Bacteria > Chloroflexota > Anaerolineae > Anaerolineales > Villigracilaceae > CAYOUV01. The sequence goes on along the minus strand of CAYOUV010000050.1, from coordinate 13,799 downwards.
AGCCTATCTGGATGGGCAGTTGTCTGCGGCTGATTCTGCACGCCTTGAATCACAAATCGAATCGAATCCGGAACTGCGCGGCCTGCTCGAAGAATTGCGCCGCACCCGGTCCGTTTTACGCGCGCTGCCATCCCGCCGCGCGCCGCGCAATTTCACTCTTTCACCAAAAATGGTTGGGCAGAAGCCGCCTTTGCCGCGTTCGTTTCCGGCGCTGCGCTTTGCCACAGTATTGGCAAGCATACTGCTGTTATTTTCGCTTGCGACCAATGTGGTCGCCCCATTGGCTGCCCGGCAGTTGGCGGCCGCCCCCGTTGCTTATGGCGTCGGCGGCGGACCGGCTGCCTCCGATAACACCCGCCCGCAATCCGGCGGCGGCTGTGATGGACCGGATTGTCCTACCGAGGCCCCGGCGGTCGAAGCTCCAGCCCCCTCGGCCGCAATGGAAATGGCCACCCCGACCCCGCAACTTGACAACCAGCAGCAACTAGCGCCTCAAGCCACCCAGCCGGCGCTGGCCGCCCCGAAAGAATCTGGCAACCAGTTTGCCCAACCCAACCGGGCCGCTGAACCCGCAGCTTACAAACCCATTCCCAACCTCTGGCTGATCGCCCTGGCAGTCATCGTCGTGCTGGGACTCGTCACCACCTGGCTGGTGCAGTATTTCGCAGCCCGCAAATGGCGCAATACGAAATAAACTACTGTCCGCGCTGCGGCACGCCCGTCGTCCAGGCTGAACGCTTCGGCCTGCTGCGCCCGGTCTGCCCGGACTGCGGCTGGATCCATTTTGCGGACCCGAAAGTGGCAGCGGCCGTCCTGATCGAACAGGATGGCCGCGTTTTGTTGGTGCGGCGCGTCAACCAGCCTTATCGCGGTTCCTGGACCCTGCCAGCCGGTTTCGTCAATGCAGGCGAGGATCCGGCCCGGGCGGCCGAGCGGGAATGTCTGGAGGAAACCGGCCTGAGCGTGCGTGTGATCCGCCTGCTGGATGTGGTCGCTGGACGCGAGCATCCGCGCGGGGCTGATTTCATCATCGTCTATACGGCCAAAATCCTGGGCGGCGACCTGCAACCCGGTGACGACAGCGACGCAGCCAACTGGTTCCCGCGTTCAGAGCTCCCGCCGCTGGCGTTTAAAGCCACCCAGCATATTCTGTCGCACTTTTAGCCCGGACCGTCGTCGCCTGCGACGGTTTTTTCGCGCCTGTGCTACAATATTTTTGACAAGGAGCTTCCCATGTCTTTGATTGCCGCCTTGCGCCCCTCCCCCATCGCCGGGACCTGGTACGAGGGCCGCCCGGAAGATTTGGCCCGCCAGGTGGATGAATACCTGGACCGCGCAGAACTTCCCGAAATCCCCGGGCAAGTGCTGGCCGTGATCGCCCCGCATGCCGGACACCGTTATTCAGGACCCGTCGCCGGCTATGCCTTCGCTGCGATTCGCGGCCGGACTCCTGAGTTGGTGGCCGTGGTCTCACCCATGCACCACCCCTATTCCCAGCCTCTTTTGACCTCGGCCCATGAAGGCTATGCTACTCCGCTTGGGCCGATCGCGATCGATAAAAAAGCCCTCTCTGAACTTGATGAGGAGCTTCAGGACGAACTTGGTTACGGCCTGACCCCCGTCGCCAACGACCCGGAGCACTCGCTCGAAATCGAACTGCCCTTCCTGCAGCGCGCCCTCGGGGCGGAATTCGAACTGCTGCCTCTTATGGTGCGCGCGCAGGAGCCGGAAGTTGCACAGACGCTTGGAAAGGCTTTGGCCGGGGTGCTGCGAGAACGTAAGGCCCTGCTGGTGGCCAGCACCGACCTGTCGCATTTCTTCGCCCAGGATACTGCCAATCAACTGGATGCCGAGATGCTGCGCCAGTTCGAGGCTTTCTCGCCAGAAGGAGTGTTCGAGGCCGAACGGACCGGCAAAGGCTTCGCCTGCGGGCACGCTGCCGTGGCAGCCGTCTTGTGGGCCTGCCGCGAACTGGGCGCGGACACGGTCCAGGTGCTGCGGCATGCCACCTCCGGCGACGTGACCGGCGATTATGCTTCTGTCGTTGGGTACGGAGCGGCGGTTATTACCAGGAAGGAAAAATAAGCCTTCCAGATAAGCAAACAGGCGGCCTGTGTAGTGCACCCAATAGTTGGACACAACCAACGAAGGAGGTGCAGTTCACCTGGAGCCGCCTGTTTAACTTATAACTACGGATTAAAACAAAAAGCGACCCGATTGGTCGCTTTTTGTAAATCCAGTTCGCGCTCCTTAGTGGGATAAATAGAAAACTGGAAGCAGTAATAACCACGAATACATGGCTGCATCACTGTTGAACAGTGCCAGTCCGATCGAGAATAAGAAGACGGCTGAAATACTCAAAGGAGGGATTAATTCTCGCCGAATCTGCCCCTCGCTCAGTTCAGCGTCCACCAAGTGATGCTTGCGCGCCGTATACCACCAAATCAGAGCGGACATTCCCCCGGTCAACGCAATCGTCACGGCATAGAAAATCACCCCGACACGATTTGGATACTCACTGATCACGGAAGTCGGGAAAGGGATGAAAGCCACGATCATCAGCAGGAATAAATTCAGATATAGCAACCGGCGATCATAGCGCCTGATCAGCAAAAACTTGCGGTGATGGCTGATCCAGAAAGACCCGATGACCATGAAACTGATGAAATATCCCAGATATTTAGGCCAGATTGAGAACAAGTTGTGCTGCAATCCCGCCTCACCCAGACCCGCTTCCATCTGCGGCAGGCGAATTTCCAGCGCCAATAAAGTGATCGCGATAGCAAAGACCGCGTCACTGAAAAAGACCAGCCTTTCGAGGCCCAAATGCTCGCTTTCGAATTGCCTGGAAGTTTTATTTGCGGATGTCATTACCGATTTCACAAATCTATGAATTGGCAGAAAACCCGGCTGTGATCTCTCTCGGGTGCTGCTCGCGCGTTAGACGCTGCGGACCTTCGTACAGCACCACCCCACCCGCAACAATCCACGAAACGACCACGAACAGCCAGAACAACCGGCTGTCCCCATTCAAAAGACCGAGATAAACGATGGTCGCATCGTAGAGGCCGTGGAAGAGACCTGCGATCAAGACGCTGCCCCGGGTGTGGTTGAAGATCCAGGTGAAGAACATACTGGTCGGCAGGATCAGCAAGATAAATCCCACAAACGGATAAGAGGTCTGCGCGCTGCCCGGGATCAGGAACAGCGGAATGTGCCAAAATCCCCAGAACAAGCCCAGGATCAGGCTAGCCGAGGTTGCACTGTGATCTTGCTGGAGGCGCGGTAAGGCAAATCCGCGCCAGGCGGTTTCCTCAGTGAAGATCATGAAAATCGTTTCGGTGAGCGCAAACAGCAGAAATTGCGAGAAGTTAAGATCCTGGCCGATCCGATGTACACCGCCAAATGCCAGATACAAACCCAGCGACGCAAAGCCGAGTCCTGCCGTCAGGAAAATGGCAAGCGCATACCAGGCAATGCCCACACGCCAGCGGATTACCCGGTTAAGGATTTCCTTGACTGCCGGCCAACCGCCGGTGACCAGCGCGCTGATATAGGCAGCCAAAATCAACCCCCAGAAAGCCAGTGTCTGCGGGATGTGGAAAGAAAGCCTGCCATAGGCTTGGGCAATCGAAGTTCCCCAGACGATCCACGAGAATAGATAGGCTAGAGAAAAGAACAAGATCAACGGATGGCGTTTGAAAATGGTCATTTTTCGCTCCTTGAATTGTGGAAAGTTGAATCTAACACTGAAATTTACCTCATTGCTTCCAGACAAACATCAAAACGCGATTGACTACGATCACCACCCCAAATACCCAGGCTAAAGATGGTTTCCCGGCTGCAAACAAGGCCACCACCCCACTTCCAAAGATGACCACTTCCAGCAGGATGCGCCAGCCACCCTGTAACTGCCTGCCAGCACCGGGAGCCCCAAAACTTGCCCAAATAAAAGCCAGCAGCAACGGTAAACCGATTCCCAGCACAATTTTCAGGAGCGTGCCCGTCCCAGTTTTAAAGCCCCAGTAGCCAACCGCTACAAGAACGCAAATTTCCAGGATGAAGCGCAATCCCACGTTGATAGATTTTATAAATTCCATTCAGCTTTCTCCATTTAGATTAATTTGACAAAATTTGGCGGATTATAATCAATATTGGCCCTCCCGAATAGCTTTAAATTAATCCCAACTTAAACGTGAGTTAAGAAATAGCAGAAGTACCCAATATCCTGGGCATCTGAGCCAGCACAGTATAATGAAATCAATGAGCATTTTCGTCCAAATCGCGGTCAACGTCCCCGCCGTGCGCGGAGTTTTCGACTACCACCTGCCCGAAGAACTGGCCGGGCGGGTCAGTGTCGGTCAACTGGTGACGGTGCCCTTCGGCGCGCAGACCGTCCAGGGCGTGATCCTGCGCTTCGTGGGCCAACCCGCGGTGCGAGAGACCAAACCCGTGCGCGATCTGCTCGACCCCGACCCGGTCCTGACCCCGGCCATGATCGCCTTAGCCGAGAGGCTGGCCGAGGCGACGCTCTCCCCGCTAGCCGCCATGGTCGACCTGATGCTGCCGCCCGGATTGAGCCAGCACGCGGACGTGTTATACGCCCTCACAGAACGCGCCCCACAAATGGTCGAAGCATCCCAGACCCAGCGCCGCCTGCTGGCTTTGCTCGAAAAACGCGGTTCACTGCGTGGGAGGCAGATCGACCGCCATTTCAGCCATGTGGACTGGCGCGCTGCGGCTGGGTCGCTGGTGCGGCATGGGGTGCTGGAATCGCGCTCGGTGCTGCTGCCACCGTCCGTGCGGCCCAAGTACGTACGCACCGCGCAGCTATCTGTTGCGCCGGAAACCGCCGAAGCCGCCATTTCTGATGGACTCGGTACGACGAAAGCCACCCAAACCCGCCGCCAAGCAGCCCTGCGCTGCCTGATGCGCGCGGCGGACGAGGTCAACGTCTCCTGGGTTTACGCCGAAAGCGGCTGCAAACCAGCCGATCTGCAATTACTGGCCGCGCGCGACCTGATCGTGCTGCGCGAAAACGAACTGTGGCGCGATCCGCTGGAGCATATCAACAGCCGGGAAGTCAAGCGGGGCGAAGTAATCTTGACCGCTCCGCAGCAGGCTGCACTGCAAGCCATCCTGGCCGCCTTTGCCGAGCCTTCTAGCCGGCCAATCCTGCTGCAGGGCGTAACCGGTTCCGGCAAAACCGAGCTGTACATCCGTGCGGTCGAAGAAGCCATCCGGCGGGGAAAGCAGGCTCTGATACTCGTCCCCGAAATTGCACTGACCCCGCAGACCGTGCGGCGCTTCCTGGCGCGTTTCCCCGGCCAGGTGGGTGTGGTCCACTCCCGGCTTTCGACCGGCGAACGCTACGACACCTGGCGCCGGGCACGGGCCGGTTTGCTCAAGGTGGTGATCGGGCCGCGCAGCGCGCTCTTCACGCCTTTTCCCAACATTGGGCTGATCGCCATCGACGAATGCCACGATAGCTCGTACTACCAGTCCGAGCCGCCCTTCTATCACGCGGTGGCGGCCGCGCAGGACTACGCCCGCCTGTGCGGAGCAGTCTGCCTGCTGGGCTCGGCCACGCCGTCGGTCGTGCAGGGGTACCAGGCCCAAAGCGAGGTAAGTCTGCGCCTGGAACTGCCCGGGCGCATCACCCGGGCCGGGAGTGGAGCACCCGCCCTCAGCCTGGACTTGCCGCCGATCTCGGTCGTCGACATGCGCCAGGAGCTCAAAGCCGGTAACCGCAGTATCTTCAGCCGGGAGCTATCCGAGGCGCTGCACCAAGTATTACAACGTGGCGAGCAGGCGATCCTGTTCCTGAACCGTCGCGGGGCAGCCACCTACGTCTTCTGCCGCGAGTGCGGCTACACGCTCAAATGCCCGCGCTGCGAGACCCCGCTGACCTACCACACCCAACTGGGCGCGTACGAACTGCACTGCCACCACTGCGGCTACCAGCGCCATCTGCCCAAGACCTGCCCGCAGTGCGGCGGGCGGCAGATCCGCCAGTACGGGCTGGGCAGCGAGAAGGTCGAGATGGAGCTGCAGGCGCTCTTCCCCAGCGCGCGCACCCTGCGCTGGGACTGGGAGACCACGCGCCAGAAGGACGCGCACGAGATCATCCTGAGCCACTTCGCGGCCGGGCGCGCGGACGTGCTGGTCGGCACGCAAATGCTGGCCAAGGGGCTGGATTTACCCAAGGTCACGCTGGTGGGCGTGGTGCTGGCCGACGTCGGCCTGTTCCTGCCCGACCCGTTCGCGGCCGAACGCGTCTTCCAGGTGCTGACCCAGGTGGCGGGACGGGCCGGGCGCTCGGAATTGGGCGGCAAGGTGGTGCTGCAGACCTTTGCGCCCGAGCATTACGCCATCCAGTATGCCGCCGGGCACAACGTGGAAGGCTTCTATCAGCACGAACTGGCCGCGCGACGGCGGCTGGGCTATCCGCCTTTCGCCCGACTGGTGCGCCTGGAATTGCGCGATCGCTCATCAAGCAAAGCCGAGGCTGAAGCGCAGAAGCTGGCTGCCAAACTGAGCGGCTGGATGGAGTCTGAGAATCGCAAAGAGACCAGCCTGATCGGCCCGGCACCGTGTTTCTTCGCCAGGCTGGGCGGCGAATACCGCTGGCAGATCGTGGTGCGCGGACCGGACCCGCTCTCGCTGCTGCGCAACCGCCTGCCCGACGGCTGGCGCGTGGAAGTCGACCCGCTCAGTTTGTTGTAGATAAATCTGGAATGGAACCTTGATGGACATCTTAAAGCGTTTCGAAGGAAGCCTCGATCAGGATGAGAGCAGGGTCGTTGAGCATGTGCACGATTTCCTGGACTGGCGCAACCTGGAGGCCAGCAACTTTACCCCCAGCCAGGATGACGACGTCGAGCTGCGCACCTACTTACTCTGGCTGCGGACCAGCGGGGAGCCACGCGAACGCCAGCGCCAGCGGACGGCTTCGCTGCGTCGTTTTTACAGCTGGGCCAGCCAGGCCAAGTTGATTGATGCCAGCCCATTCGAATCCTACAACGTCGACCGGCCGCACCTGACGCTCGACCAAATCCGTCAGCGAGGGGAAACCTTCACCGGTGAAGCCAGTCAACGAGAAATCGCCCGCCTTCAGGCCATGAATCGCCTAGCGGAAGAGCTCAACCACACCACCGACATGCAAACCACTCTGGCAACCGGGATGGAAACGCTGGTCAAATTGCTCAACCTGAAGACAGCCTGGTCCTTCCTGCTGCCTTCGGCCGGTAGTCCGCTGGACGGCGAGCAGATACCCGAGAATGGCTTTACGCTGGCGGCGACCTGCGATTTACCACCCGGCCTGGAACGCGACGACCGTTTTTTCCTGCGCAAGCCAGTCACCTGCCACTGTCAGAAGCTGATGGAAGCCGGCCAGCTCAAACGGGCAGTCAATATCGTCGAGTGCACGCGCCTGCAGGATTCAGCCGAGCACGAAGGCGACAACCAAGGTTTGATGTTTCATGCCAGTGTGCCAATTATCGCCTCGAGCGAGCCGCTGGGCATTATCAACGTCGCAACTGAAGAATGGCAATTCCTCGATTCAGCTGATTTGCAGTTGCTCTCGGCCATCGGGGCCCAGGTGGCGATTGCATTGGAGCGCGCGCGGTTGTACGACCTGACCCTGGCTCAGAGCCAGCGGCTCGAGCGCCAACTGCAAATGGCGCGCCAGGTCCAGGACAGCCTGTTGCCGGACCACTTGCCCGACATCCCCGGCTTCAGCCTGGCGGCAGACTGGCGTTCGGCGCTGGAGATGGCTGGCGATTTCTACGACCTATTCCCGCTATCGGATGGCCGCTGGGGACTGGTAATCGCGGACGTGGCCGACAAAGGTGCGCCAGCGGCCCTGTACATGGCCATGTCCCGCAGCCTGATCCGCGCCAGCGCCGCTGCACATCCAGATCCGGCCGCTGCGCTGATCGAGGTCAATCAGCGCTTGCTGACCCACTCGAGTGCCGATATGTTCGTGACTGTCTTCTACGGCGTATTGGACGCGAATCGGCACCAAATGACCTATGCCAATGCCGGCCAAAATCCGCCGCTGATGCGGCGCGCCTCGGGGGAAATTGAAAGCCTGATGCCTACCGGTCCCGCACTGAGCGTGTTCGATGATCCATCTGTCGCGAATGCAATTCTGAACCTCACCCCCGGCGACGCTTTGGTGCTGTACACCGACGGTGTTACCGACGCCCTCGATCCACATGGCGAGAACTATGGCCTGGAACGCCTCGAACGAGCCTTCATTGATGCACCGCGACGCGATGCCCAGAACCTGTTGGATTATCTCTCAGTATCCCTGCAAGACTTTACCCGCGGCGAAGAGCCGTTCGACGACATCACCTGGATGGTCCTGCTCGACACGCGAAACTAAGTCTGCTCGCTTCATTCCACCAATCTGGTTGACCCCCACCGTCCTGTCGGGCTCCTGCAGGAAAATTGATGATCAGATTCAACGGTTATTTGATTGGATTGAGGGGAGGCTGGGATTTTTTACCGCTTGGCGCGTCAGAATGATATCTATGAATAGTAAATTTGCGCAATTAACCGTTTTTTAACCCCGTCACCCTGATCCAACTTCAATATCCGCGGTAAAATACAGCCCTAGAATTATTTTTACTCAAAAACTTTGATCTATGGAGCATTTCAATGCCAGAAGAACCCAAGAAAACTGATGAAAAGCCGGAAGAGAAGAAAAAAGACGAGAAACCAACCCCGGTCGACCAGCTGGTGGAATCAAAGCACAGCCTGACCATCGACGGGAAAGAGATCAAGTACACCGTCATCACCGGCACCCTGGTGCTGAAAGAAGAAACCCCTGACCGCGAGAAAGAGTCCGAGGGCGAAAAGCCCAAGGCGGCGGTCTTCTTCACCGCCTACACCAAGGACGGCGTGTCCGACAAGTCCAAACGCCCGCTTACCTTTTCGTTCAACGGCGGACCCGGCTCGGCCTCGCTCTGGATGCATCTGGGCATGCTCGGTCCGCGCCGGGTGGTGTTGGAGTTCGATGGCGAACTGCCCCAGCCGCCCTTCCAGCTGACCGACAACGAGTACTCGCTGCTTGACCAGACCGACCTGGTCTTCATTGACCCGGTCAGCACCGGTTACAGTCGTCCCGTGGAAGGCGAAAAGCCCAAAGTCTGGCACGCCTTCAAGAAGGACATCGAATCGGTCGGCGACTTCATCCGGCTCTACACCACCCGTTACGAGCGCTGGCTCTCGCCCAAGTTCCTGATCGGCGAGTCGTACGGCACGACGCGCGCTGCCGGGCTTTCGGGCTACCTGCAGGAGCGCCACGGCCTGTACCTGAACGGGATCATGCTGATCTCGGCCGTGCTGGACTTCACCACCCTCGACTTCCACGAGAACAACGACCTGCCCTACATCCTGTACCTGCCGGCTTACGCCGCCGCAGCCTGGTACCACCGCAAGTTGCGCACGCGCAAGCCGCTGCAAACGCTGCTCAAGGAGGTCGAGAAATTCGCCCTGGGCGAGTACGCCGCTGCGCTGCTCAAAGGCGACCAGTTGACCCACCGCGAACGGACGGCGCTGGTCGAGAAGCTGGCGCGCTACACCGGCCTCTCGCCGGCTTTTATCGAGCGCAGCAATCTGCGCATTATTGACCAGCACTTCTTCAAGGAACTGCTGCGCGACCGCGGGCGCACCATCGGGCGTCTGGACAGCCGCTTCCTGGGCATCGACCGCCTGGGCGTGACCGAACATCACGAGTACGACCCGCTGCTGACCAACGTGCTCGGCCCATACACCGCCGCCTTCTACGATTACGTGCGCAGCGAACTCAAGTTCGAGTCAGACCTGCCATACGAGATCCTGAACGACAAGGTCTGGCCCTGGTCCTATGCCGAATTCGAGAACCGCTACGTCGACGTGGGCGAGACCTTGCGCCAGGCTATGACTTACAACCCGCACCTGAAGGTCTTCGTGGCCAACGGCTACTTCGACCTGGGCACGCCCTACTTTGCCACCGAGTACACCTTCAACCACCTCGGCCTGGACCCCAGCCTGCGCGACCACATCAGCATGGGCTATTACGAGGCCGGGCACATGATGTACATCCACCTGCCCTCGCTGGAGGCCATCAAGCACGACCTGGCCGAATTCATCCAGAGCGCCACACCCAAGCGTTAGGCATCCGCCCCCAGACTCATGTTTGGGGGCGCTTTTTGCCACGGGATCGACAGGTCAGATGAGATAGTCGTATAATCGAATGGTTTTATTTCTTAAGGTAAGGAGCGAATGATGGAATTGCTTGACCCCAAAGTCTATAAATATTTGGATGATCTGGTTCCCCCGCGATCACCCGAAATGAAATTGATGGAAAAATACGCCGACGATGTGCGCTTCCCAATCATCGGGCCGGCCTCCGGCCAACTGTGCTACTTGGTGGCGCGCGCCATCAACGCCAAATCCGTGTTTGAGCTCGGCTCCGGGTACGGCTATTCGACCGCCTGGTTCGCCAAGGCCGTCCAGGAAAACGGCGGCGGGACGGTGTATCACGTGGTCTGGGACGAAAAACTGTCCCAGCAGGCGCACCAGCATCTCGAGACGCTGGGCTATAACCAGATCGTCCAGTACCAGGTCTCCGAAGCGCTGCAGGCCTTGCGGAGCGCCAAAGGTCCCTTCGATTTGATCTTCAACGACATCAACAAGGAAGCCTATCCCGAGTCGCTGCCGCTGATCAAGAAAAAACTGCGCTCCGGCGGCGTGCTGATCATCGACAACATGCTCTGGAGCGGCAAGATCTTCGACGACGGCGATAAAACCCCTGCCACCAAAGGTATCCGCGAGTTCACGCACCTGATCACCAGCGATCCCGACTGGATCGTCTCGCTCGTCCCCATCCGCGACGGGCTGATCGTGGCTTATAAAAAATAAGCTCGTTCGACTCAGGTTTTGATTTTCCTTCGGGAGGGCATTGCAAATGCCCTCCCGAAATTGCTATAATCTAAGTAGTCCTTCCCCATTCCCGAGGAGAATCAAATGCGCCGCATACTGCTGTCCCTGCTGGTCATAGCCATGCTGGTCTTCCCATCGACGGTCCAGGCCGACGTTGCGCCACCCGCCAATCCGCCGGGAAGCAATCCCGGGCCGGACAGTGAGCTTACCCAGGTCCGTATGCTGGCCGAGACGGTCGTAGTCAACGTGCTGCAGACCGATTCGCCCCGCGCGCAGGTGACGGCAGATTTCACCATGCGCAACCTGGGGAGCGCGACCGAGAAGCTGGGTGTGCGCTTCCCAATCGCGGCCAGCGACGGCTGGAGTGATTTTCCCGAGATCAAGAACGCGGTTGTCCAGGTCGATGGCCGGGGGGTCAGCTATCGGCGCGTCGAGGGACCCGAGCCGATCTTCAATTCGAAAGATACCCTGGTGCCGTGGGCCCAATTCGACGTCAACTTCCCTCCCGGGCAGGACGTCAAGATCCGCGTCACCTATGACCTGAACGGGACCGGGTATCCACGAGAGTGGCAGACCACCTTCTACTACATGCTCTCCACCGGCGCCGGCTGGAAGGATACCATTGGTTCGGCCGAGATCATCCTACGCCTGCCTTATGAAGCCAGTCCCCAGAACGTGATCCTGAGCAAAAATGGTCCCCAAGGCGCCAAATTCAGCGGGCAGGAAGTGCACTGGACCTTTTCCAACCTGGAACCAACGCGGGGAGACGACTTTTCTTTTGAAATTGTCAAACCATCCGTCTGGAAAAACGTGCCCACTGAACTGAACAACACCGACCGCAACCCCAAGGACGGGGAGGCCTGGGGCCGGCTGGGGAAAGCCTACAAAGAAGCCTATTTGGCTTCGCCCAAGAGCTATCCGCGCGAAGATGAAGGTGGACTCCAACTGTATGAACTAAGCAAGGCTGCCTACGAAAAAGCGGTCACGCTCCTGCCCAAAGACGGCCTGTGGCACGCCGGCTATGCCGAGCTATTGCTGGTCAAACACATATTCATGTCAACCTCCCAGAAGGGACCCTACCCACCCGATTTGCAGCGCGGCCTGGAGGAGCTGGACCTGGCTTACCAGCTAGCACCCAAGGAAGCCAAGGTCAAGGATATGCTGGATTTGGCCTCCAATATGCGTTTAATCACCCATAATGCAGACGGTTCGCCCGACTTCCCCTCTCTGACCGCCACGCCGCTCCTACCCAGCCCGACGGTATACGTGCCACAAACGCCTCCGGCTGAATCGTCCGCCCCGAGCGCCACGGCCGCCTTCCAACCGGGACCGGCCACATCCATCCCGGTTACAAAAACGCCCGCCTCCGGACCGGCTCTGCCGCTGTGCAGCGGAGCTGCCCTGGTCCCACTGGCCCTGCTGCTGGCCCTGCGCCGCAAAAGACAATAATCCGCTAGCCAGCGGCGGGATATATTTGCTATAATCTAAGCACACCATAGCCCCCACGCGCAACGTGGGGGCTCCCATTGCACCCACCCGGAGGAGAATCGCATGGATAGTTTCGTACGCGGCTGGAATTTTCTCAAACAGGCCTGGCAGATGGCTCTTGCCGATAAGGACCTGATCAAACCCTCGATCTACGCCTTGTTCGTCGGTTTCATCATCTCACTGATCGGCATCCTGCCAATGATCGCATTATTTTTCATCTTCGGCGGAGAAGGCCTGTTCTCGCAGATCGCCTTGGCGCTTGGCGGCGCGGTGATGGTCTTCATCCAATACCTGGCCACTTACATCTTCATGGCCATGACCATCTACCTGATCTACGGCTACCTGTCCGAAGGCGACGGGCGCATGGACAAAGCCTGGGGTGTCGCCAAACGCGACCTGCTCGACATCCTCTCGCTGGCAGCCGCCTCGACGCTGGTCAACCTGGTCAAGAATGCGGTTAAGGGTAAAGGCAAGAGCGGTGGACGCAACATGCTGGCCGGGCTGATCAACACCGTCTGGACCGAGGCCACTTATCTGGTACTGCCCGCCATGGTAATCGAGGACATCAACCTGAAGGACGGTCTCAAACGCGCCACGCAGATCATCAAAGACAACCTGCTGCTGGTGGGCGTCAGCACGGTGGGCGTCAAGGCTGTCACCGGTTTGATCGGCTTCCTGCTGGGCCTGACTGGCGCGGTGCTCGGCTTCGGCCTGGGGTACGGCCTGATCGCCCTGTTCGGGTCTTCGACCGTCAGCCTGGTGATCGGCATCGGGCTGGGAGTGTTGATCTTCTTTGCTTTCACCATGGTCGCCACGGTGCTCAGCTCGTACACCTCCACCGCTTATCACACCTGCCTGTACCTGTGGGCTAGCGAGACCGAGCGCGCCCAGCAGTCCGGGGGAGCAGTCCAGGTTTCCGCGCCGCAGCCGCTGGCGGCCGTGTTGGGCTAGTCGATGCAACCGAAGCGCCGCGAAGTCATCACCTGGGGGGAGGTCGACAAATTGATCAGCGTGCTCATGCCGCAGTTCGAGCGCGAGTTCACCGCCATGGTGATCATCACGCGCGGCGGGGTCATCCCGGGCGGCCTGCTGGCTGAGGCCATGAACCTGACCCACCTGCTGACAGCCGCTGTCGACTTCCCGGCCGAATTGGATGGCGAACGCGAAAAGCTCAAAGCCTGGCCGCAGTTCATCCAGTTCCCGGCCGACGATCTGGTACGTGGGCGCGCCACCCTGATCGTCGACGACGTCTGGGGATCGGGCCGCACCATCACGGCCGTCAAGAACCGGGTCTCGTCCGCAGGCGGTTTCCCCGAGACCTGCGTGCTGCACTTCAATCCATACCGCAATCTGTTTGGCAGCGTCCGCCCGGATTATTA
>CAYOUV010000049.1:0-23867 GCA_964407265.1 uncultured Anaerolineaceae bacterium | reverse complement strand
TCATAAAAACTGCACCTCCTTCGTTGGTTGTGTCCAACTTTGGGGGTGCAGTTCATCTTATGGGGCGCTTGCTTGTTGTGTAGGCATCTCACAAATCAGATCACGTTTTCCCCATGCTCGAGCTATACCTAGCCATCATCAGGTGGGGACCCTGCTATTTCTGCTTACAGGAACATTTCCTTACTATAGGGACTAAAGTAATAACGCGCCGTGCTATTTCAGTGGCACGGCGTGTTATCGATAGGTGGACCATTAAGGATTTGGATGGCGAGACCGTATTGTTTTCACATAACTTTGATCTCTTACTCACCAGCATATTGGCCTGATTATGGTGCTTTTGTCGGTGCAGATTGAGCGGCCTGTATTGTGGCCTGTTGTTCGGGCGTCAGGATGAGGGTCGGCCAAAAGAAGCGGATCTTTCCATTTTCCACTTCCTGTATTGAAATCACAAAAGAGTGAAAATCACCCTCTCATGATTTCAACACATAATTGTACAGTGCCCCCAAGGGGACTCGAACCCCTGTTTTGGCCTTGAGAGGGCCACGTCCTGGGCCGCTAGACGATGGGGGCGTCTGCGTTGCCGCTTTATCATGTCAGCGGCATAGTGAATGGCGGCTGGAGGCCACCTTCACCGAGCGGGCTGATTTTATCAGAGCCCCCCTGAATCGTCAATCAGGAAGACCTGCAGCGCGCCCGGTCCGTGCACGCCAATGGTCAGGGTCATTTCGATGTCGGCCGTGCGGCTGGGTCCGCTGACCAGCACCGTCGCCGGGGCTGCCACAACATCGGGCAGCGCCAGCGCCGTCTCCAGATCAGGTACTAGCGCGGATTTACGCAGAACGGCGAGGTGCAGCCCGGGCAGCAGCGAGGCACTCAGGGGGCGGCCCGCACCACCGGGGATGAGCAGCGTGCCGGTTTCAGCGATGCCTGCCAGCGCTCCGGTCAGACCGGCCTGGATTTCGGGCCCAGCAGAACCTTCCACAGCGACCCCAGCTTCCGTCAAATCGGTCAGGTCCACACCCGAAACCTGATCCCAGGCCTGGATGCGCTGGATGCCGCGTTCCTGCAGGAAAGCGAGCAGTTTGGGCGTCAGCTCATCCGGTTTACAGACGGTGACGCTCCCGCCCAATAGCAGCAGCTCCTCGGCAAAGCGCGCGACCAGGTTGGCGGAACGGGGTGAGGCCGGGGACTGGCGCGTTTCCCGGCTTTCATCTCCCACAGACACGACCCGTTTTGCGCCCTTGATGTCCAACTTTTGCCATCGCTGGCGGAAGGGCCGCACCGCCGGTCGCGGCAGGTCCTTACTCAGGCCCCAGCCGCTGGCAGCCGGCAGGCCGATCCAGCCGGAGCGGGACCAAGGCAGCGAAAGCAGCCCCAGCAGCCATTGCGCCAGCCCGAACAGGCCCGGGCGGACCGCCACCCGCGTATAAGCTTGCAAGCCCAGTTTGACCAGCGGTGGTAACCCCCGGCCGTCGGACGGTTTTTCATTCCGCTGCGGAAGCTGCCCGGCGCGCACGCGCGTCAGCAGTTTGGGCAGGTCGATGTCGACCGGGCATGCATCCTTGCAAGCCCCGCACAGGGACGAAGCCTGCGCCAATTGGACGAAGTTCCCGCCCAGCAGCCCGGGCGAGACGACCGAGCCAATTGGGCCGGGATAGGGCGCACTGGCGCCGTCCGCACCGACGTAAGCGTGGCCGCCCAGCTCGCGAAATACAGGGCAGGCGTTTAGGCAGGCACCGCAGCGGATGCAGTAGAGCGCCTCTCGCAGCGGCGACTCCCCCAGGTCCGCGCGCCCGTTGTCAACCAGTACCAGGTGACGCGCTTGTCCCGGCTCAGGACGCTGCAGCAACTGGGTGTAGACACTCAGCTTTTGCCCGGTGGCCGAGCGCGGCAAGAGTGAGAGCATCAGCGCCAGGTCATCCAGCGATGGAACCAGGCGTTCCATGCCCATCAGCGCAATGTGGATCGGCGGCAGGGTGGTGACCATGCGCCCGTTGCCCTCGTTGGTAACGATGCACAGCGTGCCGGTCTCGGCCACCCCGAAGTTGACGCCGCTGACACCCACGTCAGCTGTCAGGAAGACTTCGCGCAAAAGCTGGCGGGCCGTATCCGTCAGGGTGGAGATGTCAACGGTGTAGGGAATGCCGAGTTTTTCATGGAAGAGCTGCCCCACCTCGGCGCGCCGCAAGTGCACAGCCGGGGTGATGATGTGCGACGGCCGTTCGCCGCGCAACTGCACGATGTACTCGCCCAGGTCGGTCTCGACCACGCGGTGACCGGCGGCTTCCAGGGCATGGTTGAGTTCGATCTCCTCCGAGACCATGCTTTTTGATTTTGCAACCAGTTTATTTGCACCACCAAGAGGCTCGAAGGCTTCCTTTTGTTCTTTACTTCGTGCCTTCCGTGTACTTTGTGGTTGAGATGCAATGATTTTCAGGACAGTCCGCCTGGCTTCGAGCGCATCCTGCGCCCGATGGACAATCAGGCCGTTAGCTTCCGCTTTTTCGATGAACTTCCCGAGATATTCGTCCAGTTTCGCGATCACCTCGGCGCGCACGGCGTGAGCGCGCTGGCGGCGTTCCTGCCAATCAGGCAGCGAGGCAAAAGCAGACAGCCGCCCCTTGATGCGCCGCTCGGCGTTGGCATCCAGGGCAGCCTGTAAGTTTGGGGCGGCGATCGAAGCGCGAATGCGTGTGCGGAAAGCGTCTTTCATGGTCAGGACATCATTTCCAGGCCAGTACTTCAGCCAGGTGCAGCACGCGCTGTGGCTTTCCCTGTCGTTGCAATCCGCCCGCGATGTGCATCAAGCAGCCGGTATCGGCCACCACCAGTGTCGGCGCATTGGACTGTTCCAGGTTGTCGATCTTGCGCGCCAGCATCTCCTTTGAGACTTCGGGCTGCACAACAGAGAAGATTCCTCCGAAGCCGCAGCACTCTTCGGCGTTCGGCAGTTCGACGAGCGTCGCACCCTGCACGGCCGCCAGCAAGGCACGCGGCTGGCGGTCCACGCCCAGACCGCGCAGCAAATGACAGGAGGGATGGTAAGCCAGGGGGCCGTCCCAGCGCGCACCCAGATCAGTTACGTCCAGCACGTCAACCAGGTATTCGCTGAACTCGAAAGTCCTTTTGGCCAGCGACTGCGCGCGCGGCAGCCAGGCCGGGTCGTCGGCGAACAGCTCCGGGTAACCGTGACGCAGCATGTGCGCGCACGAGCCGGAAGGCAGGATGATCTCACCCGGCATGGATTCGAAGATTTCTATCGTGTGTTCAGCCAGGGAACGCGCGTCTCGCCGCAGCCCGGCGTTGAACTGCGGCTGCCCGCAGCAAGTCTGCCCCTGCGGGAATTCAACCTGCAGGCCGCAGCGGGTCAGCACTTCCAGCATCGCTTCGCCGGTTCGCGGGAAGAAGGTGTCCACCAGGCAGGTGACGAACAACTGGACGGTTTTCGACATGTGTTTTTCCCATCGAAATTGTAAACCAAAAATGTCAAGTCGGTTAACAATCCCGGCAGCTGGCTGTGGTATGATTGCCCCGTTAAATCAAAAAATAAGGTAGAACATGCCCGATTTTCGTACGCACATCCCGAACCATTTCGACCTACCGCGCCGTATCAAGCGCTTGGGCGAGTTGGCTTACAATCTGTGGTGGACCTGGAATCCTTACGCACTGCACCTTTTCAGCCGCATCGACAACGAGCTGTGGGAGCGGGTCAACCACAACCCGATCATCTTCCTGCGCGAAGTGGAACGCGCTGCGATCAATGCAGCTGCACAGAACAACCACTATCTTGAAATTTATGATGGCGTCTTTGCTGAATTCGATGCATATTTAAGTCGCGCTGATACCTGGTGCACCGGTGAGCACCCTGACCGCTGCGGCCAGTCGATCGCCTACTTCTCGATGGAATTCGGTCTGCACGAGACCCTGCCGATTTATTCCGGCGGACTGGGCGTGCTGTCAGGCGACCACTTGAAGGAAGCCAGTGACCTGGGCCTGCCGCTGTACGGCATTGGTCTGATGTATTCGCAGGGATATTTCTCCCAGCGCATTTCGGAAGACGGCTGGCAGGAGGCGCTCAACAATCCGCTCAACTTTGCGGACCTGCCGGTTCTGCCGGTGATAGGAGAAGACGAGCAGCTACTGACCGTGACGGTTAAATTCCCTGATCGGGCCGTGGCGCTGCGCATCTGGGAACTGCGCGTTGGCCGCGTCCCGTTATATCTGCTCGACTCGGACGTGGAAAGCAATGCCCCGGAAGATCGCCAGTTGACGGCACGCCTGTATTGGAGCGACCTGAACCTGCGCGTGATGCAGGAGGTGGTGCTGGGCGTGGGCGGCGTCCGTGCTTTACGCGCCCTGGGCCTCAACCCGACCGTCTGGCATATGAACGAAGGCCATGCGGCTTTCCTGACCATGGAACGCGCGCGTGAATTGGTGGCCCAGGGGATGAGCTTCGATGAAGCCATCGAGCAGACTCGCCACAACAACGTTTTTACTACGCATACCCCGGTTTCCGCAGGCAATGACGAGTTCCCGCTCTGGCTGCTGGACAAGTACCTGGCCACGCTGTGGCCCGAGCTAGGTCTGACCCGTGACCAGTTCGTCGAATTGGCCCTGCACCATCAATCCTGGGGCGAGACCTTCAGTATGCCGATTCTGGCACTACGCAATTCTGATGGTCGCAACGGTGTCTCGGAACTCCACGGCCGTGTCGCACGCCGCATGTGGCAGGAACTGTGGCCTGACCGTACCGAAGACGAGGTGCCGATCACCTACGTCACGAATGGCGTGCATACCCCCACCTGGCTGGCGCGGCGCCTGCGTGTCCTTTATGACAAATACCTGCCTGAAGATTGGCTGGAACACATCGACGACCCCGAAATCTGGCAGGAGATCAGCAACATCCCCGACCGCGAATTATGGGAGGTGCGCATGCACCTCAAGCGCAAGCTGGTCTTTTACATGCAGGAACGTACCCGCAAACGCTGGATGAAGGGCGGCTTCCATCCGGTGCAGGTGGTCGCCTCCGGCGTACTGCTCGATCCCTACGCCCTGACAATCGGATTCGCGCGTCGTTTTGCGACCTATAAACGCGCCAACCTGATCCTGAGCGACATCGACCGGCTGCTAAAACTGGTCAACCAACCCAACCGCCCTGTGCAGATCATCTTCGCAGGCAAAGCCCATCCGGCCGACGAGCCGGGCAAGCAGCTGATCCAGGAAGTGTATCGTGCCGTCAAAATGGCCGAGAACGGCGGGCGGCTGGTCTTCCTGGAAGATTACGATATGAACATTGCCCGCTACCTGGTCCAGGGTGTGGATGTGTGGATGAACACACCGCGCCGGCCCAACGAGGCCTCCGGCACCTCGGGCATGAAAGCCGCCATCAATGGCGTGCTCAACTTCTCCGTGCTGGATGGCTGGTGGCGGGAGGCCTATAATGGCCAAAACGGCTGGGCCATTGGGGAAGACGCCGAGCCTGACAAAGAGGTACAGGACCAGGCGGATGCCGAGAGCCTGTACCAGATCCTCGAGAATGAGACCATCCCGACCTATTACAATGGCCGCAACGGAGACGAAGTGCCGCACGAGTGGCTGGAGCGCATCAAAGAAGCACTGCGCACCATCACGCCCGCGTTCAGCACACGCCGCATGGTCAAGGAATATATTGATCGCCTGTACGTCCCCGCAATGCCAGAAAAAGACGCCTAACAGAGGGGGCGGCCGGAATTGGCCGCCCCAAAATGATTAGGAGGTATAGATGCTCGAATATGTGCTTTCCCCTGCTGCCTGGCTGGGTGCTCTTGGGATTTTCCTGCTGCGCGTCAGCGACATGAGCTTCGACACGCTGCGCCTGTTGTTCGTGGTGCGCGGCCGGAAAAGGGTGGCCTGGGTACTGGGTTTTTGTCAGTCATTGATCTTTGTAATCGCGATTACCTCGGTCTTGAAAAACCTGGGAAATCCGCTGAATGTGGTCGGCTACGCTGCTGGCTTTGCCACCGGAAACGTGGTCGGCATGCTGATCGAGGAGCGGCTGGCGATTGGCTTCATGCACTTGCAGATCATCAGTCCCAGGCGCGGCGTGGCGCTGGCGCAAAGGCTGCGGGATGATGGCTTCGGCGTGACCGAAATCCCGGCCCGCGGCCGCGACGGTATGGTCAGCGTTTTAAGCCTGAGCGTGCGCCGCAGGGAAGTGCTGACGGTGCAGAAGATCATTCACGAGATCGACTCAGAGGCTTTTGTCACCTCGGAAGAAGTGCGCCCGGTGCGAGCCGGATTCTGGCGGGCATGAGCGCGCATGAAATCCCCGAAATCGGGGTACAGGAACTGGCTCGCAAGCTGAAGGCGAACGAGGACTTCGTTCTTCTGGATGTGCGCGAGGCCTGGGAACTGGATCACGCCCTGATCGACGATCCGCACCTCAAAGTGGCACCTATGAGCCGCCTGGCCCAGCTCGGGGTTGCAGCCCTGCCCGAAGTGGTCCGCGATAAACGTACCGAGATCTGCGTCCTGTGCCACGCGGGCGTGCGCAGCGCGGAAATCACCGCCTGGCTGCTGGGCCAGGGTTGGACAAATGTACGCAGCGTGGGCGGCGGGATCGAGGCTTATGCCCGTTTGATCGATCCATCAGTAGGCAGGTATTAAAAACGCAGGGACACGCTTTGGGTGTCCCTGCGGGTAAGGGGAAGAGGGCGACACGCGCCCTTTTCTTTTTATTTAATCACGACCTGGCCATTTTTGTAGAACAGATCGCCGTCGATGACGATTTCCGCGTCTTGACGCATATCGCAGATCATATCCCAGTGGATCGAACTGCGGTTCTTGGCTCCGGTCTCCGGATACCCCGCGCCGAGTGCCATGTGGAAGGTTCCACCGATTTTTTCGTCGAACAGGATGTTGCGCGTGAAGCGATCGATCTCGAAATTCAGGCCGATGGCGAATTCGCCCAGATAACGCGCACCGGGATCGGACTCCAGCATCTGGAACAGGTAATCCTGGTTGCTGGTAGCCGACGCCTGGCTGACCTTGCCATTGGTGAATTGTAATTCCACGCCCTCGACCAATACGCCGCCGTAAAGGGCCGGGTATGTAAAACGTACCCAGCCGTTGACTGAATCTTCCACTGGGCCGGTGAAGACCTCGCCATCGGGCATATTGTGCGTGCCGTATGAATTCATGAACTTGCGCCCCTTGATCGACAGGGACAACTCGACATTTGGTCCCTGCACTTTGACCTGGTTGCGGCCGTCGAGCCACTCCACGATCTTCTTTTGTTTTTTCTCGACATCCTTCCAGAATGCGATTGGGTCCTTTGCGTCGGCATGGCAGGCCCCGTACAGGAAATCCTCGTACTCTGACAGGCTCATGCTGGCTTCCATCGCGTAGGCTTCGGTGGGGAATTGGGTCGTGACCCACTTGAACGATCCTTCCGCACCGCGCCGCATCTGGGTCTCGGTAATGACCCCGATCGCCTTGCTGCGCCGCTGTACGCGGGTGGGGTCGATATTGGTCAGTGCACGCGTATTGACCGCCGAATGAATGCGGATACGCGACTCGAACTGGTCGTAAGCCAGCTTATAAAAGCTCGGAACAAAATTCAGTTGTTTGTCGTTGCCATAACGAACCAGCAATTCCTCTTGGCCAAAGAAGGTCATGCCAGGCAGCGCGATCAGAGGGTGCGGGTGCCCACCTTTTTCGAGGATCTGCAGGAAGAGCTCGCGCACCAAAGGCTCAGCAGCAGTGGTCGCCTCGATCAGCACGCGGTCGCCCGGTTTGATGCGGGCCGAATGTTCAACAAGTACTTTTGCAAACTTTTCAATGCGGGAATCAGTCACAATTATTCTCCTGGAAAAATTCCTTAACGCAAAAATTATATCACCCTTCACAGGATACGCTTCGGGTATAATCCTTCCGTTCTGGAGACGCTGTGATACCTTCAAATGAAAAAAAGGCGGACGATGTCCGCGATCTGTTTGGGCGGCTGGCCAGCCGCTACGATGTGATGAATCGGCTGATGACCGGCGGATATGATGTGCGCTGGCGCAAGGCAGTCATCCGCCGCGCGCAACTCACCTCCGGCGCGTACCTGCTGGACCTCGGGGCTGGCACCGGCGACCTGGGCCGCGAGGCGCTGCGGCAGGTGCCGGACAGCCTGCCCGTGGCAGCCGATTTCACCTTGGAGATGATGCGTGTTGGACAGGGGCGAGCCGCCCTGCGCTGGACAGCGGCCGATGCGCTGCAACTCCCATTTCCAGACGAGGCTTTCGAATCGACCGTTTCCGGCTTTTTGATGCGTAACGTGAGCGATGTTCAGCAGGCGCTGAGCGAGCAATTTCGCGTGCTCAAACCCGGCGGACGCATCGTCATCCTGGATACCACCCGACCCAAGAAAAACCTGTTTTGGCCGTTCATCTGGCTGCACCTGCACCTGGCCATCCCCTTCCTGGGCTGGCTGATCGCCAGGGACCGGGCCGCATATCGCTACCTGACCGAGTCGACCGAGAATTTCCTGCGGGCTGAGGAGCTTGGCGCTCGTCTGGCGATGGTCGGTTTCCAAAAGATCGAATTCCGGCGTCTGATGTTTGGCACAATTGCGATCCATTGGGCTGAGAAATGAACGAACGTGACATGAAAAAAGCCGCCCTGCGCGGCGAGCCTTCATACGTCTGGCGGGCGGGACAAGAGCGCCGGTTGGGGATGATCGTCCGCGCGGCCGGGGAACGAGTCAAGGGTCAGATCCTGGAAAATGGCTGCGGCGTAGGCATGTACGTCGAGCACCTGGCTGCATATGGTGGGACGGTGTTCGGGCTGGAGTACGACTTCGAACGCGCAGCCGATGCCCGCCAGCATTCCCCGCACATCCTGAATGCTGCGGGGGAAGACCTGCCCTTCCCCGGCAGGACTTTCGACCTGATTCTGAGCCACGAGGTGATCGAACACGTTCAGGACGACCGGCTGGCGGTGGCTGAGATGCTGCGAACCCTAAAGCCCGGCGGCCGGATCGCGCTCTTCTGCCCGAACCGCGGCTATCCCTTCGAGACGCACGGCCTCTTCTGGCACGGCCAGTATCACTTCGGCAACCAGCCCTTCGTCAACTACCTGCCGCGTCGCTGGCGGGACCGCCTGGCCCCGCACGTGAGGGTTTATTCCCGGCGTGACCTGCAAAAGCTTTTCGATGGACTCCCCGTGACCTTTATCGAGCGTACGGTCGTTTTTGGAGCTTACGATAACCTGATCGCCCGCTTCGGCAGATTGGGGAAATTTTTAAGAGCGCTGCTGCAATTTCTGGAACGCACCCCCCTGCGCGGTCTGGGACTGTCTCACTTTTGGGTAATCGAGAAGAAAGCCAGCTAGGGCCAGCTCAGGCTGCCAGCAGAGCGACTGTTTCCACTTCCCCCAGAGCACGCAACAGGTCGTCTTTTTGCAGGATGACCGCCACACCCCGAACGCCCGACCCGATCGACAACGCATCTTCCGCGAATAAACTCGTGTCAACCAGGATCCGCAGCGGCCCTGGCAATCCGAAAGGCGAAACCGCCCCGATCGGATAACCAGTGACATCCAGCACCTCTTCGGGGCTGGCCATGCTGATCCGGGAACGGTTGAGATATTGGCGCAAAGCCTTCCACGAAATTTGAGCGGGACCAGCCACCAGCACCATCAGAAATTCGTTTTCTTCCAGGCGGAACAGGATGCTGCGTACGACCTGTTCGGGTCGTTGGTCGCGTTCCCGGGCAGCCTGCTCGAGCGAGCGGACCGACCCGCTATGGCGGAAAATTCGATGAGGTACGCCCAGTTCATCCAAGGCGTGGCTGACGGGAGGTGCCTCATCCATGGTGCACCTTCTTGCCGTAGTCACACAAGTCGTTGAGCGGGCATTTGAGGCAATCCGGTTTGCGCGCCCCGCAGACCTCGCGACCCAGGCGAATGAGGTTCAAGTGCGCGGCGTAAAAACTCTCGGGGGGGAAGAGCTGCTCCAGGTGCTGGTGCGCCTGCTCGACCGTCATCCGCTCTGGGCGCAGGCCGATCCGTCCAGTGACCCGATAGATGTGCGTATCCACCGGAAAAGCAGGCCGATCCAGCGAAAACAGGAGCACGATCGCTGCTGTCTTGGGGCCGACGCCCTTGAACTTGGTCAGCCAGGTGCGCGCATCTTCCAGTGGCAGCTCAGACAAAAAGGACAGGTCCAGCGAGCCGCGCTCCTTTGTAATCTCCTGCAAGACCTGCTTGATGCGCGGCCCCTTCTGGTTGGCCAGGCCGGCCGGGCGGATAGCCGCCACGATCTGCGGAGCCGGGGCATCGCGTACAGCCTCCCAGGTTGGGAAACGTTTGCGCAGCGCCTCGAAGGCGCGGTCGCGGTTGACGTCGTTGGTGTTCTGCGACAGGATGGTTGAGACCAGTTCGTCCACCGGCGGCAGGGGATTACGCCAGGTCGGCTCGCCGTAGAAATCCAGCAAGCGCTTATGCACATTCATTGCGCGCTGGCGCAGATCTTTATCGCTCATCAGTATCCAGCCTCCTCGATCAATTCAAAGCCGTCTCAATCACCCGCCGGTTGGGTCCCGAGTCGCGCTGCGGAAATCAGGTCGCCAGTTGAGTGATTGGCCAATTATAAAAGAAAGCGGGGCCGCTTGGCCCCGCTTTGCGGGTATCTAGCGCAGCTTACCCGACGTTTTGCAATACGCGCTGCAATTCAAAAATCGGGCGGCTGTGGCCGACCACCAGGTCGCGCCAGTTGTGGATCTCCAGCTCCGGGCCAAATTCGGACAACGCGGCCAGTTGGGTTTCGGATAAAGCTCCCAGCTGCCGCAGAATCTCGAGCATGACCGCCGGGCGGACGCGGCTTTTATCGTTTTCATCATCATCCTTGTGAACCGCCAGATCGCCATCCGAGACTTTCAGGATCAGGCCCACTCCGGGTGAATCCTTACCTAGCGTGCCGGGCAGGAGGCCGATCGCCATATAACCTTCCGCCCCGCCCTTGGCCAGCAGCTTGCCAGCGCCCACCTGCATCAGGCGGGTGTCGAAATTCCCGAAGCCGCTGACCATTTCGGGATAGGCGGTCATGGCAGATGTGATCGTCCGGCAAGCCTCGGCGCGCTGCGCGGAGAGTTTCTGCGGGTCGCACAACCGGGCATAAGCCAGGGCGGCATGATAGAGCGACACGGCAAAGTTGGGTGCCGAACAGCCATCCGTGCCCAGATGAACTTCTGCTGGTTTCAGCGAGCACATCTCGGCGAAACCGCGCAGAATATCCTGTTGGATCGGATGATCCATTTCAAGATATGTGTCGAGTGGTAAGTCACGCAATTTGGCATGCGCCAGCATCCCGGTATGTTTTCCGGAACAATTATGGCGGTTCGAGGTGGGCGATTCATCGGCTTTGAGTAGCCTGATCCAGGTAGCCTTGTCATAGGGTGGATGCGTGCCGCACTGCAAATCACTTTCCCGGATGCCGATCTTGGCCTGCAAAGCCTGCACAGCTTCAGCATGCATGTCGGTACCGGCGTGTGAGGCGCAGATCAGGGCGACTTCACGCAGCGTGAAATCGAAAGTTTTATGGCCGCCGCGTTCGATGAACGGCAAGGCCTGAAAGGGCTTGGCGCTTGAGCGTAAAAAGGTGACCGCTTGCGGGTCACCAATCGAAGCCAGTAATTTTCCGTTTGAATCGACGACAGCGGCCGCCCCGTAATGGATCGATTCGACTGTCGTACCACGTGTCAATTCAAAGATGGGTGCATAGGGTTCGGGCACCGGTTACTCCTCAGTCCCGTTGGGTGATGGCCAGTAATGTCGTTGATAATAATTTTGCAGCCCGTAACGCAGGCGCCGTGCGTAATGCTCCTGCAGGGAAACGCCAAACTTGATCGTCGATAACAGCGACTGGATCATGGATTCAGTCGCCTCAGGAGGGGATTGTTTGCCCGATAATTTCTCAAGCTTTGCGAAAGCCTTCTTCAGGAAATCCTGCTGGTTGCGGATGGTCGAATTGGCACACGAGCCACCGCGTCCGCTGACCACCGTAAAGCCGCGAAATTCCTGGCTTAACAGGTATTCAAGTTCATCAATCCAGACCGGCAGGTTGGCACTCGCCAGGAATGGCGGCTGGTTCTTCACAACCGCATCCCCGATGAAGACAACTTTTTCTTCAGGCATAATGACCCAGACCGCGCCGACAGCTGAGCCGGGATGATGTTCCAATATAATTGGCGTATCGCCCCAATGCAGCGTCATGGTCTGGGAAAAGGATATTTCGGGTATTACCCAGCGCACGCTGCCGATGCCGGGAATATTCTCCCAATCCGCGCCGGTCTCGTCGACCTGGACTTTGAAGGTGGTTGGACGACTGCGAAAGACCTGGGAGGTTTCATCGTGGGCGATAACCGGACAATCCATGGCACGCGCGCCCAGGGTCCGATCCGGATGCGCATCCAGATTGATCAGGATGCGTTCCGGGCCACCACCCAGGTTCAACATGGCGGCACGCCAGCTACGTCCATCCTCAGGCGAGGGTGGTGCGTCAATCTGAATTAAGCCATGCGGATGAGCGATCACCCCGAGCGTTACGCCGGGAAATTGGTCTTCAACATAAACATTGTCTGAAACGGATTGCATCCACACTCCTTACAGCAATTATGAATCTGAGCTTGCAACGGGTAAAGTAAATTGAAAGCGCGCGCCTTGGTCCAGTTCGCTCTCGATCCAGATGCGCCCGCCATGTCCCTGCACGGCTAAACGACAAAAAGCCAGCCCGACTCCCAGCCCTCCGGATGACTCCTTGGACTTGAGGCGGGTAAATTTATCGAAGATGTGCTCCCGTTCGTCGGCCGGGATACCGGGACCAGAGTCCTGCACCCAGAAGCGCACCATCTTATCCTCCGCTCGCGCACCAATCTTGATCGGACTTTCTGCCGGCGCGTATTTCACCGCGTTTTCGAGCAAATTGATCAAAATGCGTCCGGACATATCCTCATCAACCCAAAGACTTGGCAAACTGTCGGGCAGGTCGACTTCAATCGTCTGGCGGCGGCTGTTGGCTGAAGGCTGCACATCCTTGACAGCCTGCTGCACCAAGGCGATAGGGTCTACCAACTGTTGCGAAACAATTTTCTGTCCGGATTCCAGCCGGTTGATATCAAGCAGCGAACTGATCAAACGATGGATACGGGAGGTTGAATTGCTGGCAATCGTAAAAAGGGTTTTGATCGATTCATCATCCTGAGAAACGAGCATACCTTCCAAAACGTCCAGGCTGGAAACAATGTTCGCCAGTGGCGATCGCAGATCATGGTAGATCATGGCCGTCATGTCTTCACGCAGGGAATCGAGTTCTTTACGCTCACTGATGTCGCGCAGAATCCACTGCAACAAGGATGATTCTTCGAACGACACTTTGCGGACATAGATTTCAACCGGAAGAGGTCCACCCTCGTGCCTGTGCAACATCGATTCGTAACTATGGGTCTTGTTGGCCTCAAAATGATCGGTTTCCTGACCGATTTTGTTCAAATTGACATCGTGAAGCTGCTCCATGGTCAACATGCGCAATTGTTCACTTGGATAACCGCTCAAAGCTTCGGCCTGGCGGTTGACTTCGATGATACGTCCCTCTGGATCGGTGATGATGATCGGATCGATACTGTCTTCGAACAGCTCGCGATATCGCGTATGCGCCGCCTGCAGCTGCTCAAATAATTGTGCATTCTGGATGGTGGTCCCAGCCAGGCTGCCGATACCGGTCATAACCAACAAGGTATCCGAGTCGAACGATCCCGAAATCGGATTGATCGCTTCGAGAATACCAATCACCGCCCCCTGCACCTGGATTGGCGCAGCTGCAATCGCGTGGACCTGCACACCGCTGAAACGCTCCACGGCTGCATAGCGCGTATCTTGCGTGACCGGGCCAATCACCGCACCACGGTTTTCTTTGGCTACCCACCCGGCGATCCCTTGACCCGCCGGAATGCGCTGCCCAATGATTTTCTCGGAATCCTTCCCCTTGGCTGCACGGAAGATCAGGTCTCCAGTCGACGCCTCCGTGAGGGCCAGCGCCACCATTTCGACCTGCATGGCCTGGAGCATCTGATCCAGGATGCGGTCCAGGACTTCGGTCAAATGCAGGGACGAGTTGATCGTCACCGCGCCTTCGACCAGGGCGGTCATGACCCGTGCCTGCCGCTGGCTTTCGGTATAAAGCCGGGCGTTGAGCACCGCAATCCCGGCCTGATCGGCAATGGCCTGCATCAATTCCAGGTGTTCCGTACCAAATGCGTTCGGCAGCGGGTGCACCACCGTCAATACACCGACCAGTTTCTCCCGTGCCAGCAGGGGCACGCAGATGGCGGCTTTGGCTCCGCTCTGATTGGCGTCATCGTCCGGGCGGCGCAGCCAGCGTTCGTCCTTACTGGTATCCGGGACCAGAGCAGCCTTGCGATTATGCACAACCCAACCTGCGAGACCACGCTCGACCGTTTCCCGCAGTTGTTGGGTGGTGTGTTGGAGAAATTGATTGCCGTAAATAATGGTCGAGTCGATCGGTCGCTCGTTATCGTCCATGACTACGATACTACCGCGTTCCCCGCCCACGTTCTGCACAGCTTCGTAAAGCACGCGTTGCAACACAGTGCGCAAATCCAGCGCAGTGGCAACCTCGCGGCTGACGTGGTAAAGCAGTTCAAGCAATACCCGCGTGTGATCTTCGTTCGCCATGCTTTACCTCGCTCAGATATACTTCAAGCCGCTGCCCGTGTTAAACAACACCACCCGCTCATCTTTACGGACCCATCCATCATCGATTAAATGCCGCAAAGCCGCCAGCGTAGCAGCACCCTCCGGAGCAGGGAAAATTCCTTCCAAGTGTGACATCTCCTGTCCTGCACGCAGGATCTCTTCGTCACTGACCGCAATCGCGGTGCCGTGACTCTCGCGCAGCGCACGCAGGATCAACCGGTCTGCAAATGCAGATGGGACACGCAAGCCGGAGGCCAGCGTTTGGGCATTTTCCCAGACTTCAGCCCGCTCTGCGCCCGCATGAAAAGCGCGTACGATCGGGGCACAGCCCTCGGCCTGTACACTGACCATGCGCGGACGCTCCGACCCAATCC
Organism: uncultured Anaerolineaceae bacterium; assembly: GCA_964407265.1. GTDB lineage: Bacteria > Chloroflexota > Anaerolineae > Anaerolineales > Villigracilaceae > CAYOUV01. Next base: position 8,760 of record CAYOUV010000049.1, on the reverse strand, counting down.
AGCCCAACTCTTCCAACTCAGCAAATGCTTTCCACATGCCCACCAATCCCGTGCCTCCGCCGGTGGGATAAACGATCACTTCTGGCAAATCCCAGTCAAAGGCCTGCGCCAGTTCAAGCCCCATGGTTTTCTTGCCCTCTACCCGGTAGGGCTCCTTAAAAGTAGAGACGTCAAACCAGCCCTGGCGGATACTCTCAGCGGCAGCTTGCTTGGCAGCCTCCGAGATCAGACCGTCGACCAGATGCAGGTGCGCGCCAAAGGCTTTGACTTCAGCCTGGTTGGCCGGCGGGGCATCCTGCGGCATGTAGATGTGGGCGGTGGCCCTTCCGCGCGCAGCGTAAGCAGCCAGCGCTCCGCCCGCATTGCCGGCAGTCGGGATGACGAAATTGTGCACGCCCAGTTCAAGCGCTTTCGAAACAGCCATCACCAGCCCGCGCGCCTTGAAAGACCCGGTCGGGTTGAGGGATTCGTCCTTGATGAAAAGGCTGGACAGGCCCAGGCTGAGTCCGGTCCGCGCGGCCGGGATCAGAGGCGTATCGCCCTCTCCCAGGGTCAAACGGTAAGCCGCGCCTCGTACAGGCAATAATTCCGTCCAACGCCACAGCCCGCGTGGTCGCTGCGCAACTTGCTCCGGTTTAAGTTTTTTAGCAGCCCCCAAGTCATAACGCGCCAGTAAAGGCGAGCGGCAATCGAGACAAAAGGTCTGCAACCGACCCGCATCAAAGGTCTTGTGACACTCCGGGCATTCGAGATGCAATAATGTGCTTTCTGAGGGCGTCATCGCTAAAAGTATAGCACAATTGCACCTTTTGACTAAATTACGGAACCAATGTGAAGTGCATGCTAAAATAGGGGCGTGGAACAGACATCCAAAGCAACCAACCAGAACATTTTCCTGTCCTGCGGCGTGATGGTACTGGTGGCTTGCCTGGCTTTGAGCCTGGTAGCCAGCGCCTTTGCAGCCTACATCGCCTTTTGGTAAAGCATGCCGCTTGATATCCCCCGCATCCAGGCTTTGTGCTTCGACGTAGACGGCACACTGAGCGATACCGACGACCTGTACGTGCAGAGCCTCAGCCGCTACCTGCGCCCGCTGCGTTTTTTATTTCGGGATCGAAATTACCAGCGCGCCGCCCGGCGCCTGATCATGTGGTCCGAGACGCCTGGCAACCTGTTGATCGGGGTGCCGGATTCACTCGGCCTGGACGATGAACTGCTGGCCCTGGCCGAATGGCTGAACCGCAAGCACCCACGCCCGATGAAGCATTTTCTGATCGTACCCGGGGTGCAGCAGATGCTCGCGCAGCTTCATGGACACTTGCCGATGGCGGTCGTCAGCGCCCGGGACGAACGCGGGACGCGGGTCTTCCTCGATCAATTCGACCTGACCAGGTATTTTGATGTGATCGTCACCGCCCAGACCGCCGAACACACCAAACCCTACCCAGACCCGGTGCTGTACGCCGCCAAAGCCATGGCCGTGGCTCCTGAGCAAAGCCTGATGGTCGGCGACACCACCGTGGACATCCGTGCCGGGAAGGCAGCCGGCGCTCAGACGGTCGGCGTGCTGTGCGGCTTCGGTGAAGCAGCCGAGCTGCGCCGCACAGGGGCGGACCTGATCCTTGCAAACACGCCGGAATTGACGGAGGTTTTGCTTCACACCTGACGGATCGCGCATGCGCGATCCGTCAGTGCAAGTCATTTACCCGTTCTCTGTGGGAGGGCGAACCAGGGTGGGCAAACGACTGTTTCGGGTTTCCCCAGCGAACTGCGACAATTTTTAGTTCAAAAGGAGACCTAATGAAACATTTCATGATCCCCAGCCTGGTTTTGATTCTCTCGCAATTGGCCTGCCAGTTCTTGATGGGTACGCCGATCCCAACCGCAACCCCGCCAGCGCTTCCAACTCCCATCTCAACATTTAACACCCGAAGAAATTAATATGGGCACGCATCTGTATTGGCGTGAAACCATCGAAGCCGGCTGTAAAGCCTCGGATGACAGCCAGGGGACCGATTATGTAGAAAAGATCCATGTCTTTTCCCCGGATTTCAGCTCAGTGACTTATGGTGACAGGCCTATCAACAAACCGGCCCACATCGCTACGAATCCAAGAATCAGTCAGACAGGCCTTTGGTGCTGATTTATTCCGAATTGGGTTTCGATCTGGAAGTCTATAATCCCGGCGAGGACACCAATACAACACCGGCATGTTTGATCTTCCGCTTCCAGCTGGTCCCATAAGAAACGCGCAGCCAGCCGAAGCCTAGCCTCAGTCAGCGACCGCGGTCAGCGTGCCAGTGCCCAAATTGTAGTGCAGGCCTACAATCTTCAACTTCCCCTGCTTCAGGTGCTCCGCGAACAGCGCTTCGCGCTTCAAGGACGCAACTGTAACGCGGATATGGGCCTCGACGGCAATGGCGACCGCATCCCCCCCGGACGAACGAACCTGGTCCAGCCCCGGCCGAATACTTTCCAGCAAGTGCGCCAGATGGCTCCCGACCGGTTCCAAACTAAGCGCGGCAGTCACGGCGCCGCAGTTCTCGTGCCCCAGTACTACCACCAGCGGGACTCGCAGTTGCACGAGCGCAAATTCGAGGCTTCCCAGCACGGTATCATCCAGGACATGTCCGGCATTGCGAATCACGAAAAGATCACCCAATCGCTGGTCAAAGACGATCTCGGGCGGCACACGCGAGTCGGAGCAGGCCAGGACGGCAGCAAACGGATGCTGGCCTTCCAGCAAGCCCTTCCGGTGCAGGCTATCCGCTTGGTGAAATGGACCCTGGGTGCGGTAACGCAGGTTGCCAGCCTGCAGTTTTTGCAGAGCCGCCAGTGGCTGGTTGTAAGAATTGGAATGCATGCTCAACCTCCATCGTTTCGGCCGGAGCGCATCAGCCCTCGGTCCAGAAATGCACCGGGTTAAACACAAAACCGGCCGGCCGGTTTCGCCTGGTCGGTCCTGGTACTATTATTGCACAACGCAGGCCCATGAGACTGATGAAAGGATCGAGCCTTTGCATACCAGAAATCATTGTCCGGCTCTACAAACTGACATCTCATCGAAACTTTCGACTCATTCCTTATTCCAGCTCTCAGCTTTTATGCATGAGACTTTTTGCGAGTCCAAGTTTTTCGTTGGGCTATCAGGCTTACTTTTCATCAAGCTCAAAAAGTGCTTTGCCGGGAACAGACTTTGAGTCAAGTGTTGATACAAATTTTTGTGTTTTTCGAGTTCGGCCTGCGCGTCGAGCCTTCCCGCCAGGGTGCGGCTCTGCTTTCCCATGGCGCTTGCCAGGCGATCTGCCTTACAATGACTCCTTGATGTGTCAGAGATTATTTACAATAATTGCCAGCCGAAGTTTGGGAGTTTTGATTTAGTGCCACATCCCCCCAATCCGCTTGTTCCAAACGAAGATCACTCCACAGGCTGTAAAATTATCTCAATTGGAGGGCACGCACAATACAGACAGTCAAATCCACCAATCTTCTGTCGCAGCGGTTGGTATCCCTCCACGGCTAATTCCAACAAGAATGAGTCTGTGTCGTGAAGGTACACATTAAACCTAAACGCACCATCAGGCCCGGTAATGGTCTCGTGCTCCCCCTTGGTAGGGGAGCACCAGCTAATCTGCCGCAGATGGACTTTTACACCCGCCAGCTCGTTGCCTAAACCTGCCGCGTTCGTAAATACTACACCTTGCAATGAGCAATTCCAACCCGAGCAAAGCGTTGGCGTTGCGATAGAACAAGGCGTCCCGGTGGGCGTCAGAGCAGGTACCAAAGCAGGAGTTGTCCCGGTTGGAATTGAAGGCGCGCAACTGCCCAGGAACAAAGTAATGAGTACGCTTGCCAGCCCATTCAGCAATCGCTGACGATTCATAACCTAACACCTCGCAATCAATACGTTGAGCGCCAGAGGCATGGTGTGACAACCTTGCAGTCTACAGGCCGATAGAGTGGCCGCCGGATAAAATGTCCTGGTCATCATCAACCCGTTTATCACTGCTGAAATTATTGCATGATTCTGCCAAACGGACAATGACACTCATTCTGCATCCATTTACCTGCGCTCCTTCTCAATATTGAACCATGTGTTCTTTTGCTTGTCAAAATTATGCAATGGGCTTACAGGCTTACCTGTCTTTAAATTCAAAAGTTGCCTTGCTGGGTACAAATCTTGGCTCAATTGTTGATATAACTTTTCGTGCTTTTCGAGTTTGATCTGCGCGTCGTGCCTTTCCGCCAGGGTGCGGCTCTGCTTTCCCATGGCGCTTGCCAGGCGGGGATTTTTTAGAATTCTGCCCATCGATTCGGCCAGTGCATGGATATCCCCGGGCTCAGCCAGATAGCCATTGATTTCGTGATGCACAATTTCAGGGATGCAGGTCGCGCGTACCGCTACCAGAGGTAATTCGCTGGCAGCAGCCTCGAGCAGGACAATTCCCTGTGTTTCTATTTCCGAGGCTGTGACAAAAAGATTCGCCATCCGGTATATTTCCGGCAGGCCTTGTCCTGTTAGGACGAAACCTGTGAAATGGACTCGCTCCGCAATTCCCAGGTTCTTACATAACTGGATCAGATATTTCTTCTGCTGTCCGTCACCGACGACGATCAGATGCGCAGCGGACTCGCGCATGACTCGCGCTGCGGCCAGGATGACCCGGTCAACGCGTTTATCGGTATCCAAACGCCCAACGTGCAGGATGAGGGGGGTGCCTGGGGGTAGATTCCATTTTTGACGCGCGGCCGACTCTCGGTCTGGAGAAAGAGACGAATGAAATATATCCAAATCCAATCCATAACCGATAACGTTGGTGTCGAGGCCGATCATCTGCATAATGATGGTCGAGATGGTTTGGGTTGGCGCAATAATGGATGTAAATCGCTTGAGCAGCCAGCGAGCATACGTCCATAAGACCGCCTCGACAGATGGGCGGATCCTTTCCGGCAGATAACTCGCGACAAACCATGGGAGTTGGTGCAGGGTCAACGTAGTCGGAATATTAGCACGCTTACCGTATTCGAGGCCGAGCAAGCCCATTTGCAAAGGTTCGTGCATGTGAATCACATCCGGCTGAAATTCGCGTAAGGCTTTCATCACATCCCGGCGTGGATAGAGCAGAAAACGCTGTCCGACCCGCATGGGATTGAAAAATGAACGTAACCGCAGAACAGCCAGGTTTTCTTTTTGATCGAGATACGGGTATTTTTTATCGCTGGCAGCGATAACCAAAACCTGATGCCCGCGCCTTGCCATCGCCTCTGCCAGATCACGCGCGAAAAACGCTGCCCCGCTAATCATGGGCGGGTACGATTGAGATAGATAAGCGATTCGCATTCCGACTCCTTTTTTTATAGACTGCCCAACCGACAAAGAGCGTTGTCATGCCAACGACTGCGATAATCCAGAACGCAACCGGCGGCCGCATGCCGTAGATACCGATGAGTGTGATGAAAACTGCGCAGCAGGTGCGTCCAAGGAGGTTGGCGACAAAGAACCGGCGGGGCGAGATCGTGGAAATGCCCGCCACATAACACATCAGGTCGCTGGGAAAGATCGGCAGGACGAAGCTGAAGAAGAAGAACAGGATGCCCTGGTGGCGTGCGATCTTTTCCCAGCGTTCGATGAGCTCCGGGGAGGCAAGTTTGTAAATCAGGTCACGCCCATACCTGCGGGCGATGAGAAAGGCAACCTGGCTTCCAAAAACGGTGCTGACGATCACCACACACAGACCAACCGGACCGTAGACATAACCGGCGGTAACCATTAACGCGTGGCCCGGGATGAAGGCTACAAATACCTGCGCCACTAACAAACCGAAGAGAACCATCGGGCCAAAAGAGCCATACCCCTGCAAGTAACTCGAAACCGCTTTTTGGTCGCCGATGATCTGCAGGATTTCCATGATTGGCTGCCGGTACCGCCACAGCAACCCCAGGGTCGTAATCGCCAGAAAAGTTTTGGTGAAAAACTTGTGTTTCTTCATGACAGTCTCCAATCATCGAATGTCTTTTTCATAACCAGGGTGAAGCCAGAACACAGGCCTGCGATAGGGCTTTGCCTGCCAGGGAACGCTGGGAGTAGGATTCGGGGGTTTGCCTGTAGCTGGCGGCCAAATCGGCACAGAACGAACTGCGCAGTTCCGCGGCCAGTTTCGAGTCGTTGATCTTCAGGCAGGATTCAAAGTTGATGCGCATCGAGTGTGAGTCCAGGTTGGCCGAGCCGAATAAAACCTCTCCACGATCATTCCAGGCAGCCTTGCTGTGCATGTACCTGCCTGTAAAACGGTAGACCTCCCCGCCCGCCTTCACCAGCTTGTGGACATGGATATGGTTCGCAAAATCCACCGGGCGGACGCGCGTCTCGTGTGAGAGCAAGACGTTCACCTGCAGGCCCTTCCTGGCCTGCGCACACAAGGCGTTCAGCATTTCATCGTCCGGCAGGAAGTACCATGTGCGGATATAAATGGATTTGTCGGCGTTCAAAATCAAATCCATTAACGCTTCACGGATGTCATAGCGCTGGCGAGGCAGGGTGAACCACAGGCGGTCATCGCCAACCCACAGGTCATGCGTATCTAGCCGGCGAGCCTTCAGATCCCCATCCCGAGAGTAGCCATGTAAAAAATCGTAGATGTGATGAAAGGTATTTCCCAGGGAGCCATCCACGCGCAGATTGGTATCCTTCCAGGTAGTGTAGTAGTCGCCAATGTTCGAACCTCCCAGGAAGACAGTGCGAGAATCAATTGCAGCAAACTTGCAATGCAGTCTGTTGTTGATCCCGAGCGGCGCTGCTGGCCGATATACATCCAGCCGGACACCATGCGAACGCAGATGATCGAACAGCGCACGATTTTTCAGCACGTGACGGGGTTCATCCAGCAGTTGACCGAGTTCGTCCACCATCAGCCGTACACGCACCCCGGCTGCGGCTTTGGCAACCAATACCTGGGAAATCCGTTCGGCCCATTCCCCACTGTCAAATGCAAGGTAGGTCATCGAAATGCTGTTTTGAGCGGTGGCAAGCCGTGTGACCAAATCCGCGTAGTAATCTTGAACTTTCGTGAAGAGGGTATGCTGGTTCATAGCAATTTCCTTTCGTATCCCCACTATCGAACTTTCCAACTGCCAAAACCAGAGAAGGAACTGCCAAAAGACGCCAATTCAAAAAGAGACCCTAAAGGCCATGGCCTTTAGGGTCTCTAAGTTCTCATTTGGAAAATTATTCTATTTTCAGTGCCTATTTTTGCTCTAACAACAACCTGGCCAGTCCGCGTATGGCATTTCTGCGTGTCCGGTTGAAAGTACCTTCGGAGATATACAGGCGGGCCATGATCTCGCGGTTGGGGACCTCCTCCACATAGGCATCGTAAAGGACGGCGTAGTTGTACCAGACCCGCGGCAGTGGTTCAGCCGGGCGCTTCTCCGCCGGCCTGAGGGATTGAATGCACTCGACGATTAGCTGGCGGAGTTGTTTGCCGCGTTCGACATGGGAGGCGCCTTTGATCGCCAATCTGTTTGCGAGCGCAGATTGTCCCAACACGATGTAATCCGGCAGGTTGCGTAATCCTTCCTCGACGGTTTTGATGAACTGCGGGTCGGGGTTGATCTCGATTGTATCGATCATCCCGCCTGCGATGGAACTCAATTCGGAGTCATTGGCATGAGATTCAGCGACCAACTGGCGGATTTGATCCTGCCGATTGGGACGCAGATTGCTCAGCGAGACGATCGTACCGACCTGGTCAGCAACTTCGGACAGCAGATCCAGGTCTCCGGCAGAATATTCCAGTCTGGCCTTCGGTTTTCCGATCCCGACAACCGCCACTTGCGTCTGGCCTTCAAAGGACGGGGCGATCCAGGCCAGGTACGGAAGCTGATCAGCATCCGGTTGGCACACATCGTCACAGGAAACCAGAGAGGCTGAGAGGCGACTCTCAACCGGGATCGAGCGCCAGCTGGTAATCACGAGAAATTCGTCCCCCCGGCGAATGGCGATCAGCCCGCCAGTCGTCTTGAGGGTCTGGCATAGAAGGTCCAACCCGTCCTGCAGATGAACCTTGAGCGCTTCGTCAGCCGGACTATCACTCTCGAACTGCCGTAACTGTTTCCGAAAAAGACTTTCCTTGCGAATGCGCAAACGTTCCAGGTATTCCCGCGCCAGGTCATAGATGGCAACCGTGATCACAGCAAATGCCACGATGCTGGCCATTATTTCCAGCGGGAAGCCCAACCGCAGGCCCAGGAGGGCATAAATGGAAGCGATGAAAAAAACGGTCAAACTGGTCAGCGGGAAATCACGCAAGGTCGTCCGTCTCTCGACCATGGTTTGATGGCGTATGACCGACAAACCCAGGAAGAAGACCCCGCTGAAAATAAGCAGGTCCTGGATCAATCTCGGCATGGCAGGCGAGATTGCCAACGCGAGCACGCCGTATATAACCCCGGCAGCTGGAAATACGGAGGCAAATAGAAAATAACGTCCCTGCGAGGTGAGACCAATCTTGTTGCCCTTCAACAAATGGTACAGAATACCAGCACACGCCATGAATTGAAAAATGCCGTAAAGAATATAAGGCAGGCCAACGCCCATATGGGCCACATAAAGCAAATTTCCCTGCTCCCCAATGAAGGCATTGCGACTGATGACCAGCAGAAAAGCGGCAACCAACCCTAAAAGGTAGATGCCAATTCCCGGCCAGAACAGTCGTTGGCGGTTGCGACCGGCTGCCAGTTGATCGGTCAGGCTGTACCAGG
>CAYOUV010000048.1:0-26008 GCA_964407265.1 uncultured Anaerolineaceae bacterium | reverse complement strand
TTCCAGATCCAGGATACGCTGGCGACTGAGTTGCCGTACATCATTCTGTTCACCAATCCGATCTACGACGCCTACCGCAACGTGGACTACCCCTACACCGACGTACTAGACGGACTTGGCTCCGGCCTGTATGGTTTTCCGACGAATGCTATACCCACCAACCAGTAAATAGCGTTCCGTCCCTTTTCTTCTCCCGAGGGCCTGACCCCTCGGGAGATTTTTTATTAGCGTCCCCTCTTTGGAATGGACATAAACCCTCCTGCGGGTGCATGTTGGTTATTCAAAAATCTGGTACGATTCAATTGATATGAAGGCATTAGCCCGAATTATTGGATTTCTGTTTGCAATTTTTCTGCTGACCGCTTGTGTCGGTCAGACGATTCCATCTACGCCTGTACCAAATCCACTTACACGGCCAAATGACAATGTAGATGTATATACTTCACAAAGTCCCTATAGTCAGATTTTGCGTTTCGACCATTTGAACATCGAATCTGGTCTTTCTCAGAGTGTCGTGCACGTGATCCTGCAAGATCGTCAAGGGTTTATGTGGTTCGGCACTGAAGATGGTTTGAATCGCTATGATGGTTACCACTTCAAAGTTTTCAAGCCTGATCCCGAGGACCCCAATAGCCTGAGCGACCGCTGGATTACGGCCTTGTTCGAAGACAGCCAAGGTTATCTTTGGGTGGGTACCCGTTTGGGAGGGCTCAACCGCTATGATCCTTTAACTGGAAAATTTGCGCATTACCGCCATACCGACAGTGAACCAGCGAGTTTGAGCAATGACCTGGTAGGAGCAATATACGAAGATCATGACGGCAATCTTTGGGTTGGCACTGCTAGTGGTTTGGACCGCTTCGACCGGGATACGGAGCGTTTCTTTCATTTTAACTATGAACCCAAGAATCCCAACAGTCTGGAAGGCAATAACGTTATCTCGATTTTGCAGGATACGTCCGGACGGTTGTGGATTGGTACTTATGATGGAGGTTTGAACCAATTCACCCCCCAAACCGGTCAGTTCAAGCATCTGCCTACAGCGACAGCTGACCCCGTTTATCCTGGATTAAACCGGATTGAGATGATTCGCGAGGATATCGATGGACAGTTATGGCTGGCTACACCCAGTGGACTCTATCGATACAATCCGCAAAGTGGATATTTGCGTCGTTTCCAATATGTGGCCGATGATCCCTTCAGCTTGAACGACAACCGCATCAATTCTGTTTATTTAGACCATTCGGATAACCTGTGGGTCGGGACCAGCCGCGGTTTAAACCTCTACGACCGCAGCAAAAGTCGATTTTTATCATATCGTCACGACCCGGGCATGCGTGATAGCTTAAGTAACGATGCCGTACTCTCAATTTATGAAGATCGCAGCGGCGTCTTATGGGTAGGCACCTACGGCGGTGGCCTGAATCGTCACAACCGTGGGCAGGATAAATTCGAGTATTATCGTAATAATCCCAACAATCTCAACAGCCTGCCGGATAACTCTGTCTACCCGATCATGGTCGACCGGGTTGGCAACATCTGGGTTGGAACTTTTGGCGGCGGTCTGACCAATTTCGATCCGAGCACAGGGCAGTATACGCATTTCGTCAACAGCCCGAGCGATCCTACCAGTCTGAGTGCAAATGAAGTATGGGCTATCTTGCAGGATCGCGGCGGGACTATTTGGGTGGGTACCAGCCAGGGACTTGACCGTCTCGATTCCCTGAATGGCAAATTCATCCACTACCGACATGACCCGGAAGAACCTGGTAGTCTGGCCGATAATGCGGTCTATGTGCTCTTCGAAGACCTGCAGGGCACCATTTGGGTGGGCACCAACGCCGGTCTGGATCGCTTCAACACGAATACCGGTCGGTTTACGCATTTCCGTCATGACCCCTCCAGACCGGAAACGATCAGTGGAAATTCCATATCTGCTATTTACGAAGATCGTCAGGGGCGCTTGTGGGTTGGTACCGTCAGCAGTGGATTGAACCGGCTCGACCCGGACCTTGGAATTTTTACCCACTATCGCAACGATCCAAATGACCCGGGCACTATCAGTCATGACTCGATTATGTCTATCTACCAGGATATGAATGGCATCCTGTGGGTAGCAACCGCTGGAGGCGGACTTAATCGCTACAATCCCGGCTCGGATTCCTTCACTCATTACAATGAGAAGAATGGACTGCCAAACGATGTCGTCTACGGAATTCTGGAAGATGGGAAAGGTTATCTCTGGTTGAGCACTAATTTTGGGCTTTCTCGATTTGATCCGCAAACCAATAGTTTCCGTAATTATGATGATAGTGATGGTTTGCAGAGCAACGAATTCAACCAGTACGCATATGCTAAAGGCCGGGATGGGACATTGTACTTCGGGGGAATTAATGGTCTGACAGCCTTCGATCCTGCCCAAATCGTTGATAGTACGTATGAACCTCCCCTGGTGTTGACTTCCCTGACCCAAAACGGGACCCCCATCGAGCCGGACCGTCCGGTAGGGACAATCAAGGACTTTACCCTGCGTTGGCCGCAAAATAACTTTGAGTTCGAATTTGCGGCGCTGAGTTACGCTGAACCAAATAAGAATCAGTACGCCTACATGCTGGAAGGTTTTGATCAGGACTGGTATTACAGCGGCACTCGGCGTGATGGACGTTACACGCGCCTGCCGGGTGGCACCTATACCCTGCAGCTACGCGGCTCCAATAATGATGGCGTCTGGAGTCAAGCCCCATTGGCAATCAAAGTGACCGTCATTCCGCCGTTCTGGCAGACCTGGTGGTTCCGTGGGAGCATGTTTGTCCTCCTGGTTGGGGTTGTTTTCGGCGGTTACCGGTTGCGTGTACGCAGTATTGAGACCCAAAATCTGGAACTTGAGCGCCAGGTCCGCGAACGCACCGGAGCTTTGGAACGCCGCACGGGCGAAATGGAAGCCCTTTATCACGCCGATGAGATGATGTTACGCTCGGTAACGGTCGAGCGAGTTCTGCAAACCATTGTCAACGTGGCTGTGGATATGCTCGACGCCAACAAGAGTGCTGTTCTGGTCTGGAGTGATAAGTATCATCGCTGGATCGTAAGTTTCAGTCGCAGATTCCGTGAGCAGACGGTTGCCGCTCTGCATTTTGGGGAAGACGAAGGATTGTTCGGTCAGGTTGCTAACAGTAGCCAGGCAATCACCATCCATGATACTTTCAGCGACAATCGTTGGCAGAAACAACGTCCAGACGTGATCGAAGCCTTTCGTTGGGATGGCATCCGGGCTTTTATGCTCTTACCGATCCGCGCAGAGGAAAAGATCGTGGCGCTATTCTTTGTCGGTTTTGTACACCCATCAGTGATTGTAGATGATGTCCAGCGGTTGTTCTACGCACTGGCACAACGAGCTGCGCTCTCAATTGAAAACGCCCAACTCTTCGAGCAGACCAAAGAACTGGCAGTCATGGAAGAGCGTAACCGTCTGGCTCGCGATCTACACGACAGTGCCAAGCAAAAAGCCTTTGCAGCCCTGGCACAATTGGGGACAGCAAACGGTGTGATCGCGAATAATCCTGGCAACGCTAAAAGCCATCTGGATGAGGCCGAGAATCTAGTCTATGAGGTGATCCAGGAGTTGACTTTCCTAATTCAAGAGATGTACCCGTTGGCTCTCATGGAAAAGGGGCTGGCGACCACCTTGCGCGAATACATTTTTGAATGGGAGAATCGCAATGATATCCAGGTCAACCTGTCGATCAGGCATGAACGTCATTTACAATTAGAAAAGGCGCAAGCTCTTTACCGTGTGGTGCAGGAGGCACTGGCGAATGTATCCCGGCACAGCAAAGCCTCAAGCGTGGAAGTAAGCTTGAATTATGAAAATGAGCAGGTCGAACTTTCGATTCTGGATAATGGGTGCGGCTTCGATCTGAATAATAAACCGTCGGGGATGGGATTGAGTTCGATTCGTGAGCGCATCCAGTCTATTGGCGGACAGGCGCGTATCGAAAGTACGCTGGGAGAAGGGACCTGCGTGACGGTCAGCCTCCCGGCTGAAACCGAGTCCTAATCGCGTTGAAAATTTTGGGAGTACGAAAATGATCAATTCAATTACGATAATCATTGTGGACGATCATGAAGTCGTCCGAAATGGGATCCGCTCCTACCTGGAAACCCTGCCTGATTTTAAAGTGGTTGCAGAGGCTGCTTCTGGAGAAGAAGCCCTGGACTTGGTAGCTGAGCTAATCCCCGACGTAGTGTTGATGGACTTGATTATGCCCGGTATGGACGGCGTGGAAACAACCCGTCAGATCAAGAAAATTAGCCCGCGTACCCAAGTAGTAGTCCTGACCTCGTATCATGACGATGTGCATATCTTTCCGGCGCTCAAAGCCGGGGCGATATCTTATATTCTGAAGGATATGAAAATGGAGCGGCTGGTTGATGCCCTCCACAAAGCTGTGCAGGGAGAGGTGACTTTGCACCCTCGCGTGGCGGCGCGCGTGTTGCAGAACATCCGCGGCGAAAACGCCGAAGAGCAACCGTTGTTCACCGAACTGACCGAGCGGGAGTTGGATGTGCTCAAATTGATTGCCAGTGGCATGACCAATAGCCAGATAGCGGAAGAGTTGGTGATCAGCGAGAATACTGTCAAGGGCCACGTTAGCAACATCCTCAGCAAACTCCATCTGGCAGATCGCACCCAGGCAGCGGTTTATGCTTGGGAACGAGGGATTGTGCAGCGTACAAATCCAGGAGAATCGTAATTGCTAAAGACCTGCCACACGGCAGGTCTTCATTCAAATTCATTCAGTTACGATTGGTCCGATTTTCTTCGAGAAGATAAAGCTAAAGCCGGACTTTCTATACCGAAGGTAATCAAACCGGAGACCTGCGCCTCCAAAGGAGAGCAGATGTTAAGCGTCAAACGCCCATTCACCCTGCCGCATAATCGCTTCGGTACTGCCATCTGCTTGGATGCCGTCGATGTCCATTTCGCCGGAGCCGATCATAAAATCGACATGAGCCAGGCTGAGGTTGCCACCTCGGGCCTGGAATTCCTCGTCACTCAGACCTTCACCATCGCTGAGCGTGAAACGGTAGGCGCGTCCCAGCGCCAGGTGGCAGGAAGCGTTTTCATCGATTAAAGGATCGTAGAACAGGTGTCCGCGTCGGGCGATCGGCGAACTGTTAGAGACCAGGGCCACTTCACCCAGGCTGGCTGAGCCCTCGTCAGTTTCGATCAGTTTACGCAGGACTTCCTCGCCCTTGCGGGCGCTGATGTTTACCACGCGTCCCTTTTCGAAAGTCAGGCTGAAATCTTCGATCATTGCTCCGCTGTATGGTAACGGCAGGCTGGCCCGCACAGAACCATCGATTTGTTCCCGATGTGGCAGGCTGAAGACTTCCTCAGTAGGCAGGTTGGCGGTGAAGTCCACACCGTTGCCAGCGGTCATGCGGGCGCTGATCCAGCGGTGGCCTTTTGGCAGACCGACGGTTAGGTCGGTGCCGGGGGCTCTGTAGTGGAGCGCGCTGTACTGCTTGGCTTGCAGGTAGCGGCTGCGGGTCAATAAGTTGCTGATATGTTCTTTCCAGGCCGCGATGGGATCAGGTTGGTCAACGCGCGTGATCTCGAAGATGGCCTGCCAGAGTTTATCCTGGGCTTTGTCGCTGGTCAGGTTGGGGAAGATTTTTACGGCCCAGGCAGGGCTTGGCGCAGCGACGACACACCAATTCATGCTGTTCAGTGAAATTGCCTGGCTGAGAGAATGCATCTGTTGCAGATGAACTTTTTGAGCAACCCCGATCAATTCCGGGTCCTGGTCGCTGAGTAGGTCGGGATTGTTCGAGCGCAGGGTCAGGATAGCATCGCCTTTCCTGGAAAAATCCTCGTAAGCATTTGCCTGCCAGGTGGAATATTCAGTGAAGGAATCGCGCGGGGCATATAAGAAACGATCCCGAAACATGGTTTCATCGCCCCAAAGCACATCTACATAACTGGCGCCGGATTTGTAAGCGGCAGCGGCGATCTGCCGTACCAGCGGAGCGGTATGGAGCTGTGCGCCGCGGGTTGACGGGTTGCCAATCAACAGGCGCTGGCCAGGGCGCAGATTCAAGCCGACTTTAACGATCAATTCAGCATATTTTTCGAGCGATTCGGAAATGTCCATAGGGCGGTTTGCCTCCTGAAGATGATGACCGACGTGCAAGTATAGCACGTTGATAAGCAGTTGGAGATGATCTAATCTGGTTGTCGTGATAAGCGCTTCGGCCCATAGGAGATCAACAGGATGACCGCGATTACACAATTGACGACCGTTAATCCAATCACCGAGCCATGGAAAATTGGTCCGAATGTGTTCAGGAAGATGTGGAATAGTGATACGATCAGCAGGCTGCCCTTGGTGTTGTTATACATCCAGGTGTAGATGAACGATTCGGAAACCAGACCCAGCAGCCAAGGGAGGAAGGGATAGCTGCTCATCGGGTTGCCATTCCAAAAGAACAGGGGCACATGCCATAATCCCCACAGCAGGCCGACGATCAGTGTGGCGACCAGTGCGCTGTAGCGTTCTTGCAGACGGGGCAGCGCAAAGCCGCGCCACCCGACTTCTTCCCAGGGATTGACAAGCAGATTCGTCACGAAACCGCTGACCAGCGCCGACAAGATGATCTCACCTGGAATTTGCAGCGCCAGGGATTTGCCGCTGACCAGCAGGTCGTAAAACTGTGACCCGAGGAAAAGCAGGATTGGCCCCAGGATCGCGGCCAAATACCATATGAAGCCGGTTCGCCACTGGATGAGCCCACCCAGCAATTTCTTGACCCCCTGGCTACCGCTTATCGCGCCTTCGACAATAACCGCAGCCAGAGTCGGCCCAAGCGCTGGCAGGATTAATAGGATCTGAATAAGAGGCGTGTTGAACGGCGGGATGCCTCGCGAACCGACCACGATCGGCCCCCAGCCCAACCACGAAATCACAAATGCCAGCACATAGAAATAAATGATCGGATGGTCTTTGAAACTTATCTTTGTATTTTGCATAGAGAAATCAAACCTCCTGGATAATACGTTTACAAAATAAACAAGTTATGTGAAAAATAGTAACCTTAGGTCTTGAAAATGAGATGTCAACCCCGACATATGTTCCTGGTAGGTTATTATGTGTTTCCTTCTTTCATAGCAGCGAAATAGTCGGTCGCACTATCCTGTAATAGCACCCACAGCGCATATGCTCCGATCATGGTACCAACGGGTATGTTGACTAAACCGAAAATCGCTACCACGATGGCTAGCGTACGTGCCCAGGTTTTCCTGGCGAGTACACCACCACCCGCGATCAGGCCGGGTAGGGCGAGTAAGAGCATGAACACTGCCAGTGAGATACCGACAATGCTCATGATCGGTGTTGCAGTTCTGTCTTGAATGGCAAAACCGATCCCGACCAGCAGAAACAGCAAGAAAACTGCGATGAGTAGGAGAATTGCGCTTTGCGCAATCAATAGCCATCCGACGATTGGCACATGGGTTTGTATTTGATCTCGGTTCATATCGACCTCCTCCAGGGTTTCTCAAATTTGATATCATGAGGATTATTGGAAAAGCCATTTATTAATTTACCGGGTTTGGCAATAAAAATCAATCCATCCACGGGAATTAATTAGTTTCAGAGCTCGTGAGATGTTAAAAAGGAGCCGAGACTCGATTGTCCCGGCTCGCAGCAGGCATGGAGCGCTTGATATAGGGTGAATTGGTTGCCCGTTCAGCAGCCCGGCGGGAGCGCTGTGGATGGAGTCCAGATGCTGCTATCGTAGAAGCACAGGAATTCTGTCTCGCTGACCTTGCCAGTAAATCCGCCACTGGGTTGGAGCAGGAGAACCGAGGACGAGTTGGTGAAGGAGGCGTCATCGTTGTCGAGCCACAAAGCGACCGCATAAGCTGAGGGGGCACGGCGCACGATCATTCCCAGGCCTGTGCCTGGGTCGTGGATTGCAAACCAGCTGCCGTCCCAATTGGTGACCGTACAGCCATATCCACAACCGACGGTCGTTTCAGTCACTAGGCTGGTGCCGCTGGCATCTGGGTGCAGGACCTGTGTAAAACCATCGTTGGGATAGAGGCGTGGAATGTACGGACGCACGTCGTGTGCATACGGCGTTGATCCGAAATCAAATTTGCGCTGGATCTTGATGCGATTAGCAACCGGGCCGTGGTCGAAGAACTGGTATTTCGTGGTCACTGGGATATCGGCCGAACCGTAGCAGCCAGTAGAAGTGGAGGCAACATTGACTTTGGTGTTAGTCTGATCTATCCAGGTTCCGGTCGTGCCCCAACCAACGATCGACCCGAAAAAAAAGGACGGGGTGCCTTCATCTTCTGACACCCAGCTGTTGCCGAAGTATTCCAGGTCGCCCGGGCAGAATGGATTTGCAGCAGTGCTGGTCAGGTTGACCGATCCGTTCCACTGGATGGCAACGATTTCTTCGGGGTTGGTATCGCTCCAGTCTACAAAGAAATTCCCGGCCGTCACCGTGCGATGGACCGGATCGACCGTTGCAGCCAGGACCGTGGTGACGATCAAAGCAGACAAAATCAGGGCACTAAAGACTGTAAAAAATATTCTTTTGTTCATGAACATACTCCTCCTGCGAATAAAAAGCTCCAGGCCATGGTATACCCTTGCGTGACCATGCTGGATCGGCCACACGGGATCGTCAGGGGCTGGTGATGCCCTTTGGGAGGATGTGGATCGGGATGCTGTAGGCTCACGTGTTAGTTGTCCCCTGTCTCAATATCTTATCACATGTTTACACTACTTTTTTATCCCTCGCGCGGGGGATATCAGCTGGCCGGACCCATAAGTATGACTTTGTGATTAGTGCTTGTGCTTGAAATGGTTATGCCAGCCAAAGCTGTTATATACTAATACAAGGCATTTATCCTCGTCTAAGGAGCATTCCATGGTCGCCATCCAAAAGATTGACACGAGCAACAAAACCCAGGTCAAGCGCTTTGTCCAGTTTGCTTACAAGCACTACAAAGATTGCAAGCAGTGGGTCCCGCCGTTGTTTGTTGATGCTTATACGCCCCTCAATCGAAAAAAACATCCCTTCTTCACCCATTCGGATGCGGATTTCTTCATCGCTCTGCGGGATGGCCAGGTGGTCGGGCGTATTGCCGCGTTGGAGAACAAACCTTTCAATGAATATCACAAGACCAAGGACGCCGAATTCTATTACTTTGAGTGCATCGATGATCAGGAAGTAGCCAATGCGCTCTTCCAGGCGGTTTTTGATTGGTCCAAAGCGCGGGGCTTGAACAAGATCGTCGGCCCAAAAGGCTTGTCTCCCTTCGATGGGTATGGCGTGTTGATCGAGGGTTTTGAGCAGCGCCAGATGATGAACATGACCAATTATAACTACGACTACTACCCCAGATTGATCGAAACTCTGGGGTTCGAGAAAGAGGTAGATTTCGTTTCATGTTATTTGCCAGCCGAGTCTTTCCGCGTCCCGGAGCGGGTCGAGCATATCGCCCAGCGTGTATTAAAACGTGGCAAGCTGAGTGTGAAAAAATTCAAGAACAAGCGAGAATTACTGAAATGGGCGCCGCGCATCGGACAGACCTATAACGATACCTTCATCCACAATTGGGAATATTATCCCTTCAATCAGGCTGAGATCGACTACGCTGTGGACAATGTGTTCCTGGTGGCCGACCCTCGCCTGATTAAGATCATCTTGCACGGAGAGGACATGGTCGGTTTCCTGTTTGCCTTTCCGGATGTATCAGCTGCGCTTCAGCGCGCCAGAGGACGCCTGTTCCCCTTTGGCATATTTGACATCCTGTTGGAGATGAAGCGTACCAAGACCCTCTCTGGCAACGGAATGGGCATCCTGCCGGAATTCCAGGGAACCGGTGGAAACGCATTGCTCTATTATGAATTGGGCAAGACCGCCTTGGGTTTCAACCAATTTAAAAACGTGGAGATGACGCAGGTGGCCGAGACCACTCACCAGATGCGCGCTGACCTCAAGAACCTGAATGGCGTCGAATATAAGAATCACCGGGTCTATCGCCGGAAGATTTAGGCTCGTTTGAGCATACTGCTGGGCGCTGGTCGTATTTGCAGTCAATAAGAAGGATTCATCGTGAAACATCCATTTGAAATTCTCCCTCCAGCCGTTCGCAAACGAGTCTTCCTTGTGCTTTTAATCTGGACACTGGGGCTAATGGTTGCCATGCAGGTGATCAACCGCCCTCTGCAGACCGCTGCCGCCCCTGCGGGCATCGTTTCTTACGAACTGGCCTGGACGCCGGCCAGGGCGCGGGCAATTCTGGCCGCTTGGGAGCCGCAATTCAACCCGCCCATGGGCTTTAAGTTAACCAAACCGTATTACGCAGCCTTCAGCCTCGGCTTTGATTATCTCTTCATGCCTTCCTACGCGGCTGCGATCGCCCTGGGAGTGCTGCTGGCCGGAAAACGGCGCGGAGCAGTCTTCTCCCGGGCTGGTACCTGGCTCGGGTGGGGCGCGTTGGTTGCGGCGGGGTTCGATGCATTGGAGAACTTTGCTCTGTGGCGGCAGCTGATCGATCTTCCCGCATCCCCCTGGCCGCAGGTTGCGGCCGTCTGCGCGACGATCAAATTCACCCTGATCTTATTGGGCCTTGCATATGCGCTGCTCGGCTGGTTGGCACCACGCCGCAGCGTCTGAGCAACACAAAATGTCTTTTTGTGTTGCAAGGGCAGCCAGTACCTGGCTGCCTCGCGCTGATCGGGTATGATTAATTCCAGGAGAAGCCATGTCCCTTTACGAATTCCATGTTTCCCGCAAAGCGCGTGATAAATTCCATTTTGAGGCTGAACTATTTTCTACAGACGGGCGCGTCGTTCTGGCGGATTTTGCAGCCGCGCGCCGCTTTGCAGCCAACATGTCCGCGGATCGACCTCAGCCGGTACCGGCTTCCGATATCAATGCCATGGGTTTGCTCGATGAAGTCTTGCATATCCTGATCCGTCAATACGAACTGCAGAACCCGGGCGTGCTGGCGCGGGCGGATGCGTGGCTGCAAAAAAAGATCGGCGAAGAGGCTGTGGATAGCGCTTTATTGCGCTTCACTGACGAATTTCCTCCGCTGGCCGTTTATCGTGGAGAAGATTCGGCGCAGGATTATCTAAAAGCAGCTACAGCTGGCGTAGAGCATCGCCAGACTACGCTTGAGGAGTTGCTGCTGCTGCACATCACCAATCTCAATCCTGCTACTCAACCCTACAAGGAACTCTTCGACGACAGGACTCTTAAGACCGAGACAGCTTACGAGCAACTCGTCAGACAATTGTCTGATTTTTTTGACAATCAGCCTGGCTTTGGCGGGAAAGGGTCGAGCGAGACCCTGATCCAGGTGTTGCGTGCGCCGGCACTGGCCTCACCGCATTCGCTGGCCGGGCAACTGGAATTTTTACTCAACCGCTGGGGTGCTTTGCTGGGCGATGCCCTGGCGCTGCGGCTGCTGCGCGGCATGGACTATGTTCGCGAAGAGATCATGCGCCGGACCGGCGCGGGTGGATTCAGCGGAGAAGCACCGGTACTGGAATATCAGGGCCAGCCGGAGTACGAGCGTTTCAGCCAGGACCGCGAGTGGATGCCGCGCCTGGTGCTGCTGGCTAAGAACGCTTACGTCTGGCTGGACCAGTTGTCGCGCCAGTACCAGCGAGAGATCGCACGTCTGGACCAAGTGCCCGACCAGGAATTGGAAATGTTGGCACAGCGCGGTTTCAGCGGACTGTGGTTGATCGGCCTGTGGGAGCGTTCGCGCGCCAGCCGGCGCATCAAACAGCGCATGGGCGACGCCGAGGCGGTCGCTTCAGCTTATTCGCTCTACTCCTACGACATCGCCGCCGATTTGGGCGGCTGGGAAGCGCTTGGCAACCTGCGCGGGCGCGCCTGGGGGCATGGCATCCGTTTGGCCGCCGACATGGTGCCCAATCACATGGGTATCGACTCGCAGTGGGTGATTGAGCATCCGGACTGGTTCCTGTCTCTGCCATACCCGCCTTACCCGTCGTACAGCTTCAACAGCCAGGACTTGTCCGATGACCCGCGCGTGGGCATTTTCATCGAGGATCATTATTACGACCACTCCGACGCGGCCGTGGTTTTCAAACGCCTCGATCGCTGGACCGGCGATACGCGTTACATCTATCACGGCAACGACGGCACCTCCTTCCCCTGGAACGACACCGCCCAGCTCGACTATCTCAAATCAGAAGTACGCGAGGCTGTCATCCAGACCATCCTGCACGTAGCGCGTAATTTCCCGATCATCCGCTTCGACGCTGCCATGACATTGGCCAAGAAGCACGTCCAGCGCCTGTGGTTTCCGGAGCCGGGGGCCGGAGGCGCGATCCCCTCTCGCTCGGAGCACGGCCTGACCCGGGCTGCGTTCGAGGCTGCCATCCCGCAGGAGTTTTGGCGTGAGGTGGTCGATCGAGTCGCGGCTGAAGTCCCGGACACGCTCTTGCTGGCTGAGGCCTTCTGGATGATGGAAGGTTACTTCGTGCGTACGCTGGGCATGCACCGCGTCTATAACTCGGCTTTCATGCACATGCTGCGTAATGAGGACAATGCCAAATATCGGGCGGTGATGAAGAACACGCTCGAATTCGACCCGCGCATCCTGCAGCGTTTCGTCAACTTCATGAATAACCCTGATGAGAAGACCGCCGTCGAGCAGTTTGGCAAGGCCGACAAGTACTTCGGTGTGTGCGTCATGATGTCCACCTTGCCGGGGCTGCCGATGTTCGGCCACGGACAGGTGGAGGGCTTCCATGAGAAGTATGGGATGGAGTTCCGCAGCCCCAAATGGGACGAAAGGCCGGACGAAGGCTTCGTCCAGTATCATTATCAGGTCGTTTTCCCGCTGCTGCACCGCCGTTCCCTGTTTGCTGGGGTCGAAAACTTCCTGCTTTACGATTTCTTTGCGCCTGAAGGGCATGTCAACGAGGACGTCTTCGCATACTCCAATCGGGATGGCGAGGAGAGAAGCCTGGTGATCTACCACAACAAATTTGCCCAGGCGCGCGGCTGGGTGCGCACCTCAGTTGGCTTCAACGCCGGGACCGGTATCGTACAGAAATCTTTAGCGGATGGATTGGGGCTGCCAACTGGTGAGCAGGACTACGTCCTCTTCCGCGACAGCATGAGCGGGCAGGAATACATCCGCTCCTGCCGCGAATTGAGCGAACGCGGCTTATACGTCGAATTACAGGCCTACAAGTGCCACGTCTTTCTGGACTGGCGTTTCGTCAGCGGGCTGGAGTGGGCCGCCGTGCACGACGCGCTCAATGGTGGAGGAGTTCCGTCCGTGCAGGCTGAGTGGGATGGGATGTTTGGGAAGCAGGAAGAAGAGAAAGAAAAGATCAAGACTGCGAAAAAGGCTCGTAAAAAAAGCACTGCGAACAAAACGGATAAACAGCTAAAAACTGGCAAAAAGGCGAATACGATCACAAAAAAATCTACCCCCAAGAAAAAATGATCCATCTCTTTTCTTATCTGTAGCTACGGCGGCGGGTCGGTCACCATCTCCCAACTGGTTAGGTAATAAGGGTATTCTTTGGGAGTGTAGAGCATAACCCAGCCATTTTGGTTCTTCTCTCTGACCAATCCCCACACCCTCGAGCCCCGGGGGGCGTAGCCCAATAACTGGAAAGACTGGTCCTTGTGATAGCTGCTGAATACTAAACTGTCAGGTGACGGCTCGACGTGAATGGGCAAATCGGCGATCTTTACCTGCTCGGCCCTCGGCACCGAGGGAAATGGTTCGAGCCAATCCATGGGAACATAAAGATTGCGCGAACTGACAATCGGATAGTACACCGCTCCCTTGGCGGATAGGTCGACTGCCTCGAATTTGTTCACGGTGGTAAATTTTTGGATGAGCCAGGGCGTGGATTGAAAGTCCATGTAGGGGTCAGGCGGTCCCTCCTGATAGTCCATTGTGATGATGCGCGCCCAGCCCCACTTCACGTTGCCGGTATCCGCGATGACCACGTTATTGCCGAAAAGCAGTGTCTCCATCTGAGGCCAGCCGGTCTTGTTGAACATCGCCAGGTGCGGCCCGGTGGCATAATCGAACAGACGCCCGTCGTCATTCAACAGCCAGCGCACATAGTCTTCCCAACCGTAGCTGGTCAGATTTATTCGTTCGGTGCCGCTGGTCAGGTTCTGCGTCGTGAAAAGCGGATTGACCTGCGGCGGCCAGCGCACACCGGTGGCATCAGCCCGGGTGGAATCCTCGAAACGACCGTTGGTGGCATCCCCGCGAACCCGGTAGAAATTTCTGAGCACCGTAACCGAAGTTGCAGTGGGAGTCTCTATTGGAGTATGCGTTGGAGGCGGGTTGGTGGGAGATGGTTTGCGGGTGGGGGTTTGGGTTGGCAGGTCGGTGGCTGTCGGGGCGAAAGTGGCGGTCTGGGTCTGGGCTGCAGCGGCAGTTTGTGCGACGATAGTACTAATCGCACCCGGACGCTGGGTTGGCAGCGGGGTTGGGATAAAGGGTGTGTTACAGCCTGTCAGCCAGAGTGCGATCAGCAGAAACCCAAGCATGCTGGTTAGCTTGGGTTTGACTTTCCGTTCCGGGGTCGGATTAATTTTGGACAAAATTGGCAGCCTCAGTAGCGGGCGGAATCGGCGCTGTATTTTTTTGGTAGACGCCCATCGACTGTTTTCCCTTGCTTGATATCTTTACTGATCAAGCGAGTTGCGTATAGGCTAAGGATGTACAGATAAAAGTGGCGGGACAAATGAAATTTAAATATCCGGTTATCCCAAAGATCTCGAATCATTGGAAGCTATTTTAGCACGATTGAAAAGGAATTCCGCCCCTGGTCCTCAGTACTCTGGTACCCTACACTGGAGCCCTATGGCTGAATTTATTTTATTTCCGGATCTGCTTGCGGTAGATCCATCCCAGCCAGAAGAGCACTCCTACCAGAAAGGGTGGTCCCGCCATCAACAGGTAGGTGATCCAGCCAGCGTGGCCCAGGGAAATCGCGATAAACCAGGCGGTGAAGCTGAAGAACAGCAATGTTCCGACCCATTCCCAACGCCAGGCCAGGATCAGTGCCACGACCAGCACCAAGGATGGGATCAGGTGCATAAACAATCCGACGAGCGTACCCCAAAAACCCAATTCCATATCGAAGGTGTCCAATGCAAACAGGCTGAGGAAAGCCACAAACAGGATACCCAGCAAGCGGGGTGTCCAGAATAAAATTCTTTTTAGATTCGAATTCATAGCTGCCTCCCAAAATTATGATAGCATCTGTGGAAAATTTTTCAACCCATCTAGTAAATCCATCAAATTTGATGATATTTGTCATTTGTTTGCTGCCCGGGTGAGTTATATAATCGGGCGCATGCTATTTTTAGGAGGTAATCATGTTTGAGCTTGCCCGACCGGTCGGGATAGGTTTAGCAGCGCACGGTGAAGTTGCGGACGTAGTCCGTTGGGCGGATGGTGCCCGTCGGCGCGCCATTGCCAAGATCGATATCGAAACTGCCCAACTACACGCGGCTTTTGGCCTGCTGTACATGATTGGGCTTTCGCTGGGCCACATGTTATGAAAAAGTCGCTGCCGCTGCTAGCCTTCGGCGCGACGCTGGCGTTTGGCTTATTCACTCTGACCTTCCGTGGGTCGCGCAAACGCTTCTGGGAGCGCATGACAGGCACCGGATTGTCACTCGGGACTTTGGCGCTGGCCACGCAGCCCAAATTGCGCAGACCGCGCATCGGGTTGAAAGAAATCCTGCAGGGGATCGGCTCGGCGGCTGCCCTGTATGGCATTTTTCAGGTCGGAGACCGCTTGTCGCGCATATTGCTCCCAAAAGGCGGCCAGCAGATCGATGAAATATACAAGTTGAAGCGCATCCGTCCGCGCGGGGAGCTGATGCTGCGCCTGGGACTGGTGATCGGTCCAGCGGAAGAGTTTTTCTGGCGCGGCTTCCTGCAGGACGGTCTGATGGAACATTTCGGCCGTTTCTGGGGTTGGTTGATGGGTACGGCTGCTTATGGTGGGGCACACATCGTCAGCGGCAACTTCACCCTGATCGGTGCGGCCACCGTGGCGGGCGCCTTCTGGGGCGGGTTGTATGCGCTGGAGCTGCCGCTGGGTGCGTTGATCGTCAGTCACATCCTGTGGGATAATTGGATTTTCATGGTTGCGCCTACTACGAAATTGGCAGAAGAATTGCCGCCTGCTTAGCATGGGGTGAATGAAAAAAGCCTGACAATTTTAGTTGTCAGGCCTTCGTTTTTATTCGGCTAATTCCCATTATCCCCGAAAAACAATTCCCACCATACCATCCAGTTCGGCTGGGGCGTCGGGGACGGCGTTGGTGAGCTCTCGACCACCGGCGTGTTGCCCGGTGCGGGCACCGGCACGACCGGATGATCGCCGGGTTGGATGTAATGATTATCGCGGGCGAAGTCGTCCACGGCCTGGTCCGATGCGGCGTAAGCCACCTGGGTTTGCAAGGCGGATTGGGTGGCCGTGATGGCCGTTGCCTGGGCGCTGACCACCTGGTTCTGCTTGTTCAGGCGGTCGAGTTCCTGCAGGCGGGCGTTGAAATCCAACACCAGCAGCACCAGGATAAAAACCCCAACGAAGATCCCTATGCGGCGAATGTCGAATGGCAGGCGTGGCATATCCCTATCTTACCCTTTCTGCACTTGCTTGACAAGCCGTTCGCTCACCCCGTGGCGATGATATTTTTCTCGGCCAGCACCTTCATTTCCTCGTCGCTGACACCCAATTCGCGCAGGATTTTGCGTGTATGCTGTCCCAGCGACGGGGCCGGATCGAGCGCGCGTCGGGCGAAAACGAAAGGCGATTCCAGCCGGACCGGTTTCCCGGCCTCTTCCTGGACGTAGCCCCGCGCTCTGACCTGCGGATGCGCCAGCATCTCGGCGAACGAGTTGACCGCTTCAACACAGCCATCCGTCCCTTCGAAGGCTTCCAGCCATTCCTGCTGGCCCTTCTGGCGAAAGATGTCTGCGATCTCTTCCTTAATGGTCCGGTCGAACTGGCGCGGCAGCAGGTCGTCTCGCCCAACAACCTGGCAGAAAGCCTGCCAGAACGTCGGTTCGAGCGCTGCCAGGGTCAGGTACTTCCCGTCAGCGGCCTGGTAAATATTGAAACAAGGCAACCCGCCTAAAAGGGGGTGTGAACCGGCGCTGAGTTCGAATCCGCTGAAAAATGCCGCTCCTGCCAGGGGGGTCATCCAGGAGAGCACGCCGTCCAGCAGCGCCATATCCAGATAAGCACCCTGACCGGTTCGTTCGCGCCCGAACAGCGCCCCCAGGATGGCGATCCCGGCCAGCATGGCCCCGCTCAAGTCGGCCATGGGCAGGCCGAAGGGAACGGGTTTTTCACCAGGCTGAGCGTTGAGCGCCAGCGCGCCGCCAAGCGCTTCGTAATTGATATCGTGCCCGGCCTGCCCACGGTAGGGACCTTCCTGCCCGTAGCCGGAGAGCGAGCAATAGATGATATCCGGTTTGATGGATTTGATGTCTTCATAGCCGATCCCGTGGCGCTCGGCGGTTCCCGGACGAAATCCTTCCAGGATCACATCCGCAGTTTTGGCCAATCCCATGAACAGTTGGTGCCCGCGTGGGTTGCGGTAATTGAGCGCCAGGCTTTGTTTGCCGCGGTTGAGCGTCTCGTACAGGCCGCCTAATCCCATTTCTGGTGGTGCCAGACGGGTGTAATCGCCTGCCAGCGGAGTCTCGATCTTGATCACCTCGGCGCCCAGGTCGGTGAGGAGTTTTGTCAGGTATGGGCCGGGCAGCAGGCGTGAGAGATCGAGTATGCGGATGCCAGACATGGGGAGGTAAACCATAGGATGCTCCTGAGTGGTATTACTCATTCTATCAAAATCCGTTGTTTGCGGCAGCGCAAAGATATACTGGATAAAATTAGTATAATTTAGCAATCGAGCTCTCGATGCAAATAAAATTCCGCAAGCAGTACACTCCCTTTTTGATGCTTTCAATTCTAGCATTGCTGGCTTCCATGTGGGCCGGACTGATCCGGCTGGGCTGGTCGCTGCCGGCTTTACTAAAACCGCTTCCGATGGGTCACGGTCCGCTGATGGTTTCGGGTTTTCTTGGCAGCTTGATCATCCTGGAACGAGTGGTCGCCCTATGTCGGCGCTGGCTGCTCAGTGTGCCGTTGTTGTGCGGGCTGGGCTGGCTGACTCTACTGGTTTTCCCCGACACGCTCTTCGGCGCTTTGTTGTTCACATTGGGCAGTCTGGGAGGGGTGCTGGTCCTGGTCTTGATCGTACGCCGCGAGCCGGCCGTCTACACGGCTGTTATGCTGGTTGGCATGTTAGCCTGGTTTACTGGCAATCTGCTTTGGCTGGCGGGAGAGGCCATCTTCCAGATCGTCTTTTGGTGGCAGGCTTTTCTGGTGCTGACTATCCTGGGCGAACGCCTCGAACTCAGCCGGGTGCTGCATCCGACAAAAACGCAGATTCGCCTGTTCCTGGCTGCGGCCATGATCTTCCTGGCAGGTGTTATCCTGAACGCCTTCCAGCCGGATTGGGGGGCGCGCCTCATCGGACTGGGCTTGCTGTCCCTGGCGTTGTGGTGTTTCCGCAACGACATCGCCACGCGCAACCGGCGCCATCCCGCCCCGCTGACGCGTTACATCGCCCGCGCTTTGATGCTGGGCTATATTTGGCTGGCCCTGGCAGGAATCCTTGACCTGTGGCTCGGTGCGCAGTATGCCGGTCCGTATTATGATGCTGTGCTTCACATGGTCTTCATTGGTTTCATCATCTCGATGATCTTTGGCCACGCCCCGATCATCCTGCCTGCCATCCTGAACGTGCCGGTCACCTTCCGCCCAGCCTTCTACCTGCACCTCGGCCTGTTGCATCTGTCGCTTGGCCTGCGGGTGGTCAGTGACCTGAGCGGTTGGGTCGTCGGAAGGAAATGGGGCGGACTGTTGAATGAAGTGGCGATTCTGTTGTTCCTGATCCTGACCCTGCTCTCGATCCGCGCGGAAGTGAAACGGATCCAGGGTGAGTCGCGTCCCGTTTAGGAGGTTGGATGCCAACTTTGACGCGCTGGTTCGTAAAAACTTCGCTGGCATATTTTGTTCTGGCGTTGCTTGTTGGGATTTTGCTGGCCTTCGATTCGGTCGGCGGATTGTTCCCGGTTTACTTACATCTATTAGTTTTCGGCTGGTTGACCCAGTTGATTTTTGGAATTGTCTTCTGGATGTTTCCCAAGTTTTCGCGTGAAAACCCCCATAGGAGCGAAGGACTTGGCTGGGTCACTTACATTTTTCTAAATTCGGGTTTAATCCTGCGCGCGCTTGCTGAGCCGCTGCAAACGAACCAGCCAGCTCCTTTGTGGGGCTGGCTGCTTGTGATTTCGGCGGTACTGCAGTGGCTGGCTGGGCTGGCGTTTGTGGCCAATACCTGGGGCCGGGTCAAGGAACGCTAGATGCCACGCCAAAGTGTCTGGTTCGTGCGCGCATCGCTGCTTTATCTGGCGCTGGGATTTACTTTCGGAGGGCTAATGCTGGCTAACAAAGGCTTGCCGGTCATGCCCTGGGCCTGGTCGCTGCTGCCGGCTCACATGGAATTCCTGCTGCTGGGTTGGCTGGTGCAACTGGCAATGGGCGTAGCTTACTGGATCTTGCCGCGCTTCTCGTCCGCCACGCCGCGCGGGGATGAGCGCCTGATCTGGATTGCGCTGATCCTCTTTAACCTGGGGATCTGGTTGGTTGCAATTGTGATTTTTATTGGGCCGGGTTGGTTGACCGTCACTGGCCGTGCGGCTGAGGCGCTGGGTGTAGCCAGCTTCACCCTGGGCGTGTGGCGGCGCATCAAACCAAGCGGGGCATAATCTCGATCAAAGCAGATAATCCTGGATCTGTGCGGCGTAGGCTTCGCTTTCCGAGTCGCCGGTGAGGATCTGAATCTTTTTAGGCGAATCCACCCCAAGCCCCAGTTCGACGGCACGGGCAATTTGATCCTGCTGGAAAATGGAATCGCGAGCGGCTTCTCCCCGATAGCCCAGGAAGCGCAGCGCAGCCAGCCCGACAGCGTCAATCGCCACGCGGTCAGTGCCGGCCAGGATCATGTCCCCGAATACCTTGGTGCCGGTATCCGGACCCTGGTCGATAAAGGCTTCCACACCGTCCAATACGACCAGTGCGGGGGTGTAAGCGGTGTTGGCCTCGGCAATCATCAGGCGTTGGTAGGGGGAGGCATGCAGTTCGTTCATGTAGTTATAGCCGCCATGACCCATGTATTTTCCCACCATGCCGACAGTATTTTTGAGTGACATGGTGAAGTGTCCCCCAAAGCGATGTGGCTTCAGGCAGCAGGTTTGTACGACGGCCTGCGCGTTCAAGACAGGTCGCGCAAACGGAAAGCCATTTTTCCAGTGACTGCCAGGAGGTTGGATTAGTTCCCAATCGTTCTCGCTTTGCAGATCTTCGAATGACAGGGTTTCGAAACCAAGTTCCCTGGCCATCGCGATCACGCCCAGTGATTGCATCACCTGCCGTGAGTGATCCATCCCGCTGCGATCGGCAACGGTGAGACTGCTGGCGCCCATCTCCTGCAGAAGCTCGACCAGCGTTTTCAAGGTTGTGGGGTGGGTGGAAGCGGGAGAAGGATCGGCACTATTGAAGTTGGGTTTCAGCAGGACCTGTTTGCCACGGATCGGGTTGGTTCCCAGTAATTGCAAGGCCCCCCGGACCCCGGTTGCCCGGTCGCGCGTTTTGACCAAGGCCACTTTGGCGACGTCCGTTGCGGCAGTGGACCCAGGGCTGGGGCTGGGTGTCGGGGAGCTTGTAATGGTTGCGATTGGGGTCGGCTGCATAGGTGTGGGAATTGCCGTCGGACCGGTCAGACTCAGGCGCTCACAAGCCTGAAGAAACGGCGTGGCAAGCACGCTTCCTCCCAGGGTCAGGAGCAGGCGCAGAAAGTTTCTACGGGTGATTGGCCTATTCGACTTGGGTTGGGACATCATTTCCTCTGGTCAATCCTTTCGTCAATCCTGGTACTCCAGCTCAAACTCTCCGATGTGGACAGTATCACCTTCCTGTGCACCGGCTTCGCGCAACGCCTGATCCACACCCAGGGTTTCCATGATCTTCTGGAAGCGGCGCACCGAGCCATCGTGCTCCCAGTAGGTCA
The DNA here is from genome assembly GCA_964407265.1 of uncultured Anaerolineaceae bacterium. Lineage (GTDB taxonomy): Bacteria > Chloroflexota > Anaerolineae > Anaerolineales > Villigracilaceae > CAYOUV01. The sequence continues at coordinate 4,798 of CAYOUV010000048.1, read as the reverse complement.
TGGCGGCGGCGCGCTCGATGCCCGTACCGGATAGACGCCATTCCCCTTCCCCTGCTGGTTCGACGACGAAAATGCGCGGGTCTTCTTTGGGTCGATAGACCGGCATGGGCGGAGCGATTTCTTCCAGCGGCGGCATTTCGGCCAAAAGCCCGACGGCCTTGAGCAGCAGCTCGCGTACCTCCGTACGGGCCAGTGCCGAGACAGCCAATAACTGAAAACCGCGCTTCTTCATCTCTTTTTTTAACTTGGAAAATTCTGCCTGCACCTCAGGCTGGTCGATCTTGTTCAGCGCAACGATCTGCGGCTTTTCGGCCAAATGGGGGTCGAACAAGGCAAGTTCGCTGTTGATCTGGCTGAAATCAGCGATCGGATCGTCGGACAGGCCGTCAAGCAAGTGGATCAGCACGCGTGTGCGCTGGATGTGACGCAGAAAATCGTGCCCCAGGCCGGCGCCCTGGCTGGCGCCTTCGATCAGGCCGGGGATATCGGCCAGCACGACGTTGGTGTATTCGTCGACTTTGGCAACCCCCAGATTGGGTTCGAGGGTGGTGAAGGGATAGGAGGCGATCTTGGGTTGGGCGTTGGTCAGGACGCTCAGCAGGGTGGACTTGCCCGCATTGGGCACGCCGATAATGCCGATGTCGGCGATCAACTTGAGTTCCAGCTTGAGCTGTCGGTCCTCGCCCGGTTCGCCTTTTTCGGCCGTACGCGGCGTTTGATAACGGGAGGTGGCAAAATGCGAGTTGCCGCGCCCACCCCGCCCACCTTTGCAGACCGTCAGACGCTGGCCGGGATTGGTCAAGTCGCCCAGTAGTTCGCCGGTTTCAGCTTCGTAGACTACTGTGCCGGGCGGGACCAGGATGACCAGGTCGTCGGCCGATTTCCCGGTCATGTTCTGCTTCGCGCCGTTTCGGCCGTCCTGAGCGATGAAGCGTTCCTTTTGGCGGAAAGCGGAGAGCGTGTTGAGCGTCGACTTGACCTCCAGTACCACGTTGCCGCCCCGGCCCCCGTCGCCGCCGTCGGGTCCGCCGCGCGGCACGTACTTCTCGCGCCGGAAGTGAACGACGCCGTCGCCGCCTTTACCGGATTTTACATAGATTTCAACCTGGTCGATAAACATACTTCCATTATAACGGTTGCCACCGCAGAAAGACGGACTTTATTGGCTGAACGCGAGACGCACCCGCAGCAGATCGACGTTCAAAGGATCCGTCTGGTTGAAGCGGCTGTAATACATGTACGGGCTCTGACCGACGGTATCGAAATTCCGTGAGGTCGAAGCCGGGTCAACCAGAGTCGGATAGGCATAATAGGGCGTCTTACCGCCGTTGGTGAAGGATTGCTGCGCTTCCATCAGCAATTGCTTGGGCGTCCAGTGGACCAGATCGTCGGAGAGGGAGTAGTAGAAGCCGGGCGTTGGCCACCCTGAGACGCCGACTGCAATGAATTTGTCGAAATAAGTGGAGTATGAAAGTCCGTAGGTCAGGGCGCCGATGGCATTGCTCGAAACGGTCTGGCAGGTGTGCGCTGCGGGATCCGCGCTCGTATCTGTGTAAGGATCGATGAAGCGCATGTTGAAACCCGAGCCGTCCCAGGCGCGCCAGCTGCGGGGGTCGTCCAGCGTCTGGGTGCGGATGACGCAAGTACCCTGGAGGTCCCCGCCGACGGCCGGCCCGTGCTCGTCGCGCTGGATCAGGGCGTAGTAGTAGCCGTCGTGCGGATTCTGGACGATGTTGCTGGGCTGCCAGATGGCACGCATCGCCTGCGGATCGTACTGGTAAGGCAGGTTCGCCAGCAGGTGCTGCGGGTCGGGCGGCTGGCTGTAGGTCTTGCCGCCGTCGGTCGAGACGGCGTAGGTCAGGCTGATCAGCGTGCACAGGCTGTGATCTCCCGATGGACAGGGGGCAGGACCGCGGTTGATGCCGGGGTTGAAGAAGGTCGTGTCGTAGCCGTTATCGCCGCGGGCGTTCACCCGGAAGTGGAGCTGGTCGCCTTGTTGCACGTCCACCTTCAGATCGTAGGACTGGCCGGTCGTATCGCCATTGTCGATGGTGGCCGACCAGATTTGCTCGCTGCCCTTGTAGATGCTGGCGACCACGCCGTTGCCACCCTTCGGGTCACTGTCGTAGGCGCGGCCGTTGACGGTCACAGTGCCATCGACGGGGCTGACCCAGGTGCGAGTTGGCTCGCAGCCCAGGTCGGGGTGTGCGAAGCGGTCGCCGATCTGGCACAGCGGGCGGCTCCCCTGCCAGCGGTTGTGGGCTGTGTCGAAGGTCATATCGGTGTAGCTCGAGCCGTTCCAGCTTTGGTAGCGCCAGTCGTGGCCGCCCTGGATCGCGCCGAAGTCCTGATCGGCCTGCCAGATTGAACCGGCCTGGTCGCCATGATATTCGTTGTGAATAATGGCGTAGATTGTCTGGCCGTCCAGTGTGTAGGTGGCGCCCATCCAATCCCAGGTGTTGTAATGGGAAGGGTCGCGGTCGTCCGCCGAAGTGAGCGTCGGGGTGCAATCCGGTTTGAGCGAATCGAAATCTGGACCGATCAGGCGGTAATTGGTCGGGCTGCTGATGCTCATCTGGATCATGCCGCCTGCATCGCGGAAGGCGCGCACCGGCAGGTCGGGGTGCTCATCGTCGCCGCAGCGCTGTGTTGCCCAGTCGAAGACCACCTGCGGCGTGCCGCTCACGCTTACTGCCGGGTTGAAGGGCGCGCTGGTCGGGCTGGGAATTGTGGTGGATGTGGGGGTGGGGGTGGCCGCTGCGGACTGGCAAGCAGTAAGCAGAATCAAAAACATTGTGAGCAGGGAGATAACTCGTTTCACATCGACCTCGATTCATCTACTAATAAGGTTTACCGATAAAATTGCTTCGAATATTATAAGTTATTTGGCGAACTTCCAGACGCCCGGCAGCAGCAGCGCCGCCGCCAGTAATTTGAGGGTGTCCCCAACCAGGAACGGCAGCACGCCCAGGGCCAGCGCTTGCGCCAATCCGAGCTGCAGGGCCAGCCAGCCGGCGCCGCACAGATAGATGACCAGCGTCCCGGCCGCGAAGGGCAGCAGCGAAGTGCGCAGGCTGCGTTCCAGGCCGCGCTCTGCCAGGCGACCGACCAGCCAGGCAGCGGCCAGGAACCCGATCAAATAGCCGCCGGTCGGGCCAAGTAAATGCCCCAGACCAGAAGACCAACCGGTGAAGACCGGCAGGCCGGCCAGGCCCAGCGCAGTGTACAGGCTCAGGCTGGTCAGTCCGCGTTTGGCGCCCAAAGCCGCGCCGACCAGCAGCACGCCGAAGGTCTGCCCGGTCAGCGGGACGGGGGTGAAGGGGAGGGGAATGCGTACCTGCGCCAGGACGGCTACGAATAAAGCGCTGAGAGTGATCAAAGCCAGGTCGCGCAGCCAGGCGGCCGTGCGCGGGAAATAGCGCTTGGAAAGGGTGGGGGCCAGGGTGGACATGAAATGCTCCTTTTATTTCTAAAGTTTTATTTTTAAGTTTCAATGAGTATTACCCCCGAGGCGTGGAAAAGATGCCCTGGATTTGTGCGCAACTCGACCGGCACGGATCATTCCACGATACATGTCGGACAATCTCGGTCATGATCTCGCTTGAGATGAATTGTATAATTGTCGCATGCGTTTCCAACGGTTTTTAGGCTGGCTTGTGCTCGTCGTTTTCTTGGTCGGAGCGTTCGATCGTCCTCAGGTTGTCCGGGCTGAAGAGCTCCATCCTGCTCTGTCGAATCAGGTCAGCGCCTATGATTTGATCGCTGCGATGAATACCTTGCGAATTTCGAATGGGCTCCCGGCTCTGGTCGAGGATTCCACTATTGATGCTGTGGCCCAATCGACGGCGGCCACCATGGCAGCCAACAATATGTCCTGGCACATTGGGAATGTGCGTGGTCGCCTGGCGGCAGCCGGATATGGGAATGGCGGTACTGTCTGGGCAACGGAAAACTTTGCTGAAAGCAGCGTGGGTATGGGCATCGATGAGATCATGCAGATCTGGTCCGATCCGGATCACATGCGTCCGGCGGTTGAGCCGGCTTATTGCAACGTCGGGGCAGGTGTGGCCCAGGCGAATGGCAAGACCTATTACGTCCTGCAAGCCGCCTACGTTTCCGGACAGGAGTGTGGCAATTATTCATCCTCCTCCTCGGGAGGCACACCTTCAGCGGAAACCGGTCCGAATCCAGTTTCCCAATGGATCGTACCGGTAACAGTCGCCACACCGGATGCGGATGGCAAGATCTATCATGTGGTCCAGGCCGGGCAATCGTTCTGGTCGATCGCGATTGCCTATCACATTACCATCCACGACCTGGAGCTATGGAACAACCTGTCCCGCGAGGTACCGCTGCTGGCCGGGCAGCGCTTATTCATTCCAGGCAAAGACACCCAGGGCTATGCCACGCCGACTCCCCCTGGCGTGATCGTGCCCAGTACCCCGGATGCCAATGGCAGGATTATCCATGAAGTACAGTCATACCAGTCGCTGAGCATCATTGCTGATGCGTATCACGTCACCGTGGATCGGATATTGAGGTTGAATGGACTCCAGGCGGATTGGCCCCTGCAAATCGGGCAAAAACTTTTGATTTCTCCTGGGAATATCACCCCCAGCCCAACCTTGAGTGCCCTCCAGAGACTCACCCCTGGGGCTGATGGGGAGTACTACCATACGGTCCAGAACGGGGAAACACTCTCATGGATCGCCGGTCTGTATGGAATATCGCTTTCAAATCTGATGGCCTGGAACGGACTGGATAACACCTCGGTCATCCACCCGGAACAAAAATTGCT
>CAYOUV010000047.1:0-26436 GCA_964407265.1 uncultured Anaerolineaceae bacterium | reverse complement strand
CCATCGTCCCTACGTTCAGGTGCGGCTTCGTCCGCTCATATTTCTGCTTCGCCATCGCTATTTCTCCTTTTATGACAAAGTAAACCAGCCAGCATTAGAGCCCTCAATGGGATTTGAACCCATGACCCCGTTCTTACCAAGAACGTGCTCTACCGTCTGAGCTATGAGGGCGTATGTGTACGTTCCCACATGCCTGCTGGCCAGGGAGTGGGCGGTGAAGGATTCGAACCTCCGAAGGCTTTTGCCAACTGATTTACAGTCAGTCCCCGTTGGCCACTTGGGTAACCGCCCATTTATTTGGTTGTAAGTTGCTGGCTCGAGTTCAGAGTCGTTTCCGGCCCTGAACGCCAACCACCAACCAGGTGCTCAGCAGACGCTGAGCCGACGACGGGAATCGAACCCGTAACCTCCCGCTTACAAGGCGGGTGCTCTGCCGATTGAGCTACGTCGGCGAGGAATTGCCTGCCTTTTAAGCAGGGGGATTATACCAAAGCCTCATGTCAAGGGCAAGGTCTGCTAAGAAATACATTACTAACTTGGCTTCAACGGAAACCAGGTAACGGGGCAGAAGTCTATCAGGATTCGAGGGATGCGTCAAGCCTAAGGCCACTTGTCAATCGTCCCCAGCCACTCGTGAGACTTCGATCATGCTGAGCCACGAACCCACCAGCAATACCAACAGGCTGCCGAGGGTTGCCAATCCAAGATTCAGCGGTCCGAGCGGCAGGAAGGCCCAGCCCAGGACATCTCCCAGGACCTGCCCGCCCCAGAATCCAACCCATCCGAGCAGGATAAAGAGAAACAATCGCCCCAGGCCCCCACCCCGCCAAATATGGAACAGCGCACCATACAAGGTCGAGATCAGCAATCCGATCAAAAACGATGGTATGGTCATGTGTGACTCTCCTCAGGTTGACTGAATAATTCCACCACCAACAACAAGATCTTCATTATAAAAGACGACCGCCTGTCCCGGAGTAATGTCGCGCTGCGGCTCGTCGAAGGCAACCCGGACCCGGGTCCCGTTTTCAAGCGGCGTGACCTCGGCCCAGGCTTCGCGGGCGGTGTAGCGAATCTTGGCCTCAGCCCGAAACGGCTCACGCGGAGGCTCGCCACAATTCCAGTTGATCCCAGACGCGAGCAACTCACGCTGGCCCAGTTCATCGGCTATGCCGACGATCAGCGTATTACTGGAGGCGTCCTTGCCCAGTACATACAATGGGACGGGATGAGCGATCCCCAATCCCTTGCGTTGACCGATGGTGTAATTAACCAAACCCTGATGCTGGCCCAAAATACGGCCGGCGCGGTCCGCGATCTGGCCGGGCTGCGCGATCTCCGGCGCATTCCGGCGCAGGAAGTCACGATAATCCCCGCCCGCCAGGAAACACAGATCCTGGCTGTCGGCCCGGGAGGCGGTCGGCAGGCTAAAACTGGAAGCGAGGCGTCGAATCTCATCCTTGGGATAGTCCCCGACCGGAAAGAGTGCCTTCGCCAGCTTGTCCTGCGTCAGCACATGCAGCACATAGGACTGGTCTTTGCTTCGATCCACTGCGCGCAATAATTGCCTATGTCCCGCGGGTTGGGTTTCGAGCCTGACATAATGACCGGTCGCCATGTAGTCAGCATCCATGGCCAGGGCATGCTCGAACAGGAACGACCAGCGGATCTGACGGTTGCACACCAGGCAAGGGTTGGGCGTCACGCCGCGGGCGTACTCATCAACGAAGAATTGCACCACCGTCTCGCGGAAGACCTGTTTGGCATCCACTACGTAAAATGGAATATCCAGTTTGTCAGCCACGCGCTTGGCCAGCGCCATCGAGTCAGGCGTGCAGCAGCGGTTGGAGTCTTCCTTACCAGGCTCGGACCACAACCGCAGCATCATGCCGATGACCTCATGTCCCTGCTGTTTGAGCAGGGCTGCGGCGACCGAGGAGTCCACTCCTCCCGACATGGCAACGACAACTTTAGACATAATTTTTCACCACAAAGTACACAAAGGGGCACCAAGTTCTTCTTTGATTTCTTTGTGTCTTTTTATTTAATATAATGACCGTGCCTTTGTGACCAGACCGGGCAGGGCATCCAAAAACTGCTCTGCCTGTTCCGGCGTGGTGTGCGTACCCAGCGTAACGCGCAGGGAGCCCAGGCCCCAATCGCGCGAAAGACCGATCGCGGACATGACCTCGCTCGGCTCAGGATTACCCGTTTTGCAGGCTGAGCCGGACGAGCAGGCAAAGCCGGACGCATCCAACATTTGCAGCAAAAGGTTGCCGTCCAGGTTTTTGAAGGCAAAGCTGGCATGGTTAGGCAGGCGTTGATCAGGATGGCCGGTCAGGCGTGAATCGGGGATTTCCTCCAGCACCCGGCCGATGATCCGGTCGCGCAGCGGCCTGACCTGCATCAGACGCGCCTCGCGTTCCTCGTGCGCCAAACGCAGCGCCTCGGCAAAGCCGACGATGTAGGGCACATTCTGCGTTCCGGCCCGCAAACCAAACTCCTGCCCGCCGCCGGTCAGATGGGGAACGAGCGCCGTCCCCGCGCGCACATACAGCGCACCGACGCCCTTCGGGCCGTAGAACTTGTGCCCGCCCATCGACATCAAGTCCACGCCCAGCGCTCCCACATCGATTGGCAGGTAGGAGGCAGCCTGGACCGCATCCGTGTGAAAGACCACGCCTTTTTCATGGCACAGTGCGGCCAGTTCTTTGACCGGATTGAGCGTACCGATCTCGTTATTGGCATACATAACCGAGACCACAGCCGTATCGCCGCGGAGCGCCGCGGCCAGGGTATCAGGCTGGAGCATGCCGTACTCGTCGACCTGCAGCCACTCAAGCTGGAAGCCGTAGAATTCGGCCAATTGTTCGGCGGTCTTGCTGACGGCATGATGCTCGGTTCGCGCGGTCAAGATCCGCCGCGCGCCGCGGGCTTTGCGGGCAGCCAGCGCCGCACCGCGCAAGGCCAGGTTGTCGGATTCGGAGCCGCAGGAGGTGAAGACGATTTCCTGCGGCTGGCAATTCAAGACCCGCGCGACCGTCTCGCGGGCTTCTTCCACAGCGGCTTCCGCCTGCTGTCCATAGCGGTGGACCGAGGACGGATTGCCGAAGGTTTCGCTAAAATAGGGCTGCATGGCTTGCAAGACGCGCGGATCGACCGGCGTTGTGGCAGCGTAATCGAGATAAATGCGATCGGACATAGTGGGACGATTATACCGCTTTGCGGCAAGCTTACCACTTTGCGACCCGCGAGGCTGCCTATCGTTCATGCCTCTGTTATAATTCTCCCGTCAAAGTCCTTTTACGGGAGTTTTTTATGTCTACTACCATCAAATTCGGCACCGACGGCTGGCGCGGACAGATCGCCGAGGACTATACCTTCGACTCCGTTCGCCGCTGTGCCCAGGGATTTGCCTCCTATTTAATTGACCTGGGGCGAAAGAACGCCTGGGTCGTGGTCGGCTACGATAAACGCTTCGACAGCGAGCACTTTGCCGCCGCCGTGGCGGAAGTGCTGGCTGCCAATGACCTGAAAGTCTACCTGACCGACGGTCCGACCCCCACCCCGGTCATCTCGTACGCGGTGGTCGCCAAAAAAGCAGCCGGTGCGGTCAACATCACCGCCTCGCACAATCCGCCCACCGATAACGGCTTCAAAGTCCGCGACGAACACGGCGGCGCAATCGACCCAGACGGCCTGAAAAAGATCGAGGCTTCCATCCCGGCCGACGTGTCCAGCGTCAAACGCCTGGCCTATAAAGAAGCCGAAACCGCCGGTAAGATCGTCAAATTCGATGCTTCGATCGACTACATCGCACATCTCAAAGACCTGATCGACCTGCAACCCATCAAAGACGCCGGGCTGATCGTCATGGTGGATGCCATGTGGGGCAACGGCGCGGGCTGGTTCACCAGCTTGCTGGCAGGTGGGAAGACCAAGGTCTACGAGATCCACGACGTGCGCAACCCGATCTTTCCCGAGATGAAACGCCCCGAACCGATCCCGCCCAACGTGGACGTCGGCCTGCAGGCCACGCTCGACCACCAGGCCAACGTGCTGCTGATCACTGACGGCGACGCCGACCGCGTCGGCGTGGGCGACGAGAACGGTCATTTCGTCGACCAATTGCGAGTCTTCGGTCTGCTGGCTTACTACCTGCTCGAGATCCGCGGCCTGCGCGGCCCGATCGTCAAGACACTTTCCACGACCACCATGCTCAACAAGCTTGGCAAGCTGTACGACGTGCCGGTCTACGAAACAGGCGTGGGCTTTAAATATGTAGCCCCCAAGATGCTCGAGACCGACGCATTGATCGGCGGCGAGGAATCAGGCGGCTACGCCTTCCGTGGCAACGTGCCTGAGCGCGACGGCATCCTGGCTGGCCTGTATATGCTCGATTTCATGGTCAAGACCGGTAAAAAACCCACTCAACTGCTCGAGGACCTGTTCGCCAAGGTCGGTGGTCCGCACTATTACGACCGCATCGACACACCCTTTAAGGGCGACCGCAAAACGCGCGAGGAGAAGATCCTGGCCGCCAATCCTGCCACCATCGGCGGGCTTAAAGTTACCGAATTGATCACCGTGGACGGCTTTCAGTTCAAATTGGAAGATGGTGGTTGGCTGCTGATCCGCTTCAGCGGCACCGAGCCAATCATGCGCGTCTACACTGAGACCACCCACAAAGACAAGGTGCAGGCCATCCTGCAGGACGGCTTAAAAATTGCCGGATTGAAATGATGTCGTCACGGGCGACGCCGTGCAAGCGTCGCCCGTTCTCACAGACCGTTCGCAGAGACCAATGGAACTGACCGACACCCATTGCCACCTGGATTTCGAAAAATTCGACTCCGATCGCGAGGCGGTGATTGACCGCGCCCGGAAGGCGGGCGTCGCTCGGATTCTGATCCCCTCAATCACGCTCAAATCCAGCCGGGAAGCGGTTAAGCTAGCCGAGAGTCAGCCCATGCTCTACGCCGCCATCGGAATCCACCCGACCGACTCGCTGACCTGGGACCCGCAGACGGTTCCCGCTCTGCGTGAACTGGCTGCCAGTTTTAAGGTGGTCGCCGTCGGCGAGATTGGCCTGGACTACTACTGGGATGCGGCTCCACACGACCACCAGCGCAAGGTACTGCTCGAGCAGCTCGATCTGGCAGGTGAACTTGGCCTGCCGGCCGTGATCCACATGCGCGAGAAGGGCGACGCCGATCACGGTCCCTGCGCCGAGGATTTGCTCGAGATCATCGGGGCCTGGGTATCTGACCTGCAGCGTCGTTCCAATCCGCTGGCTGAACGGCCCGGGGTATTGCATTCCTTCGCCGGGAACCTGGCTACCGCCCAGGCCGCGGTCCGGTTTGGATTCCGCATCGGTGTCACCGGTCCCGTCACCTACAAAAACGCCCAACAACGACAGCAGGTCATATCGGCACTACCGCTCGAATCTTTATTGATCGAAACAGACGCGCCATTCCTCGCTCCACAATCTCATCGGGGAACTCGCAATGAACCGGCCTTTGTTGGTGAAATTGCTGATAAAATTGCCCAGTTACATTCCCGCAACCTGGAGGACGTAGCTGCGGTCAGCAGTGCAAACGCTGCCCGGCTTTTCTCCTGGGGAGAGACGGCTTGAATACTGTTACTTTTCTTAATCCTGTCCAAGAACAAGTCCGACTGGTCGAAGAACGCATGCGCGCCCAGGCGGACGATCGCCATCCTGACCTGCGTGCCGCGTTGGAACACCTGCTGGTTGCAGGCGGCAAACGCGTCCGCCCGACGCTGGTACTGCTGACCGGTAATATGCTGGGAGGAGATCCCGAGCGGCTGATTACGCTGGGCGCGGCGGTCGAGATGCTGCATACTGCCACACTGGTACACGACGACTTGATCGACGGCTCGCTGCTGCGGCGCGGTACGCCCACCATCAATGCGCGTTGGTCACCTGCCGCAACCGTGCTGACCGGCGATTTCATCTTCGCCCGCGCTGCAAAACTGGCAGCCGAAACCGATCACCTGCCCCTGATGAAATTATTCGCCGAGACGCTGGCGGTCATCGTCAACGGCGAATTGACACAGTTGTTTTCCAGTCGGGGTTTGATCAACCGCGAGAACTATTATCAGCGCATTTATGCCAAGACGGCTTCGCTGTTCGAAATGTGCACACGCGCGGCCGCCATGGTCAGCCCGGCAGATGGCGACACAATCGAAGCCATGCGGCAGTTCGGCTACCAGACCGGCATGGCCTTTCAGATCGTGGACGACATCCTGGACTTCACCGGCGAACAGGCTGCGGTCGGCAAACCGGTCGGCTCGGATTTGCTGCAGGGGCTGGTCACACTCCCGGCAATCTATTACACCGAAACCCATCCTGACGATCCGGACGTACGACTGCTCGAGGAGGGCGGCTGGGGTCACCGCGAACGCATGGAGCGGCTGGTCGAGTCGATCCGCACCAGTGACGCCATCCAGCAGGCGATGGCGGAAGCGGAGCAGGCAGTCGAGCGCGCCCTGGCGCTGCTGGGGCCCTTCCAAGCCGGCGTGGAGCGCGAGGCGCTGGCAGGCCTGGCACGTTACATTGTCGATCGACAAGTGTGATTGAATTTCACGTATTAAACAAAAGAACACTGGTGGGGAAACGAAGGCTGCCGGATCGCATTCATGAATAAGCCATTACCCAATCTTCCTGCTTACCTGGCGCTGGCTCTCGGTGTATTTTGCATCGGTACATCGGCCATTTTCGTCAAGTTCGCCAACGTGCCGGGACCCGTCTCAGCGCTGTATCGCGTGGCCATCGCCGCCCTGGTGCTGGTCCCCTTGTGGCTGCTGCGCAGATCTGGTCCGCCCCCGGCCTGGCGTGACTTGCAATGGGTCGTATTGGGCGGATTGTTCTTTGCCCTGGATCTGACGCTTTGGAACACCGGCATTCTGCTGACGACCGCCGCCAATGCCACCCTGCTGGCTAACAACGCCCCGCTGTGGGTCGGACTGGGTGCTCTGTTCCTCTTTCACGAGAAATTGCCGCGCCGTTACTGGCTGGGATTATTTGCCGCGCTGATTGGGATGGTTGTCATCGTCGGCGGGGATGCCTGGCGCCTGCTGCACTTCAACCTTGGCGATCTGCTGGCGATCGCTGCCAGCCTGTTCTACGCCGCTTACATGTTGACCACCCAGCGCGCCCGCATGCGAGTCGATACACTGACCTTCAATGCTGTTTATTTGACCGCCGCGGTGCTGGTGCTGCTGCCATTCAATTTGCTGACCGGCACGCAGTTGACCGGTTTTTCCAGACAGACCTGGCTGGCCCTGTTCGGCCTGGGACTGTTTGCGCAGGTAATCGGTTGGGTGGCGATCAACTATGCGCTGGGTCATCTGCAGGCTGCCCACGTCTCGGTCACGCTGCTCGGGCAGCCGGTGGTTACCGCCATTCTGGGAGTCGTTCTGCTGGGAGAGCTCTTGACCGTAAACCAGGCCTGCGGCGGGTTGCTGGTCTTGTTCGGAATTTATCTGGTCAACCTGCGCAATCAAGGCAAGCCAGACCTGCTTGAGAGTCCACAAACTCAGGCTTAGCTCGTCAGGCCACTCACTTTGATTATACGAAACAAGCTTGACGCGCCGAGTCGAATGTGCTAGAATGAACGTGCTATTTCTTTAACGTTACGGGTTAACATCGTGACTATTCCCCGTCGCCCTTTCCGACTTAATCTTGGCTTCCTGATCAAGCAACCGGTCGGGTACAGCCATGAATTTCCGTTCGATTTCGAAGAAATCCAGATCGATGGTGATCTGGATTTACGTCATTTCAATGGAGTTGCAACCTTTGGCCGCACCCCACAGGGTTTGATTTTACAGGGCGAGTTTTCGGCCGATATCGGCATGCAATGTGTGCGCTGCCTGACGGATTTCTATGGCAACATTCATTGGACGATGACTGAACTGTTTGCCTTCACCCGCAGGAACGTCGCCGAATCGGGCCTGCTGCTACCAGAGGATGCCCAGGTCGACCTCGCGCCTCTGATCCGCGAGTATGCACTTCTGGAAATACCTATCAACCCCATCTGCAAGCAAGACTGTAAAGGCCTGTGCTTGGTCTGCGGAGAGAACCTGAACCAGCGTGACTGCGGCCACCAGCCTGAAATGGACGAATCACCGTTCTCGGTGCTCAAAGATTTATTGGACAAATAAACCAAAGCTGCCGGGACAGGAGGGTTTTTTGGCTCACGCAGGACGGCAAAAACGACAAATTGCTCTGGATATGCTGCTCGAAAAGGCAGGTGTCCAGGGCTATCTGACCACTGACGACCTGATGGAAGTCTTTCCGGATGTCACCCAGGATGCGGAACGACTGAGCGTCCTGCTGACCGCCCTACGCCGTCGTGGCGTGGATGTGGTCGACCCGGAGGGCGAAATCGATTCAGACGCAGCCCACACCGAAGCATCCGCTTTTGAATTTGAACCCAATCTGGATGAATCCATCTCGAGCGACGACACCGTCGGTCTGTACCTGAAAGAGATGTCCCGCGTGCCGTTGCTCTCAGTCGAGGAGGAGCTGGAGATTGCCATCCGCATTGAGACAGGACGCGCCGCCAAAAAGGAGTTGCTGCTGGCCAGCGGACGCAAGACGATCTCCTTACGCCGCAAGCTGGAGCCGATTATCCAGGATGGTGTGCTGGCGCGCGAACACCTGATCAAAGCCAACACGCGGCTGGTGGTCAGCATTGCCAAACGTTATATGGGACGTGGGGTGGCTTTCCTTGACCTGATCCAGGAAGGCAACCTGGGTTTGATGAAGGCGGTTGAGAAATACGACTACCATCGTGGATTCCGCTTCTCGACCTACGCCACCTGGTGGATCCGCCAGACGATCACACGCGCCATCGCCGATCAAGCGCGCACCATCCGCGTGCCGGTGCATATGATCGACCGCATCCGGCAGCTGTACAAGACTAATCACGAACTGGAGCAAAAGCTGAGCCGCACCCCGACGATCGAGGAACTGGCCGAGGCAGTCAATATGACCGTGCGCAAGGTGCAATGGATCATGAAGGTCTCCTGGCTGCCGCTTTCGCTCGAATCCCCGGTAGGCGACGAGGAAGATTCCGAACTGGGCATGTTCATCGAGGACGAGTTCAGTCCCACACCCTTGCAGAGCGCCTACCAATCCATGCTCAAGGAAAAACTGGAAGAAGTGCTCTCAACCCTCTCGCCGCGCGAGGCGCGTATCCTGCGCCTGCGCTTTGGCCTGGACGACGGTACCGCCTACACCCTGGAAGAAGTGGGGCAGAAGTTTGGCCTGACGCGCGAGCGCATCCGCCAGATCGAGGGGCGGGCGCTGCGTAGGCTGAGGCATCCCAGGCGTGCCAGACAGCTCAAGGATTATCTATAAAACAAACAGGCTGCCCGGCATGGACAGCCTGTTCTGCAAGGGAGGCTGGGGAGCAGAAAAAGCCCTTTATTTTCTACGCTCTTGATATCGCTTGTAGACTCGCATCCAGGCTTCGGTTGGGTTTGCGGGTTTTTGTTTTTTATGCTCTGGCTTACTCAAATAAAACGCAAAATCCTCCAGAAGACTCGAGATCTTTTCATGGGGTTTCTCGAGCAGCACAGGCCTGCCAAAATTGATCGCTTCCACGAAAGCATCCTGGACGTAAGGCATCACTGCAACTGACTTCAGATCCAGAGCGGATTCGATCTTATCTTTGGGCAATCCAGAATGAGGGAAAGTGGCATTAAGCAATAATTTGATTTTTTCCTGGCTATAACCAAGTTGCAAATATGTGTCCAGGGCAGCTTTGACCGCCCGAATCGAGGCCATATCCGGTGTGGCAACCATCAAAATGATATCCGCCGCATCAAGCGCCTGCAGAGCTGGTTCGCTAAAATCGTGGGGGAGATCTGCGATGACATATTCGTATTGGTCTTTGATCAATCCCAACGCGGCCGCGAGTGTTTTGGAGGTCAGAGTCTCCGCCTGGGTCGGGAAAGTCGGTGCGGCCACAAAAGAGAGCCCGCTTTCATGAATGCTGATCACGGATTGCATCACATCCAAATCGAGCTCGTCAGGCTGAAAATGAGCGATGTCGGCCCAGGTACGGCGCAAAGTCATATTCAGCATCAGGGCCACTTGCCCGGCTGTCATCGTCAGGTCGAGCAAGATCGTGGGCTGTTTCCAAAGCGACTCCAAACCAATGCCCAGATTGACAGCCAGCGAGGAACAACCCGTGCCGCCTCGCAGGCTATGAATAGCGATCAACTGCCCACTTTGAAGATTTTTTATCGGTTCCGGTGCCAGCCGTTGAGAAGCTTCCGCGCGCCGCAGCAAAGCTGACACCCGTGCGACCAGTTCCTCGACCTCGAAAGGCTTTGTGAGATGGTCATCCGCACCTACTTCAAAAGACTTTAATTTATCCTGCAAGCCCGTCTGGGCCGTTAACACCAGGATGGGCGTGGTTGCGAATTGGGTTTCGCGCCGCAAAAGGCGGGTGACCTCATACCCAGTGATATCGGGCATCATGACATCGGTGATGATCAGGTCTGGTTTCGTCGTGTGAGCCTTTTCAAGACCATCTTTCCCATTACCAGCATAATCAACCTGATAATCCAGGGCCTCCAGCGCCCGTCCAACCAGTTGGTGGTTGATCGGTTCATCATCAATACACAAAATCCGTGGCATTATGCCTCCTTCCCAGGAGTATTCGCAGCAAGATACTTTTCCACTCGCATGACTTCTTGCTCCAACCTGTCGACTAATTCCGGCGCATGTGTCAAATCCTCCCGCTGGCCGACCTCTTCCAACATCAGAGCAACATCCGCAATCGGTTTGGCACTGAAATTTAGGGAAATTCCTTTAAGGTTGTGAGCCTGGCGGCACAGGCTGGTGGCATCACTTTTTTCCAGGGCAGCCCGCATCTCGATCAAGCGGCCCGGTAGATGTTCTCGATACTCAGCGCACATCTCGAACATAAACTCACGGTCGTTATCGAAGCGAGGCAGGGCATCCACAAAATCGATCGGTAATATGTTTTCGTCGGGAGGAGGCATTACAAACGGTGCAACTTTTACGTCTTTGGGGGATTCGGTTGGCTGGCTTTCTCCAAACCAGCCTTCCTCCAGTTCGGGTGCAAAAAGGTCTCCGCTTGAGGAGTAGTCCTGAACCTCCGCGCGGCTGGTTTGACCGTCCAGTGGGATGCTTTCCATCCAGCGATCCAGCACACTGAAGAGCACCCGCGTTTCGATAGGTTTGGAAACATAATCGTCCATACCGGCTTGCAAGCATCTTTCGCGATCGCCTTGCATGGCATGGGCAGTCATGGCAATGATCGGGATATGCCGGCCGCGGTCAATTTCCCAGGTACGGATATGCCGGGTGGCTTCAAACCCGTCCATCTCGGGCATCTGCACGTCCATCAAGACTGCGTTATAGGTATTCGATTTTATGCTCTCCAAGGCCTCCAGCCCGTTCTCAACCGCATCGACCGAGAATCCGGCCTTTTGCAGCAGGACGACCGCCAGCTTTTGGTTGATCGGGTTGTCTTCGGCCAGCAAAATCCGTAAGCCAGATCGACGGTGCTCAGACAGGATGTGGCGGGTGATCAGGCTGGAATCCAGCTCATCTTTACGGCCCAGGACTGCCAGCAAGGCGTCGTACAGCATTTGCTGCTTGACCGGTTTCAATAAATATCCCGAACAACCGAGCGCTTCAAACCGGGTAGCGTCGCCGCGTTCCCCGATCGAGGTCAGCACAATGATCTTGACATCCTTGACCGCAGGGTCGCTTTTGATAGCCCTGGCGGTTTGTTCCCCATCCATACCCGGCATTTGCATGTCCAGGAGCACCACGCGATAAGGATCGTTCTGACGATGGGCCGCGCGCAGCATATCGAGCGCCTTTGGACCGCTTTCGACAGTCTGGATACGGCACCCGAAGCCTTCCACGATGTGCGTCAGCACCATACAGTTGGTCTGGTTATCATCCACACCCAGAATACGAACCCCCTGCAAATCGATTGGTTCCAAGTTGAGCCGTGGAGATTCCAATTGATCAGGCGATTGCTTTTCAAAAGTGATATCGAACCAAAAATCGCTCCCAAGGCCCGGCTGGCTGGTCAATCCCATCTTGCCACCCATGCCCTGGACCAGTTGGATCGAGATGGCGAGGCCCAATCCCGTCCCGCCATATTTACGGGTCGTGGTTCCATCTGCCTGGGTAAAGCGTTCGAAAATGTCCTGCTGGCGCTCAAGCGGAATGCCGATACCGGTGTCTTTGACGGAAAAATGGATCGTGGCAGACTTGTCGGACTCTTCAACCAAACCGGCACTGATGACAATCTCACCTTGATGTGTAAATTTGATGGCGTTGCCGACCAGGTTTACCAACACCTGGCGCAAGCGCCCCGGATCCCCGCGCAAATTCGATGAAACATCCGGATGAATCAGCACAGCCAACTCCAGCCCCTTGTCCTGGGCACGACTGGCAAGTGTGTACCCTATATCTTCGATCGTGTTGCGCAGGTTGAAATTAATGGTCTCGAATTCCAACCGGCCCGCTTCGATCTTCGAAAAATCAAGGATGTCATTCAAAAGCGAAAGCAGGGCTTCAGCGCTTTGCAGGGAGGTCTGCAGATAATCCCGCTGCTCGGGGTTCAAAGGTGTATCCAAGGCAAGTTCTAACATACCAATTACGCCGTTCATGGGCGTTCGGATTTCGTGACTCATGTTCGCCAGGAATTCACTCTTGGCCCGATTGGCCTGTTCCGCTTCCCGGCGGGCACGGACAATATCGGAGATGTCATGGTACATGGCAAATGCACCCGTCTGGCTGCCGTCGACTACGATCGGCACCCCGAAGATCTCCACGTCCACCTGGCTGCCATCTTTGCGTCGGCGTTTACCGATCGTGTGGACATTGCCTTGATTGATCACCTGCTGGGTGTACTGACCGGCTTCTTTGCGGGTTGCCTCGGTGGTAATCAAATCATCCAGCTTAAAGCCGGTAACCTCCTCACTCGCATACCCAAATAATTTTTCAAAAGCCGGGTTTGAGATAACGATATTTTCCTCGTAATCCAGAACTACGGTGGCGACCGGGCTATTTTTCACAAGTGACTCGAAATATAATTTTTGGCGACGTGTCTCAAGTTCAATCTTTTTTCGTTCGGTCACATCGTAGAAAATATATAACTTGCGTTCTAATCCATTTTTAGCCGGAATCGGGCGAGATGAAACAGCATAAATCCGACCCAGCCAGAGAAATTCGCTCTCAAGCTGATCGAGCGGCAATAGCTCTGGCGACGCCTGCCCCATGGCCAGCACCTCGGTCAGCAGACGCCCGATCACGAAAGAATAGGTGGTATTCAGTTTATCAATAACGGCGTGATTGCAACGGACAAGGCGTTCATCCCCATCGACGATGAAGACCGGTTCGGAAAATGCATCGAAGGTGGCTTCCCATTCCTTCTTCCCAACCGAAATTTTCCCAATCAAATCTCTTTCCCGGCCCAATAAACCGACGATGACCGCCAATACGAAGGGAGCCAGATCGGTCACCCAAATCATGGGTTCAGTTTGGTGTAATTTGACGATGCCTGCCCATGCAAACGGTAAATTCAGTTTCCCCAACCTCAAAATTGTGCTAACGGTAGGGAATAACAATCCGACAAGAAACCCGAAAAAGGCAAATCGAAGTGTCGTGCGATTGATTAACTTGTCCATCCAGCCTCTCTTCAAAGAAGAGTAAACATTAGAGTTATTCCATTACCAGTGTAGCATAGAACAATTTGGAACTATCTTACAAATGGATATAAAACCTGCTATCCAATTCGAAGATGGTCATGCTGCGCATGTCCTTGCGCAGGCTCGCCAGGCAGTTCAAGGATTTTCTTTAGCTCACGCGCAGAAACATATCCGCCAAGTTCTTTTCGAATTCCCTGAGAATGGATTAACGACCGAGCGGGCTGTCTGACAACAGCCCGCTCGGTTTTGAAACACAATGCGTTGGATTAGTTGGCAAAGTTCCCGCTAGGAGTTTGCCTACACGCTGAACTGGGACTCTCATAGCGGCGGCGAAGTTCCTCGCCCACCCGTACCATCCAGTTGCCCAAAGCCAACAGCCGACGCCCTAACAAGCCCGGACGAACAGGCTGGTTCATTTTGACTCGTGCAACCAGGTGATTGTGAGCAATCTCACGGCGGATTTCCGCTTGGATATATTGAGCTTTCAACTCCTCATGCCAGGGGTTCATGAGTTTCTCCTTTTTTGAACCTAATATCGATTACTGCAACTGTAAGAAGGCAGCGAGAGCTTTGAGCGTAGCCTCGATCCGCTCGGGATTGAGGACGTAAACCTTGGCGCCACCTTCGCGCCGCTCTTGCAGGTAACTCGTCGCCGTCAATTGGGTCAAATGTCGCGATGCCGTCGGCTGACTCAAGCCTATGACCTCGATGATTTCCTGTGAACGTACTTCTCCATTTTCTGCCACCATTTGCAAGATGCGCAGCCTGGTATCATCAGCCAACGCCCCCAATCGCACCACCAACTCAGCCCGATCCAGGTCGGGGATGCGTTCGCTGACATGCTCCGGCTTGCGCGCACCAAAGAAAACTGCCAACGTATCTTCCATCACGATGCGGGTCAGGTAAGGACCAATGTGTGCATTGGGTACGAAAACGACTTGCTTGGCTTCCTGGACAATCTTCCACTTCTCGTCATCCAATTCCTGACCAGTGATGAAACGGGCGGCCTGCATCCGGTCCATGCCCCCCAGATCAACGGTTTGGAAGGCTTTTACTGCCTCGCGGAGCATGGGCTCCACGCGGGTCCATTCTGTTTTTAGATGCTCGTCCCAAACCCAGTTCAGATGCTCAAGGATCAGGGTCTTCAAGGCAGGCGGGTCCAGGACGTACGCGTAAGCGCGGGCTTCTAGCTCAGGGTCGACCATCGACTTGCCAAAGGTTCCTTCTAGAAATTCAATATAATGTTCGGCAGATGAAAGGATCTCACCCCAGTCGACCTCGCCCTTCTCTTTGCCCTTGCCCCAACCATATTCACGCCTGATTCGAGCATAGGCGTTGAGCAGCTTGTCCTGCAGGGCTTCCGGGGAAATTGACGAAAGATGTTCCAGGTAAGCCGGAAACGAGTGCCAGTCTGCCTGAGGGGCGACCGCATAGAACATTCCCAGGATGACCAAGCGATGCTGTTGCATCTCTTCTGTTGAAAAGGCCGTCTTGGTTCTACTGACCCACTCGTGCATCCCGGGCTTCTCGTCATCATGAGTCAGCAAGACCAGGCTGGCAACCGCATTGCGGGCCGGGTCGAGGGCGATCCGTAATGTCTCTTGGGAGGTTATTTCCAGACCGAGCGGAATGGGCATGGTACCTTATCCTTCAAATTCGTTTATTTGGATTATTCACTATATCAAATATTTCAAATTTATTGTACAGATTATACTGGGCATTGTCAAGAGGCAATTTTCCCCAATTCGTCTGCTTTCTCGGGAAAGATTCACCCACCCATTGACAATCCTACACCGAGCGCGTAAACTATTTTCAATGAATAAACGGTCCTGCTCCTTACCTCGAACAAGAATGCTGCCCATGCCTATGGCCATGTGCAGCCGCGCCTGGGCAGCGACGGATGGAACACGTTAGCTCCTTTTTCGTGTTATCCTTCGGGCTGTCCGTAACGCGGACAGCCTTTTTGTTTGTATTAGAATTTGTCTACCACAGAAAGCATTAGATTCCCACCACGAAAAGTGCCAAGAACGCACCGATTTTGTTTTTCTCTGCGACCTTAGCGAGTTTCGCGGTTCAAATCACGGAGTTCACCATGCCTGAAAACATCCTGATCGCCATCGCCTGGCCTTACGCCAACGCCGAGATCCACGTCGGCAACATCACCGGCTCGCACCTGCCCGGTGATATCGTCGCGCGCTACCACCGCCTGAAAGGCAACAAGGTGCTGATGGTCTCGGGTACCGACTCACACGGTACGCCAGTCACCATCCGCGCCGACGCCGAGGGCAAACCAGTCGAAGAGGTCTACAAGAAATTCCACGATTCCTTCCTGGAAGTCTTCCAGGGCTATGGCATCACTTACGACCTGTTCACCTCCACCCACACCGAGAATCATTTCAAAGTTTCGCAAGCCATCTTCCTGGCGCTGAAAGAGAACGGTTTCATGTTCACGCAAAAATCCATGCAGTGGTACTCGCCCTCGGCCGAGAAATTCCTGCCCGATCGCTACGTCGAGGGCACCTGCTACATTTGCGGCTTCGAAGGCGCCCGCTCCGACCAGTGCGACAACTGCGGCAACGTACTCGAACCGGAGAAGCTGCTCAACCCGAAAGCCAAAACCGGCGACGGAGCGCTCGAGCTGCGCGAGACCGAGCATTTCTACCTCGACCTGTCCAAGCTGGAGCCGGAGGTCAAGATGTTCCTGCGTGAGCGCCAGTCCTACTGGCGCGATACCGTCATCGGCGAATCGCTGCGCAAGATCGAGGCCGAGGGGCTCAAGCCGCGCCCGATCACCCGAGATCTGGACTGGGGCATCCCCGTCCCGGTCGAAGGCTGGACCGAGGCCGGCAAGCGCATCTACGTCTGGTTCGAGGCCGTCATCGGCTACCTCTCGGCCGCCATCGAGTGGGCCTCCGTTTCCGGGATGCCGGAAGCCTGGCGCGAGTGGTGGGTCAATCCCGCCGCCCGCCAGTTCTACTTCATCGGCAAGGACAACATCTTCTTCCACACCTCCCTATGGCCGGCGCAGTTGATGGGCGCAGGCAAGGAATTCCTGAAGATTTTCGACGAGGGAGATGAGCCACTCAGCCTGCCATATGACGTGCCTGCCAACCAGTTCATGAACCTGGAGGGACACAAGATCAGCGGCAGCCGCAACTGGGCGGTCTGGGGCCGAGACGCGCTGACCCGTTACGACCCCGACGCGCTGCGCTACTACCTGACGGTCAATATGCCAGAGATGAAGGACAGCGACTGGGACTGGGCTGAGTTTGTGGCCCGCAACAACAACGAACTGGTAGCGAACTGGGGCAACCTGGCCAACCGGGTGCTCTCCTTTTGCTACAAGCATTGGGACGGGCATGTGCCCGAATTGGATCCCGTCGACCTGCGCCCCGCGGACCTGGAATTGCTGTCCGTGATCGATGGTGGATTCGAATCCGTTGGTTCCCTGCTGGAGGGCGTCAAGCTGCGCGCCGCCCTGGGCGAGGCCATGAAACTTGCCACAGCCGTCAACCAGTACCTGGACAGCATGGCTCCCTGGAAACAGATCAAAGAAGACAAAGCCGAAGCTGGCAAGACAATCTATACCGCCCTGAAAGCGATCGACTCGCTCAAAGTGCTCTTCGCCTCCTTCCTGCCCTTCACCTCCGAACGACTGCACAGCTTCTTTGGTTATGAAAAGCCGCTTTTCGGCGAGCAGTACGTTGAAGAGATTAGTGACGAACTCGGCACGCACACGGGACTAAAATATCGTGGCATCGACGAATTTCAATGGAAACCGAGTGAACTAAAACCAGGGCAGGCATTGAATCCGCCCGAGCCGCTGTTCAAGAAACTGGACGAAAGTGTCATTGAAGATGAACGGGCGAGGCTGGGAAAATAACAGTCAAGCGGGCTGGACCGGTCGGTCTGGCCCGCAATTTTTTCTTGGATAAGTTTTACATGGATTTAACATCCGGATAGCAGCCCGTTCACAGGCGAGTGCTATGCTATTGCATGTAGGTATTTCAAGCATTCGGAGGTTCAACATGAATTCTAATTTGAAACTTATCGTCTCCATCCTGGTTATTGGCCTGCTGGGCCTGTTGGTCAGCGGCTGCGCTGCCACCATCACCCGCAACGCCGACGGCTCGCTGACGGTCGAAACCAGCATGACCGCCGACAGCCTGCAGTCCGAGCTGACAGCCGCCATCGCCGATCCGCTGATCCAGGATCTGACCGTCCAGCTGCAGTCCGGCTACATCGACGTCAGCGCCACGCGCAAACGTCTGAACAGCGACCAGACCGACAGCCTGACCTTCCGCCTCGACCTGGGCGTCAGCAACGGGCACCTGACCGCCTCCATTTCGAATGCGCTGCTCGACGGCCAGCCCCTGGAGGCCAATCGCGTGGCAGAGTGGAATGGACGCATCGCCAACCGCCTGGAGCAGTTTGGCCAGCGTAGAGCCAACAGCAGCCTGCAGTCCGTCAGTGTGACCAACCAGGCTATTACCATGACCTGGCACGTGGAGACTGCCCGCAGCCAGGGTAACTGATTAGAACCACAACGACATTAACCGGGCTGCCCACCGCAAAGCCCGATACGGACAGCCCGGTGGGTTTCTTCACCCGATCATAACCGCCTGGTGCCGGTAAAGAGTCCAGCACCAGGCGGTTTTTTCAACGCAACGCATATCAATAGACTCAGAATCAGACAAACCGACAAAAGCAGACTAGCTGGCGCCCTTTTAAGGCAAGTCAAACGCCAGCCCTTCTAACCTTACGCGTCCCTCGCCCGTGCTATACTGGTATACAGCAATGTAAACTATGAAACCAGACTCACCCTTCCTCAACCGTCGCGGATTCCTGAAACTACTCGGCCTGTCGGGCCTGTCGCTGCTGCTAACGCGCTGTGGGCTGCTCAGGCCGCCTGCACCGGCAGCCACCGCCACGCCCAAAACGCTGGCAACGCCCACGTCCATCCCCACCGCGACAGCTACCGATACACCTACCCCCACTAGCACACCTGCCTATCTATCTCATGTCGCCACGGCAAAGGTTGGGAATTACGACCCGGCCCTGATGCGTGCGGCGATGACGCGCATGCTGGACGATTTGGGTGGGTTGGGCGATCTGATCAAACCCGGCGCGCGAGTGGGGATCAAGCCCAACCTGACCGGCGGCACGTGGAGTGATCCAAGCCTGCCCGCCCCGGCGACGGAACTCTTCAACACCCATCCGGCGCTTGTCCAGGTCCTGATCGAACTGCTGATCGAGGCCGGAGCCGGGACGATCACGATCATGGAAGGATTGGGCGATCCGCTGGCCTACGAAGGGTGGGGCTACAGCGATGTCGCCCGCGCTACCGGTGCGGAACTGCTCGACCTGTGTTTTGCTGACCCGTACCCGGACTTTACCGCCTTCCCGGTTGGACCGAATTATCATGTATATGAATCCTTCCTGATGAACCCGGCGCTGGCCGAACTGGACGTGTTCATCTCGGTGGCCAAAATGAAATGCCACACCTCGGCCGGGGTGACGCTCTCGCTGAAGAACCTGTTCGGCATACCGCCGATCAGCCTGTACCGGCGCAGCCCGGACCAGAACAACCGCTCCTCCTTCCACGGGGATGCGGCCTACGAGACACGCGTGCCGCGCGTGATCGTCGACATCAACCAGGCCCGCCCGGTCCACCTGGCGATCATCGACGGGATCATGACCGCCGAGGGCGGCGCCGGCCCGTGGAACCGGGAGGCTGCCCAGGTTCGCCCGGGAGTGCTGGTGGCCGGGAAAGATCCCGTTGCCACCGATGCCGTCGCAACCGCCATCATGGGCTTCGACCCGACAGCTGCTTCCCGAACTACACCTTTCCTGTTCTGCGATAACCACCTGGCGCTGGCAGCCGAGGCCGGGTTAGGCACCAATCTCCTCAGTGAAATTGGCGTCCACGGACCTTCGATCGCGGATCTGAGCTACCCGTTTCGGCCAGCGCAAGCCCTTTGAATCCAGCAGCAACGGTCACCTGACCACCTCCATTGTGGACTAAACCAGCCCGCGCCGGTTTGGATTTAATATAATCTTAGTCTTTCGTTAAACTAAACAGGCTTGCAAGACCCACCCATCCGGAGTACTCTAGAAGAAAACAAGGAGGCTCCCGATGCCGCGTGACATCCCGCTCGGGAACGGCAGCCTGCTGGCCGCTTTCGACAGCAATTATCAAATCCGTGATCTGTATTGGCCGCACGTGGGACAGGAAAACCACGCCCAGGGCCACCCATTTAAACTGGGCGTCTGGGTCGACGGGAATTTTCGCTGGCTGGACGATGAAAAATGGGTGCGCGAGCTGAACTACGACCACGAGACGCTGGTCAGCCAGGTCAAGCTGCATCATCCCGATCTGCCGATTGCAATCGATTCCAGCGACGCGGTCGACTTCCATGAAAACCTGCTGGTGCGCCGCTTCGACGTCACCAACCCCTCCAGCCAGGCGCACGAAGTGCGGCTGTTCTTCCACCACGACTTCCACATCAGCGGCAACGAATACGGCGACACGGCTTACTACGAGCCGGACCGGCGCGCCGTGCTGCACTACAAGGACGCGCGCTGGTTCCTGGCCAACGGTGCAGTCGTGCTGGCAGACAGCGAACCCGGTCCCGGTTGGGAGGCGACCGCCGATACCGCCCCGGGACTGGTGGTCGGGGTGCACCAGTGGGCCTGCGGCTTGAAGGAAATCCGCAATTTGCAGGGCACCTGGCGCGACGCCGAGGATGGCCAGCTTTCGGGCAACGTCGTCGCCCACGGCTCGGTCGATTCGACCGTCGGCTTCACGCTGCAAATCCCGCCCAGGCAGACGCGCACGCTCTACTACTGGCTGGCCGCCGCGCTCGACTTCGAGAGCGTGGCCGCGGTCAACCGCCGCATGCGCCAGCGTGGGCCGCAGACCTTCCTCGACCGCACCACGCATTACTGGCGGCTGTGGCTCAACACCCATAAGCCCGACCTGGAGGGCATCCCGCACGAAGTCTGCCACGAGTACAACCGCAGCCTGCTGATTATCCGTACCCAGATCGACAATGAAGGCGCGGTCATCGCCGCCAACGACTCGGACATCTCTTCCGACGTGCGCGACACCTACAGCTACATGTGGCCGCGCGATGGCGCGCTGGTAGCGGACGCCCTGGTCCAGGCCGGCTATTTGGACATCCCACGCGCCTTCTTCCAGTTCTGCGACCGGGTATTGACCAGTGAAGGCTACCTGCTGCACAAGTACAATCCCGATGGCACTCTGGCCTCAAGCTGGCACCCCTGGGCGCGGGACGGCCACAAGAGCCTGCCGATCCAGGAGGACGAGACCGCCCTGCCTTTGTGGGCTTTGTGGCAACACTTCCAACGCTACGGCGACGTGAGCTTCATCAAGCCGCTCTTCCGGCACATGATCTGCCCGATGGCCGATTTTCTGGTATCCTTCCGGGACCCCGCAAGCGGCCTGCCGCATCCCAGCTACGACCTGTGGGAGGAGCGCCACGGGATCCTGTCCTGGACGGTGGCCGCCACCTGGGCCGGGCTGACCGCCGCCGCCAATTTTGCCGAAGCCTTCGGAGAAAACGAGCTGACCGACAAATATCGCCAGGCTGCGGATGAGATCAAAACCGCAACCGACAAAAATTTGTGGCTGCCCGACCAGCAGCGCTTCGCGCGCATGCTCAACCGTGCTCCGGACGGAAGCTGGCAGGTCGACGCAGTCATCGACGCTTCGCTGGTCGGGCTGTGGCAGTTCGGCATGTACGCCCCGGACGATCCCAAGATCGTCGCCAGCATGCAGGCCATCAAGGATCGCCTGTGGGTTAAGACCGAAGTCGGCGGCGTGGCGCGCTACGAGGACGATCATTATCACCAGGTCAGCCAGGACATTGCGAACGTGCCCGGCAACCCCTGGTTCATCTGCACCCTCTGGCTGGCCGAATACACCGCCCGCACGGCCCGGAAGCTGGAAGACCTGAAACCCGCCATGGACCTGCTCGAATGGGTGGCGGAACACGCCCTGCCCAGCGGCGTGATGGCCGAACAAGTCAACCCTTACAACGACGCACCTTTATCGGTCAGCCCACTGACCTGGAGCCACGCCGCTTATGTCTCGACCGTTCAGGCTTACCTCCAGGCTCAGAGGCGCTTGGGGCATTGATAGGTTTTTTATCGTTTTTTCTATTGAAAGGAGTTCGGGATGTTGACCAAAAAGTATGCTGAAGACAAGAAGACCTGCAAGGTGACATTCAAGCTGCCGGCTGAGGTAAATGCCAAGACGGCCTTCCTGGTCGGCGATTTCACCAACTGGGAGAAGAAGCCGCTCAAGATGACCACTCACAAGAATGGCAGCTTCTCGACCTCGGTCACGCTCAAGGCCAAGAAAGAATATCGTTTTCGCTATATCCTGGATGGCAATCGCTGGGAAAACGATTGGGAAGCCGACAGCTACATCCGCAACCCCTTTGGCACGGATGACTCGCTGGTCAAAGTCTAGCTTTTTTGAAATTGTTGTAGAAATTAAAAACCGAGAGAAACCCTGGCCAGCCAGTCCGGCAGCTGGCGGATCAAGCTGTCCATGATGGCTTTCGTCCGCTCGTGGAATAGCTGGACGTTGCCGTAGGCTTCTCCCCCGCCCGCGCCGACCAGGTCGCTGACCCCGCGCAGGATCAGGCAGGGCAGGTCGTTTTTGCGCGCCACCCAGGCAATCGCCCCCGACTCCCAGTCTGCGGCAACGGCATTGTAGCGTGCGATCAGCAGCGGGATGTCCTCGACGACAATGTCACGATCGCCCGAGACCAGCAGTCCGCGTTGGACGGGGTGCGGGTATGGCTCCCGCAGCCACGACAGGTCAAGCTGGGTGGCGTAATGGTCGATGGCCCCCGCAGGATCGGTCATCTGCTCGAGGATGTCGTAAACCAGTGTGCGTTCAGCCAGGATCAGTGTACCGCGCTCGATCTGGCCCTCGAAGCCGCCGCATGTGCCCAGGTTTACCAGCAGGTCGGGCTGGTAGCGGTCGATCGCGTACTGGGCCGTAGCCGCAGCCGAGATCTTGCCCCAGCCGCCGTGGAAGAAACGCACGGGACCTGCTGACTCCAGGTCCGGCAGGAAGGTCTCGCCCAGGGGCGTGGATTGGGGCGTCGCCTCCGGCAGCAGTTCCCTGGCGACGCGCCATTCGGCGTTAGCCGAAACGATCACGAGTACGTTCATCTTGCCTCACAAAATAAAAAGGACGCAAGGCAAAATTATACCTTGCGTCCCCGGTTGGTTTTACAAGTTCAGGCGATCTGGCCCAGGGCCTTCTCAGCTTTGCGATCCGACCAGCGCAGACCCAGGAAGATGGCCGCAAAATAAGCGGCGTAAGCAAGCACCTCGCTCAAGGACGGATTGCCATTGTAACCAAAAAGCGCCACCAACATTTCGCCCAAAATGGATTTCTCGCTCAGGATGGGATTCAAATCCCAGACGTGCTCGATCAGGGTGGGAATCCAGCCAATCTCATTGAACTCACGCACGCTGTTCGCCACCAAACCGGCTGCGAACAGGATCAGCAAAAAGCCGGTAACCTGGAAGAAGCGCCGCAAGTCGAGCCGCACAGTGCTGGCAAAGAACGACCAGCCCAGCAAAGCGGCCGTCCCCAATCCGAGCAGCCCCCCGATCACAGTCTGCTGGGCGGACGAGGCGAAGGCCGCAGCCGCCAGGAACAGGGCCAGCTCGATGCCTTCGCGTACCACGGCCACGAAGGCCAGCCCGAAGAGCGCCCGCCGGCCGGTGGTGGCCGCTGCGCGGCTGACACCCGCTTCCAGCTCCCCCTTGATATGGCGGGACTGGCGCGACATCCAGAAGATCATCCAGGTCAGCACGCAGGCCGCCAGCAGCATGGTGAAACCTTCGAAAATCGGTTCAGCCGTTCCTTCGAGTTCCAGGCCAAAAATGGTCAGAAAGACGGCGCTGCCCAGGCTGATGACGGCGGCAGCCGCGACGCCGGACCAGACAGCGGGCGCCAGGTCGCCCCGGCGCATCTTGCGCAGCGCGCCCAGCACGATGCCGATGACCAGGGCGGCTTCGATTCCCTCACGCAGGGAAAGCAGGTAAGCAGGAAGCATCAACACCTCAGGTTAAAAATGATGGAAATTAAAAAATTAGCCTCTTTCAGGCTAATTTAGACTAATTTTATCATATAAATTAGACAATCCCAGTGACAGTTATCACCTTTAGCATGTCATGCTAAGGTTTTTCACTTTCTCCCGCGTCCGCTGCGTTTGCCGCCCCCGTGATAGGCTGGGGCAGTGATGGCGTGGATCGTGCACAGGCGGCTGTCGAGCAGGCGCGAGCGGATGCGCGGTGCCATTTCATCCAGCGTGTCGGCCGTGGTAATCACGGTCGGCAGTTCGGCGTTGTAGCGATGGTTGAAGAGCTGGTTGAGTTTCTCGCGCACCCAGGGCGTCATCGATTGGGTACCCAGGTCGTCCAGCACCAACAGGTGCGCCGTGCGGATTTCGTCGAAGCGGCGGTCGTAGGTGATCGAACTGTTCGGGCTGAAGGTCGCCCGCAGGTGATCGAGCAGGTCCGGCACCATGACGAACAGCGGCGGATCGCCCAGTCCGGCGCGGTAATTGGCGATCGCCGCGGCCAGATGCGTCTTGCCGGAACCGTACGCGCCCATCAAGACCAGCCAGCCTTTGGGTTTTTCGGCAAAGGCATGCGCCGCCTTGAGCGCCTTCTGCAGGGACTTGAATTCGTCCGGGGACAGACCTTCGCTGCTGCGCTCGTCGAAGCTCCCGAAGGTCTTGCCAGCGTGCAGCTCTAGCGAGGAAAGCTCCGGGTTGCCGGTATCGTCCATCGGGCGGCGGTAATCCGGGGCGTTGATGCGCACCGCCGTGACCAGTTCCGGGTCCGCCAGGCGCGAGCGGATGCGCGGCTCGATCTGGCCCAGGATCAGGTTGGTGGTCAACACCAGCGGTAAGTGGTTGATGTAGCGGTAGTTGACGATCTGGAACAATTTTTCCTGAGCCCAGGCGGTGGCGTTCTGGGTGCCGAAATCGTCCAGCACCAGCAGCGAGGCCGAGCGCACTTCCTCGAACCGCTGCTCGAAGGTCGTGTCCTTGGCATCGTAGGAAAAGCGCAAAGTATCCAGCAGATCGGGGACGGTCAGGAACAGCGTTGGCACGCCCATCCCAACCGCAAAGTTGGCGATCGCCGCCGCCAGGTGGGTCTTGCCGCAACCGAAATTGCCCTGCAACAGCAGCCAGCCGTGCATGGTCTGCGCGTACATTTTGGCCTGGTTGAAGGCGTATTCGAGGGAATTGGCGTGCAGTTCCCCCAGGCCCTTGCGGCCGCGTACCTGGAAGGTTTCGAAGGTCAGGTTGTTCAGTTCGTCGAGGTGGCTGAGCGAGAACAGGCGCTGGCGCACCTGCTGAGTGGCATCGTGCCGCAGGCAGACGCAAATCTCCAGCTTGCCGAAGTTGGGGTGTCCCAGCGGCACGTCGGGGCGCAGGTAGCCCACCCCGTGACAATGCGGGCAGTTCGGGTCGCCGGGCAGGTCGTTAGTGTTCGACGAAGTCGGCGAAGTCTCCTTCGACGTAGCGCCGGCGATCTTTTTCATTGTCTCGTCGATCTTGCTTTTCGGCACGGCCTTCTTCCTTCCAACGTTTCAATATGGCTTCGATATAATTCCACTTGCGCACGTTTTGCGCCACAGCCCGCTCAATCGCTTCGGCCAGCCACTCCTGCGAATAGGTCTCCTCGGCATCTTTGAGCTTGTCGGCGATCATCGCCGTCAGCGGGCCGATATTCTCCTCGTACAGTTTGTAGACATTCGGACGCTCGAGAGGCGGGGTGGACGAGATGCGGGCGGATGCGCGCCAGTCCCCTTTGCGGAAGGCTTCAGCAGCAGCCCGACCGCGCGGCGAATTCAGGAAGTAGAAGACGTCCGCCTCGTGCTCGGCCTTGAGCAGACTCCCGCGCTGGACGGCTTTCTCCAGTCCGGTAGCAATCGCCTCGGCCGTCAGGCCCAGGGCCTGCGCTTCGAAATCCGTCGGGCACAGCGCGTGGAAAGCGCCTTCGATGTGCGCGATGCGCCATAGCGCGTACAGGGTGACCTTCAACTCAGCCGGATCCTCGATCTCGCCCAGCAGTTTCTGGAAGAACACATCCGGAACCTGGGTGAAGGTTTCGTTTTCGCTGAAACCCTTGAATGTATCCATCCGCTTAAGCCATCTGACTCAGATCGACGTGGCGCGTGGCGGCATTTTCGAATTTAGCCAGGCTGGAGCGGAAGATCAATTCCACCTTGCCGACGGGACCGTTGCGGTGCTTGGCTATCTTGATTTCAATTATATTTTTGCGCAGCTCGTCGTTCTCGTACTCTTCCGGCTTGTGGATGAACATGACGATGTCGGCGTCCTGCTCGAGGGATCCAGATTCTCTCAGGTCCGATAGCTGCGGCTCCTTGCCGGCACGCTGCTCGACGGCGCGGCTCAACTGGGCGGCCGCCATGACCGGCACGTTCAGTTCACGCGCCAGGATTTTGAGGTTGCGCGAAATATACGAGACTTCCTGCACGCGGTTGTCGTTGCGCGTATCGCCGGACATCAACTGCAAATAATCCACCAGCACCAGGTCGATGCCGTACTCCATGTACAGGCGGCGGCACTTGGTGCGCAGCTGCAGGGGCGTCAGCGCCGGGGTATCGTCCATGAAAAT
>CAYOUV010000046.1:20433-26530 GCA_964407265.1 uncultured Anaerolineaceae bacterium | reverse complement strand
GTCGCGTTGCGGGCCGCGGTGGGTTCGACCCCCATCCACTCCCGCCTTATATTAGGCTACAGAGTGCTGCGTAAATATTTAAACAAAATTCCTGAATTATGCAGGCAATTCGATCAAACAAAATTCGGGAAAATATGCAAGAAGCAGTAATCCTATAGGTGTATCGCATGACCCTTCCAGAACCTGAAGTCTTACACTCACTCGTTGGACGAATTTTCCGCATCGATGACGTTACTCTCGGCGATCCTAAAGCAGGCTTCAACGTCCGTTATCGCGGGCAAATCCTGTCAGAAGACACGGCCGCGGCCTACGACCAACTGGCCGAATCGATTAAGCCCTACAGCCTGATCCCGCTGTTCCGCAAGGAGCCGGACGGGCGGCAGGCCATCTTCCTGGTCAGTAAAGCGCCCCCCCCAAGACCATCCAAACTGTGGGTTAACATCCTGATGCTGGTGCTGACCATCCTGAGCGTCATGCTGACCGGCGCCCAGCCGGAAGGACCTGTCCCCCAAAGTTTCCTTGGACAAGTCTGGATGATGGCGCGCAGTATTCTCAGCGGCTGGCCGTTCGCGCTCAGCCTGATGGGCATCCTGCTGGCCCATGAATTCGGGCATTACCTGGCCGGACGCTTCCACAAAACCGACGTCAGCCTGCCCTTTTTCATTCCCCTGCCTTTTACCCTACTGGGCACCATGGGTGCCTTCATTAACATGCGCGAACGCCCCAAAAACCGGCGCACCCTGTTCGACATCGGCGTGGCCGGCCCGCTGGCCGGGATGGTCGTTGCCATTCCGGTACTGCTCTACGGCCTGTCGCTCTCGAAGCTGGGACCGGTTGACCCATCCTCGGCAGGATTCATCGAGGGCAACTCGCTGGCTTATCTGCTGGCCAAACTGGCGATCTTCGGCAAACTACTGCCGGCTCCCAGCAGCTACGGCGGCATGTCACCCCTGCTATACTGGCTGCGCTATTTCTTCACCGGCACGCCGATCCCCTTTGGCGGGACGGACGTCTTTATCCACCCGGTGGCGCTGGCAGGTTGGGCCGGGTTATTGGTCACGGCGCTCAACCTGATCCCGCTCGGCACGCTGGACGGCGGGCATATCGTCTACTCCCTGTTGGGTGACAAAGTTCGCAAGGCCTTTCCTTTTGTCGTGGCCATTATGGCCGTGCTGGGCTTGTTCTGGCAGGGCTGGTGGCTGTGGGCTGTGCTGCTGCTGTGGCTAGGACGGGTCTACGCTGAACCACTGGATCAGATCACTACCCTGGATGCCCCGCGCCGCCGCCTGGCAATATTTACCATGCTGCTGTTCGTGCTGGTCTTCTCCCCCGTTCCGCTGATCATCTACGGATAAACCAATCAATGAAATCCAATCGCACCCGCTGGACCTGGCCCTTCGTGCTGCTGGCGCTGGTCGTCTCCGCCTGCCAACCTGTCACGCCAGGCAACGGATCGACCGCCACCCCCAAAGCGACCAAATCCACGACCAAAGCCACGGTCACGCCTACTTCCCTGCCGAGCATCGGCATTAAGCCGGAGGCGCTGAAGGGCGTGACGGTCGAAGTATGGGATGCCTGGTACGGGGCCGAGGCCGCGCTCTTCCAGTCCCAGATCGATAAATTCAACGGCACCAACCAGTGGGGCATCGCGATCCGCGCCGTCAGCCAGGGTAATTACGTCGAATTGTTCGACGCCCTATCCAGCGCCATCCAAAATGGCCAAACGCCTGACCTGATGGTAGCCCTGCCCGAACAAACGCTGACCTGGGCGGCACAGGATCAGGTGGTCGACCTGACTCCTTACGTCTTTGACGCCAACTACGGGCTGAGTAGGAACGAGCGCGGCGACTTCCCAAGCGTGATCCTGGCCCAGGACCAGGTGAACGACCAGTGGCTGGGCATGCCGGCCGAGCGTTCGGCGCGCTTCCTGCTCTACAACCAGACCTGGGCGCGCGAACTGGGTTATTCTGCGGCGCCAACCACATCCGCTGACTTTCGCAAGCAGGCCTGCGCCGGCAACCAGACCTTCAAGTCTGATAGCAACCTGCAAAACGACGGCTACGGCGGCTGGATTGTGGATACCGATTCCTACAGCGTGCTTTCGTGGCTGCTGGCTTTCGGCGGAGGTGTGGTGGAGGCTGATAAATTACAGTTCGCATCAGACCCCAACCAGCAGGCGCTGGAATTTCTCAAAGGGTTGTACGATGACAACTGCGCCTGGGTCTCGACCGAGGCCAGTACCTACGACCAGTTCGCCCAGCGCGAGGCGATCTTCGCCACGGCCAGCCTGAGCGAACTGCCGGAGGTCTCCAAGGCTTTTTCGCGCGCTTCCAACAGCGACCAGTGGACGGTGCTGCCTTTCCCCGGCGACCAGGGCCAGGGACTGGTGATCTACGGGCCATCCTACAGCCTTATGAAATCGACGCCCGAGAAGCAATTGGCAGCCTGGCTATTCGTCCGCTGGCTGCTCTCGAGCGAAAACCAATCCAATTGGGTCAAGAGCAGCGGGCTCTTCCCGCTGCGCGTCTCGGAGATCCCGAAGCTTTCCGATTACAAAGCCAGCCATCCGCAGTGGGCGGCCGCAGTAGCTCTCTTGCCCGACGGGCAGATCCAGCCGCAACTGGCTGGCTGGCGCAAGGGGCGCCCGATGCTGGGGGATGCGGTCAATTCACTCTTTCGGGTCAATTTGCCGGTCACGCAAATCCCAGCTTTATTGAAACAGATGGATGCGACCGCTTCCGATTTGAGCCAATGAGCATTTTGTGCCATAATTAAGGAGCGAGGGAATCAAGATGCCAATCTACGAATATGTTTGCACCGACTGCAAGGAAGAGTTCGAACTGATCCGCCCGATGGGTGCGGCGGATGAACCGCAAGCCTGCACACATTGCGGGGGAGAGCACGTCAAGCGTAAGCTGGCGATGTTCTATGCCAAGAGCGGCGGGCATTCGGTTTCAGGGAGTTCCGCTCCTTCCTGCAGCAGCTGTGCCGGCGGGGATTGCTCGTCCTGCGGGCACTGACCTGTACGGCAAATCGACAGGAGAAATCGCATGGAATACACACACTTGGGACGCACCGGCCTGCAAGTAACGCGTCTGTGCCTGGGAACGATGAACTTCGGTCCCCAGACCAGCGAAGCGGATTCATTCGCGATCATGGACAAAGCCCTGGACCTGGGAATCAACTTCTTTGACACGGCCAATGTCTACGGCTGGAAGAAGGGACAGGGCGTGACTGAGCAAATCGTCGGACGCTGGTTCGCCCAGGGCGGCGGGCGGCGCGAGAAAGTGGTCATTGCCACCAAGGTCTACGGGGATATGGGCGACTGGCCAAACCAGTCGCGGTTATCAACACGCCACATCCGCGAGGCAGTCGAGGGTTCGCTCAAACGCCTGCAAACCGACCACATTGACCTGTACCAGATGCATCACATCGACCGGGACACCCCCTGGGAAGAGATCTGGCAGGCGATGGAAGTGCTGGTCCAGCAAGGCAAGGTGTTGTACGTCGGCTCTTCGAACTTCGCCGGCTGGCACATCGCCAAGGCGCAGGAAGCCGCCAAAGCGCGGCATTTCCTGGGGCTGGTCAGCGAACAATGCCTGTACAACCTGAACGACCGCATGAGCGAACTGGAAGTCCTGCCGGCCTGCCAGGATTACGGCCTGGGTGTGATCCCCTGGTCCCCGCTGGCGGGCGGACTGCTGGGCGGCGCGTTGCAAAAACTCAATCAAGGCCGTCGCACAAACGAGGACACCCAGAAGGAAATCAAGCAGAAGCGGGGACAATTGGAAGCCTGGGAGAAGTTCTGCAAGGAGCTGGGAGAAGGGCCGGCCGAGGTGGCGCTGGCCTGGCTGCTGCACAACCCAGTCGTAACCGCACCGATCATCGGCCCACGCACCCTGGAACAACTGGCCGGCGCACAACGGGCGCTCAAGATCAAACTCAACAAAGAAGCTCTCAAGAAACTCGATCAGATCTGGCCCGGTCCTGGCGGCGCGGCACCGGAAGCCTACGCCTGGTGAGTACAGAGGCTCAAGATAATTTTCGATCAACACGGATGACGCAGAACAATTTACTTCGCGTCATCCGTCTTTTTCTATGAACCCGGACTCAGCCCCCCATTACGCTTATCCGCCCAGCCTGATACCTCATATTGCATTCGATGCAGCGCTGTTGCGGCCGCGCCGTTTTCGAGAGGACGCACTGGCCTGCAGCGCTGCACTCCACCCGCCGCTGCGCCTGCTGGGTGCGGAAAATATTCCACGCGACGGCCCGTGCCTGCTGACGGTCAACCACTACCACCGGCCAGGATTCGCCGCACAGTGGCTGGCACTGGGCATCAGCGCGGCTGTGCCGGCCGAAATCCACTGGATCATGACCGCCGAATGGACCGCGCCGGGTAAGTGGTACGAACTATTCAAAAGCCTGGCTTCGCGCTTCCTGCTGGGCCGGCTGGCGCGCATCTACGGGTTCACGAGCATGCCGCCCATGCCTCCGCGGCCGCGAGACGTGGAAGCCCGTGCCCGCGCAGTGCGGGCCGTGCTGGCGTTCGCAAAAACCAACCCGCCTCCCATCATCGGTCTGGCGCCCGAAGGCGGCGACCAGCCTGGAGGGAGGCTGTCCCAGCCCGCTCCAGGTAGCGGCCGCTTCGCCCTGCGGCTGGCGCGGTTGGGGCTGAGTCCGGTCCCGGTGGGAGCTTTCGAAGCGGACGGGACATTTTGTCTGCACTTCGGCCCGACTTACGAATTCAAACTCCCGGCCGGACTGTCCGCGGCCGAGAAAGAGCATCAAGCTGCTACAATCATGATGGAAAACATCGCCCGCCTGTTGCCGCAGCATTTACGCGGTCAATTCGGTTAACCTGGAGAATGCCTTGAAAAAAACCGTTTCCGTCCCACAGATGCTGGTGCTGAATGCCTACTGGATCGGGCTGTCGTTCATGTGGAATGCGCTGCACCCGATCATCCTGCCGGCCGTGTTGCTGAACTTCGTGCCGGATGCCCAGAAAAACACCTACCTGGGGCTGTTGACCTTTGCCGGGCTGGTAATCGCCATGATCATTCAACCGCTCTCGGGCGCGCTGAGCGACGGCTGGGTCTCGCGCTGGGGACGCCGGCGCCCATTGATCGTGCTGGGTACGCTGTTCGATTTCGTCTTCCTGGCCATCCTGGCCTGGTCGGGCGGGTTCTTCTGGCTGGTGGTGGGCTACATCGGCCTGCAGTTCAGCTCCAACATCGCCCACGGCCCGCTGCAGGGACTGCTGCCTGACCGCGTCCCGGCCGGGCAGTTAGGGGTGGCCGCCGGCCTGAAGACTTTCATGGACATGGCCGCATTGATCATCGCTTCCTTGGCCGCCGGGCGGCTGCTCGACCCGCTGACCCACGATCCAACCCTGATCATGCTGGTGGTGATCGGCCTGCTGGCCGCTTCGGCGGCTGTCACCATTTTCGGCACACCTGAGGAACCGACAGCCTCACCGCCTGGATCGGGCAAGGTTAAATTCGAGGCCTTCAGCGGCCTGAGCAAAGAAATCTTCCAGATCGACTTCCACGCCAACAGCGGGTACTGGTGGCTGATCGCCGAGCGCGGGCTGTTCCTGCTGGGCATTTACGGCGTGCAGGCCTTCGCCCAGTATTACCTGCAGGATGTGCTGCGGGTGCCCGACCCGCCCAAGCAGACCGGCGACCTGCTGGCCGCCTTGACCCTGTCCCTGGTGGTGCTGGTGCTGATCGGCGGCTGGCTTTCGGATCGCATCGGAGCCAAACGCGTGCTGTACGCTGCCAGCCTGGTGTCTTCGGCGGGGATGCTGTTGATGCTGCTGGCGCGCGACATGACCGGCCTGCTGATCTTCGGTATGATCCTCGGCGCCGGCATCGGATTGTTCCTGACCGCCAACTGGGCCCTGGCCAACAAACTGGCTCCCGGCGCCGAGGCGGGCAAATTCCTGGGGCTGACCAACCTGGCTACAGCCGGCTCGGGGGCACTGGCCCGGCTGGAGGGTCCCGCCCTGGACTGGCTCAACCACGCCTGGCCCGGCCAGTGGGTCGGCTACAGCCTGTTGTTCATCTTTGGGGCGCTGTGTACACTGGCCAGCGCA
>CAYOUV010000046.1:0-20333 GCA_964407265.1 uncultured Anaerolineaceae bacterium | reverse complement strand
TACCAGATCGTGCGCGTCAGGATCCTGGAAGGCGCATACCAGGGCATCCCGATGGAGGTGGATTACGGTAAGCGCCAGGTCCGCTCTGACAATTTCCGCCTGGTACCGGGAGACAAAGTCTATGTGTCGGTTCAAAAAACGCCCGACGGTGTGGTCACAGCTTATTACGTAGACTACGTCCGATCCCAGCCGTTATTGATCCTGCTGGGAGTTTTTGTGCTATCGATCCTGGTGATGGGGCGCTGGAAGGGATTGGGGAGCCTGATCGCACTGGGAATCAGCATGCTGATGATCGTCGGGTATATCATTCCGCACATCCTGGCCGGCGAGGACCCGGTGCAAGTCAGCCTGATCGGCTCGATCATCCTGCTGGGCCTGACGCTCTACCTGACCTATGGTTGGAATTTAAAGACGCATGCTTCGGTGATCAGTATGATGCTCTCCTTGCTGCTGACCGGATTGCTGACGCTGTTGTTTGTTTCCCTGACACGCCTGACGGGTTACGGGGACGAGAGCGCCATGTACCTGATCCAATTCTCATCGGTGCAGATCAACCCGCGCGGCTTGCTGTTGGGAGGCATGATCATCGGCGCGCTGGGAGTGCTGGACGACCTGGTTACCTCGCAATCAGCAGCCGTGGTCGAAATCTACGACGCCAATGCCTCGCTTGGGTTCCGGCGCACCTACCAGAAAGCCATGCGCATCGGTCAGGACCACGTCGCCGCCACGGTCAATACTCTGGTACTGGCATATACCGGCGCCTCCCTGCCGCTGCTGCTGATCTTTACGCTCGGAAACGGCAGCTACAGCTACTTTCTCAACTCGGAATTCCTGGCAGAAGAGATCGTGCGTACTCTGGTCGGCTCGCTGGGATTGATCGCCGCCGTCCCGATTTCGACGCTGGTAGCAACAGCTTTGATCCTGTACCAGGATCGGCTTGGCGGGTGGCGGGCGCTGCTGGGTCCAGAAACAGATGCCGACGGACATCACCACCATTAATTCTATTTTGGCGTGCAACCTTGCTCGATCTAACGCGTATATCCAGTAGAAGAAAAATTGAGGAGATCCTGTGAACGACGAAAAGGCCTGGGTTCTCCAGGCCCAGCACGGTAACGACGAAGCTTTCACACAGTTGGTTGAGACCTATCAGACGCCGGTCTACAACCTGTGCTACCGCATGCTGGGCGAAGCGGAACTCGCAGAGGATGCCGCGCAGGAGACATTCCTGCGCGCCTACCAAAACATCTTGCGTTACGACCCGAAGCGTCCCTTTCCGACCTGGCTGCTCTCCATCGCGGCTCACTACTGCATCGATCGCCTGCGCAAACGCAAGTTCAGCATGTTTTCAATCGACGATGATGAGAGCACGTTCGAACTTCCCGATACCGAGGCGCCCAACCCGGAAAATGAAGCGATCAAAAAAGAAGAGCGGGACCAGGTACACATCATTCTCCAATCCCTGGATGCGACCGATCGGGCTGCGATCATCATGCGTTACTGGTACGACTTCTCGGAAGCCGAGATCGCCGAGGCGCTGAACCTGACTGTCAGCGCGGTCAAGAGCCGCTTGCATCGTGCGCGGCGCGCACTTGCCAACCTATGGCAAGATCCTTCCTTACACACCCGCGCAGAAAGGATGCCTTATGGAACACCAGCCTTTTGAAGATTGGCTACTGGCTGACCAGCCCTTAACCCCTGAAAAGAAACGTGAACTGCAGAGCCATCTGCGGGAATGTTCGCAATGCTCTGCTTTAGCGGAAGTCAACCTGTCACTGCGGGCGGCAAAATTAGCCACCCCACAAGCTGGCTTCACTTCTCGCTGGCAGTCTCGCCTGGCTACGCAACGCAAATCACAGCGCAGACGCCAGCTCATCGGTTCGATTATTCTGGTGATTGGCGGGGTTGCCCTGCTGGGATGGGTCACTGCGCCGATTATGGGTCCGTTCATGCTGGCACCCGCTGCCTGGATCACATCCTGGATCACCTATCTCGTTTACCTGCTCAGTTCACTCCAGACCCTTGGAGAACTCGGGGCAGTGTTACTGCACATCATCCCGGATTTCATCCCACCCTTCGCCTGGATGATCCTGGGTTCCACCATCAGCGGACTTTTCCTGCTCTGGACGGTCTCAATCTGGAAAATCACACGCGTTCCGCAAGGAGTACACAATGAGGACATCGCATAAGCTACTCTCGACTCTGATCTTACTGGCACTCTTTTTGCTGCCGGCCCAATCTGTATTTGCCAAAGGCCTGTTGGACGGACAGGTCATCTTTGGCGGAAATTACACCCTGAAAAGCGGAGACACTTTAAACGGCGATTTGGTCGTTTTCGGTGGCAACGCAGTCATCGAAGAATCCGCCACCGTTAACGGCAGTGTTGTCGTCTTCGGCGGTAACATCACTGTTAACGGAGACGTCAACGGCGATATCGTGCTGGTTGGGGGGCTGGCCTCGCTGGGCGACAAAGCCCTCATCAGCGGTGATCTGGCTACCGTTGGAGGCTCCGTTCAACGCGCTCCCGGTGCCCGCGTCGAAGGCGAAACGCTCAACAACGTTCCAGTGCCTTCCATCCAGATTCCGCCGAGGCCCAGCGTTCCCAATCAACCCAGCCTGGATGTCAACTTCAACCCGCTTGCCCGTATCATCGGAGTCTTCTTCCGTGCGATTGCGGTGGCTGCCCTGGCGATGCTGTTGATGCTCTTCCTCGAGCCACAACTCGGGCGCGTGGCGCAAGCCATAGCGACACAACCTTTCATCACAGGTGGCGTCGGCCTGCTGACGGTGATCGTCTTCCCGATCGCTGTTCTGTTGCTGGCCATTACGATTATCCTGATCCCGGTCGCATTACTGGCCATCATCCTGCTAGTCCTGGCCTGGTTGTTTGGAATGATCGCGATCGGCATGGAAATCGGGCTGCGCTTCACCAAGATGATCAACCAGACCTGGGCTCCGGTCCTGGCCACTGGTTTCGGAACCTTGCTGGTCATGATCGTGGTAGATGGAATAGGAATGGTCCCCTGCATCGGCTGGCTGGCACCATTCCTGGTCGGTGTGATCGGAATCGGAGCCGTGCTGCTGACCATGTTCGGTACACGCCCTTACCTGCCAGCGGTTAATGTTGTTTCACCCGCCCCGCCAGCGGACAAGGACCCGGTCGGCTAGCTCCTGGCGAAGACCTTAACGCGGTGTTATAATGAAATCTGCCCCGGAATGTAACCGGGGCAGGTTTTTATCAGGAGAAAGTCAGCATGCCAACGAAGGAAAAAGTCAACGCCCCGGTCCACACAACACCACCGCCAATGTTCGAAGTCGCAGGAACACATCGCGAAATCGGTCAGCAGATCGGCGAAGCTGCCAAAAAGCAAGTGCAGCACAGCGTTGAGAACGCCCGGATCCTCTTGGACAGCGCCTACGAACAGGTCGAATTAACCTGGGAAGGTGCCATTATCCAATCCCGCAAATACATGCCTTTCGCCCAGGAACGTTTCCCCAAGTATGTCGAGGAACTGATGGGTATCGCCGAAGGGGCCGGCGTCACCTTCGATCAGTTGGCTGTGGTCAACGCCATGGAAGCCGTGACCGTCGACGCCTTACACCTGACTCGCTGCACCAGTTTCGCCGTCAACGATGACCGCACCGCGGACGGCCATGTCTTGGCGGCCCACAACGAGGACTGGGTACCGGAAGATGAAGACGACGTGTTCGTGATCCACGCCCAGCCGAAGGACGAACCTCCTTTCCTGGCGATGACCTACGGCGGGCTGTTGCCCAATATCGGATTCAATGCTTATGGCGTTGCCCAATTTTGTGACTCAGTCCAGCCAAGTGACTCGCGCATCGGAATACCCCGGGTGGTCGTCTCCCGTGCAGTTCTGGCTGCCAAAACCCCGGCCGAGGCCATCCGCCAGGTACTCTCCGCGCACCGCGCCGCGGGATACAACCATTTAATCGTCCATGAAAGCGGCGAAATTTACAGTGTGGAAGTATCAGCACGCCGCTTTGGGATCCTTTACGCCGAAGACGGTTATGCCGTACATACCAACCATTATCTGTCTCCCAATATGATCGAGATCGAGAACGAGCCCGAGGAACTGATCAGCTCACGCGTGCGTTATTTCCGCGCCTTGCGCCTGGTCAAGCGTACGGCACAGCACACCATCAAAACCCTGCAAACCATCCAGCGGGACCACGTCAATTTCTCGAATTCGATCTGCAATCACGCGATCGAGGTCAACGATCCGCTCGACCGCGAGAAGACCATCAATGCCCTCGTAGTTGATTTGACCGCGCGCGAGATGCACATCGCCTGGGGCAACCCTTGTAAGAATACCTATCACACTTACCACCTGAATGCTTAAAAATTACCGCCCGATGGACAAAAAAATCGGGCGGTAAGCTTATCTACTGCTACTCTGGATAATTTCCCCCCGTAAAAACAACGCCACCAATACCGCAGCCACAAGCACCAGCCCGGAGGTCATCTGGAACACCAAAGGGAAACCCTGTGCGTCCGCCAGAGGGCCGCTTAGTAATGTACCCAAGGCACCAGCCGAGAACATAAAGCCCAGCGCCAGGCCTGAAGCCATCGCCATGCCGCCTGGTATAGAACGCTGCGCCAATACAACGATGATGCTGTGCACCGAACCGGTTAATGCTCCGGAAAGCGGTATCAGCAGGTATAACCAGTGAGACCAGCCCAGGCGCGAGATAATGAACAACGGGATACTGGCCAGCAAATAGGCCCTCAATGCCACATTGCGCTTGCCGTAGCGATCCGCCAGACTGCCCCCGATCACATTTCCAAGCGCTGAACCACCCATGAACAGACCGGCGACCAGACCATAGGTACTGGCAGTCTGGCCCAGGTCACTCAGATATTTGGGGACGAAGGTGATCATGTTCTGCTGCGTCCAGGCCTGCAGGGCTGCTATCACAGCCAAGGCAATGAAAAATCTTCGACTAACCGCCAGTCGCAGGACAGCCGGCGACTCATCCTGCGAAGTTTCACGCCTGGGGTTGTGCCCATTTCGAAGCTGGTAACCGGCATTCAGACCGACTGGCAGCGCCAATCCTGCCGGGAGCAGTAATCCCATTAAACCAAAATTGTCCAACAAAGGACCGGCCACGACGGGGCCGAAGAACAATCCGAATTGACCGAACATAAAAAATAACGAGGCCGCGGTGGTCTCACGACCAGCGTAGTGATTGCGGCCACGCAATGTCGCTTGCATGACACCCGCCGGATGAAAAGCTGCCGAGCCAAAGCTTGCCAGCACCAATAGAACCAGGGCTAAAGTTCCCTGCAATGTCACCGCCAGCGAGAAAAAGGACATCATCCACAATACGCCGCCCGCTGCCAACCAGCGTGGACCGATGCGATCTGCTGCCCAACCAAAGACAGGTTGCGAGAGTGAGGAACCCCAGATATACACGGTGGAAATAATACCTATTGATGTATTGGTCAACCCGAGCGGAACGCTCAGATAGGCTAGAATTACGGCGCGACTGCCGTTCAACATATCAACGATTAGATGACCAAGAGCAACGGAAGAAAACAGGGAATCTAACAATAAGGGCATGCAAGCATCCTTTGGCGAAGGAAAGGGTCCGGTTAAAGGTAAAGTTTGTGTTCTTGGATGTATAAATAAACCGAGTCTGGTAGGTAATATTGAAAGGGTCGCGCTTCGGAAATGCGCTTCCGAATCTGGCTTGAGGCAATTTCCAACAGGGGAGCGTCCACAAAGCGTACGCGAGCCGTAAGACCGGGTAACTCACGTTCGAGTGCGGAAAGGTCGATGGAATCGCCTGGGCGGCGCATTACGCCAATTTGATGGCAGGCTTTTACCAGGTCCAATGGCTGATGCCAGGTTGGTAAATCGTGCAGGGAATCTCCTCCGATCAACA
This sequence comes from uncultured Anaerolineaceae bacterium, assembly GCA_964407265.1. Taxonomy (GTDB): domain Bacteria; phylum Chloroflexota; class Anaerolineae; order Anaerolineales; family Villigracilaceae; genus CAYOUV01. Next base: position 14,426 of record CAYOUV010000046.1, on the reverse strand, counting down.
GAATTAAGTCAGCTTGTGGGAAAAATCCCGATAAGATCCGAACTGTGTCGAGCGTATAATGTGGACCAGGACGGTCAATTTCCACCTTCGACAATTCGAATTTCTTTGTATCTTTAATCGCCAACTTGACCATTGAAATCCTATGATCTAAGGACGTGATTTTCTGATCCAATTTATGAGGGGGAATTGGAGTCAGCACCCATAATAGCAGCGAGAGATCCAATTGATAACAGGCTTCACTGGAAAGAATTAAGTGACCCAAGTGTGGCGGATCGAAGGTGCCACCAAAGATGCCGATGCGTTTACGCGACATGCTTGAAGTATAACGCAACAGGATCTTGATTTAAGGATTTGATAATTTTTTCGCTCTTCTAACCTTAATTTTCGAGTGGCACCTGCCTTGGAAAATTATCTCTTTCACCTTTCTCTCCCATGCGAATTCGCTGAAGAAATTCCCAAAAAACATCCCCTAATTTAGAGCGCTAAATTCTTCCATAAAACTATCTGATTTACTTGACTTTTGAGCGCTGGAGGTGTAAACTATTGAAAGTAGAACATATATTCTAATTTATGGTGATAACATGATCACACCTACCAATCGATTTGAAATAATTTTTCAAGCCCTTCGGGAACTTAAGCCTGAATTAGCCGCCATCCGGTCCGTGCCAGAGAGGTTGATGCCCTCCTTGATGCAGGTCCTGGATGACTTAGGTCCTTTGCCTTCGGAATCCCTCTTTTTAGGGATTGCTTCAGACGAACTGCCGGTGCTTCTAAATTTACATGACCCGATTCCTGGTGCGTTGCTGGTAACAGCCGATCCAGGCGCCGGCAAGTCCAACTTACTTCGCATCATAGCTGGAGGAATTTGTCGGCTACAATCACCGAAACAGGTCAAATTCGGGGTTATCTCAAACTATCCAGATGAATGGCATGGTTTTCAACAATTTCCAAATTGCATGGGAATTTTTCCGACTTATCATAATTCGTCTCAGGAATTCATCTTATCACTTACTTCCTGGGCACATTCGAATAAAAGTGGAGAGCAAATTTTACTTCTCCTGGTTGATGACCTGGAGAGCATGACCCATCTCGACGATGAAGCCAGAGATAACCTGCGCTGGTTACTCATGCGAGGACCTTCGCGGCGTGTCTGGCCTATCGTTACCCAGAATGCAGAACGTGTTGGGGAAATCTCAGCCTGGTTGGATTATTTCCGGACACGCATCTTTGGCCAAATTCGCGATCATCAAATTTCAGATTTTATCAGCGGTCTGACGAGTACGAATTTATCAAATCTGCGTACTGGAACGCAATTTGCCATCCGCGATGGTCGAAGTTGGCTCAAATTCTGGATCCCAAGCATTGATTAGTTCCGAGATTGCGAGGCGTAAAATGAAAACCGGAATGTTATGGTTCGACAACGACCCCAAAACCGCATTACAAACCAAGGTCGAGCGTGCCGCAGAATATTATCGCCAGAAATATGGCAGCTTACCAAATGTCGTCATGGTTCACCCCTCCATGTTGACCGAGAATTCGAATAAAGACACAGAACCCAAACACAATTCGAGTAAGAAAATCAAGGTCCGCCCGTATTCTCCAGTATTACCCGGGCATTTATGGATTGGGATTGAGGACCAAAACTAATTTAGTCACAACAAAGCCTGCGGTATACTCTCCTGCTCCAGGCTTTGCGTGATAGCCCTTCCCGTTTCTCCTTCGCCAACCTCCCGCAGATTGTCCATTTTTACTTATTGGCAGACTGCGGGAGGTCAATTTAACGATATTTCTTCAGATTGATTATTCAAGGTCCAACTGCCACGGCCAATGCCATGGCATGACTTTGGCTATGACTGATGCTGACCGACCAGGTCTCCACCCCCAACGCCTCCGCCTTCAGTGCTGCCTCCCCAAACAACTGTAAAATTGGTGCACCTGCTTCATTTTCGAGGATTTCGATTTCCTTCCAGGTTACTTCCCCAATCCCGCACCCCAGCGCCTTAGCGACTGCCTCTTTTGCCGCAAATCGTCCTGCCAGCGACTCAACGCGCCTGCCACTTAGGGCTATTTCTTCTGCGGTGAAGACCCGATCGAGATAGTGCTGTCCGTGCTGATCCAAAACCTGGTCGATACGATCGATTTCTATCAGATCAACCCCGGTAACGAGCTTCATTTTGCCGGTCCTGCTGTTGCTATCGCCAAGCACTGCGGATCGATAAACTTCTTGGCAGTTTGTAAGACTTCATCAGGTTTAACTGCCCTCACCAGATCCGGATATTGACGGTAATAATCCAATCCCAATTCATAACGTTCAATGTTGACCAATGCATTGGCGACTCCGCCATTCGATTCCAATGAAAGCGGCAGCCTCCCGACAAAGTTGGCCTGGCTGTCAGCCAGTTCTTCCTGGGTTATACCAGCCTGGACGAAGCGCGTTAGCTCCTCCACGATCAGGTCAATCGCCTTATCGACATTACCCGGATTTACACCCGCGCTTACTTCCCACGAACCCGGACCAATCCCGGCCGACAGGCTGGAATAGGCATAATAGGCCAGGCCGGAGCGTTCCCGCACTACGTCACCAATGCGGCCCATCAGGCCAAACTGACCGAGAATATTATTACCCAGCGAAGCGGGCAAGTACTCAGGATCTTTCCGCTTCGGTCCAACTGACCCCAGGTCGATATCGGATTGCGATTTTCCTGGTATGACATGCTGGCGGCGGGTAGTATTCGAAATAGGTTTTAACGCAGGCAATTCCGGCAGATCTTCCTGCTGCGCATTTTGCCAATCGCCCAGGAAACGTTGCACCTGCGCCACAGCCTCTTTAGGTTCCAATGCGCCAACAATAGCAATGACCATCCCCTTCGGCCCGTATATCCGGCGGTGAAAATCTACCAGGTCATCTCGGGTGATGGCCTTGACCGTTTCGGGCCAGCCCTCATCGGGACGGGCATACGGATGGCCTTCGAACAAGATCCCATCCAAGGTCAGCGAAGCCATGTCGGATGTGTCCTGGCCGCGGATTGCCAGGCCGGTCAACATTTGGGCGCGCAGGCGCTCGATCTGCTCCGCTGGGAAAACCGGGTAGCGCAACGTATCTGCCAGCAGGTCGAGCAGTAGAGGCAAGTCTTCAGTTAGAGCACGTCCGCTATATCCCGTGGTGTGCGTGCTGGTATTGAATCCCATTCCGGCTCCAACGGATTCGAGCGCATCATAAATCTGCTGAAAATCCCGCTTCTCGGTCCCACGCATGAGGGCGGAAGAAGTGAAATCAGCCAGACCCAGTTTCTGGTCCGAGTCGAAAAGCGCACCGGCCTGTAAATATCCGCTGACAACCACCGAAGGGCTGTTGAAGTTGGCGCGACTCAGAACAACAATACCGTTGGGCAGCAGCTCGCGATGAATATCGTCCGATCCGGGCAGCGAATGAACTGGATTAGTCATCATGCAGCCTCCTCACCGACGCCGTCTGGGAGGTATGTGCCCACCACGCGACTCCCAGGTCGCAAATACTGTTGCGCCACCCGCTGCACATCGGCCGGCGTGACAGCTGCCAAGCGGTCGAGATAGGTCTGGAACCAATCATAATCGGCGAACATTTCAGCATAGCCCATCCAGAAAGCCTGGTTGGTGATATTCTCAGAGCCATAGGCGAACAGTGCGCGTGCTTGTTTGATGGCACGCGCTACTTCATCTTCTGAAACTGTCTCAATCTGAACGCGTTCGATCTCATCGTCCAGGGCGGACAAGGCATCCTGCGGCTCTCGTTGTGGGTGGATGGTCATGGTAATGCCATACAGGAAAGGGTCAATCGTGGCTTGTGCCCCACCGTGCACGCTGACTGCGAATTCCTTTTCGACCAGCGCCCGGTACAACCGAGAGGTCTTGTTGGAGATGCCGCCTGAGAACATGTTCAGGTTGGACGGGCCGGCCAACAGACTGTCTAGCACACTCAGTGGCAGAAAATCCGGATCCGAAGCTGCCGGGAAACGGTAAGCGGCCTGGACGTAGGTCGTTTCCCCCGGCCCGGCCACGTTCAAGCGAATCTCGCCGCGCTGCTCCGGCTCGGGACGGGTCAGCCTTGGAGGGGTCTCGCCAGCCGGGATTCCACCAAACAAAGCCTGGATGCGGGCCAGCATGGCTTCGGCCTGGAAATCCCCAGCCACAGCCATGACAGCGTTGTTTGGCACGTAGTAAGTGCGGTAGTGACTGTAGAGGTCTTCGCGGGTCATGGACTGCAGGTCTGCCAGGTCGCCAATGACTTCGTGATGGTAGGAATGGACCCGGAAGGCTGCTGCCTGGATGGCCTCACCCAGCATGAAGAGCGGCTCATTTTCATTGCCCTCGCGCTCGGAAATGATCACCGTCCGCTCGGAAGCGACCTCGTCGGGATGGATGGTGCTGTTGACCATTCGGTCAGCTTCCAGACGCAGACCCAGGTCGATCTTGTCGGCGGGCATGGTCTCGAAGTAGGTCGTCCAATCCAGGTAGGTAAAGGCATTCCAAACAGCCCCCTCGCGGGAGATGGCTTTATCCAATATGGTGGCAGGGAAAAGTGGGGTACCTTTAAATTGCATATGCTCGACCCAATGCGAGATGCCGGTGCGACCGGGCAATTCATCGCGCGAGCCGACCCGGTACCAGACCCAGGAGGAAATCAGCGGGGCGGTATGGATTTCTTTTAGCAGCACCAGCATTCCATTTGGTAGCGTTGTCTTGGTCAAATTGTCGGTCATGAAACTCCGTCTCAGTAAGAATGAAGCGCAGATTATATCGCGTTGTTATGGGCAAAGCAAATTCCCGTTGATCGAAGCGGCAGCCGAATCAACCATGCAATAGAATGGGCGGACCACGTCCTGCAGCCCGAGCAGCGGATCGTGCAACCCGGTCGAAGCAACCGGGATATTGACATCCTGATTGAATTGGATGGGCACGGTGGTTTCGACCGGCACAGTCAGGTTGAGGATAATCGGCAAACGTGTCCCGGCTGGCAAGGTAATATTGGTCGGTGCACTGAGAATATTCAGGCCACCCGTGTTGAGCGAGACCCGCGCACCGGTGATGTTCACATCCTGACTGAGCACCACTTCGGTTTGCTGCTGAAGCTGCAAGTCAAATTTGACTGGGACGTTCTGATCAATAGGTATGCTGGTATGGATTTGGGCCTGATCCATTTTTTCGAAGTTGTGGTAAAGTCCGCCAAGAAATCCCGAACCCATGGCTGATAATTTCTCAGTGCTCATAGCGGACATTTGCCGATAGGAAGTGATCAGCAGCGCTATCAACACCGCATTGAGCAGCAGCGACATGACACCCGTAATGGTCCAGAAGGGCGGACCCAGGCGGGAGAGTTGGAAACTCGTCCGTTCGCGACGGCGCGGTTTGTTCGTTGCAGGTGGGGAGGCTGCCTTTTTTGACCGCTGAGCAGATGTCGCCTGGCTCCGGGGCAACTTTCCAAAGGAGTGATCTGGCTCCGCTTGCGGGGAGGGTGTGGGCTCTTCTTCCGCCGAAGAAAGGATGTTACGCAACCGGCTGGCCGGTGAAGAATCTTTGGGATCAGGCTGGGGACCGGAAGAATCGGATAGTGTCATAGGAACTCCTCTACAACTCTGAATTGATTAATATTAGCATAGATACTGGGGAACAAGATCCACATTCGAAAGCTCGTTTGTGATATTTCACACTTGCAACCAACACGAAACTTCACTATAATCAAAAATGCCTTGGGAGGTGGATGAGTCGTATGCGCTTGTCCAATCTCCGGAATTTGCATATAATCAACTGGTTTTGCCCTAAGCGCCTACATCGAAGGAGGACAGTGTGACAAATCAATCTGCCTATCTCGTGGCAGTCGTCGGGGCCGGCCCAGCCGGCCTGTTTGGTGCTCGCGAACTTGCGAACCAAGGCGCGCGCGTCGTGCTCTTTAATCGCGACATCAAACCCGGTGGACTGGCTGAGTATGGCATCTATCCCAGCAAACACACCATGAAAGAGGGTCTGCGCCGGCAATTCCGCCAGGTGCTGGATAATCCCAACATCAACTACTACGGCAATGTCATGATCGGCACGGAGGGCGACTTTTCACTAGACGACCTGCGTGCTATGGGATTCCAGGCCATCCTGGTCACCGCAGGGGCACAGGGGACCAAGTGGCTTGGCCTGCCCGGAGAAGATCTTACCGGTGTCTATCAAGCCAAAGATGTGGTTTACTTCTACAACAAGCTGCCGCCCTTCAGCCAAAAACCGTTCCGCTTCGGCAAGCGCTGCGCCATTGTCGGTGCAGGAAATGTGATGGTCGATATCGCTCACTACCTCATCCGCGATGAGCAGGTGGACGAGGTGGTGGCCGTCGTACGACGCGGACCAGCCGAGGTCAAATTCGACAAGAAGGAAATGGAATATGTCATCGCCAACCTGGACATGGATGCGCTCGACGCCGAAATTGCCCGGGTATCGCCGATCATGAAACAGGTCGGGCAGGACCCGGAAGCAGCCAAGGCTGAGATCCTGGTCGCGTTGCCCAAGGGCTTGCCCAAAGTCTCCGAGACACGCTTCCGCTTCGAATTCCTGACCAGCCCCATCCGCATGCTGGGCGACGATCAGGGCCTGCTGACCCAGCTCGAGGTCGAGGATAACCTGCTGGTACTCAAAGACAACGGTGAGACCAAGCCCAAGGGCACCGGCAACAAGCGCATGCTGGACGTCGAGACGGTTGTCTTTGCCATCGGCGATAAAGTGGACGATACCTTCGGTCTGCCGATCGAGTGGAACGAATTTGTCAAGAACCCCGCGCCACGCTTCCCGATCGAGGGAGTGTCCTTCGAAGCCTACGACCCCGAGACGAAACAGCCGATCGAAGATATATTCGTAGCCGGATGGTCGCGCCAGGCCAGCCACGGCCTGGTGGGCTACGCCCGCAAGGACGGCACCAACGGCTCGAAAGCCCTGTGGGAATACCTGCAAACTTTGCAAACCAAAGATGCGGACACCACCGCCATCGACGGGCGTGTTAAAAGCCTGCCCAAACCGGTCGTCACCAAGGAAGACATCAAGCATCTTGAAGCTGTCGAACTTGAGGAAGCCCGCAAGCGCAACGTGGACGAGTTCAAGTTCTCATCCAACGATGAGATGCTGAAGGCCATGGGTTTGACGATAACGGCCTGAGCCATCACGTCGTTGTAAATAAAATTTCGCCCCTCCCCGCTGTGCAGGGAGGGGCATTATTTAAGCATGCGACTTTCGGACCATGAATTCCGTGCGATGAATTCGCCAATGTCCTCTACACCGCTCTCCCGCAATGGCGTGAAGTTGTATAATCATCCCAAGACACGCGAACCATGTTCAAACAAGACCTGACTTTCCGCACTCCACTGATGAACGCCGCCGGGACACTGGGATTCTTCCCGGACCGGCACGCCCCGCTCGATTGGAAAACCCTGGGGGCTTTCGTGACCAATCCGCTCTCGCTGCGCCCGCGATTGCCCACTGCTCGTCCGGAGCTGGTCGAGTATCCCGGCGGAATCCTGCTGCACACCGGCCTGCCCAATCCAGGCCTGCCAACAGCCATCAAGAAATACGCCCGGCGCTGGGCGGACGCGGACCTGCCGATCATCGTCCACCTGATGGCTGACCGCCCCGAAGAGACAGCCCGCATGGTACGGTCGCTGGAGGGGATCGAGAATGTGCTGGCGGTCGAACTGGGATTCGCCCCACTTTTAACGAACGATATCATTCTATTATCTGTCGAAATGTGCCTGGGCGAACTGCCGCTGATCGTCTCCTTGCCGTCCGAGCAGGTGCTGGGCCTTGGACCGCGTGCATTGGATGCGGGTGCTGCAGTACTCAGCCTGGCAGCACCCAGAGGCGCTTTGACCAAAGATGCGGCGTTGGTCAGCGGGCGGCTTTACGGCCCGAGTCTTTTCCCGCAGGCGCTGGAAACGGTCGCCAACGCGGCCAAATTAGGATTAGCGGTCATTGGCAGCGGAGGGGTTTACAACAACGAAAACGCCAGCGCCATGCTTGAAGCTGGCGCGCTGGCGGTGCAAATCGATTTCGCCCTTTGGAAAGGCTTCAACGCAGGTCAATGACCTGCAAAATATTGCTGTAATCATCCGTCCACAGGCGCACAGGCGGCAAATCATGGGTCGATTTGATGCGCGCCGCGACCTGCGGCTGCTGCAGGAAGGCCTGGTTGCGCGTCACCAGCATCCAGGTCGACCAGAAGGCGCGCTCGCCGTCGCCCTGATCCTGCACGATCACCGCCGACAGGCCGAAGTGGTCAGCCAGCGCCTTGACCACCGGGCGCAAATCCAGCGCATGCGTGCTGATGTTGATCGCCAGGATGCCGTCCGGCTTAAGATGCGCCAGATAGACCTGCCAGGCTTCTTCGGTCATCAAATGCACTGGCATGGCGCTGTCGCTGAAGGCGTCCAGGCTCAGGATGTCGAATTGGTTAGAGCCGTCGGCTGCCAGTTCTCGTTCGAGCGAGAGGCGTGCATCGCCGGGCACGATCATGGTCCTGGCCGGGCTGGCCGTGACGTAGTCGAAATAGCCGCCCAAGCCCTGCGCCAGCTGGATCACGTCGGGATTGATCTCGTAGAAGCGAATACTGTCATTTTGGCGGCCGAAAGCTGCAAGTGTGCCTACGCCCAGGCCTACATCCCCAATGCGCAGACCCTGCGCGCGGTTCGGGTGGTTCAGGATTGCCAGCCCAATGCCGCTATTTTCGGTGTAATACGCCGTCGGCAGTTCACGCCTGGCCGGATCGGTAAATTGGTAACCATGCATGGTCGCGCCATGAACCAGGACGAAGCGCTGTTCAGCCGGATCGCCGGCATACAATTCCCGGACGCGCACCACGCCGTAGAAACTGCGGTCCGCATACGCCGTGGCCTGCGAACGCACGGAAACCGCCATCAGCAGCACCACCCCGGTCACAGCCAGCCCGCTGACCATGCCCAGTTCGGCCAGTCGATGCCCCCAGCCGCGCTCGCCGGGCGTAGCCTCCAGGCCGTTGACCGCCAGTAGACACAGCCAAGCCAGCAGCAGTCCGATCGGCAATTCCCACATATCGTGAAAGACCAAGGGTGCGACCACCGAAACCAGCAGACTGCCGAGCGCCCCGCCCACCGAAATCATCAGGTAGAAGTCGGTCAGGCGCTCGGGAGCCGGCTTGCGATCCGCCAGTTCACCATGCACTACCATCGTGGCCAGGAATTGCACCAGCACAAAAGCCAGGATGTATGCCCAGGTGCTGAGCGTCACCGGTTCGTAATAATACACCCAGGCAAACAGGATTGTAGCCCCGAACAGCAACCCGGTGTAGGGGAAGCGCGCGTAGATTTTATCGCTGGCGAAGACCAGGATGAAGGTCAGCAGGTAAACTGCCAGCGGCAGCACCCAGAGGAACGGCACGACCGTAATCTCGGTCGTCAGGTGATTGGTGACTGCCAGGAGTAAAATCGATCCAACCGCCGAAAGGGCGATCCACAGGATGCGCTCACCCAACCTGACCGTTTCTCCCCTTGTGATTTTTGCTGTTCCTCCAAACTCAGCCTTGGACGACGTGTGTCTTGCCTTTAGCTTGAAGGCCACGATCCCCGCAGCAGCCACCAACAGGACGTATCCAGCCGTCCAGACGAGGGCCTGCATCCGCAGGGTAAGCAGTGGTTCGACCGCAAAGGGATAGGCCAGCAGCCCTAGTAAGGAGCCAAAATTCGAGAGCGCGTATAACGGATAAGGGGAACGCCCCGGTTGGACCAAACCAAACCAAGCCTGCATCAGTGGGCTGTTGGTAGCCAGCACCAGGAATGGCAAACCGATCGAAGCCAGCAGCATCCACAAAATCTGGCCCTGCGGGTCGTTCAAACCCCGGAACTTAATAATTTGGGGAAATAGCGACGAACCGTAAGACAGACCGCTCAGGAATAGGGCGACAGTCGAGATGCCCAGCAAGGACAAGTAGACCACACGCTGCTTGCGCAAATCCAAACGCTGGAGCCAAGCCGCCAGGGCGTAGCCGGCCATCAGCATGACCTGGAAGAAGAGCAGCGCGGTCAGCCAGGCAGCCGGCGTCCCACCAAAGATCGGCGTGATGCGCTTGCCAAGCAGTAATTCGACTTGGAAGAGAAACAGGGCTGAGAAAAAGACGATCAGCGGGTACAGCAGCATCTTACTTCTCAAGCCAGACAGTCACCGGCCCGTCGTTGTGAATCTCGACCAGCATGTGGGCGCCAAATTCTCCGCTTTGCGTAGGCACGCCCTGCTCGCGCAACAAGTCAGCAAAACGCTCTACCAACGGAGCGGCGTGTTGAGGCAAAGCTGCCTCAACGAATGACGGGCGGCGTCCCTTGTGTGTATCGGCATAAAGTGTGAACTGCGAAACGACGATTGCCTCTCCCCCCACGTCTAAAATGGACAGGTTGATTTTCCCTTGCTGGTCCTCGAAAATGCGTAAATTCGAAATTTTTTCAACCAGGTATTGGGCTTGCGCCTCCCCATCGTTGTGGCCAATCCCAAGCAGAATGATCAATCCACGCTCGATTTGGGCAATGGTCCGGCCGTCGACCGAGACCGATCCTTTCGAAACTCTTTGAAGCAATGCGCGCACAAATCACCACAGATTATGCAGAGACCTCACAAGCCCGTTTCTCCGCGCTCTGTGTCGTCTCTGCGGTGAAATCACGGCAAGGCCACTGCTTCCCGCACTTCTTCCATCGTCTTTGCAGCAATGGTACGTGCACGTTTAGCTCCATCGTTGAGCACATCCATCACGGAATCGGGGTTGGCCCCGATCTCAGCTCGCCTGGCACGGAACGGCTCAAGATGTTTGTTGAGATTAGCAGCAAAGCGCTTCTTGCAATCCACGCAACCAATTCCCGCCCGGCGACACTCGACGTTGATCATTGCCACTTCGTCATCCGGCGAGAAAATCTTGTGCATCGAGAAAACATTGCACACATCCGGATTGCCCGGATCGGTACGTTTGATCCGCGCCGGGTCAGTCACCATCTGCATAATACGCTTGGTTGTTTCTTCAGGCGTGGCTGCCAATTCAATGTGATTATCGAGGCTTTTGCTCATCTTCTGCTGGCCATCGATGCCCAATACCTTTGGAATCTCGGTAGCCTTCATCTGCGGCTCGATCAAGACCTTGGTGTTGTAGCGATAATTGAACGAGCGGACTGTCTCACGCGCAAACTCGATGTGGGGAGCCTGATCGATGCCGACCGGCACCGAATCAGCCTTGTAGAGAGCGATGTCAGCGGTCATCAATACGGGATAGCCGACCAGCCCATAATTGACATTATTCGGGTTCTGACGTACTTTTTCCTTAAATGTCGGCAGGTCGGTCAGCTTTCCCAGCGGAGTGACCATCGAAAGCAAGATGTGTAGTTCGGTCACCTGTGGGACATGAGATTGGATAAAAACGATGCTCTCTTCCGGACGGATACCAGCAGCCAACCAGTCAAGCGCCATTTCGTAGGTATTCTGTTTCAGGTCCCTGGTGGTGTCGACCGTGGTCAAGGCATGGATGTCAACGATGCAGTAGACGCATTCGTACTCGTCCTGCAAGGCGACATAATTCTTGATCGCACCCAGGTAATTACCCAAGTGCTGGCGGCCCGTCGGGCGGGCGCCGGAAAAGACACGTCCTTTTTTCGACATACGACCTCTTTAATATACCTCAATATACCTCAGGATCCCTGCAGCGAATTAGCTTTCGATCAGCTTTTTTACCAGTTTTAGTACTTCGCCTGGTTCAGCGTGGCGTTTGGTCTGTAATTTGGAATAAAGCAACTTTTCATCCACCTCGACCTCGAAGCGGCCGCCATCCGAAGGAATCAGAGCCAGTGATCCTATCTCGTACTCGTAATTTTTGAGCAAATCTCCCGCCAGGCTCACGGCCCGGTCAGTGTAATGTCAAACTGCGCAGTATTCGATGGTGATTTTGACCATTCCAAGCTCCTGGGCGAATTGTTAGAGAATTATAACATGCCAGTCCAAACCTCTTGTCACAGCCCTGTATAAGGACTATAATTTATTCGCTTTAGGAGTTAGGAGATCGCAATGCCCGTTTATACCTACCGCTGTGACTCGTGCGGCGTACGCTTTGATCGCCAGCAGAGTTTTAATGACCAACCCCTGACACGTTGCCCGGAGTGCGGCAAGAAGAGTCTGCACAAAGTCTACGGGCCGGTGGGTATTGTGTTTAAAGGCTCCGGCTTCTACTCAACCGATCATCGCTCCCCCTCCGGACAAATCTCGCGCACCGAGAAAAAAGAAGAAAAAACCGAGTCCAAGAGCAGCGAGCAACCTGCAAAAGAATAATACCCCCAACCAATATAAAACAAAATGGCGCACCAGATTTTGGTGCGCCATTTGACTTTAAAACACTCAAGTAAATTAGGGGGTCTCGACCGGGGTGGCCGTCTCCGGGCTTTCCCGACCAACGAAACGCAAGGATAATTGCGGATCGGTGTCTTCGCCTACACCGCCACCCACCCAATATTGATTTCCGTTCGAAGTGACTACTTTGACGAATGTCCAGACAGGGGAATAATTCTTGTTCATGTTCCAATACCCGATCAGAACCAAGAATTCACCTTCTTCAGCCTTCAATTTGCCACCCGAAGCCTTGCTGGGGGCACCTCGCAACTTGATCCCATTTGGACGCGTAACAACTACTTTCAGGTGATTGAGAATGACAAAGTATTTATTGGTCCCTGTGTTCTCGCTGGAGCCTGGGGGAAATTCAAAGACTGCGCCCTCCGACCAGTCCGGCCATGAGGTTGGGACAGGCAAGGTCGGTAATGGTGTTGGTGTATCGGTGACAAGCGGAGTCGGTGTATCCAAGATGAAGATGACCGTTGCAGTCGGAGTCGGCGTAATAGTGGGCGTGTTGGTTGGCGTAGCGCTTGGAACAAATGGGGTAGAAGTCGGCAAGGCCGCCTGGGTCTGGCGGGCAGCTTCGGCTGCAGTCATTGCCACTGCCGTATCCACAGCTCCCGGAATCTGGGTTGGGACCGTAAAAGGATTGATGGGAGCGCAGGCAAGCAGCAACACACTCAGAAGTAACAAGCTTAATATTCGATCGCCGCGTTTGGCCATTTATCCTCCATTATTATTTTACCCTGCCCAAGCTAATTTTTTTTACTTTACAACCTCAAATTTCACTTTGGAAAGTTCAGCCAAAAGATTATAGCCATCCACGGGGACCAATTGCTTGAGTGAAACCATGGATGCATTAATCACCTCAACTTGAATATAGCCCAAATGAACGGGAGGCCAATCAGCCAACTTTTGCTTGACTGCATTGGCTTCGAAAGACCGGCCATTTGGCAATGAGACAGATGTGTTTAGAGAAAACGTCCAGGTCAAACCATCATCGGAGATAGCCCAGGAAGTGGCCAGATCGGGTGCGAATCCGGCGCTGTCTTGACTGATAAGGGCGCGATACGCCATGCCGGCTTGAAGCGTGGAAGTTGCGGGAAGCGGAGCGGGGGTAACACTTGGGGTTTGGGTCGCATCCCAATCGGAAGGAGTCAGCCCTGGCTGTGAAGGAGTCGCAGAAGATTTATCCAGGCCCGCCTGGACAACCGGCCCAACCACTACAGTCACGATGGTAGTCAACAGGGCGAATATGCCAGTAATGACCGCTGCCCAGAGGGTCGCATTAGATTTATTTTCTTTCTTGCCCATAATAATTCTCCTACTTACCTAACCTGCTCCGAAAGCCAGGGGGAGCTTTTCGCCTCCATCAAGCATCTTTTTCCAAGCATACCTAAGTATAGAATAAAAAGTAATCCCCTGTTAGGGGATTTGGGGGGTGAAATAAGACGTAACCCACATGGGGAGGCAGATCTGGGTCGGCTGTCGCACCTTACACAAGGTCTAGTGGTCCCACTCACTGAAATCCCAATTCTCAAAGATCAATGCCAATTGCGTACGCGAACGAAAGTGTAATTTCATAAGGATGTTGCGCAGGTGGGTTTTGACCGTTTCGGTGGAAATATCCAGGCGCAAAGCAATCTGGCGATTTGTGTAACCCAGGCAAACCAATGCGGTTACATCATGCTCGCGTCGGGAGAGACCCTGCCACTGCTGCACCAAAGCCTGCTCGCTGTAGAGCTGATTCAAGCCTTTTTCCACTAAATCCGAGACGATCGCATCTGCAGAACGCTGCTCGCGCAGAGACAAGTCTCCCACGACTTCGTTGAGCGGTTGATCCAGCTCATAAAGGCGGGTTTGCGATCGACGCTTCGAAGAAGAAAGCCAGCGGAAAATACGGTCTAGGATTGACATCTCAGGGAGGTACATAATAACAGAACTAATGTTCTAAGTCAATCACTCCAAAAATGAAAAAGCCCCTTGCGGGGCTTTCAGGCTCCTGGCCGAGGACTCGAACCTCGAACCTAGCGGTT
>CAYOUV010000045.1:0-26648 GCA_964407265.1 uncultured Anaerolineaceae bacterium | reverse complement strand
ATTTGGATTTCTTATGATAAGATTCGCGGCATGGATTTTTCGCGCATCAGCGACGACCTGTTCATCGGCACCACACCAGCCGTGGCTGATTACGATCGCCTGCGCCAGCTGGGCGTGCGGCTGGTGATCAACATGCGTTGGGAGCAGCGTCCACGGCCCGATCCGCAGCAACCGCCGCTGGACTTTCTATGGCTGCGCACGATCGACAGTCCCTTCTTCCCGATCCCGATCCGCGCTTTGCTGCACGGTGCGCAAACCGGACTGGAGGCGATCCAGACCGGGGGCAAAGTTTACGCGCATTGTGCCGGCGGCCGTCACCGCGGTGTGGCCATGGGCGCCGCGATCCTGATCGCGCAGGGACACGATCCGCAGTCCGCCATGCAGTTGATCAAATCCCGCCGCCCGTTTGCCGATCCGTATATCTTTTACATTCGCAACCGCATCCTGCGTTTTGCCAGTCGCTGGCAGTCGTTTTCCACTTCCACGTCCGCGCTACCCTGACGCGCTTAACGGGTTAAGACATACGACATATTGCTAAATTTTAGAGGTCCTTGGTTATCAGGAGTGAGCGTATGGGGATCATCCATTCCAAGTCACAAACCGACAAACCCACCCATCCCTGGCTGCGGTCGATCAAGCTGGCTTACGTTCCAGGCCAGGCTGCGCCGCTGCTCGAAGAAGTGGTCGACCAACTGCTGGAGCACTTCCGCCAGCACGGACACCAGGTTCAGGATAGGCCAGACGATTCAACCGACGTACTGCTGACCTCCGCGCCGCTGGACCAGCCGATGAACTGGCGCGAGGCGGCTTTGTTCACCGCCCGCCGTCGTTTTAGGCTGCACCGCACTCCAACCATCCTGACCTTGATGCAAATCAGACCGGAGGAGCTGGAAGCGCGGCTGGCGCATTTCGAGCGCGCGCTTTCCAAGCCCGAGCCGGATCCCGCGGACTACCGCTTCCCCGGCTTGTCCGACGATGCCTACCGCACCCTGGTCGAACAGGGCCAGCGCGGCGGACCGGTCCTGGCGCTGGAGCGCGTGCTGCAGACCCAGTCCAAGAGCATCCGCATCCTGCTGGTGGTGGGCGATAAGCGCCCCTTATACGCCTATCACTTTGACCTGGTCGGCGCCTATCCGCGCAGTGACGCCCAAGACCTCGAGGCCTTTTACGACGATATCGTCAAGCGTGTCGCGACGGTAGCCAGCACGCACGAGATCACCGATCACCAGGTACTGGACGAATTCATCTCGCAGGCCCAGTGGAAAAGTTTGCGCACCCCGGACGCCATGCGCCGCGCCGGGCAGGAACTGGGGAAACGCAACTTCTTCACCGAGATGGTGCTGATCGAACGGCTGGTGCATGTCCCGGCCATCAGCGACGCGGTTGCCAGCCAGTACAGCGAGGGCTGCTTCGCGACCTGGGATCCGCAGTTGCAGGCTTTGGTGGCCACCGTGACCGGCAGCTCGCGCCCGGTGGACAAGACCGACATCAAGGATGACGACCTGGCCGTCATCGTCGGCGTCCGCCCGGACGGGCAGGGAGCGATCGTGCGCCATGTGGCAGACCGCCAGAACGATCCGCCCTCCTCCGAGGCGGTCGAGATGATCGACATGGATACGCCCCTGCCGCGCATCCGCTGGGATGGTTTTGAGGTGCCTGTGGCGCGTTCCAAGCTGCACGGGCATCGCGGCATCGCGGCTTTCGATCCGGAGCTGGTTGAGTTCGTTCCGCTCGATCCGGCCTACTATCATTACCCGGTCTCCTGCGCCACGCAGGCCCAGGCGCACGGCATCAAAGCCGCTTTCTCACGCGCGCAGGCTTTGCTGGATCCGGACGATCCGCGCCGGATCGCCTTCACGGTCCTGCCGGGACACGGGTCGGTGATCGTCGAGAAATGGGTGCCCGGCAAGGCTCCCCTGCAGGTCGTCTGGGAAGCGATGGACGCCGGTGCGCTCGATATCAGCCCGCGCGTGCCGCAGGGACCGCTGTCGTTTATCCCCGGCAGCGATGGACGGCTGGTGGTGCACGATGACTGAACGACGAAATTGATTCGCGATGAAAAAAACAGGCTTCGATGAAAAGCCTGTTTTTGTTTTACTTGTCGACGATTTTAGCCACGGTCACCCCTTCGCCGCCTTCCTTGGGATGGCCTTCCTCGAAGGAGGCCACCTGCGGGTGGCTTCCCAGCGCCTCGCGCACGGCCTGGCGCAGCTTGCCGGTTCCCTTGCCGTGGATGATGCGCACGAAGGGCATTCCGGACAGGTAAGCCCGGTCGAGGTAGTCGTCCAGCAGGGCCAGGGCGTCGTCGGCGATTTGTCCGCGCAGGTCGATCTCCATGCCCGGCGAGTCGACCGAAGGCGTGCGGGTTGTCCCCTGGCTGATTTGGCGTTTCTTGGCCGCCCCTTTGCTGGCCTGTTCTGCTGTTTCATCCTCACGGGCGCGCTGCAGATCGGACAGCTTGGCGCGCACACGCAGCGTACCGACCTGCACTTCGACATCCTCTTCGCCCAGGGTCGTCACGACACCCTGCGCGCCGAGCGTGCGCAGTTGTACCTTGTCGCCCAGTCGCACTGGCCCGGTCGGGCTCGTGTCTTGTGCTTTGCGTCTGGGGACCGGTTTCTGGATTTTTTCCTCGATCGACTGGGCCTGCTGATCGATCTCCTTCAAGGCCTCCAGCGGCTGGCGCGCCTTCTGGAGCTGGCGCTTGATGCTCTCGATGTTTTCTTTCAAGATGGCTACTTCCAATTCGCCTTCAGCGCGCGCTTTTTCGAGTTCCTGGCGGCGATCGTCTTCGATCATTTCCAGGCGCTCGTTCAATTCGCGGCGCAGCTTGTGGACTTCGGCCCGGGCTTTCTCGGCTTTCTGGCGTTCCTTGTGGGCCAGCTTGCGCTGGCGGTGGATATCGTCCAGCAGTTTGTCGGCGCGCAAATCGTCGGGGTTGATCTCGCTTCGGGCTGTCTCGATCACCTGCTCGGGCAGTCCTAGTCGCTGGGCAATCGCCAGGGCGTTGGAACGGCCGGGCAGTCCGATGGTCAATTTATAGGTCGGGCGCAGGGTCCGGATGTTGAATTCCAGTGAGGCGTTGACTACGCCTTCGGTGGCGTGCGCGAAGGTCTTGAGTTCGGGATAGTGGGTGGCGACGAAGGTGGTCACGCCGCGCTCGAGCAGGTGGCCCAGAATGGCGCGCGCCAGGGCCGCGCCCTCCTGCGGATCGGTGCCGGCCCCCAGTTCGTCCAGGATGACCAGCGCACGGCTGTCGGCTTTTTTCAGGATGCGCACGATGTTGGTCAGGTGGCCGCTGAAGGTGCTGAGCGATTGTTCGATGGATTGCTCATCGCCGATATCGGCCCAGACGGCCTGGAAACAGGGCAGCTCGGAGCCGGACTGAGCCGGGATGTGCAGCCCGGACTGGGCCATCAGCGCCAGCAGCCCGACGGTTTTCAGGCTGACGGTCTTGCCGCCGGTGTTGGGTCCGGTGATGACCAGGGCGTAGATTCCCGGGTCGAGGATCATATCGACCGGAACAACGGTCGCCGGGTCGAGCAGCGGATGGCGGGCCTGGAGCAGTTTCACACGCGGTGTTTGGATATCGGCCAGTGACTCGCGACTCCCATCTTGTACTTCGCGTTTACCGGGACGCGGGACGCGGGACTCGGAAATTGGATTCAAAACTGGTTCGGAAGCGTGGAGCTCCTCGGCGTATTTGGCCTTGGCGAAGGCCAGGTCGAGCTCGGCCAGGGCCGCGACCCCGGGGATCAACTCGTCTGCCCGTTCGCCGACCAGCGCCGAGACCTCGGCCAGCACGCGTCGCTCTTCGTCGCGCTCAGCCAGCCCCAGTTCGCGGTACTGGTTGTTTAGTTCCACCACCGCCAGTGGCTCGATGAAAACGGTTGCGCCCGACGAGGATTGGTCGTGGACGATGGACTTGATCCGTCCTTTGAATTCAGCCCGCAGCGGGATGACGTAGCGTCCCTCGCGCTGGGTAATGATGGCTTCCTGCAGCATGCTGGCGGTGCTCGAGTCGCTCAGGTACTTTTGTAACTTGGACATCAAGCGGTCGTGGGCGATGCGCAGTTCCTTGCGGATGGAAGCCAGCTTGGGCGAGGCTGAATCGAGCACATCACCTTTATCTGATATTGTGCGCGAGATGGCCTCCACCAGTCCCTGTGGGGAAGCCAGGCCGAGCGCAATTTCGGACAGGCGCGGGTAGGTCTCGCTCTGCTTCTCAAAGGACTTTTTGAGTTCGCGGCTCGAGATCAACGTGGATTTGATATCCAAAAGAGCGGCCGGTTCGAGCACGCCGCCGCGCTGCGCCAGGTCGACCTGCGGACGGATATCGTGTGCGCCACCGATGCTGACGTCGCTGACCGAGAACAGATGACGCGCCTGGCTGGTCTCTTGCTGGCGGACGAGCGCCAGCTCCAAGGTGATGGTCGGCATAAGCGCCAGCGCCAGTTCCTTGGAAGCCGAGAAGTCGCAATGTGCGGATAAGCGCTCGAGGATCTTTGAATATTCAAGGACTTGCAGAGTTTTTGAATCCATCAAACGAATTTAACCATAAATACCCACTGAGTACAATGTAGACTTAGATGTAAACGGATTATGCGTAAGGAAAGTGAGCCTAAAAAGGGCATAAAAACACCAAATTAATGGTCTTTTAAAGTATTGACGTTTTTTTGTGCTTATGTTATCGTTGTGCCCGAAGGATCCAGTAGTTTGCGTTGGAAGGAAAACGAAGGCGGCTCTGGGATTACCCCGAGAGCTTTTTTGTTTGACTGTTCCGAGAACAAACCAAGGACCTGAAACGTATCTTTTTTTATTTGCCAAAAGGAGGCAAACGCAATGTCCGACCGTATCATCGGTACAGTCAAATGGTTCAACGGTAGCAAAGGCTACGGCTTCATCGCCCGCGAGGGTGGCGAAGATGT
Organism: uncultured Anaerolineaceae bacterium; assembly: GCA_964407265.1. Taxonomy (GTDB): domain Bacteria; phylum Chloroflexota; class Anaerolineae; order Anaerolineales; family Villigracilaceae; genus CAYOUV01. The sequence goes on along the minus strand of CAYOUV010000045.1, from coordinate 21,720 downwards.
CTTCGTTCACTTCTCTGCCATTCAGGCTGACGGTTTCCGCAACCTGGAAGAGGGCCAGCAGGTCGAGTTCGAAATCGAGCAAGGCCCCAAGGGTCTGCAGGCCAGCAACGTAACGATCCTGCGCTAACCATTTCACTGGACAAACGAAACCCCTGAAGTGCAAACTTCAGGGGTTTTTGATTTTAAAAATGCAAATGGTCTTTTATGGAGTCAGTCGGTAGAGGTCGGTATCCCGAAGCGGGATGTGTTCTGCTTCCTGAAATCCAGCCTGGCGGGCCAACTTGATGACGGTTTCGGATTTTAAACGCTCGTCCAGGGGCGGACCGTGCTCTTCGTCGCGATAGGGCCATTCCAGCACGACCACTCTCTGAACAGCGACCCGCAAGGCCTCTTTCAAAGCCTTGAGCTGGTCGTCGGTTTCGTGCAGCACCACGCCTAAAAAGACCAGGTCAAACTCCCGATCTGCGAAGGGAATTTCTTCGGCCAGGGCCTGGCGGAAGTGGCCCTGCGGGACGAAGTCTTGTACAGCCGCGAGCATTTCCGGCGAGGCGTCGATGCCGCTGACAGCCAATCCTTGCGCGGCGAAAGCCTCGGCGAAAACACCCGTCCCGGTGCCGACATCCAGGACCGACCCGGGCGTGACCCCCTCCAGACTCAACGCGACCACGCGTTCCACTTCCAGGCGGGCCAGACGCTCGGGTGAGCGCAGGCGCTCCAGATTGCCATGAAAACGATGTGCGTGCATGGATGAACCTTCTTCCTAAAATGAGGTTACCTTGCTAGAAGGGTCAGACGGTGCGCTTCTTACGCTGCTCGTCGATGAATTCGGGCAAGAGGCCGATATGTTCCAGTTCGAAATATCCGCCCCGGGTAGCGGTGTCGTTTTCGTGCGCCCAGGTGTTATCGTAAGGGATATAAACTGCACACCCTCCCAGCTCCACCACTGGCAAAATATCCGATTTGAGCGAGTTGCCGACCATCATAAATCGCGCAGGCTGGAGGTCGTATTTGGCCAGCAGCCTGGTATAACTTTCCCTGGTTTTGTCGCTCAGGACTTCGACCTGGCTGAAATAGTCCCCCACGCCGGAGCGGGTGATTTTCATCTCCTGATCGAGCAGGTCGCCTTTGGTCACCAACATCAAGCGGTAGCTTTGGGACAAATAGGCCAGGGTCTCCTCGACATGATCGAACAGTTGTACATCGGCTTCAAGCATCTCCCGGGCATAGTCGATGATCCTTTGAATATCAGCGCCTCGAATCTGACCCTCGGTCAATTCGATGGCGGTTTCGATCATGGAAAAAGTAAAGCCTTTGATCCCATAGCCGAAATATTGCAGGTTGCGTATCTCGACCTGATGCAATTTCCCCTCAATGATTTTTGCGGGGTGATACTTTCCCAGCAGTTCTTTGAATTTCGCTTCTGTGGCGCTGTACAAGACTTCATTGTGCCACAGCGTGTCATCCGCATCGAAAGCGATGATGTCATATAACGGGTTCATCTTGTGCAAGCTCTATCAGGTTATTTGATCTACTTTTCTCGGCAGGTGGGCCCGGCAGGGTAAAGAAAAAGAGGCTGCCTTTTCCTGGACCACTCTCAAGGCCTACCCGTCCGCCCAGCTTTTCGATAATGCGCCGAACGATTGACAGGCCCAAGCCGTGTCCCTCGGTTCGGATTTGTTTGAGTTGCGTAAACGGAACGAACAGACGCGCCTGCGCTTCGGGAGTCAGGCCGGGACCGTCGTCACGAACCCAGAACCGGACCGTGTTATCTATTTGGATTGATGTGCCCAATTCTATGTGAGGCGGCTGCCCGCCATATTTTAACGCATTACTGATGTAGTTGATCCAGACCTCTCCGATCCAGGGCGCATATCCCATGACCTCGGGCCAGCTGGGGGGCAGGCTGATCTGGGCGTGGCTTTCTTCGATCTTGTAGTGCAAACGATCCAGAACTTTCGCAACAATCCGGTCCATATCCATTAGTTCAACCGGCGCTTCCACTTTTCGTACTTCGGAAAGCAGTAACAAGCTGGTGACGATATCGTTCATATCGTATGCCGTATCTTTGACTTCCTCAGCGAATTCTTTTAACTCTTCCTTTGGAAGACCGATATTGTGCAGGATGATGTCCGCGGCCGAAATGATGACGGTTAATGGATTCTTGAGATCGTGAGCGACAGTATGCGCAAAGGCATCCAATTCTTCGTTACGGGTCTGTAAAGCAGCCGCTTTTTCACGCAGTTCATCTTCGGAACGCCTTAAATTTCTGAGCAGCAGTGCGTAAGGCTGTACCAGCCCGGTTTCGATAATGGCTTTATAAAGAAAGTAAAATGCAATCAGGCGCAAAATGTGACCAACCATATTTGAGGGGCCATACACGCTGATGTAGGTCGTGAAGGCAAGCTCTGAGCCGATCGTGAAGCCAATCGAGATGACCAGCAGGCGTAAAATGCCGGGGTCGAATTCTTCTCGTTTTTGCAGTAGCAAGAAAATCGAAATCAGGAAGAAAAACGATATTACGTATTCACTGGTTATCTTGAAGGGAGTCAGGCCGATGCCCGTGAGAAAGGCTGCCGGGAAAACGTGCCAATAGAAAATCGATCCAAACAACAAGCTGGTGAGGATCGTGTAAGTAAATATTTGGATCTGAATTCTCAGGTGCCGTCCCAAGAAAAACGGGGCGATCAGCAGGGAGATACTTTGCAAATATCGACCGGCGATCCACAACTGGGTCGAAAGATCGGCGGTTTGCCCGTTGAACACACCCATGCCCTGGTAGGCCAGTGTGTGCATTAAATCCAGGATGGCCACAAAAATGGACGCAATTCCGACGAAGAGCAAATAATTGTTGTTCAGGTAGCCGCGGGCGTTCCAGGCAATCATAAAAATGCCGGCAGCCACAATAATGCTGAATAGCTCGACGATGCTGTGAAATAACAGGTAACTATACAGGCTGGTCAGAACCAGAAGAACGATTACCAGCGATCCTGGCAGGACCGCTTTGGCAAGACGAAAAATGGCAGACCCTTTTCCCATAAGCGAGTCCCTTTCCCTCGCCGACCCGATGTGGTCGGCTCTCCCCGGGTGTCAATTTTTCTCTATGGACATTATAGCTGACTTATGATGCAAGGCTCAGATTTTCGTTTTGAGCACTCGCCTATCAATATCTGTATGCTTGTTCATGCGTAAGCAATATCGCTGAAGTAAGTTGCCACGCCTGAAAGAATGATCAGGCCACCGCCCAGGAATTGTACCCAGACCATGCGTTCTCCGAGAATCGACACCGCCAGCAGGCTGACGATGACCGGTGTGACCATCGACATCATCGTCATGTAGGAGGCGGTGGCAACCTTGAGCGTGCGGTTGAGATAAATCCAGGTCAGCGCCAGGGTGAGACCCCCGGCCAGTGTGTAAGGCAGGTAGGCAGCTGCCAGGATGTTTCCGCTCAGGATACTTTTTACCGGACCGATCACTGTGGGCTGCAACTCCAAGAGCAGGATAAATCCAAGAAAGACCGGCAGTCCGGCGATGGGGCGCAGGAACGAGACGATGTCTGCGCTGACCGGCTGGGCGCGCAGGATTTTGCGGATCAGCACGTTGCCCAGCGACCAGCACACGCAGGCTGCCAGCAGGAACAGATCGCCGATGCGCGGCAGCAGGCTCTGGGCTTTGGTCGTCAGGAGATAAGCGCCCAGGAGCATGACTGAGAGGGTGATAGTCTTGAAGCGCGACATACGCTCGCCGAGCAGCAGCCAGGCGAACAGCGTGGTGCTCAGCGTGGCAAGTTTGACCAGGAAGCCGGCATTGATGGCGTCTGTCAGCGCGATGCCGATGATGCTCAAACCGCTGCCCAGACCGAAGTGGATGGCATTCGCCAGGAACAGTTTCCAGAAGGTGGCCGGTTGGCGTTTAAGCATCTGGGCCAGTTCGCTTCGCACGGACATAAAAACGGATACCGCTAAAACAGCCAGTGCCGCCAGGGCTGCCTGGATTTGAAACGGCAGTACTTTCACCCCCGAAAGAAAAGCTAGTTTGGCGATGAAGATTTGCATGGCCCAGAAGGACGAAAAAAGCAGCACGTTGAAGAGCGGGGAATTTTTATTGAGCATGTGAGGTCCCAGGACTCCCAAAGCGAAGGATGTGCACCCAGGGCAGAGACATCCGCCCTACGGGCCGTCAGTTATCTCAGAGCAGCTTGCGCGGAGACTGCCGCCTGCACCTATTTCGACACCAATGCGAAACAGCGTAATTTCTTCTCAAAAGTAAAGAGCGCAAGGGCCTCGAAGTTAACTGACTCAGAACCTTTGCGCTCCTGTGGGACGTCTACTTTCCGCTTACCCGTAGCGGGTCATGAATTTTTCCATGCGCCGCAGGGCTTCCTCGATCTTCTCGTAAGCCGTGGCATAAGAACAGCGTACGAAGCCCTCTCCGCCCGCGCCGAAGGAATTGCCGGGCACAACCGCCACGTGCTCTTCCTCGAGCAGTTTCTGGGCAAAGGTTTCGTCGTCCATGCCGGAGGCGCTGATGTTGGGAAAGGCGTAGAACGCTCCACGCGGATTGAAGGTGGTCAGGCCGAGCTTGTTCAGGCCGGCCACGATCAGACGGCGGCGGCGGTCGTACTCTGCGACCATGTCCTGAACGTACGCTTCGCCGATCAGGAGTGCCTCGAGCGCGGCATCCTGGGCAATGGTGGGCGCCGACATAATGGTGTACTGGTGGATGCGCACCAATCCCTTGATGACGTCAGCCGTGCCAGCGGCGTAGCCGATGCGCCAGCCGGTCATGGCGTAATCTTTCGAGAAGCCACCCAGCAGGATGGTGCGGCGCTGGATGTCCTCGCCCAGGCTGGGGAAGCAGACATGCTCGAAATCGTAGACCAGGCGATCGTAGATTTCATCCGAGATGACCAGCAGGTCGTGCTCTTCAGCCATGCGGGCCACTTCCATGAGTGTCTCGCGTTCGGCTACCGCGCCGGTCGGGTTATTGGGGTAACCGATAAAGATGGCCTTGGTACGCGGGGTGATCGCCTGTTCCAGGCGGTGCGGGTCGAACTGGAAATTGTCTTCCATGCGGCTGGGTATTTCGATCGGAACGCCACCCGCCAGGATGACCTCGGCCTGGTATGAGACGAAGCACGGCGTGGGGATGATGACCTCATCGCCGGGGTCAAGGATGGCAGTCAGCGTCAGGTAGAGCGCCTCCGAAACGCCGACTGTGGCAATGATCTCAGAGACCGGATCGTAGCGCACCCCGTAAAGCTTGGATAGATGATCGGAGATAGCCTGGCGCAGTTCCGATTTCCCGGCGTTGGAAGTATAGTGGGTTTCCCCACGTTCGAGCGAGTGGATGCCGGCTTCAAGAATGGGTTTGGGCGTAGTGAAATCCGGCTCGCCAATGCCCAGGGAGATAACATCCTTCATGGTGGCGGCGATATCGAAAAACTTGCGGATGCCGGATGGTTTCAGCCCGGCCACGCGTTTTGACAAATACCGCACGTCCGAAAGTTCCTGCATGTATCCTCCTGATGGTTCGGGTTTGGGTGCGGACGCCAGCGCGTCCAGATAATATTTACGAGGCTTGGATGTGCCACTCGTCGACTGCTGTTTGATAGGCCAGTTCAAAAATATGGCCGTCTGTCGTCGATACACGGAAGTGCTTCCCCTGCGGCGTACGCCAGCGGGCCAGGATGGCCTGGACTTCCAACCGCTGGCCATCCCAGGTCAGTGCAACCGGTTTCTCGGCGTACTCGACTTCCGAACGGCACTCGACCGGGTCAGTGGTCACAGGATCACACTGCTGTCGTCGCCGATATTAAGGGAGGCTGCCTGACCGCCGTTCCCTTCACCCTTGACCTGGCAGTCGCGGCCGATCAGGGAGTGGTTCAGGGCAGCGCGTTCGATCTGGGTGCCGGCCTCGATGATGCTGTCCTGGATGACGGCCTGGCTGATCTTGCAGTTCTCCGCGATCGAGACGTGCGGCCCGATCACGGCCTGGTTGATCTCGGCGCTGGGGTGGATAAAGACCGGGGGTACGATCTCGACTGTCGGGCGGCCCTTGACCTGGGCTGAGTTGTCCCGTCCGTGGTCGAGCAGGTAGCGGTTGGTCTCGAGCGTGGCCTCGATCGTACCGGTATCCAGCCAGACCTGGACGGTGTTGGTCCGCATCTGCGCGCCGCCTTCAAGCATGATATTGATCGCATCAACCAGAAAGAATTCGTTATTGAGTTGCACCTTGCGGCGCATCTGTTCCTGGAGTGCGGCGGCCAGCGCCTCAGCGCTCTTGAAATAGTAACACCCAACCACGGCCAGGTTGTTCTCCAGCGACTTTGGCTTTTCGATCAAGCGCGTGATCCAGCCGTCATCCCCGACTTCAGCCACGCCAAAGCGACGCGGATCCGGTACCGGCTTGACCCAGGCCACACCGTCGCTGGTCTCGTCTTTAAGGAACGAAAAATCGGTTTCAACCAGCGTGTCCGAGAAAACCATGATCATCGGGCCGTGCAGGAATTCCTTGGCCAGGTAGATGGCGTGCGACTGGCCCTTCATCTCGGTCTGGACAACGTAGTGGGCTTTGAGTTCGGGATAATGTTCAGCCACGAAGGGGGGGATTTGGTCTTCGCCCAGGTGCGGTCCGACGATGAAAATAAATTCGGCGTTGGCCGGGTCAGGCAGGGTTTTGAAAATGTCCATCAGGTGCTCGAAGGAGGTCTTGCCTGCCACGCCGACCAGCGGTTTGGGTTTGTTCCAGGTATGGGGACGCATGCGTGTACCCCAGCCTGCCATGGGAATGATGATCTTTAATGTTTCAGTCAAAAGCTCCTCCGTTGGTGAAAGCCTGCACGTATATTTTACAACAATAAGGGCGACCAAGCCGGCCGCCCTTTGGTATTAGAGCTTGCGCACTACCAATACCCCCTTGCCGATTGGCACGACCAGCGCATCCACGCTTGGGTCGTTCAATACCTGTTCGACGAATGGCTGCAGCTCGTCGGCGTGGCTGATAACGTTATCCGCGATCAGCAGCCCGCCGGGAACCATGTTCGGCACGATCTTCTGGTAGCAATCCTGGTAGACGTCTTTCTCGGCGTCCAGGAAACAAAAGGCAATCTCTTGGTACTGGTCGATCAGTGCGCGCGCGTCGCCATGGATCAAATCCAACTGTGACGCAACTCCCGCCAAGCGGAAGGTTTCCTGCGCCAGGGCGATTTTTTCGGGCAGCAGTTCGAAAGTGGTCAGCCGCTCGCCGCGCAGCTGGCAGGCCAGGCAGAGCCAGAGCGAGGAATAGCCGCCGCTGGTGCCGATCTCAAGCACCCGCCCCGCCGGTGCCGAGGCGCACAGCAAGGCCAGGAATTTGCCCGTCTCAGGCGGGATCTGGCGCAGACGCTGGAGCTTGGGGGTACCGTCCTGGCGATCGCGGCGGTCGCGCTGCTCCAGTTCGCGCATGCGCGTCAGGGTTGCTTCGGAAATATCGTGAAACATGAGTGCCTCTTTTAGATGTGGCCCAGAACGGGATGGGGCCGGTAAAGCTCTTCGAGCTGCTCCACTTCCTCATCGCTGAGATGGATCTCCAGCGCCGCAACGTTCTCATCCAGGTGTTGGAGTTTGCTGGCGCCAATGATGGGTGCGGTGATGTGCGGCTTGTTCAGCATCCAGGCCAGTGCGATCTGGGCTGGGGAAACACCGCGCGTTTTGGCGAGCTCCTGCACACGCTTGGCGACCAGGAAGTCCTCCTCGCGATAGTACAGCTGCTGGCTGTATTCGTCGGTCTTGGCGCGCACACTGTCACCCCATTCCTCTTTGCGACGGTCCGGATTGAAGAAGCCACGCGCCAGCGGACTCCAGGGGATTAGCCCGACGCCCTGGTCGAGGCAGCATGGGATCATTTCGCGCTCTTCTTCGCGGTAGACCAGGTTGTAGTGATTCTGCATCGAGATGAAGCGCGTCCACCCGTGCAGGTCGGCGGTGTATTGCGCCTGGGTGAATTGCCAGGCGAACATCGACGAGGCGCCGATGTAGCGAACTTTCCCGGCACGGACAAGGTCGTGCAAGGCTTCCATCGTTTCTTCGATCGGGGTGCTGTAATCCCAGCGATGGATCTGGTACAGGTCGACGTAATCCAAGCCCAGGCGACGCAGCGAGGCGTCGACTGCATCCAGGATGTGCTTGCGCGAGAGGCCGCGCGCGTTGGGGTCTTCACCCGTCGGGTGGAAGACCTTGGTGGCCACGACCACTTCCTCCCGCTTGACACCGAAATGGCGCAGTGAATTTCCCAGCACCTCCTCGCTGACACCGCGTGAGTACATGTCGGCTGTATCGAAGAAGTTAATGCCCAGGTCGAAGGCGCGCTTGACGAACGGGCGGGCCTGTTCTTCGTCCAGCACCCAGGGGCGCCATTTCGACGTGCCGTAAGTCATCATGCCCAATGCCAGGCGCGAGACTTTTAGTCCAGAATTACCAAGGTTGACATATTGCATGTGCGACTCCTTTTGCAAAACGAAAACTTCCCAAAAATTGAATGCGAGATTTATTTAAGAATGGTCAGGTTGGCCAGCGAAGCGACCAGCCGCTTGATGCCGACCGACTCGAAGGCTACGTCGACGGTTTCGTCATTGTCTTCGATGCGGCTGTTGAGCACGATCCCCTCGCCCCAAGCCGCGTGCTGGACACGCATCCCGGCGCTGTATTTAGATTCTATAACGGGAGCCGGCTTGAGCTGATGCGGATTAGCCCAGAACGTGTCGGGTGCGGATCTCGAGTGGAAGCTGCGTCCAGTACGGGTTTGGCCGGCCAGCAGTTCGGTGGGAATGTCATCCAGAAAGCGCGAGGGGAAGGTTTCATCCGACCAGCCGCGTCCGCCGCGTTGGACCGAACGCACCAGGTACAGGCGGTCTTTGGTGCGGGTGATACCTACGTAAAACAACCGGCGTTCCTCTTCCATCTCCTCGGGCTCGTCGAAAGAGCGGCTGTGCGGCAGGATGCCGTCGTCCAGTCCGACGATGAAGACCACGCCGAATTCAAGGCCTTTGGCGGCGTGTAGGGTCAAAAGCGTGGGGGCATTGAGCTCCTCGGGCAAAGTGTCCTGGTCGGAGATCAGGGCAATGTCCTGCAGGAATTCCTCGAGCGTGCGGTCGGCATATTCCTGGGTCAGGCGGCGCAACTCCTGCACGTTCTCCCAGCGGTCGCGGCCTTCGTCGGTGTTGTCATCGATGTAGTCGCGGTAATGGATGTCGCCGGCGACGCGGTCGAAGAGTTCGGTGATGGTCAGAAGCGAGGCGGCTTCGCGCCAGGCTGCCAGGGCCCCGCCGAAGTTGGACAGAGGGACGACGGCACGGGAGGAGAACTGCTCCCAGAAAGGGGACGCAGACCCGCGGACCAGGTCGAGCACGACGGCCACAGGTGGAATGCCGGCCTGGCGAGCGGCTTCGTGCAGAGCGGTCAGGGTCTTGTCGCCAATGCCGCGCGGCGGGACGTTGATCACGCGGTCCAGGCCAGCTTCGTCCGCCGGGTTGTGGATCAGGCGCAGGAAAGCGAGGAGGTCCTTGACCTCGCGCCGTCCGTAGAAGCGCTGCGCGCCGACCAGACGATAGGGCAGGCGCGCCTGCAGGAAAGCTTCTTCCAGCAAACGGGATTGGGCATTGGTGCGGTACATCACGGCGCAGTCGCCCGGTTCCACTTTTTCGCCTGCTACCAGCTGGGCGATGGTGTCCACCACAAAGGAAGCCTCGGCATAATCATCCGGCGCTTCATAATAGAAGAGCTTCTCGCCCTGTCCGCGCTCGGTGAACAGGCGTTTGCGACGACGGTGCGCACTGCGGTCTATCACCGCCATGGCCGCGTTGAGGATCGTCTGTTTGGAGCGGTAGTTCTGTTCGAGCAGGATGACCTGGGCTTTTGGGTAGTCCTGCTCGAAACGCTGAACGTTGCGCCAGTCTGCGCCGCGCCAGCGATAGATCGAGTTGTGGACGACGACCCCGCCTGCAATGTAATTGTGAAGGTTGTCCACTTCAAAGTCGTAAACCTCCCCGTCGTAAGGCTCGCGGCAAACATCGGTGACGATGTCTTCAGTAATATGACCATCTTTTTCAATTGCTACCAGCATGGATGGGTGTAATTGGCTGACGGGCATCAGAGAATAGCGAGGCGCAATCGCTGCCTGATCTTTGTCCACCAGAAAAGCGCCAACGACAATTTCTGCATCTCCAGCCGCCTGGCTGAGCTGCTTTGCGGCCTCTTGAATATCAGCGTATTGCAGGCGATTAATGGCCACCCTCCAGTTTTGGCGACTGCGGATAAGAGGATTGTATCCGAGCGCTCTCAGCCTTTTAGCTAGTTTCGGATCGCTGCTCCATAGGTCCACACGATGGGCGTGCCATGGAGATTGTTCGGTCTGCCGTCCTTCGCCGAAGAACCGCAAATTCACCACATTCCGGAATGCCCCCTGCGGAATGAAGTGCGGGTAATTTGGATTTATCTCCAGATCGTCGAAAAGCCGTTGAGCGTTTGCAGTCGTGTTAATCTCGGCATAGAGCCGGTCGATGCTTTCCTGTGACATGCGCATGCGCCGGCCGCGTACATGGAAAACTGTGGTAGGGATACCATACTTAAATGCGTAATAAGATTCCCAGAAAAAAGCCTCTTCCCGATTTGAGCAGACTTTCAATATCCAGATCTTATGCGCGTTCTCCTGGTTGCTGCGAATCTTCAATCCGATTTGCAGGTCTGGTTTTACACCATCACTGCGTGCATGGGATGCAGTACCGATCCGATAGCCCTTGTCCTTGCGATACATCAGGTAAACGTAATGCAGACCAGCGTTCAAGCCTAGCCTGGTGAATATAATGTGATTGGGTGTTGCACGGAAAGTATGTCCGCGTTGGGTGGTCACGCGAACCAGTTCACCATGGTAGGGGCGTTTCCCGACGTGATTGACTCGTGCCGGCAGGGTGGAGCCGCGTCCACTGGCGGCGAGCACTAATTCTCCGGCACGCAAAGCTTCGATTGACTTTTTACCATTCGGTGTGTGGATGTCTGTACCTGCCGGAAAACACTGATCCGGGTCGCCCACCACGAAAATGTTGTGGTGGATTGACGCCAGGTGTTTGATCAGCACGTACTGCGCCAGGTTGGTATCCTGGAACTCGTCTACCAGGACATGCAAGAAGCGCTGGGCATACTTCTCGCGCACCTCGGGTTGATCTTCCAGCAGGCGGGCGGTCCACAGCAGCAGGTCATCGAAATCGACTGCGTTGCTGGCAATCAGGCGTTTCTGGTACAGCTCATAGACGCGCTTGACAACTTCATCGCGATAGGTGTTGGTCGGGTAATCGTCCGGCCCGAGCAGGTCGTTCTTGGCGTTCGAGATAGCGGCGTGGATGCTGTGCGGCCGATAAAGTTTTTCGTTCAGATTGAGTTCGCGAATGGCCCCCTTGACGAGGCTCAACTGGTCATCGCTGTCGTAAATCACAAAATTTGTATCAAATGGTAAAAGGTCCGTTTCCCGCCGCAGGATGCGGGCGCAGGTGGCGTGGAAGGTGCCCAACATCATGCCCTGCGTATACTGCTCACCGAGCAGCGCAGCGACACGTTTTTCCATCTCCCGGGCGGCCTTGTTTGTGAAGGTGACGGCCAGGATTTGATACGGACGGATGCCCTGGTGAGCGATCAAATAGGCGATCCGCTGGGTCAGTACGCGGGTTTTGCCCGACCCGGGACCTGCCAGCACTAAAACAGGCCCATCACCTGCTGTGACGGCCTGTCGTTGTTGGGGGTTAAGAATGTCGAGAAAATCCACGTTCCTCCATGATTGTGGTGACGGACCGCGTTTGCTGCTTGCCGGTTATCTCAGTTCTGAGGTGCAGTTGGGGCAGCGAGTGGCCTGGATCGCAATGGTCGTGTAGCAGTAAGGGCATTCCTTCGTGACTGGCTCGGCGGAGGATGTTTCCGGTTTCTGGAAACTGTTGATGAAGCGCAGCATCAGGAAGATCACGAGGGCGATGATAACGAAGTCGACCACAGCTTGAATGAAGGCGCCGTAGGCGATACTGGCGTTACCCATAGTGATGGCGAGACTGCTGAAGTCGATTCCACCAATGACCAGGCCGATCAAAGGCATCAGGATGTCGCTGACTAACGAGGAAATGATCTTGCCAAATGCCCCGCCGATGATTACCGCGACTGCCAAGTCTACCACATTGCCGCGTATGGCAAATTCCTTAAATTCCTTTAGCATCTCTCTCCTTGGTTATTTTTGTGAGGATGGTCCGATTCTAATGTCTTGATGTGGGCCTGTCAACGCAAAGGCTGTTCCATTTATTATTTTACTCACCAGCAAATTATGACAAATACCCCTCTCCAGAATGGTTGCCGATACACATCTACTCCACTATAATGAAAAGACGTTGATGTCCTTTTTTGTTAACTCCCTGCAGTACGCCATAATTGACGGTCTCTTGAATTAGTGTATAATCTTTAATGCTTTTCGTGTCGAACTAGGAGAAGCTTGAAAGGTTGGCTTGGTTTCGGCAACCTTTCTGATAATAAACTCAATTAGGATTGCGTAGATGCCCAATCAGTTACTTAATGTTCAGGGCCTCGAAACCCACTTCCAAACGCGCGAGGGAGTTGTCCATGCAGTCAACGGTGTCTCCTTCACCCTTAATGAAGGCGAGACGGTTGGACTGGTTGGAGAGAGCGGATGCGGAAAAAGCGTTTCGATGCTTTCGGTGCTTCGCTTGATTCCCACGCCACCTGGAAAGGTTGTGGCCGGTTCTGCAGTTTTTAGGGGACAAGATTTACTAAAGATGGCAGAAGATGAGATCCGCAATGTACGCGGCTCTCAAATCAGCATGGTCTTTCAAGACCCAATGACATCCTTTAACCCAGTGCTGACGATTGGTCGACAGGTCGCAGAGCCATTGGAAATTCATCTTGGAATGACCAAAGAGCAGGCCAAAGACCGTGTCGTGGAATTGCTCGAGATGGTGGGCATTCCGAATTCGCGAGAACGGTTAGATGATTATCCACATCAATTTTCAGGCGGTATGCGTCAGCGCGTAATGATCGCGATGGCACTGGCTTGCAACCCCCAGGTACTGATTGCAGACGAACCCACCACAGCCTTGGATGTCACCATTCAGGCGCAAATTGTGGAGCTGGTCAAGCGTTTGCGAGATGAACTGGGCATGGCGATCATTTGGATTACGCATGACCTGGGGATCATAGCTGGAATGGCGCAGCGCGTCATCGTTATGTATGGTGGTTACTTTATTGAAGAAGCACAGGTCAAAGAGCTGTATGCTAATCCGCAACACCCCTACACGATGGGGTTGTTGGGCAGCCTGCCGCGCTTGGACCTGGATCAGAAGAAACGCTTGGTTTCAATCGATGGCCTGCCGCCAACCTTGATGGAAAAACCACAATACTGTCCGTTTGCGCCGCGCTGCAAGTTTGCGATTGAACGTTGCTGGAATGAGAATCCGGTACTGGAGACGCTCGCGCCGGATCACCGCGTGGCTTGTTGGGTTGACATAAAAACTGGGAGAGCGCGCTAATGGCTTCTGACGAAATTTTGCTGCGCGTTGATAAACTGGTCAAGTATTTCCCCATTACGCAGGGAATTATCGTTCAAAGACAGGTCGGCGCCGTCCATGCTGTGGATGGTGTGACGTTCAACGTCAGGCGTGGCGAGACGTTGGGTCTGGTAGGCGAATCGGGGTGCGGCAAGTCCACCACAGGTCGGACTATCCTGCAATTGTATCGCCCGACTTCCGGATCGGTCATCTTCGATGGGGTCGATCTGGTCCAGTTGAAGGGAGAAGATCTGCGCAAGATGCGCCGTAAGATGCAGATGATCTTCCAGGATCCGTATGCCAGCCTGAATCCGCGTATGACCGTGGGCGAGATCATCGGTGAGCCCTTGATCATTCACAATGTAGCCAGGGGCAAGGAAGTCCAGGAGCGCGTTGAAAGCCTGCTGGAACTGGTTGGTCTTAACCCGGCATTTGAGAACCGCTATCCGCATGAGTTCTCAGGCGGCCAGCGCCAACGTATTGGTGTGGCCCGCGCCCTGGCGTTGCAACCCGAATTGATTATCTGCGACGAGCCTATCTCAGCCTTGGATGTTTCGATTCAGGCGCAGGTGGTCAATCTGCTGGAAGATCTGCAAAAACAGTTCAACCTGACCTATTTGTTCATTGCACATGATCTCTCCATGGTGCGCCATATCAGCAACCGCGTAGCGGTGATGTACCTGGGCACCATCGTAGAGTTAGCCAACCGCAAGGAATTGTATGCCGATCCATTGCATCCGTATACGCAGGCTTTACTTTCAGCTGTGCCTATTCCGGATCCGGTGGTCGAGGAGGATCGCCAGCGCATCATTCTGCAAGGAGATGTGCCTTCCCCAGTAAATCCGCCTTCCGGATGTCATTTCCGCACCCGGTGTGCTTTTGCAAAAGAAATTTGTGCGGAACAGAAACCGGAATGGCGTGAAATAAAACCAGATCATTTCGTTGCCTGTCATTTCGTTGAAGATTGGATGTAATGGTCAATCGAGAGGAGGTGGTTGCTCGGCATTAGAAAATATTTTTTCACAAGCACGAAGACGACTTAAAAACCCTTAAATATGTAAGGAGGAGAAACACAATGCGTTCGAAACTTTTTGTTGTATTCAGCGTGGTGATTATCGCCAGCATGGCGCTGACGGCTTGCCAGTTGGGCGCCCCCGCTGCTCCCGGTGCGGGCAAGGTCCTGCGCATGAGCTTTGGTGCAGGTGACGTCCCCACCATTGACCCCGCGCTGACCACCGACACTTCCTCGGTTCAGATCGTGGAAGAAGCCTTCGTAGGCCTGTCGCGCGCCAATGAGGAAACCTCGCTCAGTGAACCTGGCCTGGCCGACTCATGGGATGTTGCTGACAATGCCGATGGCACGGAAACCATTACTTTCCACCTGCGCAATGATGTACCGTGGGTACGCTACAACCCCGATAGCGGCAAGGTCGAGAAAGTCCAGGATTGCAGTGGTAAAGACCGCATGGTCACCGCGAACGATTTCGCCTATGGCATCCTGCGCACACTGGATCCCGCCACGGCTTCTAATTATGCCTATGTCTTGGCTTTCGCCATTGTCGGCGCTGGCGATTACAACGGCGGCAACGCGGACGCCTCTGCTGTTGGCGTCAAAGTTGTGGATGATCAGACTCTCGATATCGTATTCAACCAGCCAGCTACTTACAACATCAATATCGCTGGTATGTGGGTCGCTCGCGCACAGCCCAAGTGGATCATCGAAGGCGATGACTGCACCACCGCTGCTGGCGACAAGTGGACCGAGCCCGGCAATTTCGAGAGCTACGGCCCCTATACCCTGAAAGAATGGGTACACGACTCCACCATCACCATCACCGCCAACCCCTACTGGCCCGGCACCGCTAGCGTTCCGGTCCCCAAGATTGGTGAGGTAACCTGGTCGATGCTGGATGAGGCGCCTGCCTTCGCTGAATATGAAGCCGGCAACCTGGATGTCGCTGGCGTTCCGCTGGCTGACATCGATCGTGTCAAGACCGACCCGGTGCTCTCGAAGGAACTGAAGATCGCTCCCGATATGTGCACCTACTACTACGGCTTCAACACCAAAGCCCCGGTTGTGGACGATCAGCGCGTACGCCTGGCGCTGTCCGAGGCTGTTGACCGCCAGAGCCTGGTTGACAATGTCACCAAGGGTGGCCAGGAACCTGCTCACTGGTTCTCGCGCCCCGGCCTGGCCGGTGCCCCGACCATGGCGGATCACCCCGATTTGGGTGTATTCTACAATCCTGATGACGCCAAGGCTCAACTGCAGTCCTATTTGGACGAGAAGGGCCTGACCGCGGCTGATCTGGACCTGACCCTGATGTTCAACACTTCTTCTGGTCACCAGAAGATCGCTGAAGCCATCCAGCAAATGTGGAAGGACAACTTGGGCGTGGACGTCAAACTGGTTAACCAGGAATGGAAAGTCTATCTGGAAACCATCCGCGACCCAGTGGCCACCCCGCAGATCTTCCGCTTGGGTTGGTGCATGGACTACCCGGATGCCAATAACTTCCTCAAAGAGGATGCTGGCTTCGGTGGCTCGGCCAACCCGGCTGAGGGCGGCGGCTTCAACTGGAAGAACGACAAGTTCGAATCGTTGCTCACTCAGGCTGCCAAAGAGACCGATCCCGCCACGCGCGTTGATCTGTACGCGCAGGCCGAGGAAATCCTGGTCAAGACCGACGCTGCTATGATCCCGATCTACTGGTACACCCGCGTCAGCACGACCAAGCCGTACGTAACCCGTACCTTCTCTGTTGCTCCTGGACAGGAACACATCGAGAAGTGGGACATCACCAAATAATTGATGTCTAGTTAGTCGGAGGGGGGGAGTTCGCCTCTCCCCCTCCACTTATGTCAATCTTCGGATTGTCGTAAAAACTGGTGATTTTGGAGGATTTGAATGGGCCGATACATTGCCCGACGTCTGATCTACCTGGTGGCTGTGCTCTTTGTAGTGTCAATGATCACTTTTGGCTTGATGCATGCTGTCCCTGGAGGACCCTTTGACACCGAAAAGGCCTTGCCCCCGGAGATTCAGGCAAACCTGAACGAACGCTATAATCTTTCTGATCCATTATGGAAGCAATACGGCAAGTATATGTATGAGGTCTTCATCCCCCATGTCACCTCCATCGCTCCCACCCAGTCGGTGAATGATGATTTTATGGTCACTATAAAAATCGGGAGCGTCTGGGTGCGCTGGATGAACTTTGGGCCATCATTTTCGTCGCGCAGCCGCACCGTTAATGATATTTTCCGGCAGCAGTTGCCGGTTTCTGCCCAACTGGGGACCCTGTCCCTGTTGGTAGCCTTGCTCGTCGGCATGCCTTTGGGCATTTTGGCGGCCTTGAAGCAAAATACTTTACTGGATTATTTTGGGATGGGTGTGGCAATTTTCGGTGTTTCTGTACCGGTGATTGTGCTCGGCCCTATTATGGTATGGATATTTGGGGTGACGTTGAAATGGTTCCCGCCCACCGGATGGGGGGCGCAACCACCATACTTCCTCGGATTTTTACCGTCCAATCTGAATTGGAATTTCTTCAGCCATGCGACCATGCCCTCAGTGGCTTTGGGCCTGGGTAGCTCGGCGGTCATCGCGCGCCTGACGCGTGCCACGCTGCTGCAAACCGTGCGCGAGGATTACATCCGTACGGCACGTGCCAAAGGTTTGCGTGAGAGCCTGATCATTACCCGTCACGCCTTGAAAAATTCGCTCATTCCGGTGGTAACCATTCTGGGCCCGCTGTTCGCTGCCCTGGTAACCGGCACCTTCGTCACCGAACTGATTTTCGGCATCCCTGGTATGGGAAAATACTTCGTGACCAGTATTACCAATCGCGATTATCCAGTCATCATGGGCACGATTCTCTTATATGCGGTCTTCCTGGTGATTGCGAATCTGGCTGTGGATATAACCTATGCTTATCTCGATCCTCGCATCCGGTATGACTAGGCGTGGGTTTTGAGGAGAAACAAATGGCAGAAGTAAAATTGGAATCCCAAAAATTTGGTTCAGGAGGCGCCCCCCTCACACAAGAACGTGAGAGCCTGTGGGCGGATGCCTGGCGCCGCTTGCTGCGCAATAAGGCCGCGGTGGTCGGTGGATCGATCATCATCATCCTGGTCTTGGCCGCTATCTTTGCGCCGATCGTTGCGCTCAAGTCGTACGAAGTACAGGTGTTGCCCGACCAAAACAAAGTTCCACAATGGCTGCTCCCGATTTTCCCGACTATGAAACCCTATGCGCAGATCTCCAACGCCTACCCATTGGGCGCAGATTATGTCGGGCGCGACCTGTTCAGCCGTATCGTTTATGGGTCGCGGGTTTCCTTGTCCGTTGCCTTCATCGGCCCGCTCATCAGTTTGCTGGTCGGGGTTTTCTACGGCAGTATTTCCGGTTATTTTAGCGGTCAGGTTGATAACATCATGATGCGCATCGTGGATGTGTTATACGCCTTCCCCCAATTGCTGTTCATCATCCTGCTGATGGCTTTCTTCCGCTCGACCATATCCAGGGTACAACCGGGCAGCTTTGCATATTCGGTCAGTCAATTGGACGCGAAGATGGGAGGATTGCTGTTCATCTTTGTTGGGATTGGTCTGACTGCCTGGGAAACCATGGCCCGCCTGACGCGCGGCCAGGTGCTCTCCGTGCGCGAAAAAGAGTTCATAGAAGCCGCACATACCATCGGTGCCAAGAACCTGCGCATCATGTTCAAGCACATCCTGCCCAACATCGTTGGCCCCTTGGTCGTGGCCGAAACGCTGGCAATCCCGGGTTATATCTCGACCGAGGCCTTTCTCTCCTTCATTGGGCTGGGCGTCAATCCCCCGACACCCTCCTGGGGGTCGATGATCTCGGATGGGTCGCAAGTCATCCGTACCTACCCAAACCAGACCGTTTTTCCCGCCCTGGCGCTGGCGATTACCATGTTTGCCTTCAACTTCCTGGGCGACGGCCTGCGTGATGCCCTCGATCCGCGTCTGCGTGGCACACAATAACCTGGAGTGGCTAACCCAATACAATAATGGTGCTAATTAAAGACAGGATTCAGTTTCTTTTGTTCACGCTGAATCCTGTCCTTTTTATAGGAGGGATGAGATGATTCTCCGCCGTCAAATGACTCGATCCATAATTTTCTTATTGGTCGCAACAGCATTTTTATTTTCAGCCTGTCAATCCGGGACTCCGGCCGCGTCGGTCAAGTCCACACCTGAGCCGACCCAGCCACCGACGGTTGAACCTTCGCCGGAGCCGCGCTCCCTGACGATCTGCCTGGGACAGGAACCCAATACGCTTTATTTGTATGGCGGACCCAACGCCGCCGCACGCAGTGTGCTCTCTGCAATTTATGATGGGCCGATTGATTTTGTCGGCTACGAATACAAGCCTGTCATTCTCAAAAAGTTGCCCGATCTGGCGGATGGAGATGCGGTCGTTGAGTCCGTCTCGGTCAGTACGGGCAGTGAAATTGTCGACGCAAATGGTGTCCCGGCCACGCTTTCCGAAGGCACCCGTGTTTACCCCAGCGGTTGTTACAGCGATACTTGTGCTGTGACCTATGATGGTAAATCGTCCCTGAACATGGACCAGATGATCGTTACATTTGCCATGCGCGATGATGTCGTCTGGTCTGATGGCACACCTGTGACCGCGGCGGACTCGGTTTACGCCTTCGAATTGAACCAGGATCCCAGCACGCCGGCCTCGAAATACCTGGTTGACCGTACGCAGTCCTATGAAGCCACCGACGATTACTCTCTTCAATGGTGGGGCAAACCGGGTTTCATCGACCAGACTTACTTTACAAATTTCTGGACTCCCGCTCCGCAGCATCTCTGGGAATCTTTCAGCCCGACCGACCTTTTGGAGACCGATGTCTCAACCCGCGAGCCTGCCGGTTGGGGGCCGTATATTTTGCAGGAATGGAAGCCGGGCGAATCGATCCGTCTGACCCGCAACCGGCTATATTTTCGGGCGGATGAGGGTTTGCCCAAGTTTGCCAATCTGACCTTCCGCTTTGTCAGTGATGCGGACACCGCTGTCAGCGATTTGCTTGCAGGAAAATGCGATTTGCTTGACCCAAGCGTGCAATTGGACAGCCAGGTAGGATTGTTGCGCGAACTGCAGCAGTCACAGAAAGTGCAACTTGCAGTCGCTAAAACCAATATTATGGAGCAACTGGCGCTTGGCATCAAACCGGCTGCGTATGATGACGGCTATTATCCGAGTCCATCTGGCGATCGGCCAGATTTTCTGGGCGATCCGCGTACCCGTCAGGCAATAGCCATGTGTCTTGACCGCAATCGGGTAGTCCAATCTGTCCTGTTTGACCTGTCGGTCGTCCCGGATACTTTTTTGCCTCCCGACAATCCAGATCACAACGCGGATGTGAAAACCTATCAATTCGATGTGGAATCGGCCACGCAGCTTTTGGATCAGGTCGGTTGGAAGGATACAGACAACGATCCTGCTACACCGCGCGTAGCACAAGCTGTCAGTGGCGTCCCGCAGGGAACGCCATTGGTGTTGAATTACCAGACTACAGAATCAATCCAACGCAGACAGGTGAGCGAAATTCTCCGCCAATCTTTGGCGCTGTGCGGAATTGGCGTAAATTTGCAGTATCTTTCTTCGGCTGATTTTTATGCCCAGGGCCCGGATGGCCCCCTGTTCGGGCGCAGCTTCGATTTGGCTGAATTTGCCATGGGCACAGCTGGTATGGATTCAACCTGTGAGTGGTACACTACAACTGCGATCCCCGATGCCGAAAATCACTGGCTGGGAACCAACCTCAGCGGTTACAGCAATCCGGAATTCGACCAGGCTTGCCTGATCTCGATGAAAGCACCGCCAAACACACCGGCCTTTGCTGAGGCCATAAAAAAGAGTCAACAAATTTTTGCCGATGATTTGCCCGTGATTCCCCTTTACCTGCGTTTGCAGGTTGCAGCCAGCCGCCCTGATTTCTGTAATTTCGATCTGACTGGGACAGGATTGGATAAATTGTGGAATCTGGAAAGTTTTGATTATGGGACCAGCTGTACCCCATAATACGGCGGTCGCCATCGGTACGATTTTTCCTTCCACCACTCTATGTTGCATTTCTTGACGATGTCCCTTCATTATGCTATATTGAAAATCTCGAATAGGGGGCGCAAATTGAGTATAGATGTAGTACCGATAGGAGGTGATGCACTGAAGTTTGATACTCTTTCGCAAGCCCAATAAACGTCGAGTCTTACCTAAATAATCCTTTCAAGGAGGAGAAATATATGTTTCGCAATCGCGTATTGTTGGTCCTCGGTTTGCTGCTTATCGCCAGTATGGTGCTGAGCGCTTGCGGACCGCAGGCCACCCCCACATCTGAGGTCACAACCACCCAAGCTCCGGCTGCGACCGAGGCCCCGACGGAAGCCCCCTCCACCGGGCGTGCTCCCACTATTCGCTTCGCAGTGCTTTCGGATATGACCTCAACGAACGTCTGGGCGTTGTTTGATGACACCGACGCCAGCTACTGGAACTATGCGGTCCAGGGCGGTTATTGGCCGACCCTGTACACCCTGTCCGATCAGCGTTTTGACTTCATTCCTGCCACAGCTGATGGCTTCCCGACCGAGCTTACACAAGAAGGCGACTTCTACGTCGGCACAGCCAAGATTAAACCCGGTCTGAAGTGGAGTGACGGTTCCGAACTGACTGCTGACGACGTGGTCTTCACCGTTCAAACCGCCTTACAATTCAAGCTGGGCTTGAACTGGCAGTCGGCTTATGACCCTAACTTCCTGGACCACGCTGAAGCTGTGGATGCCCACACCGTAAAATTCTACTTCACGCAGTCGCCCGGTCTGGCTGTCTGGCAATATGGCGCCCTGCAGGGTACGATTGTCAATAAGGCCTACTGGGAGTCCAAGGTCGCCGATGCTGTGGCGATGCTGCCCGGCGCCGATGTCGATCCCGCCAGCGAAGATTACACCACCAAGCTGGCCGACGCCGTGGATGCTCTGCACAAACTCAGTAATGACGGCGAGCCCACCTTCGGCGCCTGGAAGTTCAGCCGTTGGGAAGTAGGCGCGTTCTCCGAGAACGTGATCAATGAAAACAACTTCTTCATTGGTTCCACAGTTGAAGAGTTCGCCAA
>CAYOUV010000044.1:0-27907 GCA_964407265.1 uncultured Anaerolineaceae bacterium | reverse complement strand
CCCCGATTTTTAAGGTTGACAAAACTGACGTTTCGGATACAATACAAACCGCACGCCGGAGTGGCGGAATTGGCAGACGCGCTACGTTCAGGGCGTAGTTCCCATTAGGGAGTGAGGGTTCAAATCCCTCCTTCGGCATCCAAGAAGCCCGCTAGAAAGCGGGTTTCTTTATTTAATTAAACCAAGTTTGCGGTATAATTGGGGGGTAACTTTGTGAAATTATAGTCAGGGTACTTTAGCACCAAGACGCGAAGTCACAAAGAGTTTAGTCTTCTTCGTGTCTTGGTTTTTTTGTGATAAGGCACTCTTTTTGATTAACTCCAAGAAGGAAAAGCGATAGATGGAAATCGGTACTGTTCAACAAGTTGATATCGATTCTCAAATGCGCTCGGCGTATCTGGATTACGCCATGAGCGTGATTGTGGCGCGCGCCTTACCGGACGCGCGGGACGGGCTGAAACCAGTTCACCGGCGCATCTTGTACGCTATGTCGGATTTGGGACTGCGCTCGAACAGCGCTTTCAAGAAATCTGCCCGTATTGTTGGCGAGGTGCTGGGGAAGTATCACCCGCATGGGGACGCTGCCGTTTACGAGACAATGGCGCGCCTGGCGCAGGATTTTTCAATGCGCTATATGCTGGTAAGCGGTCAAGGCAACTTCGGCTCGATTGACGGCGATGCCCCGGCGGCCATGCGATATACCGAGGCCCGGATGGCCAAACTGGCCGAAGAAATGCTGGCTGATATCGAGAAGGACACCGTCGATTTTGGCCCGAATTTCGACGACTCGCTCGAAGAACCACTGGTCTTGCCGTCACGTATTCCTAATCTGCTGATGAACGGAACCTCAGGGATTGCTGTCGGGATGGCAACCAACATCCCACCTCACAATTTGCGCGAATTAGCCGAAGCTATCATTAATTTGATTGAAAACTACGATCAGATGGATGACATCCTGGTCTCAGACCTGATGAAGTTCATTTCCGGTCCGGATTTCCCGACTGGTGGCATGATCGTTGGCAAGGAAGGTATCGAACAGGCTTATGCGACCGGGAAAGGCCGCATCGTCATGCGCGGAATAGCCCATATCGAAGAATCCAAGAGCGGGCGCTTCCAGATCGTCATCACTGAAATCCCTTACCAGGTCAATAAGACCAGTTTGATCGAGCGGATTGCCCAACTGGTGCGCGAAGACAAGATCGATATGATCTCTGATTTGCGGGACGAGTCTGATCAGCGTGGAATGAGCATCGTGATTGAACTAAAACGCGGCGCTCAACCCAAAAAAGTGCTCAACCAGCTTTACAAGTACACCACCCTCCAGTCCACCTTCGGCGTTCAAATGTTGGCGTTAGTGGATGGAGAACCGAAGTTGCTCTCACTCAAGAGAGCACTTCAAATCTTCATCGACCATCGTCAAACGGTGACCGTCCGGCGTAGTAATTTCGAATTGGGAAAAGCGCGTGCACGCCAGCACATTCTGGATGGTTTGCTGATTGCGCTGGAAAACATCGATGCTGTGATTCAAACGATCCGTGCATCCGATGATGCGGACGAGGCTAAAGAACGTCTGATGGCTCGCTTCAACCTGAGCGATGTCCAAGCCCAGGCGATCCTGGATATGCAGTTGCGCCGTTTGGCTGCACTTGAACGAAGTAAGATCGAGGAAGAACACAAACAAGTGCGTGAACAGATCGAATATCTGGAAGATCTATTAGCGCATCCCAAGAAAATCCTTGCCCTTATTCAGGACGAGATGAAGGAATTGTCCGAAAAGTACGGAGATGAGCGTCGTACGCGCATTGCTTTGGATGCCAAGGAAGAACTCAACGAAGAAGATTTGGTCCATGATGAAGCTGTCCTAATCAGCTTGACCGATCGTGGGTATATCAAACGTACAGTGGCGACGGCATTCCGCTCACAAGGTATTGGTGGTAAGGGTGTAATGGGGCATACCACTCGTGACGAAGACGAGGTCTTGATTGTACTTCCGGCACGAACGCTGCACACTGTCTTGTTCTTCACAGACAAGGGCAAAGTCTATTCCGAAAAAACCTACCAGATCCCGGATGCGGGTCGCACGGGAAAGGGCATTCCCATCGTCAACGTATTGGCGCTTGGACCGGGAGAACGGATTACGGCCGCTATTTCTGTAGCGGATTTCAATGATGCCTCATACTGCACGCTGGCTACCGTCAAGGGTCGCATTAAACGCGTCGACCTTGCCGAGTTTGCATCCGTGCGTCCATCCGGCCTGATTGCAATGGGTCTTGATGATGACGACGAACTTGGTTGGGCACGTTTGACCAGTGGAAAGGACGAGATTATCATCGTTACCGAAAGGGGACAGGCACTGCGTTTCTCCGAAACCCAGGTCCGCTCCATGGGTCGTCCCGCGGCTGGCGTAACCGGTATTCGCTTGGCAAAAGGTGACAAAGTCACCACCATGGAAGTCATCGAGCCTAATGGTGCGCTGTTGACCGTCACCGCCGATGGCTACGGTAAACAGACTCCCCTTTCGACTTATCCGGCAAAGAATCGTGCCACCGGTGGTGTGGCTACGATTGATAGGAAAGCTCTACCTATTGTTGGCAAGATCGTTGCGGCCCGTGTTGTCCAAAAATCTGATCATTTAACATTGATTTCTGCCAATGGTGTCGTGATTCGTTTGAAGGTCAAGGAAGTCAAGGTCTCGGGGCGCGCCACACGAGGCGTGCATTTAATGCGCATGCATCAGGGCGATAACGTGGTGGCTGTTGCACGAATTGCAGCGGAAGACCTGAAACGTGCCGGCGCAGACATAAATAGTGATTTGAATGGGGACGAAAAAGCTGCTCCAGAGGAGCAGCCGCCTTCAGAATAGATTAGATAAAAACTCCCGCCAACGCGGGAGTTTTGCTTTAGAAGAGCATAAATCTTCCGGTTACGAACAGGGTCATCGTGCCGAGAATACAAAAAGTGATCATCAACATTACCGCGATGACAAAACGCTGAACTGGCGTCATACCCAGGAAATTGCCCGAATAAGAGCGCTTGAATTTTGGGGTGGACGGTTCTTTTTCGCCTTCCTGGTCCTCCAGGAAATCGGGAAACTCGTCTTCGAAAAATGGGGAGGATGATGAATCGTCACGGAGATTATCAAGCATGGTTCACCTCGTGGGTAAAGTATATCACGCAACCTTGTTAATTGGCCGCAGGTGGACTTCCCCAACACGTACTATGCTGGCTTCATTTCGACTCAAGCGCAATCGTAAACCGCCGTCTGTTTCCAGGCCTTCGATCTGACCGATGAGTGATGCGTCGTTCCCCTTCCAGATCTGAACCATCTCTCCCTTGTAGGCCAAGGCTGCTTCCCAGGCAAAGATAAAGGTTTTTGTTCCCAGGTGCTGACGCCAGTCGATTATACCGGCTAGGAGGTCGTGTAGGACCTGGATGCGGTCCGGGGCCTTGCCGAGTGCTTCTTCCAGGCTGGTGGCAGGAAATTGCAACTCATCTGCGGCTGGGAGGGCGGATTTGAGAATATTGACACCCATGCCTAACACTAGAGTTTCGATTTGCTCCCCAACCCAGGCTGTCTCTACCAGGATTCCGGCTGCCTTTTTGCCATTCAGCAGGACATCATTCGGCCATTTGATCTGGGCAGGAAGATTGTATTTTTTAAAGGCTTGCACCAGCCCCAAAGCACCTAAACCGGTGAATAGCAATGGAATGGTTTGTTCGGTCGTCGACGGATGCAGGATCAGGCTTAACGCCAAGCCTGAATTGGGCGGCGTGGACCACTTACGCCCTGCACGACCACGCCCTGCAGTCTGTTCGTCCGCAATGACCAGGGAGTAGTCCGGGGCAGATTGCTTGGCCCAGGTCAGGGCTAAATCGTTGGTCGAACCGACCTGCTCGAAATAACGGATTTCGCCCAGGGGTAAATCGGAGAGTCGTTTTTGCAGGGAGTGTTGGTCCATATTGAAGAATCAAAGACCCTCAGGTTTTATTCAAACCTGAGGGTCTACTGAATTATGGAAGTACGTACCAGGGGTTGATAAAACCACCATTTTCGCGCACCTCAAAGTGCAAATGCGCGCCGGTCGAGTTACCGGTGCTGCCAGCCAGACCGATCAATTGGCCGGCATAAACGGATTGGCAGACACTTACATTAATCTGGCTCAAGTGGGCGTAGAGGGTTGAATACCCGTTCCCATGATCGATCTGGATCACGTTACCGTAACCGTAGTTGTAGCCGCCTTGTGCCATGGTTACCACGCCGCTGTCAGCCGCGTAAATGGCGGCCCCCTCACCGGCAGCGATGTCGATGCCCAGGTGACCGGCGTAATAATCGTTGCCGGATAGATAGTGATTGTCTGCCGGCCAGACGAAGGCACCCGAGCCGACCGCACCACCACCGCAGGCACTTCCATTAACATTGGCGGTACCGGACCTACCGCGTGCTACGGTTGGGATCAGCCACTGAACAAATTCGCGGCTGCCACCCGGGACCATGACCCAGGTGCCCGGTTTGATAGCCGGATTGGTCAAATCGATGTTGTTGCCCGGCCAGTTGATAATATCATCGGGAGTAGCCTTGAATTCCTTAGCAACCGAGTCGATTGTATCGCCATCTTTCCACTTGTAATAAATGCCATCAGTCGGTGGGACCTGGAGTTCCTGGCCGGGGCGCAAGCTATCTGGGCTGTCCTTGAGCACGTCATAATTCGCCCAGAGCAAGGTTTCGGGTTTGATTTTATATTCTTGTGAAATATGAAAAACCGAATCACCGCGCGACACAGTGTATTCAATGGCATCATAGCGCGGTTTATCGGCTGGGATTTGGGTCTTCAGTTCGATATGGCGGGAGATTGCATCCAGCGAGTTGGAAGCATTCGTCGATGGCAAACTGATGGATGGCGCAGACTGACCCGGCTTGGCTGTCGCTTCCGGTTGTAAAGCGGCAGCGTTGGCGGAGGATTGTTTCCACCATAAGGTCGATCCAACCATTCCTGCTACGACGACGAGAGTTACTCCCCAACTGATAACAGTAAAACTGTTTTTCTTTATAAAGTTAATGAACTTACCGATCATTGTTCTTCCGTTAGATTTTCCAAGAACTCCTGAATGGTTTTTGCTCGATGCATACGTTGGATGATGGCTTCGGTTGCTACGGCCGCATCCATACCTGCGCCTTGCGGCGGTGACGATATCATCTGGATGTACATGCGGCGCATCAGCCAGACCCGTTGAAGCAGGTCTGGGCCGAGCAGCAATTCTTCACGGCGGGTGGACGAACGTTCGATGTCCAGGGCGGGGAAGATACGGCGCTCTTGCAGACGGCGTGAAAGGTGCAGCTCCATATTGCCGGTGCCTTTGAATTCTTCGTAGACTACGTCGTCCAGGCGGGAGCCCGTGTCAACCAAACAGGTTGCGATGATTGTTAAAGATCCGCCTTCTTCGATATTACGTGCTGCGCCGAAGAAGCGTTTAGGTGGGTAAAGTGCCGAAGGATCCATGCCACCGGAGAGCGTGCGCCCGGAGGGATTGACCACCAGGTTGTAAGCACGCGCCAGACGCGTAATGGAGTCCATCAATATTACCACGTGGCGGCCGATCTCCACCAATCTCTTAGCTCTGTCTAATGCAATCTCGGCGGTGCGGACGTGGGCTGTGACCGGCTCGTCGAAAGTGGAGGCGATCACTTCAGCATCCACCGAGCGGTCCATATCGGTGACTTCTTCAGGGCGCTCGCCAATCAGGGCGACCATCAAATTGACATCGGGGTATCTGGTTGAGATCGAATTGGCGATTTGTTTAAGGATGGTAGTTTTACCTGCCTTGGGTGGCGATACGATCAAGCCCCGCTGGCCGCGGCCGATCGGGGCGATCAGGTTGATCAACCGCGGAGCTAAGTCTGGGTTGCCGGGTGTTTCCAGGTCGAAACGCACGTCGGGAAAAATGGGTGTCAGGTTCTCGAACAAAGGCCGGCGACGGGCTTCTTCAGGATCCTGGCCATTGACTGATTCTACTTTGAGCAGGCCGAAGTGCCGCTCCGATTCGCGCGGCGGGCGTACGTGTCCGATGACCAGGTCACCATTGCGTAAGTCAAAACGCCGCAACTGGGCTTGTGAAACATATACATCCTGGTCACTAATGCGATAATTTTCGGCGCGAAGGAAACCAATACCTTCGCTCATGATTTCGAGAATTCCCCCGCGGATTTCAATACCTTCTTTTTCGGCTTCTGCCTGCCGGATGTGGAGGATCAAACTCTCCTTTTTCATGCGGTTGGCATTCGGCACGTTGAGGTCCCTGGCCGTTTGACGTAGCTTTGCCAGGGGTTCGTTTTCTAGTTCTAGAATTTTCATGTTAGGTTCTCGACGCTCGTTAGATTTGGAGTGATTCGACGTGAAAAAATGACGCCAGTGCCCCCACGGTCACAGGCAGGGTTACCAGATTGGTTGTGTTAAGCAGTAGGGCGATGTTTCCAATTGAATTGCAAGGTCGTCTACGCGGGCTAAATGGCCCAACTGACAGACGTTTTGAGGATACTTTTATCGCAGGGGAGTTGACCGCATTATAGCACGTTCGTTTGTAGCCTGCAAGCGGAAATTACTGTTCCAGGATTCGATTTTGCAACTCCCACATGCGCCGGTATAGCCCGCCCTGTTTCAGCAGTTGGGTATGCACGCCGCGCTCGACCACTTGCCCATGATCGAGCACCAGAATTTCGTCCATGTTTTCCAGACCGATCAGCCGATGGGTGACCAGCAGGGCAGTCCGTCCTTGCATCAGATCAAAAAGGGTATCCAATACGCGTTTCTCGGTGACTGGATCGAGATTGGCGGTTGGCTCATCCAGGATCAGGATGGGCGAGTCCTTGAGCAGTGTGCGGGCAATCGCCAATCGTTGGCGTTCGCCGCCGGATAGGCGTAAGCCTTGTTCACCCATGAGGGTCTCGAATCCCTGGGGCAGGCGCTGGATAAATTCGTAAATCTGGGCTTGGCGCGCCGCGCGTTCGCGTTGTTTGATGGAGGCTTTGGGTTGGGCCAGCTTTAGGTTTTGCCCGATGGTTGCATTGAAAAAATACGAGTTCTGTGAAACGATCCCGATCATCAGGCGTACATCTGACTGCGCATAAGCATTGAGCGGCTCTCCGTCGAGCAGGATTTTTCCTTGGCGATATTCCCAGAATCGAAGCAACAGGTTGATCAACGTGGATTTGCCAGCCCCGCTTGGACCCACGATGGCGAGATGCTTGCCGCTGGGTAAGTCGAAGCTCAGCCCATCGAGCGCTGGCGGATCGGACTTCCTGTAGGTGAAGCTCAGGTCTCGAACCGATAATGCCCCCGAACGAGGAGTTGCCAGTGGTAGGGGCGGATCGCTGACTGCAGGCTGTGCGTCCACTACGTCGAACAGTCGGCGGGCAGCCTCGCGTGTGCTCATCCACATTTGAGCGGCCAGGGGCAGGGGATTAACGGCTTCGAAAGATGCCAGTGTGACCAGTGCCAGGGTCGCTAGAACGACGCCTTGGATTCGGCCAGTGATTACCAGTGGGATGGCCAATACGATCACAGCCAACATACCCAGATTTGGCAACAGGACGGTCAGGGCTGCGTTGAATCCACCAATCAAGGACAGATGCTTTTGGGATTTTGCGTAACTTTTCCCAGTATTGACGATTTCGCGCAGTTGGCTGGCACCGCCTCCGAAGATCAACAGGTCGGCTAATCCTTGTACACCATCGACCAATTGCACCTGCATTTGAGCGCGGTCGTTGACCAGGTCTGATGCCGGGGTGCGGCTGAGCCACTGGATCAAGATCGGTAGGAATAAACCAATACCCAGAAAAAAGCTCAGGAACACGAGAGCCAATTGCGGTGAAAATGACCCGAGCAGCCAGGCAGTGCCAAGAGCGACCACGACCGCTACCAGGGGCGGCGCGACGACGCGCACGTAGAAATTCTCCAGCATTTCCACATCGGAGGTCACGCGGCTTAAGATGTCCCCGCTGCGATATTCCAACAGGCGGGCCGGGGCAAGCGGTTCAAGCTTTTCATAGAACCAGATGCGCAGACGTGCCAGCAGGCGGAAGGTGACGTTGTGGGAGGTCAGGCGTTCCAGGTAACGGAAGACACCGCGGCTTATCCCAAAGAAGCGCACGCCCACGATGGCGATTTCCAGATCGGCGATGGATGGGTGCAGAGCGGCGGCTGAAATCAGCCAGGCTGAGGTACCCATCAAGGCGATATTGGAGCCGATGGTCAGCGTCCCTAGCAGGACGGAAAGCAGCACCATGCCCCAGGAACCCTTCAGGAATGATAGCAGACGAGGCATGATGTGTGAGATGTGCCGGACGAATGTCACTGGTTGGGCTGAAAGTTGCAAGTCCAAAGCGAGGGGGGCGTTGTCTTTGTCCGGCCTCTGGATGGGTAACTCAAGGCTTTTTACCTTCAGCGCGTTGACCATCTTTGCATACGCGCCCTTTTGGGCGAGCAAACTTTCATGCGTACCTTGCTCGATGATACGGCTGTTATCGATGACGATGATCTGGTCAGCTTGATAGACGGTGTTCAGGCGGTGCGCGATGGTAATCACGGCGCGTCCTTGCCTCAAGCGCCGCGTCGCTGCTTCCAGCAGAGCTTCGTTTTCGGGGTCGAGGCTGGAGGTCGGTTCGTCGAGGATCAGCAGGGGGGTATTTTTCAAGAAGGCGCGTGCCAGGGCGAGCCGCTGCGCCTGTCCGCCGGAGAGGCGCCCGCCGCCCTCGCCGATGACCGTCTGGTAACCCTGGGGCAGTGAAAGGATGAAATCATGCAGGTTTGCCATTTGGGCTGCATCGAACAATTCCTGCATACCTGCCTCTGGTTGGCCCAGACGCAGGTTGGCGGCGATCGTGTCGTGGAACAGATAAGGTCGTTGCGGCACCCAGGCGATCAGCCTGCGCCAATCATTGAGCGGAAATTGCTCGAGCGGTTTGCCATCAACGCTGATCTGACCCTCCTGCGGCTGGATGAAGCGCAGCAGAAGATTCGCCAGTGTGGATTTGCCTGCGCCGCTTCTGCCGACCAGGGCCAGGTGTTGGCCGGAATGGATTTGCAAATTGATATTTCGCAATGCCGGGGCGGCCTCATTGGGATAAGTGAAAGATACCCCGGAGAATTCAATCCGCGCGAAGGTGCCCTCGGGCCTTGGGGGTTGGGAAACCGAGACGCGAGTATCGCTTATCGGGACACGATTGCTGGTGGGAGTATCCAGAATCTCAAAAATTCGCCGCGCAGCACTGGTTCCGGACAAACCGGCATGAAAACGCAGTCCCAGCATGCGTAATGGTAAATAAAATTCCGGAGCAAGCACCAGCAGGAAAAGTGCCGCTTGAAAATCCATCCTGCCGTACAACAAGCGCAGTCCGATCTCGACCGCCACGATGGCGGTGCTCAGAGTGGCGATCAGCTCCAAAGCCAACGCTGATAGAAACGTAACCCGCAGCACGCTCATGGTCGTAACACGGAACTGTTGGCTGACCTGCGCGATGCTGCGCGTGTGTTCTTTGGACTGCCCGAAAAGCTTGAGCGTGGTCAGCCCTTGCAGGCTGTCCAGGAAGTGCGCTGCGAGGCGGCCAAGAGTTTCATACTGACGCCGGGTGACAATTTCCGCACCTTTGCCGATCAGATACATGAAGAGCGGAATGAGCGGCGCGGTCAGCAGCAGGACCAGGCCGGAGAGCGGGTCAAGCGGAAAGACAAAAACCAGGATGGAGAGCGGTACCAGCGTCGCGACGACCAGTTGTGGCAGGTATTGACTGAAATAGGAATCCAGCGCCTCGACCCCCTCGACGACGGTTGCGGTTAATTCCCCCGTGCGTTCGCCGTGGCTGAAAGCTGGACCAAGGTCCAGGAGGTGGGCGAAGAGCCGCTCACGCAGGTCGCTCTTAATCCGCACTGCAATGGCATTGGCGCTGACCTCGTTGATCCAGGCCAGGAAAGCACGCCCGCCGATGATGAACAGGAGCAGCCGCAGCCACGGCAGGACTTGGATGAGCGACCTGCTGCCGAGGAAAGCGCCATCGATGGTGAGGCTCAGGTACCAGGCCTGGCCAATGGTCAGGATTCCGGCCAGAAATCCGGTCAGAATCGTAATGGTCAGCGCCAGGCGGCTGTTACGGGTCAGGGATA
The DNA here is from genome assembly GCA_964407265.1 of uncultured Anaerolineaceae bacterium. GTDB lineage: Bacteria > Chloroflexota > Anaerolineae > Anaerolineales > Villigracilaceae > CAYOUV01. The sequence continues at coordinate 17,753 of CAYOUV010000044.1, read as the reverse complement.
TCAGTCGACGGTGCATGATGGCATTTATTAAGAAGATCGGGGCACGAAGCTTCGTGCCCCGATGCTTTATTGGGTTTTCGAGTTAGTAGGTCAGTGTCTTGGGGTCGGCCGTGATGCGTTTGCGATAGACCCAGTAAGAGTAGCCTTGATAGAGCAGCACCAATGGCACGAAGATCAATGCTACGCTGGTCATGATCCTGAGCGTATAAGGACTGGAGGATGCATTGTAGATCGTCAGGCTCCAGGCTGGGTTAAGTGTGGAGATCATCACACGCGGGAACATGATCATGAAAGACGTTGTCACGGTCAGGATAATCGTCAGGCCAGTCATGACAAAAGCCCAGCCGTTCATCTTTCGGTTCAAGAAGTAACCCGCCAACAACAAAGCAATGATGCCGCTGATCGGGATCACGCCCGGATCGACGCCCAGCCGAGCCAGAATGTCAGTGTAGAAGTAGGTTGCGACCAGCATCAACACCGTCAGGATTAGGACCACAACCCAGACGCGTCGCGCGAAGCTGTGGAAGCGTTCGGTGATTTCGCCGCTGATTTTTAGGTTCAGGAAGATTGCCCCATGCAGCAGGAAGGTGGAGATGGTCATCACACCGCCCAGCAAACCGTAAGGATTGAGCAGCGTCCAGAAGTTGCCGGTGTAATTCATATTGGCGTCAATTGGCACGCCTTTCGCCAGATTGGCGAAGGCTACCCCTAACAGTAGCGCAGCCAGGCCGCTGCCGGCAAAGATACACCAATCCCATAGGCCGCGCCATTTCGGGTTGGAATCCTTGCTGCGGAATTCGAAAGCCACGCCGCGCACGATCAGTGCCAGCAGCAGCAAGAACATGGCCGGGTAGAAGCCGCTGAAGAGGGTCGCGTACCAGTGCGGGAATGCGGCAAAGGTCGCGCCGCCAGCAGTCACCAGCCAGACCTCGTTGCCATCCCAGTGCGGGCCAATCGAGTTGATGATGACGCGGCGCTGGTTGTCATCTTTTCCCAGGAAGGGCAATAGCATGCCGACACCGAAATCGAAACCTTCCAGGAAGAAGAAGCCAATCCACAGGACGGCAATCAGGATAAACCATAAGATGTTCAAGTCCATGTGAGCCTCCGTTAGTCTTGCACCGCGGTTAAAGCGGGGGTGATATCAGACGATTCCTGCATGGCAGCGGAGGGACCGGCTTTCGCAAATTTGTTAAGCAGGTAAACGTCTGCTGACATTAGCAAGGCGTAAATCAGGGTAAAGCCGATCACAGTCATCAGCACCATGCCGGGGCTGAGCGGTGAGACCGCCTCTTCTGTCTTGAGCAAGCCGTAGACGATCCATGGCTGGCGGCCCATTTCGGTCAGGATCCAGCCAGAGGAGTTTGCGATATACGGCAGCGCAATCGCCCATGGCATCCATTTGAGCCAGCGCATCCACTTTTCCGGCCAGTCTTTCATAACCAGGAAGAGCGCATAAGCAACCAGTCCAAACATCAGGAATCCGGCGCCGACCATGAAGCGGAAGGTCCAGTACGTGACGACCATCAGCGGAATGTAGTTGCCGGGTCCGTATTGTTGCACGTATTGCGCTTGGAGATCGTTCACCCCCTGCACACCGCAAGTGAGGTTGTTACAGGCCAGTAAGCTCATGACGTACGGGATGCGGATTGACCAGACTTCATTTCTACCGGACAGATCCCCAATTGTCAGCAGGGAGAAGGAGGCCGGCTTTTCGGATGTCCAAAGCGCCTCGAGCGCGGCGAGCTTCATGGGTTGCGTCTGACGCATTTCCTGTCCCTGTGTATGGCCTGCCAATATGACGCTGACGACGGCAAGCGTGCCAATGATGGCAGCGATGCGGAAGGAATGCTTGAAGACCTCGACATCCTTCTTGCGAGTCAGGAACCAGGCGCTGATACCGATCACGAAGAATGCAGCCGTTGCCAGCCCGGAGGAGATGGTATGCCAGAAGAATAGCCAGGCCTTGGGATTGGCTACCAGTGCGCCAAAATCGACCATTTCTGCCCGCCCATTTTGAAGCACGTAGCCGACCGGATGCTGCATGAAAGCATTGGCGATCAGGATCCACAGCGCTGACAGGTTTGACCCAATCACCACCAGCCAGATGGCTGTTAGATGCAAACCCTTGTGAATGCGATCCCAGCCAAAGATCCAGACACCCAGGAAAGTGGATTCAAGGAAAAACGCCAGCAGGGCTTCGATGGCCAGTGGTGCGCCGAAGATATCGCCAACGTATCGCGAGTATTCTGACCAATTCATGCCAAACTGGAATTCTTGAACGATACCGGTGACCACTCCCATGGCGAAATTGATCAAGAACAGCTTGCCCCAGAACTTCGCCATTTTCTTGAACGTCTCGTTTCCGGTGCGATAGTAGACTGTTTGCATGATTGCGACAAACCAGCCCAATCCCAGCGTGAGCGGGACGAAGAAAAAGTGGTAGACCGAGGTGATGGCAAATTGCCATCGCGAGAGTAACACAAGGTCCATAGCTTTCCTCCAGAAGAACGATTATCTCGTGGTCGCTAACAATTGTATTGTGGGTTTCGTCACAAGATTTATAGCACAAATTGTAATTTTAACGAAGTCTTTCGCCAGATATTCGTTCCAAAGGTGAGGGGTTGATCACAAGGATTGTGTTGTCATTATCGTATGGGATGATTATCGCGATAGGGACGACCGGTTTGCTTCAGTACTATTTTTTTGATTTGGGATTTTTAGATCAGCGTCATTGCGCAACCGTCAGCGCGGGGATCGCTACCACCGGTCAGGACGCCGGACTCGGGATCCCGCAGGATGACCTGTCCACGGCCGAACAAAGCTCGTTCGTACCCCGTCACCAGGCGGATTGAATGGCCAAGTTCAAACAGGCCCTCGATCGTCTGATCTGGCAGTCCATCCTCGAGGCCGACCCAACCTCCAGCTTCGCCCGATTCGATGCAAAACCGCGGCTGATCCAGCGCGGACTGCGGGTCCAGCTTATCGTCCACCAGCGCGTTGAAGACCTGCAGGTGTCCCTGCGGTTGCATGAATCCGCCCATCACGCCGAAAGAGGCGTACAGGCTGCCGTCGCCTTCGCGGGTGGCCATGGCCGGGATGATGGTGTGATAGGGTCGTTTGCCGGGCGCCAGTGCATTAGGATGGTTGGGATCGAGGTCGAAGTTGTGACCGCGGTTTTGCAGCGTGAAGCCCCAACCTCTGGGGACGATGCCCGTACCAAAACCCATGTAATTGCTGTTGATGAAAGAGCAAGCGTTACCCCAGCCATCGACGACACTTAAATAAACCGTGTCGGACGAGGAGACAGGCGCGCCACGTTTTTGGTCTAAACTGGCTTTCTGGGGATCGAGCAGTTTGCGGCGTTCGGTGGCATATGCCTTGGACAGCAATTGGGAAAGGGGAATGTCGAAGAAACGCGGATCGGTTACATACCAGCGGGTATCGGCGAATGCCAGGTGCAGCGCTTCGATCTCCAGATGCAGGCGCGCCGCGGAGAGCGGTTCCAGGGCTGCCAGGTCGAAGCCTTCGAGAATATTGAGTGCGATCAGAGCCGTCAGTCCCTGTCCATTGGGCGGGCACTCGTAGACACGAAAATCACGATAGGTTGTGCTGATGGGTTCTTCCCAGGTGGATGTGTGCGCCGCCAGGTCTGCCGTACTCAGGCATCCGCCTGCTTCCCGCACGGTGGCGACGATGGCTTCGGCAAGTTGGCCCTGATAGAAGGTCTGTTTACCGCCTTCGGCGATTTTTTTAAGTGTGCGCGCCAGTCCCGGATTTCGAAATACCTCACCCGGATGCGGGCCGCGCCCCTCGATGGTCATCTCTTGGCCATTAAGCGCAGTAGCGAGCTGGCGGTCCGCAGCGCGCCTCCAGAAATAAGAAGTCAGCGGCGCAACGGGAAAGCCATCTTCGGCCAACTTGATAGCGGGCGCCAGGATGGACTCCATTTCGAGCGAGCCGTGCTGTTCGATTAAGTCAAACCAGCCAGCGCAGGCGCCGGGCACGGTAATCGTATAAGGATGATAAGCCGGGAGTTCGTCAAAGCCTTCTTTTTGAAGGCGTTCAAGTGTCAGTGAGGCTGGCGCGCGGCCTGAGCCGTTCAAGGCCGTGACTTGCCGGGTTTGAGCCTCGAAAAACAACGCGAACATATCCCCACCGATGCCGGTTGAGGTCGGCTCAGTGACGTTGAGCGCCGCTGCGGCAGCCACGGCTGCGTCAGCCGCATTCCCGCCCTGGGAGAGCATCTCCAGCCCGGCAGCGCTCGCCAGTGGTTGGGAAGTAGCGACCATCCCGCCCTTGCTGTAAACGGGCGAGCGACGGGATGAGAATCGGGGTTCGTTGCTGGCAAACATTACGGATCTCAACTTATTCAGCCGCAGGTTTGGCAGGCAGGGTTGTGACCAGGATTTTATCCACCCGGCGGCCGTCCATGTCGACGACTTCGAAGCGCAAGCCTTCCCACTCGAACTGGTCAGCCGGGTCGGGAATGTGTCCAAGCTGGAGCATCACGAATCCGCCCAGGGTCTCGTAATCGTTTTCGTTGGGTAGTGCTCCCAGGTGAAAGATGTCCTTGAAATCGTCGATACCCAGCATGCCGTCTAACAGCCAGGAGCCGTCCTGGCGCTGTGTCGCCTGCGGCTCAGGCGTTTCGATATCACCAAAAATTTCTTCGATAATGTCATTGATCGTCAGGAGACCCTGGATGCCGCCAAATTCGTCGATGATCAACATCAGCTCACGCCCGTTTTCTTTGAAAACATCTAACGCACGTGAGGCAAAAGCCGTCTCGGGGATGAAGAGCGCCGGTTGCAGGCATTGCTTGAGTTTGATCGGTTCGCCGGTCAGGATCGGGACGAGCAGGTCGCGGGCCTTGACGATTCCCAGGACGTTATCCAGGCTGCCCTGGCAAACTGGAAAGCGCGAATAGGGGCTTTCTGCAATCTTGCGCACAATCTCTTCGGTTTCATCGCGAAGGTCCAACCAGACGATCTCGGGGCGCGGGGTCATCAATGAATTGATGCGTCGGTCGTTCAATTGGAAGATGCTGGCGACCATATCCTGTTCGGCCACTTCGAAGATGCCGGCCTGCGTGCCTTGATCCAGCAATACCTGGATCTCCTCCTCGGTGATTAGTGGTTCAGTAGAAGGCCGCATGCCAATTATCCTCAGGACGACTTCCGTCGAGAAACTCAAAAAACGCACGACCGGCGAAAGGATTTTCGAGATGACCAGCATCGGCCTCGCCACGATTATGGCGATCCGCTCCGGATTCTGGATAGCCAGACGTTTGGGAACCAATTCACCTAATATGATTGAGAAGTAAGTGATGATGATGACGACGATGCCCAGTCCCAGCGAATGGGCGTACGGAGCCAGCACAGGGACCTTTTGAATTGCGGTTGAGGCGAGCTCTGCCAAAGTGGCACCAGCAACTGCACCGGTCAGCACATCGATCAGGGTGATGCCGATTTGAATGACAGACAAGAATAAATTGGGGTTGTTTGTCAGTTTGAGGGCCGCGGCAGCTTGATTGTCTCCCTCGGTGAAGCGTTGCTGCAAGCGCGCTTTTCGGGCTGCCAGCAAGGCCGCCTCGGACATCGCCAGGATGTTATTAAAGAAAATCAAAATGGCGATGATCAGTATTTCGGTTCCAAATTCAGACATGGTCTCCAACCTGGCGGGGAATTCCCTCCGTCATAATTATTTTACCCGACTTACAATCCGGTCGATAATTTCTGAGATTTCCAACCCAGCCGACTGCATTTGGCGTAATTCTTGCGAATGGTAAAGAGTGAGGCCTAGGGCAACGGCCTGCGGTAGAACTTCCTGCCAGCGCCGCATGAAATGGCGTTGCAAGGCTTCCTCCCCGTGCTGGGTTAATTCATTTTCCACCTGCCAACCGATAATGAAGGTCTCCAGGTTCGGATCGGGCGGTCCGCTGGCGGATACGGGTTTATAACTCAAATATGGAGTTTTCCCCAGCAAGTCGGTGCTGCCAGCCCACGGGTCGCGTGCCGCGTAAGCCAGCTTGCGTATACCGGACATGTATGATGCGCCCATGCACAGGGGGCAAGGTTCAACCGTTGTATAGAGCGTACAGGCATGACGGGTGAGTTTATCTGCCTGCAAGGCGAGCAGCGCATTGATTTCAGCGTGAGCGAGCGTATCCCCGGCAATTTGAACCCCGGGCGCGTGGTCCGAGAAAATTCGATTGCGGCTCCGGGCAAGGATTTCGCCTTGTGGTCCGGTGATGACCGCTCCGATAGGCAAGTCACCCGCGCAATGTGCCTCCCAGGCTTGTTCCAGAGCGGCTCGCCAGGGGATGGATAGACTGTCCCAGGTCATTCTTTTTTGAGAGACTCTTCGATGCTTTTGAGCTTGTTGTAGATCATAAAAAGCAGGACCAGCATGCTCACCGGCAGGCCAACGCCAATCAGTCCAATCAGACAAGAGAGCAACACTTCGGCAACCCCAATGCGTGGATATATGAGCTTACTCCTTTACCATTATTCCCTGTGCTTTAGTAACCTCGCCAACCGTCCAAGCCGGCTGGTTGATTTCGCGCGCCCGAGACAGGAACCCATCGATTTTATCAGGCGGCACGCAGAGCAGCAAACCGCCGCTGGTCTGAGGATCGAAGAGCAGCATCTGGCTGGCTTCGTCGATGCCGGGCGCGAAGCGCACCTGTGGCCCGAAATGGAGGCGATTGTCGGACGCGCCGCCGGGGAAGGTCCAGGCTTCGGCGTGTTTGCGGGCACCGGAGATAAATGGGATTTTTGCGTAATCGAAGCGTAGGCCAACACCGGATGCGGCGCCTAACTCGTACCCGTGGCCCAGCAGGCTGAAACCGGTGATGTCCGTTCCACCCTGCAAGCCGAATTCGAGTGCCAATTCCCCGGCGGACTTGTTCAGGCGCATCATCCAATCGATCACTTCCCGAATGTCAGCCTCGGAGGCTTTTTCCTGTTTGATGGCGGTTGTGGTGGTGCCAAAGCCAAGCGGTTTGGTCAGCACTAAAATGTCATCGGGATGGGCACCGCTCTTGGTCAGCATTTTACCCGGGTGAACGAATCCAATTACGACCAGGCCATATTTGGGCTCCTTGTCCTGGACCGTGTGTCCGCCGGCGATCACCACTCCCGCTTCCCGGGCTTTTTCTGCACCGCCGCGCAGAATTTCACTCCCTAATTCGGCTGGCAGATCCGGGGGCAGGGCAGCTATGTTCAGCGCCAGGAATGGTTGTCCACCCATGGCGTAGACATCGGACAAGCTGTTGGCAGCTGCGATCGCACCGTATTCATAAGGCGTATCCACCACTGGTGTGAAGAAGTCAGTCGTCACAACCAGGGCGCGCTCATCGTCGATGCGCCACACGGCAGCATCATCCGGACCCTCGAGTCCGACTAACAAATCGGGGTAAGCCTCCGGCTTGAACAGGGTTTTAACCGGGCGCAGAACCTGCGCCAGCGCTTCCGCGCTTAGTTTAGACGCTCAACCTGCGCATGACGATAAGGTCGTCAGCCGTATTTGTTTTCCGGATGGTTTGTGTTCTTGAGCCATTTTCACCTTAAAAATCGGGGCGGTAATCCTGCCGCCCCGGGAGCGCATTTTATTGCGGAGTGGTCAATGGACTGTTCGTGTTTGGCAGCGGAAGAATAAATGGTGCGTTGTTTGGCAGCAGCATGACCTGAATGTTTGGTGACAACTGCGATATGTACTCGTATTGCAGGAGTGCAGGATTGTTCTTGACCACGTCGGCGATCAACTTGAGCGCTTTGGCTTCCGCATCCGCCTGGATCAGGCGTGCCTCAGCATCGCCTTTGGACGCAATCACGACCGCATCAGCCTTGCCTTGCGCCACCTGGCGGGCTTGCTCAGCTTCCTGCTTCTTGGACTCAACTACAAACTTTGCCTGGAGCGCTTGCTGTTCAGCGATCTGCTTTTGTTCGACTGAATTGGCATATTCATCCGAGAAGGTGATGTTGCGCAGAACGAAGTCGATCAGGAGCAGACCGTTATCGGCGAGTTTTTTCTCTAGATTTGCTCGGATCTGCTTGGTCATGTCAAAGCGCTTGGAACTGACGACCTCTTCCACGCGGTATTGCGAAACAGCGTCGCGGATGATGCCACGTGATACTGGACGAACCAGGTCCACGTCATAGCGATCTTGCCAGGCAATATGAATATCGATTACATTTGCAGGATTGACCGCAAAAATTACCGAGGCATCCACGAAGATTTCCTGGCCATCTTGCGTGCGGGCCGTGACCGAGTCATCTCCGAATATCTGTCCCTCGGACGGTGCAATCGACATCGTATAGGTTTGCTTGGAGATGGGGTATTTAACCACCGTCTCAGCAAATGGGATGACCCAACGCAGGCCGGGCTGCAAGGCCTGCTCTCGATAGCCTTTGGGTGCGAAGGCTGAGATGACCACACCCCGTTCTTCGGGCTGCAGGAAAACCAGCCCTGCGCCGACTGTGGTCATCAGGATGGCAAGTACCAGCACACCGATCAGTAGTGAGCCGAACCCTTTCGTGCCTTGCTGACGCGAAGCACGCACGATCAGCAGCGCAAGCACGCCAACGACCGCCAGCCACGAAACCGAGGCTACCCCTTGCAGTAAACTAGCAATGTTCATTTCTCCTCCAGAAATTTACCAATGGTTGCATAAATTATAACCGCATCCGGCTTGCGTCTTGTCTGCCCGCTCAAAGCATGATAGCATGCGGCTATGGGAAAGGCCGTTGGGGAAGTGCTCGAAGTCTATTTGAATCAGGATCGCGCTGCTGCGCGGATTGCCTGCCCGTCAGAATTAATCCCTGCGCCCGGACAATATCTGCTGGCGTACGCGCCTGACGATTCGAATTCTTTGCTGCCGGTTCCCCTGTTCAATACCAGTCCCAGCCCGAGAGGCTTTCTCGCATCCGCTGCCTGGCCGCGAGGCTGGCCCCCCGGCACCCGGCTTTCCCTGCGCGGACCTCTTGGTCATGGTTTCCAAATGCCTCACTCTGTGAAAAATATCGCCCTGGTTGCCTTAGGCGAATCTTCCGCTCGTTTGTTGCCCTTATTGTTTGCCGGGATGGAACGGGAGGCTTCCGTGTCGTTGGTCAGTGACCATCTCCCGTCAGAACTGCCTGCCGAAGTGGAAGTCCACCCGCTGGCGGCATTGCCGGAGGTCTTAGCCTGGGCGGATTACCTGGCACTCGACCTCCGCCCTGAGCAACTGCCGGGGTTACGCGAACGGCTCGGACTTGATTATGATGCGCCGCTTCGCCCGGTTGCCCAAGCTTTCATCCATACGTCCATGCCCTGCGGTGGGATGGCTGAATGCGGCATCTGTGCCGTGACTGTCAGGCGTGGTTATAAACTGGCCTGCAAAGCTGGGCCAGTCTTTAATTTAAATGACCTGTTGTGAAATTGATCAATGCCAGATGCGGAAGGAAGTGGTTGTGCTGGCTGTCAATCCTTGAGAATTGACCCTGACCGCGATGTGGATCAGACTGCCGAAGGGTTGATTGGTGAAAGCGATTGGTAAGGTGGCCACCCCATGAGCATCGGTGATGCCAGCAAATAATTCTTGAGCTCCCGATGGCCAGGTAATGGTTGCTGCGACTGTCGCGTTCGCGATCGGCAGCAAGGTTTGATCCTGCACGATGACATAAATGGTTTGCTGGTCTGAACTGAGTGCCATGGCTTTCCCGGGGAAAGCATGCGAAATCAGCGAAAGCACCCGAGGCTGAATGGTATTGTCCAGTGGTTTGGCACGCATTTTGAACGCTGGATCTTCGTGCTGCTCCTCAAAGAAGAAACTGCCCAAGTCGGTCAGACTTACGAGTTGGCCGCTTGGATTCGACGGGCGCCATTCAAAACGCGCGTTCTCGAAATATTGGACGATCAGGCCATCCCGGTAAATAAAGCTGGAGATTGGGTATCCAAAAGCGGCAATTCCGCCATATTTATCAAAAAAATCCAGGAATGCAAAGCAGATTGGGTAACCGGTCTCGGAGTAGTAGCGGCAGGCGTTGGGGTTGTAGGCGTCGATCTGGTCGCTCGTGAGGTTTGTATCAGCAGCACGTCCAAGTGGGGTCAGGTGCACGCGCTTTCCCTCCGGCTGACTCGGGTCCAGTTCGAAGCGCGCTCGTTGAAAATACTGGACGGTCCTGCCGTCCTTGCCGATGATCTGCTCAGTGAGGGGATAACCTAATATAAATTCCGGCTCGGAAAAACTACGATAGAACTTCAGGAAATCCCCCGTCAGGTTGTGACCGGTTTCGTCGAAATATTCATATGACGTGGATTGGGCCTGGGCCGGCATCCAAGTGAGCGTCATTAGACTTAGAGTCAGAAAAACGACCAACAGTCTTCGTGTAGGTTTCACAAACCACATTATACATAAATAATCGTTGGGGAAACATTACAAAGAAATAAGGCAATTATATTGCAATGAGGGCTTTGACAATGCGTTCAGCTGCATGTCCGTCCCCAAAAGGATTGGCTGCTTTCGCCATGGCAGCCTGCGCTAGAGAATCGTCCAACAACCGCGTGGCTTCGGATATGATCTTTTGGGTGTCCGTCCCAACCAGTTTGAGTGTGCCCGCTTCCACGCCCTCTGGGCGCTCGGTCACTTCGCGCAGCACCAGCACTGGTACCCCAAAAGCCGGGGCTTCTTCCTGGATGCCGCCCGAATCGGTCAGGATAATGAACGAGTGTTTCATCAAGTGCACCAGCGGCAAATAATCCATCGGTGGAAGCAGGGTGATGTGAGGCAGGTTGTTGAGCAGACGATAGACTGGCTCTTGCACGTTGGGATTGAGGTGCACCGGATAGACGATTTCTATGTCCCCGCGCTCGGCCAGGGTTTTTAGCGCTTGGCAAATGTCTTCAAGCGGCTGTCCGAAGTTCTCGCGGCGATGAGCCGTGACCAGCACCAAACGCTGTCCGGCCCCGATCTTTAGTTTTGCAATCAAATCCTGGATCTCAGTTGGCATCGGCTGCGAAGAGACGAAGTGCAGGGCATCGATCACCGGATTGCCGGTCACTTTGATGGTCTCTTCCGGGATGCCTTCGCGCAGCAGGTTCTGGCGCGCCCATTCGGTCGGCGCGAAATGCAGGTCGGCGGTCACACCGGCGACCCGGCGGTTGATCTCTTCGGGGAAAGGCTGCCATTTATCGTGTGTGCGCAATCCGGCTTCCACGTGTCCCACGTACAAGCGTCGGTAATAAGCCAATAAGGCAGTAATCATGACGGTGGTTGTGTCGCCCTGAACCAGGACCCAATCCGGTTGCAGGTCTGCCAGCACCGGATCCAGGCTCGAAAAGATTGCCGCGCTCAATTCAGCCAGGGACTGGTTCTCGCGCATCAGATTCAAGTCCACGTCTGGTTTGATCTGGAACAGGTCCAGTACCTGGTCCAGCATCTGGCGGTGTTGAGCCGTGACACAGACCAGCGATTCGATGCCAGATGTTTGTGCCAGTTGCCTGACGACCGGTGCCATCTTGACTGCCTCAGGACGGGTACCAAATACCGAAAGGACACGCAAAGTCATCGTGGCGCTCTACTTGTTGACACCCAGCCGGAATAACTGAAATCCGGCCTTTTGCCATTCTTCTGATTCCCAACCGTTGACCGTGTCGATCGCGATCCGTGCTGGCGATATTCCAGTATATTCGGCTGCGCTCATCTTGCACAGGTCGGTGTGCTGTACCAGCAGCAAGATAGCCTGCGCTTCAGACACAGCCTCCTCGAGCGTGGCAACTGCCCGGATACCGGGCAGTCTTGCATCTGGTTTAAATGGTTCGTAGGCTGTGACGATCGCGCCTTCACTCTGAAGCAGATGCACCACTTCCACAGCCGGACTTTCGCGCAGGTCATCCACATCTGGTTTATAAGCCAGGCCGAGGGCGGCGATTTTTTTGCCTTTCAGACTGCCAACGGCTTTCTTGACCAAGTCCAATACGAAAGCCGGTTGCGAATCGTTGACCTGCCGGGAGGTGTAGATCAGCGGTGTCAGTTCGGGCGCCTTCTCGACCAGGAACCACGGATCGACGCTGATGCAGTGTCCGCCTACCCCGGGGCCGGGCGTGAGGATTTTGACGCGCGGGTGACGATTAGCCAGGTCGATGGCTTCCCATACGTCCACACCGAAGCGTTCAGCCAGACGGGAGAATTCGTTGGCAATGGCGATGTTGACATCGCGATAGGTATTTTCCATCAGTTTGACCATCTCGGCCGTGGTCGCGTCGGTCTGGAAGATTTCGCCCTTTACGAAGATTGCGTACAGGTCTGCGCCGGCCTGGGCGGATTCGGGTGTCACACCGCCGATGACGCGCGCGTTTTCGATCAATTCACGCAGGATTTGTCCGGGCAGCACGCGCTCGGGCGAGTAGGCCAGGTGAAAGTCCACGCCGGCCTTCAGTCCGGATTTCTCCAGGATGGGTGCTACCAGGTCGCTCGTGGTGCGTGGGGGGGAGGTCGATTCGAGCACCACCAGGTTACCTTTGCGCAGGACGGGCACGATGGCCTCGGCAGCCGAAGTCACAGCGCGCATGTCGGCTAATTTGTAAGGTCGTCCGTTATGATCGCCCTGCCGGTCATGGTAGAACGGGGTGGGAACTGCGATGATGAAAGCCTCGGCTACTTCGGGTTGTGTTGAAATATGCAGTTTGCCCGATTTGAGCGCCGCTGCGACCACTGTTCGCAAGCCTGGTTCGTGGATGTGCAGTCCGCCGTTGCGTAAAGTTTCGACGATCTTTTGGTTGACATCCACGCCGATGACTTGTACGCCATGTGTTGCGAAAGTGCTGGCCGTCGGCAGGCCGATATAACCAAGACCCAAAACGCAAATTTTTTCAAAGTTCACTGGAACTCCTTACAGGAGGAAATTTCAAGAGCCAGCCTATTATACAACGTCACTATCGGCTGCCAAAGAAAGCTGTTGTATAATGGATTTGTAATTTTCGACGGAGGTCGCAATGAATATCCTGCTGGATCCTAATCTGGCTTACTTGTTACTGCTGCTTGGCCTCCTGCTTGGCATGTTGGCGGTTGTCGCGCCAGGCACCGGTCTGCTGGAATTGGGGGCCCTTTTTTGTTTGCTGTTGGCCGGATATGCGGTTTACTATCTCTCAATTAATTTGTGGGCCCTGATCATCCTGGCGTTGAGTACCCTGCCCTTTATTTACGCCCTTCGCAAGCCCAAACGTGAAATTTTCCTGGCCCTGTCCATTCTCGGGCTGGTGATTGGGTCAATTTTTTTGTTCACGAATGATAATGGCGGACCAGCCGTCAATTGGATCCTGGCTCTGGTAAGTTCGGTTTTGTACGCAGGCTTCATGTGGGTCGTTGTCAGGAAAACGCTGCAAGCGGCGCACGCGCAACCGACGCATGATCTTACGACCCTGATCGGACAAGTAGGCGAGGCGAAAACCCGCATCCACGAGGAAGGTTCGGTGCAAGTGGCCGGGGAACTCTGGTCCGCTCACAGCAAAACTTCTATCCCGATCGGGACTCCCGTACGCGTGGTCGGTCGTCAGGGATTTATCCTCGAAGTCTCCAAAGAGACTGGCAAAGATAATCAAGAGAAATCTTCCACCTAATTTCTGAAGGAGGTTAGTATGTTTTATTCACCACTTGCTCAATCGGTTGCCGGATTCGGCGGGACTCTACTGTGTCTGGTCGGTGGGATCCTGGCGATTGCAGTGATCTTTATCGCCAATGCGGTCCGGATCGTGCCAGAGTATCAGCGCTTGGTAGTCTTCCGCCTGGGACGTTGTATCGGCCAAAAGGGTCCGGGCTTGATCCTCCTGATCCCGATCGTTGATCGGGCTGTCAGAGTGGACTTGCGCGAACAGGTGCGCGAGATCCCGCACCAAACCTCGATCACCAAAGACAATGCACCGATCTCGATTGATTTCATCTGGTACTACAAGGTGCTCGACCCAACCGAATCGGTCTTGCAGGTTGGCAACTTCGAGGTAGCTGCCCAGGGGATGGCGACTACCACACTGCGCGCTGTCATCGGTGGTATTCCTCTCGACGATGTTCTTTCCGAGCGTGAGCACATCAACACCATGCTGCGTACCCGCCTGGACGAAGTTACCGAGCGCTGGGGCGTAAAGGTAACCAACGTTGAAATCCGAGAGATCATCCCGCCGCGCGAAGTTCAGGAAGCGATGAACCGACAGATGTCGGCCGAACGTATTCGCCGCGCTGTGGTGACCGAGTCGACCGGTACGCGTGAGGCGGCCATCAATGTTGCCCAAGGTGAAAAGCAATCCGCTATCTTAAAGGCGGAGGGCTCAAAACAGGCAGCCATTTTGGATGCGGAAGGTGCACGCAAGGCTCAGGAATTAAAAGCCGAAGGGTTTGCGGCTGCGCTGGATAAGATATTTGCTTCCGCCAAGGCGATCGATCAGAAGACCATGACCTTGCAATACTTCGAAACCTTGAAGAACATGGGTGCCAGCCCGTCGACCAAGTACATCTTCCCGATGGAATTTACCAGTATGATCGAGGATTTCGTCAAGGGTAAGAAGTAAGCGTAAAATAAACCAAGGACGATGTAAAATAGAAGCCTCCTGCAAAAGCGGGAGGCTTCTGCTCTTGAGGATCTCTTCTTCATGGAAATTGTCTCTGCCTCAATTCGTGACCTGGCTGCATTACATCGGCTTGAGCGTGCCTGTTTCGACCGGGACGGCTGGCCGCTGATTGATTTGATCGCTGTACTCACCTTCCCGGATGTCGTTCGGCTGAAAGCCGTCGAAAACGGGACCATGATCGGTTTTGTAGCCGGAGACCCACGGAAGTCCGAAGGTTTTTCCTGGATTGCCACGATTGGGGTGTTACCAGGATATCGCCGCCAGGGAGTGGGCCGGAAATTGTTGCGTACCTGCGAAGAGCTATTACGCACGCCTCAAGTTCGCCTCTCCGTACGGGCTTCCAACCTAAATGCCATCCGTCTTTATAAACAGGAAGGCTATGCCACCCTGGATGTCTGGCGCAAATACTATGCCGATGGCGAAGATGCAATCGTGATGGAGAAGGCCCGCCGAGCGAATGTAATATAATGAGGGCCATGACTGAAGCAACACTCCCACCACCTGTCTGGGTGGATACACCAGCTGCTTTATTTGAGATGATCTCCGTCTTGGCCGACCATCCCCGGATCGCAGTCGATACCGAATCAAATAGCCTGCATGCCTACCAGGAGCAAGTTTGTCTGATCCAGTTCTCCACCTTTAAAGTGGACTATTTACTCGATCCATTGGCCCTGCCGGATCTGGAATCCCTGGCACCTTTCTTCGCTGATTCCAGGATCGAGAAGATATTTCATGCTGCCGAGTATGATTTGATCTGTCTAAAAAGGGATTTTGGCTTCGAGTTTGCAAATTTATTCGATACCATGCAGGCGGCGCGTATCCTGGGCTATAAAGCCTTTGGTTTGAACAGCCTGCTGGCCGAAAAATTTGAGGTCAAGGTTAACAAGCGCTACCAAAAAGCGAATTGGGGTTCCCGTCCGTTAAGCCGGGATATGATTGATTATGCACGGATTGATACGCATTATCTGATTGAATTACGTGATTTACTCAAGGCCGAGCTGGTTGCGAAAGGACTGTGGGAATTAGCCAAGGAAGATTTCGAACGGGCCAGCCTCAACAATGGTCATCGTTCGAAATCGCCCGGTCATCTTTGGGAAAAACTATCAGGATATCAGGATTTGTCCCCTCGCGAATTGGCGGTTTTGAATAAGTTATGCAACTGTCGGGAACGAATGGCGCAGCGTTTGGACCGCCCGCCTTTCAAGGTGATCGAAGACAAATACTTAATTGCAGTGGCCAAGGCCATGCCCCAATCCAGCGAGGATCTGGAACTGGCGGGGTTGACACAAAAACAAATTCGCCTGCTGGGGAAATCGATTTTAACGGCGGTCGCGAGTGGTTTGAAATCCGATCCAATCATGCGATCGCGGCCCGAGCGTCCCAACAGCGATTTTCTGTCCCGACTGGATGCGCTGAAAGATTGGCGAAAAAAAGTTGCCCGCAAAGTGGGAGTTCAGTCCGATATCGTTTTACCACGGCCCTACCTTTACGATATCGCCGAAAGGAATCCAAATGACACAACTCAACTTGCCGCTTTGATGGCTGATAGCCCCTGGCGTTTGGAACGATACGGTCAAGATATTTTAAAAGTAATCGACCAATCGTAAAAGAGATCTTTTAGAAGGAGCGTGGAGGTTGCCATGCGTATAAATTTTCTTGGGGCTGCACAGACTGTTACCGGCTCCCGGCACTTACTGGAAATTAATGGTTCACGACTTTTACTCGAATGCGGGTTGTTCCAGGGCCGCCGCAAGGACACCTACGAACGTAATCAAAACCTCCCCTTTGATCCCCTGAGCATTGATGCGGTCATCTTGTCGCATGCTCATATTGACCATAGCGGGAACCTGCCCAACCTGGTAAAGAACGGTTATCAAGGACCGATTTATGCCACGCGCGCCACGGCGGATTTGGCCGATGTGATGCTGCGAGATGCGGGTCATATTCAGGAATACGACGTCCAGTTCGTCAATAAACGTCGCGCAAAGCGTGGAGAACCGCCGATAGAACCGATCTACACCATTGCCGATGCGGAAGAAGTGTCTCAATATATGCAGCGAGTTGAATACGATCAGCCATTTGAACCCATCCCCGGTGTGGTGGCTCATCTGGTCGATGCCGGGCATATCCTGGGTTCTGCGGCGGTGGTATTAGAGATCGAAGAGAAGGGTCGTAAAGTCCGTTTTTGGTTTTCGGGGGATATCGGACGGCACCACATGCCTTTGTTGCGCGAACCGGTTTTTCCATCCGGTGCGGAAGATTACCTGTTAATGGAATGTACCTATGGCGATAAACCGCACGATGATATCCGCCTGGCTTACGATGAATTTCGCGAGGTGGTCGGGCGTACGATCGCGCGCGAAGGTAAAGTGATCGTTCCCTCATTTGCCGTGGGTCGAACACAAGAATTGGTTTATTTTTTAAACGAAATGGTCAGCCATGGAGATATTCCGCACGTACCGGTCTTTGTGGATAGCCCGCTGGCAGTCCATGCCACCGAGGTTTTCGAGGAACATCCCGAATGCCTTGATAAGGAAACAAACGAATTCGTGCGCAGCCACCGGCATCCGGCGCTGGAATTCCCAGGCCTGACCTATACCCATTCCGTAGATGAATCCAAGGCTATCAATCAGCTCAAAGGTCCGGCGATCATCATCTCAGCCTCCGGCATGGCCGAAACCGGTCGTATCCTGCATCATCTGCGCAATAACATTGAGGATAAGCGTAATACCGTTTTGATCGTCTCCTGGCAGGCGCCGTATACATTGGGACGCCGTTTGGCGGAACGCGAGAAGCGGGTCAAGATTTTTGGCGAAGTATTTACCCGCCGCGCAGAAGTGGCTACCATCGGCGGACTATCCTCCCATGCCGGGCAGACGATGTTGATCGATTATGCCATGCGGGTTAAAACCCAGGCCAAGCAGGTGTTTCTGGTGCATGGCGAGCAACGGGGAGCTGAGCCATTGATGGAAGCCCTGCGCGAGCGTAATCTGAACCAGGTGTCCTTCCCGGAATTGGGCCAGAGTGTAGAAATTTAACCCACTCTCTGCTATAATACGCCCCGCCGTCTGGAGAGGTGCCGGAGCGGTTGAACGGGACGGTCTCGAAAACCGTTGTGGTCCTCGTGGCCACCGTGGGTTCGAATCCCA